>JAABRD010000080.1 GCA_011391085.1 Thiotrichaceae bacterium | reverse complement strand
CATTGACCACCGGCCCTTTGTCTTGGCGATTTTTGTTCACGGTCCCGATTCTCGTAACACGTTGATTTTAAATACCTCCATTACTTTGTAGGGACTACCAGAGGATGAGTGTTGATGGTCAGAATCAGAATTATAGAATGAACAGAATAACCCCCGCCCCTCCTCATTCTGAAAACTCTAAAATGTCTTTCAATTCTGATTCTGACAACCCTCCCCCCTTTCCTGTCAGAATCAATAACTCATGACACGCTTGGACGGCTTGTGGAACTTGTGGAGTGACGGTGGGTCGGGGGGTCATGGTGGGCACTTGAAAGTGGGAGGCTAAATTTGTAAAATTAGTCTTGACTTCATTCTATCAATTCGGTACACTCGCACCACACTTTTAAAGATGATGAGTACAATGAATTTGAAGAATATACGAATTTATTAACCTATATCATGAATGCAATCAAATGGACATCTAAAGCCACTAAGTAATTGCGTAAAATTAAGGATATTGCCACACAACAGCGCATTTTTGCAGAAACTAACGTGTTACAAAAGTTTCCTGATTGTTCAAACGTCAAACGTTTGGTCAATCATCAATATACTTATCGTTTGCGAGTAGGTAACTACCGTGTCTTTTTTGAATTTGATGGTAACGTCAAAATAATTAGCGTCGAGGAGGTGAAAAAACGTAATGGGCAAACCTATTAATGTGCAGACCATAAATGACACTGAGGGCACCGTCTTATTTGTAGTCATACCTTATCAGGACTATTTGCATCTCTGTGAAAAGGCCGACCATCTAATTCCTCACGAGGTCGTTGGGTTAATGGTTCAACCGCAATTCTCCCCGATTCGGGCCTGGCGTGAATATCTCAACCTAACACCAGCCGAAGTAGCAGCGCGTCTGGGGATGACTCAAGAGGCGTTTGCCCGTCTGGAAGAGGAGAGGGTAAAACCACATAAACGTATGCTTTCAAAAGTGGCCAAGGTACTCAATATTACGGTTGAACAATTGGATGTTTAACGTGTGTAAGAGAATCAATCGCTAGAAAATAAGTGTTGATGGTCAGATTCAGAATTTAAGAATTAACAGAATGACCCCCCTCCCCCATTCTGAAAATTCTAAAATTCTGTAAATTCTGATTCTGACAAAAAAATCGGGAACCCCCGCTTACGCGGGGGAAAGGCGTAAAGGGTAAAAGAATAAAGACAAAAGGCTTACATCCTGGCGAGGCGAAAACCGACACCGTTGAATCGGGGCGCACGCGCGTCCCTGCCACGGTTGGCCGCACGCACCCTCCGCGGTTCGCCGCTCCAAGCACCGCCGCGAAACACACGAAGGCTGGCATCATTGGCACGATTCTTGCCCATACACTCTAATTCTTTACCACTATATTTCTCCTCATATTCTGAACAAGTCCATTCCCAAACATTTCCCACAGTATCGCACAATCCAAACGGATTGTCAACAAAAGAACCCACCGGCGCCGTCGATTTACTATCCCACTGGCTACCACACTCACCACAATTGGCCCGATTTTTACCAATCTCGTTCCCCCACCAATAATCCGTCTCCGTCCCAGCCCGCGCCGCATACTCCCACTCTGCCTCAGTTGGCAAACGATATTGCTTACCAGTCGGCCCACTTAACCATTCCGCATAGGCCGTTGCATCATCCCAAGAGACATTAATCACAGGACGATTGCCACGTCCCCAACCCCTGTCATCAGACTTCTTACGCCCCGTTTGTTCAGCGAAATAGTCATATTCCTCAAACGTCACTTCATGGCGACTCATCTCAAAACTTTTTACCGTGACCGTGTGAACAGGCTGTTCATCACTGTCACCCGTGCCACGAATGTCCCCCATACGAAAGGAACCGGCAGGGATGGTGACCATTTCGGGCAGTGGAATAGAAGGAGACACCAAAACCAGCGGTTCTGGTACCGGTGCAACAACAGGTACCGGTATAACGACTGGTGCTGGTGTAACAACTGGTGCTGGTGTAACGACTGGTGCTGGTGTAGATACAACAGGCAAGACAGGCTTAGGTTTCACAGGTGACGAACCCTTATTAACCATCCACCAAAATACCACTCCTACCACCAAAACACCAGCTACCACTGCCGGCCATGTCTGCCTTTTTGGTTCCACTTTAAGTTCCGGTTTCGTCTCCGGTTTCGGAGACAAAGGTACCGATTCCGCCTCTGATGACACTGGCTTTTGCTTGACCTCCAATTGTCTCAAAATATCTGCCACCGTAGGCCGTTGTTGCGGCACTTCCTCCGTACAATCAAATAACAACGCCTGCCATCCCTGCAACAAATCCCGTTCTCGACACAATCGCGGCGACTTGCCACTCAACAACCGCTTCATGGTCTGCCCATATCCAAACACATCACTTTTCTCACTGGGCTTCCCATACTGCACATACCCTTGCTGTTCGGGCGCCGCATAATCCAAGGTCCCAAACATCGCTTGCCCTAACGCACTTAACTGCGCACTCCCCTGCCGCGACAACATCCGTTGTTGCAACGGCGCCGCTAATTGCGACAAGCCAAAGTCAATCAACCTCACAGTCACCTCCGACCCGACCTGCAATAACAAAATATTAGCAGGTTTCAAATCCAAATGCAACACCCCTTGTTGATGCGCTAACTGCAATGCCTGCGCCACTTGCCAACCCACTTGCCAACCCGTGGCCTCATCCAATTTCCCCCCATGCGTTTCTAACCAAGTCTCCCCATCCATCGCCCCCGCCACATACTCCGTGACAAAAAACGCCCGTTGCCGAATCTCCTTCCCCACCCAACCATAATCCAACGGTTTGGGCACATACTGATTGGGCAAGTCACGCATGGCAAAGGCTTCCTTAAACACCTCCTCCACGGCCCCCGTCCGCCTCTCCCAAAAACATTTTACCACCACCTGTTCCTTCCGCAACCGATGCGCACATAAGAACACGCAACCCATCCCGCCCGCGCCCAAAATTTGCACAATCGGATATTTTTCCACATCATGCAACGCATACCGTTCTCGATGCAACTGCATCGCTTCCTGTAACTCCCGCAAGGCTTGCGCATAAAACGCCTTCCCGCGTCGCAATAACACCTGAAACAAATTAAACGCGGCCAACGCCCGGTCCGCACTAGAAACCGCCACTTGTTTAGCTTGCTGTAACAACCCCTCGGCCCTTTCCAACTCCCCCGCCGAGGACAATAAACTAGCCCCTTGAATGGCCAATTGACTGTATTGCGGATGATTCACGGGCAACCGTTTCAATTGCAACACGGCCTGGGCCACTAACCGCAAACTCTCCGAAGTGTGTTGCGTCACCACCTCATCCTGGGGTTTAATCTCCGCTGACACTTGTTGCGCGGCCATCTGCTGTTGAAACAACCGCTTTAACTCCTGCACATCCTGCCCCAACCCTTGCATTTTCAACATCTGCAAAGTCGTCGCCACCCGTGGGTCCCGCCGCAATTGTTCCTGAAAAAACACCAACACCAGCCGTCCCAACAACTCCTCCTCTTGCAAAAACGCCAAAGTCACTGAATCCAACGCCGCCCGTGCCTCTGGCAACGCTTGCCATTGAGTCACTAACAATTGCGTAATGGCCAAGGACCCGCTATCCATTAACACCGTCCCCAATTCCGTTTCAGTCAAGGGCCGCTGGTCGGCATCCACAAACATCGATTCTTTCAAAGCGGCCAAGGCGTGACAATTGGTCAAGACTTGCCCTTTCCATTCCGCTGCCCCGGCCTGCCGTCGGGCAAACGCTTCCCAGGTTTCCTGCACTACTTCCTGGGCCAGTTCTTTCATCATCTGCGCGGCCAACGGGGCTGGTTGCCCTAAGCCAAGGCTAATGGTGGTCAAGGCTTGTTCATAACTGTCTTGACACGTCTTGACCAGTTCATGACGAGACAAGGTAAAATGCTGTGCAATAATCTGGACCGCTTGTTTGGGGTCCGCTGTTAATTCTACCGTCCGTAAGAGGGCGGTGAGGGCTTTTTGGAGGAGTTTTGGTAGGGGCATAAGTTTTTTAGTAAATAATAGATAAAAAAAACACCGTCGGAGTGGAGGCTTTAGCTGCACCGCCATCAAGTTAAGGTACGGTGGACTGGAGGCTTTAGCCGGCCGGCGGTAGGCGCCCCGTAATTTTGAGTGGAGGGGTGATGCCCACGGCCGGCCGGCTAAAGCCTCCACTCCGACATCTTTACTTTCATTTTGATATAGTAATTGGCAATTTCTTCAAAAAAACTGGGTGTCTGGTCACCGTTAATTTCAGATAATTTGCGTTTCGCACTTGTCCCAGGTCGACAACTTCAAAATCTATAAATAGCACTTATTATTTATATAATTATAATTTAACTTATGAGACGTTTACTTTTCTTGATAGATGGGTTATAGTAATATTCCTCATCACTTGTACCCCCCCCAGCCCCCCCGTACACGGGGGGGAGTCACTCCCCCCGCGTGCGGGGGGCTGGGGGGGGGTACAAATGAGAAGGAATATTACTATATTATAATATCCAAATCAAAATTATCATACTGTTTAACGACCTATAGTTTCACAGAGTAAAAAATATTTTAACCATTATCAACAATTTAGGAGAAAATCACGTATGCGAGACACTCGCCCAGAACATCACAGTCATTATGGACTGGAAAACCACGGTCTCACTAACCTCAATGATGTCTATTGGAATCTCAACACGCCCGCCTTGTATGAACAAATTGTCAAACATGGCGAGGGGATTTTAGTGCATCTTGGCCCCATCGTCGTGCGCACCGGCCATCACACTGGCCGGTCTGCCAATGATAAATTTGTGGTCAAAGAACCCTCCTCGGACAGTCAAATTTGGTGGGGCAAAGTCAATCGTCCCATCACGCCGGAAAAATTTGACCAGATACACCGGCGCATGATGTCACAACTACAAAACCAGGATGTCTATGTGCAAGACTGTTTTGTGGGTGCGACTCCCGCCCATCGTTTGCCTGTGCGGATTATCACTCAATATGCGTGGCATAATCTATTTGCGCGTAATATGTTTTTGCAAGCCAAACCTGAAGAACTGGTCAAGCATGTGCCCGAATTTACCGTGATTGATGCCCCTAAGTTTCACGCTAACCCAACCATTGACGGGACTAATTCCGAAACCTTTATCATTCTGAACTTTGCCAAACGCCTAGTTCTGATTGGTGGCACCAGTTATGCCGGCGAAATCAAGAAATCTCTTTTCACGGTGATGAACTATCTGATGCCTCAAAAGGGTGTGTTACCTATGCACTGTTCTGCCAACACTGGTCCAGCAGGTGACACTGCCATTTTCTTTGGTCTAAGTGGCACCGGCAAAACCACCTTGTCGGCGGATTCTAGCAGAACGTTGATTGGTGACGATGAACATGGATGGGATGACAAAGGCATTTTCAACTTTGAAGGCGGTTGTTATGCCAAACTTATCAACCTCTCCCCCACTGCGGAACCGGAAATTTATGATACGACGCGGCGGTTTGGGACCATTTTGGAAAATGTCACGGTGAACTCCAGAACTCGGCGCATTGATTTATGTGACAGTTCTTTCACCGAGAACACTCGTGGTTCTTACCCGATCAGTCACATTCCGAATGCGACTCGCGAAGGCAGAGGTGGGCAACCCAAAAATGTCATTTTCCTCTCGGCAGACGCCTTTGGGGTCCTCCCCCCAGTGTCCAAGTTGACCCATGCGCAAGCGATGTATCACTTCCTTTCGGGTTACACCGCCAAAGTGGCTGGTACAGAAAGAGGCGTGACGGAACCGTCTCCCAACTTTAGTACCTGTTACGGTGCCCCTTTCATGCCGTTGTTCCCCCAACGATATGCCGAATTACTGGGTCAAAAACTGGCCAAACACAATGTTGACGTGTGGCTGATTAACACCGGCTGGAGTGGTGGCCCGTATGGCGTGGGCAGTCGAATGCAAATTGCTTTCACTCGCGCTATGGTTCATGCCGTTCTCGATGGTCAACTGAAAGACGTGCCGATGGAAACGGAACCTTTCTTTGGATTGCAAGTGCCAAAACAATGTCCGAATGTTCCTTCCGAAGTGCTAAACACGCGCAACACTTGGGCAAACAAATCGGATTACGATGCCCAAGCCAAGAAATTGGCAGGGATGTTTGTGGAGAACTTTAAGCAATTTGCGGACAAAGCAGCACCGGAAATCTTAGCAGCGGCACCACCGGGGGCTAATAAGTAGTCTTAGACTATCTGTAAAGAAACTAAGTTTCTTGAAATTTCTTGAAGAAACTTAGTTTCTGTCAGATCAAAGACCTGTCAGGTTTCGCCTGGACCAATTCTCCAATCCTCCACCACTAACCCGGCGAAGTCCTTATAATCCGCCACATTGGCAGTCACTAACACCAGTTCATGAACCTTTGCAATGGCAGCAATTTGTGCATCCAAAAAAGGAGGCGTTTTTCCAATCGTAGTCAAACGCGCCCGTTCTTGGGCGTGCCATTCGGCAGCTTCTTTGGTGTAGGGTAAGATTGGCAACTTGGCAACTACGTCATACAAATACTTTTCCAGCTTTTCGCGTTTGTGGGACACTGGCAGACGTCGGCATCCAAATAACAACTCATGCCAAACCACCGAAGCAGTAGCAATTCGATCTCGTTGTTGTTCTAGCTTTTCCACCAAAGGCAAATGAGGCCGTGGTCGAATGGATTCTGATAACACGTTGGTATCCAGCAAGTAGGTTAACTGACTCACAAAACGACCTCCTGTTGCGGACGACGGTCACGTACATTACAAAAGGCGTCTTCCTCAAAATCACTTAAATCCTCTTGATTACGAAAGGTTTGTAATGCCTCCCAAAAATCTCGTTCCAGCGGTTTCTTCAACTGCCGGTAGTCGTGAGGAGACACCAACACTGCAACTACTCCGCCATTCTGTGTCAACTCCACAGCGTGACCGTTTTGCACGATACTAATCAGGTAAGGTAACTTTTCTGCTACCAAGGTAACGGGACATTCTTTATCGGTCATAAATAATACTCTTGGGTAATGGAAAATGGAAAAATTGTGGTGGACTAGAGGCTTCAGCCGGTAGCATGGGAATGAATAAATCATGAATGAATAAATCATGGTGGACTAGAGGCTTCAGCCGGTGGCAGGGGCACGTTTCCGGCTAAAGCCTCCACTGCGTTATCCATTCTTCATCAAACATTCCTGAAACGACTTGGCCAAATTACGCAACAACATCACATAAGCCTCCTCCCCCGCCTGAAGTTCTGCCCCTACTGGGTCTAACGTACCAAGCCTGGTAGTGGTGTCTTCTATCAGGGTATTTACCAACGCCGGTTCAAACTGAGGTTCACTGAAAACACAACGTACTTGCAATTCTTTTAGCCGGGTGCGCAATTCCGATAACCGTTTCACGCTAGGACTTTGTTCTGGTGACAAAGTCACAGCCCCCACCGCCGTCAATCCATAACGCATTTCAAAATACTGATAAGCATCATGAAAAACCAAGAAGGGAATCTGTTGCAACGGTGCTAATTGAACCTTCAATTCTTGGTCAAGCTGGTCAAGTTGGTGAAGCAAGCGAGAAAGATTTTTGGCATACTGAGTGGCATGATGAGGGTCATTCTGACTCAACGTGTCGGCAATCGCTTTGGCCATCACTTTGGCATTGAGAGGTGATAACCACAGATGTGGATCAAATTGGGTATCCTCTTCATGTTCCTCCTCATGTGAATTGGAATCATGATGAGGATGACTTTCCCAGACGCCACCCTGGCGTACCTTGAGAAGAGTAAGACCAGTTATATCCAGCAGACGCAATTGCTGAGTCTGCTTATTTAACGTCGTCAGCGGTTTTTCCAAAAATGTCTCGATGCCAGCCCCTATCCACACCACCAGGTCCGCATCATGTAACATTTTGACTTGAGACGGTTTCATGGTGTAAGTATGAGGCGATTCCCCACCTTGCAATAACAATGCGGGTGTGCCTACATCTGCCATGACGCCACTGACTAAGGCGTGAATCGGTTTGATGCTGACCACCACTTGAGGGGTATCGGCAGCGGTGGCGGTGGTGATTAGCAATGGGAGAGTGATATGTGATATGATATATTTTAACATTTCAATTGACCGAGTTGGAAAGATAATATAATATAGTGGTATTCCTCCAAACTTATACGATTTCCTCTGGAGCGCAATAAGAATTATTGCGCGGTGCGCCCGCGTAGCGGCGGCGCAATAATTCTTATTGCGCTCCAGAGGATAATGTACAAATTTATAGGAATATCACTATATCTGGGAGTCCAAAGCGTAGCTTTGGACTCCTGGTCATTATACTTAATCAGAAATGAATACTAACGAAATTTTGGTTCAAGTTCAACAAGTCAATGTCACATTTGACCAATATCTAGCCTTGCAAAATGTTTCACTGACGGTAAAGAGAGGTGAAATTGTCACCTTAATTGGCCCCAATGGTGCCGGCAAGTCCACCCTTGTCAAAATCGTTTTAGGTCTCCTCTCACCGCACACGGGAAATGTCCACCGCGATCCAGAGATTCGCATTGGATATATGCCACAACATTTGACAATAGACCCTGTGTTGCCTCTCACCGTGGCTAGGTTTCTAACTCTCAGTGGAGTGACTCAAACTCACCTCCTCCAACAAGTGCTTGCCGAAGTGGGGGCAACGCATTTGTTAACTCGTCCATTACAAAGAATTTCAGGTGGTGAAATGCGACGAGTTCTGTTGGCCCGGGCGTTGTTACGAGAACCCGATTTATTGGTGTTAGATGAACCCATTCAGGGCGTCGACATCACTGGGCAATATGAATTATATGAACTCATCGCCCAACTTCGCAAACGCTATGGTTGTGGTATACTGATGGTTTCCCACGACCTGCATTTGGTCATGGCAGCCACTGATTATGTCATTTGCTTGAATCAACAGGTTTGCTGTAATGGACGACCTGAAGCGGTCACTCAACATCCTGCTTATCTCAAATTGTTTGGGGACCGGGCAGGACGAGATTTGGCGATTTATACTCATCATCATCATTCTCAGACGGTCTGACAGAATGGTAGTGATGCAATCTGGGTGAAATATCGTGCGGTTTCTCTTCGGTCTGGAACTGTGATTGAGATGATTAAATGAAGGCTATGAAAGGAGGCTTGACTAATCAGAGTCCATCTGAAAATCATTCTAATCAGAGTTCAGACAGAGAACCCACATTGCCTCACTACCGACAGAATTTTGTGTGGTTGCCCCCTCACCCCCGGCCCTTCTCCCACAGGGGGGAGAAAACCCAGGTTTACAACATCCTCCCTTTGGGAGAGGGGCCGGGGGCGCATAACCACGTTACACACTGGAACTTTATTCATGGACAACTTCTTATGGCGTGCCTTATTCGGAGGCATTGGTGTCGCCCTTCTCACAGGTCCCTTGGGCTGCTTTATCATTTGGCGACGCATGGCTTATTTTGGCGACACTCTCGCCCATTCGGCCCTGTTAGGTATTGCTTTGGGATTTTTACTTCACGTCAACCTCACGGTCAGCACTATCATAGTATCGCTGGTCATTGCGGTTCTTTTAGTCTTCTTACAACAGCAAAAACAAAAACATTTGGCTACGGATACCCTATTAGGTATTCTGGCCCACAGCACTCTCTCATTGGGATTAGTCACCTTGGCTTTTCTACCGGGCTTACGAATTGACCTTTCAGCTTATCTATTTGGCGACTTGCTGACGGTTACTTCTCAAGACTTATATTGGATTTATGGAGGAGGCAGTCTCACCCTACTTTGCCTCCTTTTCATCTGGCCGGACTTGCTATCAATGACGATTCATGAAGAATTAGCCCAAGTAGAAGGAGTGAATATTACTCGCACCCGCCTCCTGTTCATGCTACTCGTCGCCTTGATGGTCGCCATTGCTATGAAAATCGTTGGCATTCTCCTCATCACCTCCATGATGATTATTCCCCCAGCCACTGCCCGGTCGTTCTCTCGTACACCAGAACAAATGGCCATTTTAGCCAGTATCATAGGTTGTCTGGCTGTGATATTGGGATTAGGTATGTCATGGTATTGGGATACGCCGACAGGACCTTCCATTGTGGTGACTGCCACGTTGCTGTTTATGTTGACTTTGCTTAGGACATATCGTATGAATTAATATAATTGGAACTGACACAACGATGCCAAAGAAACTAAGTTTCTATAAGAAACTTAGTTTCTAAGAACCCAGAAGGTTATGCGAGTGCCTTCCCTAACTCAGTCTCCGCCAATGAATTAGCCAACGTCACCTGAGTCAGCCAATTTTCTAGCAGTTCCAAATTATCGGTGGTTTCCACGCGCTGTCGCACTGCTTCTGGAAGGGATGTGAATTTCAACCCTAATTGTCGCAACAGGAGTTTCTTGGTTTGCTGCTGCATCCCTTGCTGCATCCCTTGCTGCACCCCTTGCTGCACCCCTTGTTGCATCCCTTGTTGCATCCCTTGTTGCATCCCTTGTTGCATCCCTTGTTGCAACCCTTGTTGCATCCCTTGTTGTCTCCCTTGTTGTAGCTGTTCGGCTAACAGTGCATGGGTTAGAGACAGGCGTTTCAAATCGTCTGGGTAGGCTTGAAAATACCGTTCAATATACGGGATAACTGCCTCATGTTGGCCAGGTTCATAAACGTCGATACGTTGCATACATTGCACCTCCAAAAGTTGTTGCCAAAGGGTAAACGGATCGGTCACTAAACCAATCCTTAAAGTCAAGAGGACATAGTTTAGCAGACCTTCCTTAAAACATAAAGCGATAAAATCTGCCAGTTTTTTCCCTCGCGCCAGTGGTAGCAAGGGATAATTGGCTGGTTTTAACGCCAACTCGCTGGGACAAATCAGCCATTGGGGAATTTGGGCAGGATTGTGATAAATCCCCACCTCGTCAGTCTTTTGAAAACGAAAGTCCTCTTGTAACTTTAAAAATTTGTCAGGTCTGGTGACGCACACGATGGTGAGGGTTCGCTGACTGGGTAATCGGTTCAGATGACTTTCGGATGATTCTGGGTCTTCTGAAGACTCTTCGGCAATCGCGGTGTCTTCCTTAGTCTTCTTTGTTTGTACGGCACCAAGTCCCCAGGCCCGCATCATGATTTTGTTATAATCCAAGACCGTTAGCGGGTCTTGAATGCCTTTAAATTCCAACGCATTGAGGCGTCGAAAGTAGGCGAAGAGGGTCGGTTGTAAGCGTTGCCGATCAGCTTCGGTGGGACAGGTGACGACTAAATCGATGGCCCGACCATGAAAAAAGACTTCGCGTTGGATTTCAACGGGCAGTCCCCAATCTTCAAACAATTGTCGGTAAAAGTCTTTGGTCGTGTCATCAAAAGGTTCAGCGGTGGTGTTGTGAGGTTGGTGTGGAGTCATAAAATGGGTTAGAGTGAATTGTGATAGAATTGACATTGTACAGTAAATTCTGGTAGTGATGCAATGTGGGTGATGGGCTTGTAGGGGCAAACTCTTGTGGTTGCCCAACGTGAACTGCGGGCAACCACAAGGGTTGCCCCTACCTCACCCACATTGCATCACTACCCAGAAACCAATGTTATTTAACGTCGACCAGCAACCCATTCCTCCCAATCACTCCCAAAATCTCCTCCAAATACAACTTCAAAATCTCTTTCACTTCTGCATTAGACAATTCTCGAAATAATACCTCCTCCTCACCTACCGTCACGGTCAAATCATTTTTCATCACCCATTCTTTCATCACCTTTAACAAGTTCTGACGGCTATGTTTGCCATCCATGAGGGGCAATAATTCACAACTAAATTCATCTAACCTCCCCAATTGACCGACTCTATTGACCACCGTTTTTTCTCCACGCGCCGCTTGCCAACGGGCTAAGGGGCTGACGGTGGGATAATCATTGACGGTGGTGATAAATGAGGGTGTGGGAGATAGATTTAATTCTATCACTTCACGATAATACAGTTGCCATAATCCTTCTGCTAACCGTTCTTCTACCAGTGGTGGTTTTGAAGAGTGGTCTAATGAATGGGGAAGTGGACGACTCTCTGGGTGGGCCAGAATCTGGCTAAGTAACTTTGCAACAGTTACGTTTTGCGGATAAATACGCCACAAATATTCCAACGCCTGTTTCACTAGGGGACTCAGTATCACCACTTGCTTACTATTGGTCATCTGCAAAACGAAAGGTTCGTTATCCTCACTTCCTAAAGTCACGGGTTGCCATCCTGGCGAGGCCACTAAGTAAAAATTGGGTAAGACGCGAGAGTCTAATTCACGGTTGATTTCTCGCCCTTGATGACATAAAACACTCATCCGCAATTTGCGATTGAGGAAAAAATCTAAATATTGTTCTTTGGCAAAAAAATCTCCACGCCACAACGTTTCTACCGCTGGTTCGCCCTCCGTAGTTCCCTTCTCCACGGCCACCTTAAAATCACGAAATTTTACATCTGTGACATACTCCAATCCAAATCGTTTGACCCGTTCAACAAACTCGTAAAAATACATGGGCAGATTGGTCGATTCTAACAAATCATGCCATAAATAATTTTCCATATCCGGTTTTTGTAACCTCTCCCACATCTCCTCCAACGTCTTCGTGAACGCATCTGGATTGGCTTGATTTAAAGACCAAGCTAATTTTACTAATTGTTTACTCTCCTCTGGCCGGACTCGACCAGTCTCTCCAAATTGCTGTTGATGAAAAAATTGCAACATCTCCCGTCCCATCTGGTTGAGATGCCAACCTGGGTAGGTATTATAACTGATATAGGCCACTCCCTGGGGAGTCAACTGTTGCTGACAAATACTCAACAATTTCTCTTGCACAGGTTCTGGTACCCAGGAATAGACGCCATGAATGATAATGTAGTCAAATTGACCAAACGATTCGTCAAAATCTAAAATATCCAAGTGTCGCAACGAGATATTTTGTAATTTGACAACCTCTATCACCTTCTGCCCTTCAGCGATTTGTCTGGCTGAATAGTCGATTCCTATACATTTGGAGTGTGGCAAACTCTGGGCGATGGCAATTAAGTTAATGCCGTTTCCACAGCCTAATTCCAACACTTGGCTATTTTCCACGGGTGGCGTTTGCACACCAAACAAGGCGGCCAAGGTGGCCAATTGACGTGGGTGAATATCTGGGCGGATTAGGCAGAAATAGGGAAATTCGTCGTAGGTGTGAGTGGTCATCATTTGGGGTGATTCCTTGGCAGTGTTATATAAGGTCCTGATGGAAATTGGGTAGTGATGCAATGTGGGTGAAATGTCTGAACTTTGATTAGAATGATTTTCAGATGGACTATGATTCGTCAAGCCTCCTTTCAGAGTCCTCATTTAATCATCTCAATCAGAGTTCCAGACTGAAGAGAAACCTCTCGATATTTCACCCAGATTGCATCACTACCGGAAATTGGAACCGTGGGACTGGAGGCGTTCGCTGTAGCGTCTCTTCTCCCAGAGGCTCCAATAAAGCCTAGTTAATAGTTAAGGAGTGTGGTAAGCGAATTTCAAAAGAGGTGCCTTGACCCGCTTTAGAATGAACGTGTAAAGTCCCACCCAGTTGTTTAATTTCACAGACCACCGCATTTGTGTCACGCCAAGGAAGGACACCTATCCTATCAAAGCCGGGTATTAAGGTAAACTGCATGAGTTCGTCATCACTAATGACCGTATCGGGTTTTATCATACCTCCTTCTTCGACTCTCTTACGAATGGCAGGCAAATCCCACTCACCCCCATCATCACAGAGTTTTAGGATCAGTTCGTTGCCTTCTTGGCTAATGTCTAGCGTCATTTTGGCGATGGCGGGTTTGCCAGCTTGTTGACGAGTCCATGCGTCTTCAATGCCGTGTCTAATCGCACTTCGTAGCATGTATTCTAGGGGGGGGGCGAGACGGGTAAGGACGGTTCGTTCAAATTCTATTTGTTCGCCGTTGATGATAAAATCTACTTGCTTTCGTTGTTCTTTGGTGCTTAAGCGGGCAATGCGTTGGAGACGAGGAGAAATGCGAGAAAAAGGTATCATCCGTATCCGCACAACGGCGTCCTGGAGTTCGGCTACTATTCGCGTTTGCTGTAACAATAAGCTATCCATCGGCTGAGTCAAGATTTTCAATGCCTCCTGAATATGGAGTAGGTCACTGATAATACTCTCTAGCAAACTACGAGACAATTGTTTCGTTACAGAAAAACGGTCTAGTTCTAGGGGGTCAAATTCTTTCTGGTCTATTCCTAACTTGGAAAGTATCTGTATGTTTTGTATGTAATGGGAAAGTATTTGCGCTTCGGTTTCAATCTCTAAACGCCGCAACGGGTCACGGTCACGTAACCGGGCCACGGCTTGTTCCATTTCGGATAAAGTGTTTTTAACCGCACCTTGTTGTTGTTCTAAGTGTGTCCGGGAGATGGAGAGTTCTCTAACTAAGTTAGTCAGTTTGTCAATTTTGTCAGTAAGGGTATCTGGTACTTGAGTTATAATATCTATATATCCCAGTTCGGGTGTAGGCGCGGGGGCAGGTATGGGTGCAGGCGTGGGTGCAGGTGTGGGTGCAGGCGGAGGTGCAGGCGTGGGAATGATTTCCTCCATGATTTTATTAATGGAGGCAATTAATTCGATAGGTATGTCTAGTGGTACCCCAGAACGTACTGCTTCTAACATAGTTGCCAGTTCATCTACACTATTTTGCACAATCTCCTGTAACTTGGGATTAGACTGATCGCCTCCTTCCACCATTCGGGCTAAAACGGATTCTAAGCTATGGCTAAGGTCTCCCATAGTGCTAATGCCAACCATTCTGGAACCACCTCTAAGGGTGTGAAGTTCTTTTTGCAATTCCTTCACCAATTGCAAATTATGAGGACTAGCTTGCCAACGTTCTAGGAGTGACTGCGTATTTTCCAGAATCTCTTCTGCCTCAGCCAGAAAAACAGCCATAAATTCATCCGTCGCATCAGGCACCACTGGTTCAGCAGGTGGCGGGGACGTTTCGGGCGACTCACCGACTATCTTGGGTTGCATGGGTGGAGATTCCACGGCCATTTGAGTGTTGTCAATGAATACTTGTTGGTCGTCTTCATCTTCTTCCATGATGAGAGGCATCGATGGGATTTCCTCAAACTGCATATCGTCGGGCAGCAAGAGTTCCTCAAATGGAGTATCCACTTGGGAGAGAAATTCTATTTCACTGGGGGAGAATAGTTCGCCAAATTGTATTTCACCTTCAGGTAATTCTGGTTCAGGTGGTGCTTCGGCCTGCGACTCTTGGTTCTGATTGGCAAACTCAATGGTAGGTTCAGGGTTTAAATTTACTTGTAGCGCCGTGGTCTTTTCCTCAGGCGGGGCAAACTCGCCCATACTTTGACCTTTCGTTTCAGTTAAATGGTGGACTTGCGAGATAAGCAGTCTCACCTCATAAGGGGTAGGTTGATGGTTTTTAAATTGTTCCACCATGTTAGGCAACAAGTTTATAACCTTATCAAGGAGAAACAAAATCGCGTTATTGGTAGGAATAGTGCCTTCAATGACTTGGTTCAGCAGGTTTTCGAATTTCCCGCCTAGTTCGCCAATGACCATCGCACCAACTAGACGACCATCGCCTTTGAGGGTACGGAAAATGCGCTGTAAAGTTTTTAAAGCCTCGGTATTATCAGGATTAGTGTTCCAAACGGTAAAACTAGAAATCATTTCTTCAAGGACTTCATTAACTTCTTCCACAAAGATGTCGAGTATTTCTTCATCTATTTCGTTAGGAAGTGTTTGGTCTGGAAGTTCAAGTAGTGGTTGCATAGTAGTTAGTAGCCAAGTAGTGAAGCAGAAATTTTCTGGTATAATGACGCCCTTACCCTCACCCCCGGCCCCTCTCCCAGAGGGAGAGGGGTCGGGGGTGAGGGGAAACATATCATCCAGATTACATCACTACCCTATTTTTGGAAATTTAAGTCGAAAGCAGAAACTAAGTTGTCTTACAGAAACTTAGTTTCTAGGTGTGCGGTTGCTATTTGACGACTAGATACACTCCTAACGCAATCAACAAGGACAGGAACAACGCCATCAAGTCCTCATATCGGTCCGTTTTGAAAATAGTCAAAACTGACCCGCGGTGAAATTTAGGTTTGTCTTGAGGGGTGAGATTATTTTGTGGTTCTGGCATATTATAACATAGTGGATAGTGGATAGTGGATAGTGGATAGTGGATAGCGGAAAATGATAATATGCGGGACTAGAGGCTTCAGCCGGAGGTCGGGGTACGTCACCGGCTGAAGCCTCTAGTCCACCATGATTTTTTGCGGGACTTAAATTGTCTCGCGTACAAACAGTATGACGACAATCAGAGATAAGACAGCCTTCAGTGTACCCACAGTGCCACCAATAATCAACGGTTGACCACCGGCTTGCATGATGGAGGCAAAGGTGATTTGCATTCCTAACCCAACTAGACCAAAGGCAAATAGCCAAGTAATCCATTTGCGGAACATATCTATCTTGGGTGCCGTCCGCATGACGCTGGTGTGGGCCTTCTTGAGAAGGTCATTGGCCGGCTTAGAAAGTACCGCCGCATTGACTAAACCACGAATGTCGTCATAATCATCTACAGACATGATTTTCCGATTTTCTAGTAGCCGAGTTAAAGCCGCCTTTTGGGTTTCCCGTTGTACCTTGTCTTGTTCACTTTTCAACAGGGCAATGTTTTCGTCTTTCAGCAGTTTCGCTTCAGGCAAGTTGTTGTCAAAATATTTGCCGTGGTCATGGGCCGCAGGCGAGAAAACGCCGGTGGAAGAGAGGGCAAACATGAGGATGAAGCCTAATACGAAGATGGGGAATTTTTCAAACATGACGCGGACAAGATTAACGCCAGGTGCGTTTTCTTCGCGTTTGACATACCATACTGCCAGCCATAAGACGATGAGGGGGAGAACGAGGACGCGGGTGATGTTGAAAATTTCTGCGACTTTCAAGGTTTCTATGCCGTCCGGTTGATAGGCTAACGCGGCCCCGGCGACTTGGGCGGAATTGAGAATACCAGTGCCAGCCCACGCCCCAAATTGAACGGGTCCCATGTCTAGCATTTTGCCAATCATGGGGAATAAGAACATACAGACCACGCCCCAAAGGAGAATGGTGCCAATGGTGTAAGCTATTTCCAGTGATTTTGCTTGAACCACAGGTGCCGCCGCAACCGTGGCAGACACGCCACAGACGCCAATCCCTGCCGCCAGGACGCCACCCATGGAGTTAGGGATGTTGCGGCGGGCGCCCATCCAGAGGACTAGACCTGCGGAACCGAGTACGAAAAAGCCTATCATAATGACCGACAGTCCTCCCAGTTGTTGCAATTCTGCTAAACTGTAGAGAGTGCCTAATAAAATCACACCCGTTTTCAGTCCTAAGCGGGAGAGGCGAACGCCGTTTTCAGCCCATTTGGGTACGCCAACAAAGTTGACAATGATAATACCTGTCAAAATGCCTAGCACGACATAGTTGAGTCCAAAGACTTCATGGATGTATTTGTCGCCCATGATGGGTCCCATTTGTTTGCCTAACACGGCAATGTAAGGGTCCACAAACCATTTAATAATCATGGCGATAAATAGGATAAACGTGGCGCCGGCGACGGTGGACAAGTAGTAGTCTAAATGACCTTCGGTGTGTTCGCCCACCAAATGCCATAGTCCAACGAGAATGGCAATGCCACCAAAGATATACGGAAGGGTTGTCAGTTCCCCTACACTCTTGTCAATTTGTAGATACTTAATAACCCCTTCCATCATGCCAAAACTGACGAGGGTGCCTAATGCCACCATCAGAATCCCCATGATAAGAAGGGCGGGATGTTTATGAGTATAGACCATCTTGTGACCTCTTTATAATATGAAAGAGGTGATTTTACCATAAACCTGAAGCCCAAAGCTGTGGCTTTGTACAAAATTATCTTATCAGAATTTTACCAGGAGTCCAAAGCATAGCTTTGTGATGCACAAAACCATGCTTTGGCTGGTGAACAGCGATGGATAGTGGATAAAGGAATTAAAATCACGGTGGACTAGAGGCTTCAGCCGGTGGCAGGGGCAGAACATGATTAAATCACGGGGAACACCCACCGGCTAAAGCCTCTAGTCCACCGGAGGAACACCCACCGGCTAAAGCCTCTAGTCCACCGGGGGAACACCCACCGGCTAAAGCCTCTAGTCCACCGGGGGAACACCCACCGGCTAAAGCCTCTAGTCCACCGGTATCCCCAGACAAAAAAAAACTCTCCTAAACCTTCAAGATTTAGGAAAGTTGAGTAACAGCAGTCGGGGAAACTGCCCTAGTTGACTATTATAAATCTGGCTTTTTCTCCATATCGGGCAAATTCAACGTTTTCTTTTTACGCACCACAATAGTAGGCTTCGTGGTCGTTCTCGGTGAAGAAACACCGCCGCCAGGTCTGAAACTCGTTTTCGCAGACGAAATCCCATTCGTCTTATGATAAAGACGCCCCGGTTTTTTCGTGGCCTTCTCAGCTACGGCCTTTTCTGCCACCTCTTTGGCAGCCTTTTTAGCCGCGGCCTGTTCCAACCGTTCCTGTTTCTCACGCCGTTTTGCCTCTAAGGCCTGTTCCAACACCAACCTCTCGGCCTTCTCTTGTTTTTTCTTGACATCCTGTTGCACTCCCAATTCCAAGTCTGCCTCCGTGACTTGCCCTGCCACCTCACCGGCCAGATTAATGCGCGGCGTACCTACGCTTTTACGCGCTTTCTTGTAGCCCTTGGTGCAACAATAATAATGGAGTGCCACATAAATGGCACGTACAGACACCCCCTCAGGTAAACTATCCTTTACCTGGTCAATCAATTTCCCTTTGATACCTATTTCTAGGGGTTTCTCCTCGCCTGGCGCAAGGAATGTATTTGGATAACGTTCCCGTAAAAAAGCCATGGCTTGCATACGTTCTTCACGGCTTGTTTTGCCTTTCATAGTCAGTGGTTCTCGTTCGGTATTCATAAAAATTTAGTCTTTATTTGTTATTAAGCAGGATTTACGCCATCTTAAATGTAGTCATATTTCCTGAAAGAGTTATGCCAACTTTTCTCAAATCCAAACGATAACCCAAGGCATAAATTCTGTCATCACCAATCAATAAGGTCATAACTTCTTGAAAAATATGGTTTTACATCACCATCCTATCTGACGAAATATTTGGTCAATTTTCAATCAGAATCTTACGTTGACAACTTTCAAAAAAATGTCAAATCTGTCAACATGTCCTAACAAGACCACAAATGTTGAAAAACTAACATCCTCACTCATCTGTTCACCAAGGTCATAAAAACCATTCCATTATGAATCTACAATTTCTTCTCGTTGACCCCCAAAACGACTTTGCCCATCCACAAGGCAACCTATTTGTACCCCAGGCTGATACCGATTCGAAACGGCTGGCCTCTCTTCTCCAACGTCTTAACACGAAAATTACTCAAATTCATGTCACATTAGACACGCATCACTGGGTTGATATTGCCCATCCTATCTTTTGGATAAACAAGCAAGGTCAACATCCCGTGCCGTTCACCATCATCACTGAACAAGACGTGTTAGATGGCATCTGGACTACTACGCGCCCCGACCTGCAAACGCGGGCCACCTCGTACGTGCAAGCGTTGACAAGGCAAGGACGGTATGAATTGACCATTTGGCCACCTCACTGTTTGATTGGTAAACCCGGTCACAACGTGGTCATGCCCGTTGCGGAGGCGTTAACAGAATGGGAAGATACTTTTGCCATCGTCAATTACATCATCAAAGGCACCAATATTTGGACGGAACACTACAGTGCCCTCCAGGCCGAAGTTCCTGACCCTTTGGACCCCTCCACCCATTTAAATACTTCTCTCATTGACGCCCTCAAACAAGCAGACTTAATTGCCATCTCAGGCCAAGCCCTCTCGCATTGTGTCGCCAATACTGTGCGCGATTTGGCGGAACACTTGGGGTCAGAGAACATGACTAAAATGGTACTGATTCAAGACACCACGTCCAATGTCCCTGGTTTTGAACACTTGGGAGAACAATTTTTAGCCGAGTTGACCGCCCGCGGAATGCAAACGGCCAAGTCAACCGAATTTGGAGTTTGAGATGGGCAAGATTTGACAACTAGGACTTACGCAATCACCCCACCCCCCACCCTCCCCGCACGCGGGGAGGGAGTGATTCACCCCCGTACACAGGGGGATAGGGAGGTCTAAAATCAAAGAGTGACAAACATGGTTGCGTAAGTCCTGACAACCTTTAACAAGGTTGTCAAATCTCTCATTAACCCTTAACTCCCTGCAAAATTCTTCATAAAAATTGCCCGGTGAATATCCCCCAAACTCAGCATCCCCACCAATTTCTTCCCATCGGCCACTGGAATCCGACGAAAATTACTTCGCGCCATGATGGAGACTGCTTTTAAAATGGGGATTTCTGGAGAAACGGCAAGGACATTTTTCGTCATTAAGTCACCCGCCCTCACCGATAAAATCTTCTTATATTCATCCTCCATCGCCTCAAAATCCATACTTGCCGTACCTTCCATGACATCCCGCAAATCTGGAAACAAATAGCGCAACACATCGCGTTCGGCCAAAATCCCAAGCAGTTCGTTGTCTTCACCTACCACTGGCAGACCACTGAAACGGTTGAGACACATCAACGACGCCACTTCTTGCAGGCGCGTATCCATCGTAATGGTTTTGACCGCACGGGTCATAACATCTTTTACAAGCATAATGTTTGTCCTTATTTTTTGAATGTGACAAAAAGTTATTATATATTTTAAGAAGGAAGTTAGGCAAGAGACAAATTCAGAAAATTTCTGAGATACTCAAAAAATATCATAGAAATCAACCTTACAGAGTCCCAAAACGGGTTTTGGGACTCCACCGTCCCGTCCCAAAACATTATTCATTATTCATTCCCATGTCCGACAAAGACTTCACCCTATTCTTACAAGCCCTTACCTTTGCCGCCGATAAACACCGTTTCCAACGACGCAAAGACAGCGAAGCCACGCCTTACATCAATCACCCTATCATTGTCGCAGAAACCCTGTGGCGCATTGGAGGAGTGCACGACCTCACCACTCTAATTGGCGGTCTCTTACATGATACTTTGGAAGATACCGCCACCACGCCCGCCGAAATTGAAGCGTTATTTGGGGCTGACGTGTTAGCTGTTGTTCAAGAAGTCACTGATGATAAAAGCCTACCCAAACAACGTCGGAAAGAATTACAAATTGAAAACGCCCCTCATAAGTCTACCCATGCTAAACACATTAAACTGGCTGACAAATGTTCCAATCTCTACGACCTCCTCCACTCTCCACCTCACACCTGGCCCCTCTTGAGGCGTCAAGAATATGTGGAATGGGCTGAAAAAGTCGAAGCCGGCCTACGTGGTACCAATGTTGCCCTTGAAGCCTATTATGATAGCCTGTTGGCACAAGCTAAAGCTTCTTTATTTCAATGACCAATGACCCGGACTGGAGGCTTCCGCCGGCACACCGGACTAGAGGCTTCCGCCGGCAGGGGAATGCCACCGGCTGAAGCCTCTAGTCCACCGATGTTTTTGCCGGCTGACCTGTCCATTATTCACAGGACTTACGCAGTCGTTTTTGTATAGTAATATTCCTTCTCATTTATACCCCCCCCAGCCCCCCCGTACACGGGGGGGAGTGCCCCCGTACACGGGGGGAGTGCCCCCGTACACGGGGGGAGTGCCCCCGTACACGGGGGGG
>JAABRD010000079.1 GCA_011391085.1 Thiotrichaceae bacterium | reverse complement strand
TGCGGGGGGAGTGACTCCCCCCCGCGTGCGGGGGGGCTGGGGGGGGGTACAAGTGATGAGGAATATTACTATTATAGATGTAAACGTGGGTGAAATAACATGGGTGAGAGTTGGCAATTTTTTGTGAACTTCTGAAACTCTCCCCCATTCTTCATTATCTAATAGGAAAATACCAAGTGTCAAATCAAACAGGCATACTTTATATCGTCGCTACCCCCATTGGGAATTTACAAGATTTCAGTCCACGGGCGCAAAGTATTTTGCACGCGGTTAAACTCGTTGCGGCTGAAGACACGCGCCATAGTCGGCAATTGTTAGACCATTTTGGTATCTCTACCCCCTTGCAAGCCTTGCATGACCATAATGAACGACACCTTACCCACACTTTGTTGCAACGCTTACAGGCAGGAGATTCAATCGCCTTGATTAGTGACGCGGGCACTCCCTTGATTAGTGATCCAGGTTATCACCTGGTTGCGGCGGCCCAGGCCGAACATCTGCCTGTTATCCCTATTCCGGGCCCTTGTGCCCTCATTGCGGCCCTGTCCGTCGCGGGATTGCCCACAGACCACTTTGTCTTTGAAGGCTTCTTATCCGCCAAAGCCACGGCCCGCAGACACCGCTTAGAAAGTTTAGCACAAGAAACCCGAACTATGATATTTTATGAGACCCCACATCGCCTACTCGATTGTCTCACAGACATGACACAAGTCTTTGGTCAAGGACGTGTGATTGTGTTAGCTAAGGAATTAACTAAACTATTTGAAACGGTCCAGAAAGACACTTTAGCCAATCTCATTGACTGGTTGACGGCCCAACCAGAACGTCAAAAGGGGGAATTTGTCTTGGTTGTACAAGGCGCCCCACCGCCTGATGAAAAAACGGTGAGTCCCGAAACGCAACGAGTTTTTCAAATTTTACGGCAAGAATTACCCCTCAATCAAGCGGCCAAATTGACCAGTCAAATCACAGGCATAAGTAGGAATGTATTATATGCGTTAGGATTGGAAAAATAAATGGGAAATGGAAAATGGACCATGAAATAAGTCAGGGCGGGACTAGAGGCTTTAGCCGGTGGTTAAGGCCAAAAAATTAAAATAGCGGTGGACTAGAGGCTTTAGCCGCACTGCCATTAAGTTAAGGAAAATCCCGGTGGAGTGGAGGCTAACGCCTGCCGGCAGTAGGCATCACCCCCCCACTCAAATTGCGGGTCGCCTACCGCCGGCCGGCTAAAGCCTCCACTCCAGCGTACCTTAACTTAATGGCAGTGAGGCTTTAGCCGGTGGGGGGCACGGTGATTTCAATATCTGTTCTGCACCCACCGGCTAAAGCCTCTAGTCCACCTGGCGATTGATTTCGGGGAACTTTTTTCCTTAACTTGATAACATTGCGGCCAAACCCTCTAATCCGGTACACTTTATTCCGTTCTTCATTCTCCATTTCCTATTCTCCATTTATCACACTACCCATTGGCACATGCAACCCACCACCTCCACCAACTTAACCGAAATTCGCGCCCGCATTGATGACATCGACGCGCAAATTCAGGACTTGATTACCAAACGGGCTACTCTGGCCAAAGATGTGGCCCAAGCTAAATATGCCGAAGAACCTAATCCCAATTTTTATCGACCAGAACGCGAAGCCGAAGTCTTGCGTAAGGTGGTAGAACGTAATCAAGGGCCTTTAGACAATGAACCCATGACACACATCTTTCGCGAGATCATGTCTGCTTGTCTCGCCTTGCAAAAACAATTGGCGGTGGCTTTCTTAGGTCCAGAGGGGACTTATTCACACACTGCTGTTCACAAACATTTTGGCCATGCGGTGAACCTGCGTCCTCTCCCCACCATTGACGAAGTGTTTCGTGAAGTCGAAGCGGGTACCGCCTATTATGGCCTGGTGCCAGTGGAAAATTCCACCGAAGGTGGCGTCAATCAAACCCTTGATTGCTTAATTAAAACGACTCTCAAAATCTGTGGTGAAGTGGAACTCCCCATTCATCATAATCTCCTGTCCACTGCCAATGAATTGAAAGATATTCACTGTATTTATGCCCATCAACAATCGTTTGCCCAATGTCGCTTGTGGCTAGATACTTATTTGCCAAACGTCAAACACACGGCCGTCAATAGTAATGCAGAAGCGGCCCGGCGGGCGGCCCTGGAACCTGGTGCCGCGGCCATTGCAGGGCAAACAGCAGCCGAGATTTATCAATTGAAAATGCTCGCGTCTCGAATTGAAGACCATCTCAATAACACCACGCGCTTTATTATACTCGGTCAACAAGACGTTCCCCCCACCGGTCAAGATAAAACCTCTCTTCTGTTGTCCAGTGTTGACCAAGCAGGCGCCTTATATCACCTGTTGGCCCCGTTTGCGGAAAATCAAGTCAGCTTGACTCGCATTGAATCGCGTCCCTCACGCCAAGGTAATTGGGAATATGTCTTTTTTGTTGATATTGAAGGACATCTTAAAGATTCTGCCGTTATCAAAGCGATGCAAGATTTAAAGAAACATACCACACTGGTTAAACATCTGGGGTCTTATCCGCGCTAGAATAATCCATGGGTTCAAAGCGTAGCTTTGGACTCCTGGACTGTGGAAATCACTACAACACTTTGTTATCTCATAATGACTACTAATTACTTCAAACTCGCCACCCCCGGCGTGCAAGGTTTACAAGCTTATCAACCTGGCAAACCCGTCGAAGAATTGGAACGCGAGTATGGCATCAAGAATGCCATCAAACTCGCTTCTAATGAAAATCCGCTGGGCCCTAGTCCACGCGCTATTAAGGCTATCCAACCTTACCTCAACACGTTGGCCCGTTATCCCGATGGCAATGGTTTTATCCTCAAGCAAGCCCTGGCCAAAAAATTGGGTGTTGAACTGGATATGATTACCCTTGGTAATGGTTCCAACGATATTATCGAACTGGTGGCCCGCGCCTTTGTCACGCCTAATGATTCGGTGATTTTCTCCCAACATGCGTTTGCCGTGTATCCGCTGATTACCCAAGCGATTGGCGCCCAAGCTATTGTCACGCCTGCCAAAGATTGGGGACACGATTTAACGGCGATGCAGGCCGCTATTCGTGACCACACTCGTGTCATTTTTGTTGCCAATCCTAACAATCCCACTGGCACTTGGGTGAACAAGACGACTCTCAAAACGTTCCTAGAGGCGGTGCCTGACAACGTGATAATCCTTTTGGATGAGGCTTATTTTGAATACGCTATTGAATTTCCTGACTACCCTGACAGTCTCCAATGGATAGCCGCGCATCCCAATTTGATTGTCACGCGCACGTTCTCAAAAGCGTATGGGTTAGCAGGATTACGAGTCGGTTATGCCATCTCACATCCCGACCTAGCCAATCTCCAAAACCGCATTCGTCAACCTTTTAACGTCAACACGCCAGCCCTAGTCGCCGCGGTGGCTGCTTTAGAAGACCAAGATCACTTGAACCAAAGTGTGGCCGTCAATCGCGAAGGAATGCTACAACTGTCTCAAGCCTTTGATGAGTTAAAATTGCCCTATATCCCTTCCGCAGGTAACTTCATCACAGTTGAAGTGGGGGACGGTGAAAAAGTCTATAACGACCTCCTGTTTGAAGGCATGATTACTCGCCCCATTGGTGGCGGCTATCAAATGCCCAAACATCTCCGCGTCTCGGTGGGATTGGATGAGGAGAACTTTTTATTTATGGAGGCGTTGAAAAAGGTGTTGAATCGTCAATTGTAAGGCTGGTGGCAGTAGATGCACTGGTGGAGTGGAGGCTTTAGCCACAATGCCATTAAGTTAAGGTACAGTGGAGTGGAGGCTTTAGCCGGCCGGCGGTAGGCGATCCGCAATTTTAGTGGGGGGTGATGCCTACTGCCAGCCGGCTAAAGCCTCCACTCCACCGGCTAAGGCCTCTTCAGCCGGGCGGGACTAGAGGCTTCCGCCGGGAGACTTCTATCGTCCCGCCCGGACCCGGCTTCGGCCTCTAGTCCCGCACCCTACTCCAAAAATAGCACACAAAATGATTGATTGATAATGGATTATATTCATGTTAAAATTTACCATTCTTATTATTTTTCTTATTACCCTCACTGCTACCATAGCTACTTGGCAGATTCAATTACCCACCGTCCCACCCAAGGCGGCTTCGGCAGATGTCTGGGAATTACCTGAATTACCACAAGCAGATAAAGTGCAAGCCAGTCATGCGAAACTGCGTTCCTTGAATCCTTGGAAAGGGAATGAGGAAACACCGGCAAAACCTGCGACGGCGGGGGCGCCTGAAACAGCCCCCAAAACAGGGGAGGCGCCTAAACCTGCCGCACCTGTAGCAGATTGGCAATTGGTAGGGATTGTTCAACAAGGGGAACAACGTTATATTTTAGTCCTTGATAAAGCTGATAAAGTCACCCAATATTCAGTGACAAAATCATTGCCTAATGGCGCCACTTTATCCAGAATACATGATGATTTTATTGAAATATCAAAGCAGGGTAAAATGGAAGAGGTGCGGTTGTATGACTTTAAATAACAGCGGTGAGACACTCAGTTTCTTTAAGAAACCGACTGTTTTTGGCATCGTTTGGAAAATAGATAGGACTTACGCCCTCACCCCACCCCAACCCTCCCCGCACACGGGGAGGGAGTCATTCCCCCCCTCGCGTGCGGGGGGCTAGGGGCAATGCCATTAAATTAAGGTACGGTGGAGTGGAGGCTTTAGCCGGCCGGCGGTAGACACCCCGCAATTTGAGTGGGGGGGTGATGCCTACTGCATTGGTGGCGAAATTTGGGAAGACTGCCGCGCCGGCGAAAGTCAGTCGGCCACTTTCTACACGGAAACAGAGGACTGCGTCAATGGTAAAGAAATAATGGAGGCGAACACGACGTTGGAGTACGGAATTTATTCCGCCTATTGAAACGGAATAAATTCCGTACTCCAAAGGCAAATTCATTACTCCAAAGGCAAATTCATTACTCCAAAGGCAAATTCATTGTTCATTATCTATATCAATGTCGCTAAAATCTGTTATTCTCATCATTTCTCTCATTACCCTTACTGCGACTATAGCGGTTTGGCAAATTCAATTGCCCACCGTCCCTCCCAAGGCAGTTTCAGCAGATGTCTGGCAGTTACCTGAGAGGATTTTATTGAAATATCAAAGCAAGGGAAAATGGAGGTGGTGCGGTTGTATGAGTGAAAAAGGGGCGAAATCGTTATTTGTGGGGTTCTAAAAAAAGGGGGGACTCCACCGTCGTCCCAAAACGTGTTTTGGACTCCACCGCCACGACATGACGACAAATTAGATGGTGTTGCACACAAGGTTTATAATTTTCTTTACCAAAACGAATTAAGTTTCTTTGAAAAACTTAGTTTCTCACAATTTCCAACACTTCAACTGATTAATTTGAAATAGTTTGAAATCGCACCGTGCCTGAGTGGTGCGTGGGACGCACCCTACCCCTCTACCCATTGCGTTTAACTTAATGGCATTGAGGCTGTCGCCGGTGGACGTGCCCCCTTCTCCGGCTGAAGCCTCAATGCCATTAAGTTAAGGTACGGTGGAGTGGAGGCTAACGCCTGCCGGCGGTAGGCGCCCCGCAATTTGAGTGGGGGGGTGATGCCTACGGCCGGCCGGCTAAAGCCTCCACTCCACCGGAGTTTTCCTTAACTTAATGGCATTGCGGCTAAAGCCTCTAGTCCGGTGTCCATTAAGTCCATTTTCTATTTTCCATTATTATTTAATGCGTTCCCTTATCTATATATATATAGTTACCCTTATCTGGGTAGCCGGTTGTGCCACGTCCCTTCAATCGAAAATGCCCACTGTCCCTACGCCTTTGCGCCCACCAGTGCCAAGTGAGGTGACTTATACGAAACCCGAAACCCCTATTTTATCTGAACAAAAACCGCAAATACGGTTTAAACCTACTCCTCAATCACCGATTCTGGCAGAGGGGCCAGCACCGGCGCCTAGTGAATCGTTACCCATAACATTTAAAAATGAGGCCCCGATTCAGGTTAATTTGGAAGGCATTCCGGTGCCAGCCTTTATTAATGAGGTATTTGGTAATTTACTCGGTCTCTCTTTTGAAATAGACACTAGCATTCAAAGTAAACGGGAATTAGTCACGTTAAGAGTCAGTGAACCGCAACCGCCTGCACAGCTTTATAAATTGGCCCAGCAAATCTTGATGAATTATAGTGTAGAACTCCAAAAGCAAGGGGAATTGATGCGCTTTGCGGCTATGGATCCGTCTCGCACACCGCCACCGACTTTGATTTTTGAAGGTTCGACGTTGCCAGAAGTTCCATCGTCGCATCGTAGTATTGTACAATTTATTACTCTCAAGATTGTTAGCACACCATTAATAAGAAATTGGTTGCAACAAGCGTTTCAAGGGCAACCGTTGAATATTTTGGATGACTATAATCGGAATGCGATTATTTTAGTGGGGCCGCCTCAATTGGTGAGTCAGGCCGCAGAGACTATTAAATTGTTAGACCGTCCAGCGATGCGGGGGCGTTATAGTATTCGAATTGAACCGGCGTTTTTATCCCCAGAGACTTTAAGTCAACGATTGATAGAAATTTTAAGCAGTCAAGGTTATCAAATTGGCGGTGCCCAGGGCGGTTCGAGTACTATTATGTTGCCGATTCCAGAAATCCGTTCCCTTTTGGTGTTTGCGGCAGAACCGCAAGTGCTTGAACTTGTTCAACAATGGGCGGAACTATTGGATAAACCGACGCAAACACCGACGAAACGGCCAAATTTGTTTATTTATCCTGTTAAAAATACCGCCGCCCAGCCGCTGGCCCAGGTGATTAATGGTCTGCAACAAAGTAGTAGTCAATTAAGTGTGGACGCCCCACGGAATGCGATATTATTTTTGGGAAATAATGAGGATTGGGTACGAATACTCCCGATTTTACAGGACCTGGATAGACCTTCTAAACAGGTGTTAATTGAGGCCACAGTGGCCGAAATCACCCTGTCTGAGAAAGATGAACAGGGTATTGAATGGATATTGACCAATGCTGGATTGGGGGGATTAAGTGGAAAATTAGGCACTTTGGGCACCTTGGGCGCAGGCAGTGCAGGGTTGACTTATACTCTCAGCAGTGCCAAAGAAGTCCGGGCCGTGTTAAATGCGTTTGTCAGCAATAGTCGTGCGACTATTTTATCCACACCGCGTTTAATGGTACGCAGTGGCAGTCAAGCATCTATCACGGTGGGCAATGAAATACCTATTTTGACTAGCCAAGCTACGTCAAATCAGCAAAGCAATGGTAATTCTGCGATTTTGCAACAAATCCAATACCGTCGCACGGGTATTACGTTAAATATTCAACCGACGGTCTATGCTGGACGCCGTGTAGATTTGACTATTTCTCAAGAAGTCAGTTCTTCGCAACCTAATAGTACCAGTAATATTGATTCCCCTATTATTTTAAATCGTCAAGTTAAAACGGATTTATCTTTAAAAGATGGCCAATCTATTTTGTTAGGCGGTCTTATCTCTGACAGCCGCACGGAGGGTCAATCGGGTGTGCCTGTGTTAAAAGATTTACCTTTGATAGGTGGATTCTTCCGCGCCCAAAAACAGTCGCAGGACCGCACCGAGTTGGTTATCATGTTGATACCTTATGTGATTGACGGAGAGGAAGAGTCGAAAGGGATAACGGAAGCATTGCGGCGGCGGTTTCAATTTTTGCCCTAAATGTAGCGTTGGAGTACGGAATTTATTCCGTCCGTCGTTGGAGTACGGAATTTATTCCGTTGGAGTACAAACCACGGAATAAATTCCGTACTCCAAAACCAACGGAATAAATTCCGTACTCCAAAACCAACGGAATAAATTCCGTACTCCAAAACCAACGGAATAAATTCCGTACTCCAAAACCACGGAATCAATTCCGTACTCCAAAACCAACGGAATAAATTCCGTACTCCAAAACCACGGAATTTATTCCGCCGTTGGAGTACGGAATTTATTCCGTCCGCCGTTGGAGTACGGAATTGATTCCGTTGGAGTACAAACCACGGAATCAATTCCGTACTCCAAAATCACCTCTACCGTTCATCTATCAAAAACTACCTTTCATCCTTAAAAACTCTTTAACTACTGATGAACACTGCTAACTTTACGAGTAGTTAAATACTGCATTCTATAGAAACTAAGTTTCTTCAAGAAACTTAGTTTCTATAGCGTCATTGCACTCTTGACCTCATCATGCAATTAAAATATTTTACTTTATCGAAAAAGTTTGCTAAGATAATTGACATGACGATTAGCAAACAATCTAGGTCAGAAACGCAGGTTTTGTTATTATATTGAGTCTTAGGTTATGCTATACAGGCTACAAGGGCCGTCCAAGACCTTTACACTTTTAAAAATGGGTCTAACATAACCCCACTGTAGAAAAAAGCGTAACCAAAATCAGAAAAATCCTGAATACTCACTTCAGATAACAAAATTAATCAACAACTTTTTATTAGGAGATTTATTTATGTTTCACAAGAAAACCCTCGGTGCTGCCATTGCAGTAGCACTATCTTTTGGGGTAAGTGCGGTTCAAGCGGCCGACTTTCAGAAATATGTCCCCAAAGCTCTCTTTGTCGATGCAACTACCCCCTTATCATCCGTCCACCAAATTAATAAGCCGCTTAATTACGCTTATGAACAATTTGGTGACTCTGTCAAATCAGGGATATTAAGTTTCCCTTACAGGGTACGATATACCTTAACCAAGTCTATCCCCAACACCTTTGACTTTTATATCACCTTTACGTTAAGTGGAGATGTGACTTGGGGAGGCAACTTGAGTTCACAAAATCTCAGAATCCAAGATGCCACTGGAATGGACTACGCTGTCGGTACGGTGCCAGATGTCTCTATCGTGAACAAAGGTAGCACGACAGACAATACTGTCTCTTTCCTGATCAACTCCAGTAAGAGTATCATGGAACCCACCCACTTTCTGAATTTTGAGTTTTTGGTCAGCAATGCCAATAACGTACTGAAGACCCCTGGCGGTCAAATCACTCTCACGGCCAACTTGACCATTGCGCAAACGGCCAAAGATTTCATCACCGGCACTCCTGCTGATCAACAATTGACCACCGTGCTGGGAACCTCGGCCGAGGGTACAGACATTGAGTTCAGGGGACCAGACGACGGCAATCCCGCATATATTAGCGTTGTCTCTGATGGGAAGACCTTTGAAGGACCAGGCAAGATCAACGATACCCAGGTAGCGTATGGTGCGGTCGGCCTAAAGAATAAGCCTGGGTTGCTAATGAGTGCGGCAACTTGCGTTCCACACTCTTACCTGGTTGGTGGAGGCGCTGGCGTGTTGCCTTGTGGGGCTGGCCAGTGGGATGCCACAGGACTCATGCTGGAAGGGCAAGTTCTCATAGAAGATGGCAACTTCAGCGCCTCTGGAAAGGCCAGTGATGGTAATGTCTATATTGACACGACCACCAAAATTGTGGCGGACGAGTTCACCAATGTGACTAGTGCAGAATGGATTTTGGACGTGGCCGAATTAGATGCTATATTGGTTATGGGAAATACCAACAAGGGTGCCCGTAACTTGGTTTTAACAGTCAAGGGTGACACTGAAATTGTCGAAAACCGCCAGGTCCAACCCAAAGGTACCTTGGTGATTAAGTTTGACGGGGGCAACTCTGTGACACGCAGTGCCTTTTTGCGGCATCTCAAGAAGAATGGTACCGTATGTACACTGTACAACATTCCGCCTTCCGACGCCCTGGATATTATCAACATTCGTATCACCAATGATTCTCCCGGCGTCGATGGTTTCGTCAAAGGGAAATTGCGGGATATGGACAACAAGGTCATCTTTACGGGGAAAACGCTGATTGAACAAGGCGGTCTGAAGCCTCATCAAACCGTGCGTCTCCAGATGGAAGACCTGAAAGCTGACGGTGCTAGTTGGGAAGGTCGGGCGGTGTTAGTGCTGGAAAGCAATATCCCTCACCCACTGATGCAAGTCTATGGCTTGCTACGGGCGCGAGAAGCGACGGGTTTCCCCGAAACTCCGCTGATGAACATGAGTACGGGTGCAACCGGCAACAGTTGCGATTAGTGTGGAATTTCAATTATTTGAGGAGTATGTACTATGCGTAACAACAAATCTTTAGCTGCTGCCATCACCACAGCACTTTCTTTCACACCGGGGATAGCAAGCGCTGTTGTGGCAGCCTTGCCAGGTAACCAACTTGAAAATGTGGGCAATGATGCTGCACGCGCAATAACAACCAAACCAAGTGGAGAGACGATTTTCAATCAATTGTTTGGAAATCTTAATCTCCCCCCAGACCGGTTTGACTTTACCGCGGGCGAATCGATCATTCTGGTACCCGCAGGGGGGGTGCCTTTCGCTGCGGAATTATTTGGGACCGGCACTTTAACCTTGCCCACCCCCTTAACCAGTTCCAGTTTGACGGCGGGCAATAGCGGTCAAAACATGGCCGTCATCTATACTATTGATGGCGAAATCCCCGTCGAATTTGAGATGACCTTCACCCTCGACAATGGTGCCACATTTGCCACCAATCCAGTGTTGGGGGTAAGAGATGGTTCCAGTGCTGGCCAACCGGCAACGGTAAAGACCATACCTGCCGCAGATGCGTCAGGTGTTTATGGAATGGTCATTTCTGATTCTTCCTTGGGCGCAGATGCCGTTTTTCGGTTTGCTGCTGATGCCACGCTTTATCAAGTGGCTGCCACAGATGGCAGTAGCAATGGTGCCGCCGTCACGTTCTTCCAATTAGGCAGTTCAGAATTCACCGCGGGGAAGAGAGTTTATCCAACGCTTCCGCCCACTGTAGCCGCTGGCGAAAAAGTCTATCCGGCCACTGCCGGTAAAGGGCCTGTTGCAGCCGTGAGTGTTACCGGCGCAATCACGGGCACCCTCATGGGTACGACGGGTGCGACTACCCTAGAAGTCGTGGATTCTAGCAAATTCACTGTGGGTTGGAGTTATATGTGTAACTCTGCCTATGGCCCTGACACTGCCACTAACGGCAGTGTTTTCACGGTGACCAACAAGACCACTGGTACCCCACACAAACTCTTCGTCTCTGTGCAACCTACCAGCGTCGCAGGAAAGGGTGGTACCGCGACTGGTGGCTTTGGTTCTACTGTTGAATGTTCTGCTAATGCTAATATTTACCGGGTCCATATCAAGGGTGATACAGCCATTTCTGTGACCAAAACAGCAGATTTCGCGGTCAATCATATTTACCAGTTTGACAATTTGGGTGCAGTCCGGTCCTACTCCTTTGGTGCCACGAGTGTCCTCTCTCACCAAGTGGCTAAATATGCTGTTACCAAAATAGATGGACCGACCAGCACCATACACATTCAAAAAATGGGTGGTGGTGGTGGTGGTCTGGAGAAAACCATCCAACAGAATGGCACCGTCGGTGGTGAAATGCTGTACGACATTTCCGTGGATCTGGGTGACGAATGGTCGTCAAGCAACACGCCCGCGGGTGTCCCCAAGTCGCCTGCAACCAGTGCGGCGGGTAAGAATGTGGCCACCTTCAATATGAAAGCGGGCACCACCACACCCAAAGACTTGAAACTGATCAACAACGACCAAATTATGTTGTTGTACAAACTGGGTAACGTCAATGCGTTGGCAGAACCGGGCCAAGCTATCAACATGACCGTTGAATTGAAGACCCCCACTCTCGGTATGGTCGTCAACCCACTTCGTACTGTTCAGATAGCCAAATCGGTGTCAGCGGTCAATACCCAACTCAAATCTATTGAGGGTGGTAAACTCAACATTGCGGTTAGCACGGGTAGCACACAGTTCAGTGGTGAAGCAGGTCTTGGTGGGCTGGTCGGTTATGTGGACAACTACGTCGCGCAAATTGGTCAAGTTATCATAGATGACGGACAAGAAGGTGCGGTGATGGAAGATGGAGTCACTCCATTTAATATTAAGAATGGTGCCGTGTTGGCAGAGAACTCCACTCTCACCATTACAGGCGGTCAGTTCCAATCTTCCACCGCCTTGCCAGGCAAAGTCTCTCTACATCTCAAGAATGATGCAGGCGACTATGTTGCAGACCAAGTCACTAGCGATGCGGCTGGCTGGACTGCCGTGTGGAACTTAAATACCACCGAAGTTCAAGGTATTATTGACAATGACGCCTTAGTGTGGATTCGCACGAACGGGACGTTGCCTGTTAACACGGTGGAAGAACAACCCCACGCCACTTTCGTCATCAACTACGATAATGCTTCCTATCAAGATGTGACTGAGGAGGCTGACATCCGTAAGATTACCAAAGATGGCACCGTTTGCACCGTCTATAATGTCCCACCACCGAAGAAGGGCGTGATTGGTGCTGACCAGTTGTCTATCCGCGTCACCAATGACTCTGCCTTGTCTGGCAAGTTGATGGGTAAACTGTACAGCCAAGAAGGGGGCGACCCCATTTGGTCAGGTGACTTGACGACGGAAGAAGTCGCAGCAGGTGCTACGACGCGCTTCACCAGTGAAGACCTTGAAACCATCACTGGCGTGACCTGGGATGGTCGGGCGGTCTTAGAAATCTCCACGATTCTGCCTAAGATTGAAGTGTTGGCGTTGATTCGTCAAAACGGCATTCGGATGGCACCCCTGAGTAGCTTGAGTGCAGGCGCACATGGGACGAGTTGTGCCCAGGACTAAAGTTGGATTAGAAACTCAGTTTCTGGAAGAAATGGAGTTTCTTGAAAGTGGTTAGAAACTCAGTTTCTTAAAGAAACTGAGTTTCTTTCCGATAACCTAAAAAGGGTGACTTTGTAACAGGAGTCACCCTTTTTTTTTGAGGAAGGAGTCCAAAACAGGTTTTGGACTTCGACTTATTAGGGTAACTTAGTATGAACATTGCCGACCACATTTACGAACATGTTAAAATCATGCCAGATACCGTTGCCAGTGAAGTGTTAAACTTCATCGAATTTTTGGAACTGAAACAACAATTGACAGTTTTTCAGGGTCAAAACGAGGGCGTTAACCACCTGAGTTTGATGACCGATGCTGATGAAGATAACGGCCTTCTGGAAACACTTTATTTAACCCACAATCCTGCCAATGCAAAATGGCTACGGAAAGGTATCGAACAATATCGTCGTGGAGAGGTTCAAGAAATAGATGTTGCGTCTTACTTGGACTGAAACAGGTTTGCGTGACTTGCAATGGTGGGTACACCATGACCCTAAGATGCTTAAACGTATTCTTGGGTTATGCTTGGAAACTTGTAAAAATCCAAGGCAAGGAGTTGGCAAACCTGAAGTACTCAAACATAACTACCAAGGTTGTTGGTCGCGCCGCATCGACCAACAACATCGCTTGGTCTATGTGTTTGATGAAAAACAAGTAACGGTGATCGAGTGTCGTTACCATTATAAAGAGGGGTAGTCAGGATTGACGCATGGAGCCCAAAACATGTTTTGGACTCCGATTTCTAATACGAAGAGGTAACTGTCAAACATGCTAATCTATAAAGCCATGTATAAATTTCTTAACGAAGGTGTTCATGCCGAGGTATTGGATTTTCCAGGCGCCGTCACGATTGGCAAAGACCTGCAAGAAGCCCGACGATTATTGGCCAGTGCCTTGACCGACCTGGCAGACACTTATCTACTACAAGGAGAACCTTTGCCACGTCCCAATGCGTTTTGTAGTGATGAAGAAGCCGATTTAGAGGAACCGATTCATTTGCTGTTTTTTTCCTGGTTTCCACGCGCTGGCGTGAGAATGCGGGAAAAGTCTTGGTGGACTAGAGGCTTTAGCCGGCGGGAACGAGATAAAAATAGCGGTGGACTAGAGGCTTTAGCCGGTGGGCAGGCCATGCGATTTCAATTCTGTTCTGCACTCACCGGCTGAAGCCTCTAGTCCACCTGTATGTTAATTTCGGGGGGTCCTTAACTTAATGGCATTGAGGCTACCACTATCCACTATCCACTATCCACTAAAGTCCACTATCCACTATGCTAGGCCCCTACCCCATCTTCTGCCGCGGCCACTCCGGTGGTCGCATCCTCTGCGAGGCTTTCGCCCGTAACCATATCCAAATGGGCCACCTGGCCCCAGGTCGTAATGACACGGAATATTTTTCTATCACAAACCCATTTCTGCGTCACCTCATCCTCCACGCTTATCACTACCCTCACGCCCAGCCGGCGGAACGACAATATGACCAAGAGTTGATGCGACGTTGTCTCACCCATTACCTCCAAACTGAAATTCCTTATCCTGCGGGTCCCTTTGGTTGGAAACATGGCATCAGTCTATTCACTCTCCCAGTCTTGATGGATACTTTTCCCACGGCCAAAATTATTCACCTGATTCGAGATGGCCGCGACGTCATGCTATCGCGCCTCGAAGCCCGCTTTGGTGGAGACAATCTGAGTGACCCGGTGAACCAATTAGTCGTGTTTGGCAACTCCCACACTCACGATTTTGAAGGCCACCTTTTGACGCCAGAGACGATTGCCACTTATCGAAATGAATTAGAAATGTTACACTGGGTCACCGCTGTTCGCTATGGATTGCAAGGACGTCATTACCCAGGCCGTTATTTGGAAATAAAATATGAAGACTTGTGCCAAAACCCCGTCTTGGTATTGACTCAAATATTTGATTTCATTAACATTAGATTACTATCAACCACTCGCCAATGGATAATTGAAGCAGTCCATCAAACTCGAATTGGCAAATGGCAAAATTTATCTCCTCAACAACTGGACAAGCCGTTGCAAATAGGAGGAGAGTTGTTGAAAGAATTGGGGTATTTGAGATGACAAACAATAATAAGCCAGGAGTCCAAAGCGTAGCTTTATCGGTACAAAGCTACGCTTTGGACTCCTGGGGAATGAAACACAAAGGAAATAAGAAACCATGACCTTACTACCCAAAAAACTGGTTGTGAATGACCAAGGTCAACCTTTAGAAGTCATTATTTCTTGGCAAGAATATCAAGAAATAAGCGGACTTCTCGAACAGTTAAAGACCTTGACAAGGTTAACGCAACCTCAAACCATACCAAACTACCCGCTGAAAATGTTGCCCGAAGGCATTCCTGGCTATAAGCTACTGAGATTTGCGGGATTTCTGGAACCAGAAGAGGGACAACTTATGTTAGATGCCGTTGAACAAGATTGTAGGAAGGTTGATTTAAATGAATGGTAAATACTTACTTGACACCAACATAGTGATTGCCTTATTTACCCAGGACCTCATCGTGCAACAAAATTTGGCAAAAGCACGAACTACTTTTGTCTCCACCATCACCATAGGTGAACTTTATTATGGGATGCAAAAGTCGAAACAGAAAAAATCCAATCAACAACGTATAGAGGAATTTATCGCCCATAACGTTGTCTTACCTTGTGATATAGACACGGCACAATATTATGGACAGATTAAACATCTTTTACGAGAGAAAGGTCAGCCCATCCCAGAAGGCGACCTTTGGATAGCTGCAACTGCGCAACAATATCAACTTACCTTGGTCTCACGAGACAAGCACTTTACAAAGATTGAAGGCTTAACGTTAGAAAGGTGGTAATCATCATAATCCAGGCGTCCAAAGCGTAGCTTTGTCGGTACAAAGCTACGCTTTGGACTCCTGGGGAATGGTACAAAGCTACGCTTTGGACTCCTGGGGAATGTTTTGCCAGTCGCCAACAGGAAAAGCAAAAGGCATTTGATCTTTTGAAACAGTCTGAGTCACCCTCTATGACACATCCATTAGAGTGGCTATTGACAGGACTTCAAAAAATTTGGTTCAACTTAACAGGAGAATATATGAGAGAGGAATTGACCCCTTAAAAAGTCATTGAAATGGGCAAACAATGGGGAGATTGGTATCTTTCCATTTTGACCCTGGCACAACGGTTAGCAGGTTTAGCCCCTACCGAACGGTTGAAGGGGCTAAAACCGCAAGAGGTTTTCAGCCAATTTAAACCTGAGGACCTGGAGAACTATCTCAATCAACTCAAACACCAGAAAACTTTCACTAAGAATACTCAACGTCGGCGCCCTTAAAATTTATCAGAAACCAAGTTTGCATGTTTGGAATTTGGTTTCTTTACACTCTTTATGAAAAACTCTCTGTCTTCCAACATATTAAGAACTCTAGGCATTCCCAAACTCCTTGCCCAGTTGCGCAAACGTTTCACAGATTTTCCTATTTGGACCAATTTAGAAATTGACATCCAATCGGCATGTAATCGAGACTGTGAATTTTGTCCCCGCTACCATGACCGTTCAGGCGTCCGCAAAGATGCCCAGGGTAATCAAATTATTCAAAAGATGCCCACGGATCAGGTCTATCGCATCATTGATCAAGCCAGTTCACTTCACTTTAAAGGCAAAGTCAAATTGCATCGCCTCTCCGAAGGGCTGCTTGATACCCGTTATCTGGAATTTGCCCGCTATATCAAGTCGAAAGGATTGATTCTATGGGAAGACACCAATGGCGATGTGTTGCGCAAAAATCATGACTTGTGTACCCAAATCGACGGTCTCATTGATCATTTGACAATTGGTCTGTACGATTACAAAAGTGAACAGGAAAAACAACAGGAGATGACATTTTGGAGGGGACGTTTTCAGAAAACGGAACTGGCTTTCAGTCTGCCTCCCGAATATTGCACAGTTCGCCAAGGTAGCAAAGTTTATTTTCAGGTACCAAAGGACCCCACGGTGTTAGAATTGCCGTGTAATCAACCGACTTACTTTTTACAAATTCGTTACGATGGCAATGTCTCCCTCTGTTGTGAAGATGACGGCTGCCATTTTGATTTAGGCAATGCGTTTGAACAAAGTTTAGTCGAACTTTGGTGGTCTGCCAAACATATCCAAATTGCGAAAACACTGGCCAAACCGGGCGGCCGTCATCATTATCCGCATTGTAGTCGTTGCTACCGTTTGCAAGACAAAGTGAATTTGTTGAAGAAGTGAACAAACTAAGATTTACGCATTCACCCCACCCCAACCCTCCCCGCACGCAGGGAGGGAGTGATTCTCCCTGTACATGGGGGGGATAGGGGGGTGTCAAATCAATGAGTTACAAAAAACTTGAGAGTCGAGTATTACTATAACAATGCGCCACACCCTTCTCATCCGCCTACATCAGAATCCCCAACAAGTCAGTTGGGCGATCTTCAATCATAAAGGACAAATACTAGACAGTGCTATCAACGTGCCAATTGCCACCGTTCCCAAACGTCCTGCGTGGGTATTGATTCCTGGCACCGACGTGTTATTGACTCAGGCAGACATTCCTAGCAAACAACGACAACGCATTGTGCAAGCGGTGCCGTATGCTTTGGAAGACCAATTGATAGAGGATATAGAAAATTTACATTTTGCCGTGGGTCGCCGTGAACCCACCACAGGATTGATTGCCGTGGCCGTTCTAGCCCGCACTCAAATGGAGAATTATTTACAATCATTACAGACAGTTGGTATGATACCAACCATGTTCACGCCTGATATATTGGCGGTGCCAAAGCCTGATGATGGATGGGGAATATTATTTTTTGACCATATTGTGTTAGTGCGCACTGGCTTACAGACGGGTTTTGCCATAGAATCCCATTCTCTCGCAACCATTTTACCAATGGCTTTACAAAATACCCAACCGCCTTCACAATTGACGATTTTCAGGGGACCACAATCCATAGAAGCCCTGAGAGACTTACAGACATTGGGTATTCCCATTGTGGAAAATAGCAATGATTCTGGAGAATTGGCCTGGTTAGCACAAGGATTACGGGCTAATCCTCCCCTGGATTTGTTACAAGGGGACTACCGCCCGGTGGACAAAATGACTACACTATGGCGTCCCTGGCGATTGACAATGGCGCTTTTGACATTCTGGGGAGGGCTTCTCGTTGGAGAAGAATGGCTTGAATATCAAAAACTTAAACAATTCAGTCAAGATTTCAATGTGACTATTGAAAAAATTTATCGTGACACTTTCCCACAAGCGCGTAAAATAGTCAATCCCAGGGTGCAAATGGAACAACAGTTGAAATCATTACGTGCCCAACAGACAAATAGCACACAACAGGACAATTTTCTCTCTCTATTGACGCAACTGAGTACCGCTTTTAAACAAACGACAGAGTTAGAAATCAAACGGATTGACTATCAATCAGGTATCTTTAACCTAGAACTTCTTGTTCCTCATTGGCAAGCCTTGGAACAATTTAAACAAAATCTCACCGCGGTGGGATTTTCTGCCAAAATACAAACGGCGACGAATCGTAACAACCAGATTGAAAGTCGCTTACGTGTCGAAAAGACAATGAATAATGAATAATGAAACAAATCAAGATGGAGTGGAGGCTTTAGCAATACCATTAAGTAGGGTGGATTAAGCGTCAGCGTATCCACCAATTTCAGGAACGGTGGATACGCTGACGCTTAATCCACCCTACCTTAACTTAATGGCATAGAGGCGTAAGTCGAAAGTCCAATCCCCATCATTCATCATTCATTAGATCCATGGAGTAAACCAAAATGTGGATTAAACAAACCATGGGAGAACAGCGCAAACTACTGACTGCTGCCTTTGAACCACCCATGTTAAGATTAGCTAAACGATGTGTTGAAGTGTGGTCAAATGTGGACAAATTAGACCAAGAATTACTGGCCCACGTCTCTTCCATTCCTTACTGCCATTTGCTATATGCAATTGATAAACTAGGTAAACAAGTCAGTTCCAATGTGAATGCGAATAGTATGGACCCTAGTTATCGTGGGCAGGATTTATCCCGACGGCCCTTTTCCGTCAGTTTATATCCTAAACGCGCATTTATGTTATCTTCGGTCTATATTAGCAAAACCACTGGCCGTCCTTGTCTAAGTGCCGTGCAACCGGTGATGAGTGAACAACAATTTTTCGGCTTTGTGGTAGCGGATTTTGATATTCGTCATTTGCCGTTACCGTCCAACTCTGCACGGTCTGCCACCGTACCATCGCAAAAAAAGACCAATGGCAATTCTCGTCAATATTCGCAGGCCCGAGTGCCTAGCGTAATGGATCAACACCTCGAAGAAATTTTGAATGTGTTAAGTACGCTTATCAATGAACATGGAGTATTTCATTGCACTTTGCATTGTTCCAGTGAACAAGCTATGTTATGGCAATTAGATGAACCTTATCAGTATCATCTCTATCGGGTCGAACAGTTACTGGAACCAGATATTTGCTTACATTATCCGCGGCGTCCTTATCCGCCGGAAGCTATTCTCACTTCTCAACAAGTGGAAGAGGTGCTAGAACGTTTTCGTCTCCTGCGGTTATCCGATGAACGGGTGTATCTACGCGCAGGTTCCGTCAATATTTTCAATGGGATGGTAGGACTCAGTTTCTCCTGTGAAGGGTCTCAATATTTGCCAGCGGAAGTGTTTTTAAGTAAAGACCTCTCCACTTGGTTAGGAGACCCTGCGATAATTGGTGAGGTTTCATTGCCACACTCATTCCCACCTGGGGCTGGGAAAAATGGAAGTGGAAATGGAATGAGTTAACCCCTAATGGTGCGTGGGACGCACCCTACTATAAATTTGAAAGATTTTAGTCATGTGGACACAGAATTGGAACCCTTTTAAAACGACCTGGGCCAAGTGGCTACTGGAAGCGACTCTCATCGTTGCCGTTATTTGGGGCATCTCTGCCTGGCAAACGCGGGACCTCCTTCCCACGGCGAATGTCAAGGCACCTCCGTTTGAGTTACCCGCCTTGGATGGCAAAACTTACCGTCTCACGGAAAGTCAGGCACAAGCAACCTTGATTTACTTTTTTGCCCCCTGGTGTAAAGTGTGTCACCTGAGTATTGGCAATGTAGAAAAGTTGCGACAAGTGAGGACGGCAACAGAACTTTCGATTTTTCTTATCGCCATAGATTGGCAGAACCTTGAAGAATTAAAACAATTTGTCGCCAAACATGCGTTAACTCTCCCCGTACTACTGGGTACCTCTGAAGTGGCCCAACAGTATCGAATTAAAGGGGTTCCCACGTATTATATTTTGGATGCAGAAGGTAACATTCAGCAACGGTCTATGGGATATACGACAGAATTGGAATTGCGGTGGAAACTGTGAATTTATGATATAGGTGGAGTAGAGGCTTTAGCCACAAGGCCATTAAAGTTAAGCAATTGAGGTGGTCAAAAAATTAAAACAGCGGTGGACTAGAGGCTTTAGCCGGTGGCGGGGCACAATGATTTCAATATCTGTTCTGCACCCACCGGCTAAAGCCTCTAGTCCACCTGGCGATTCATTTTGGGTAGTGATGCAATGTGGGTGATATGTTTACCCTCACCCCCGGCCCCTCTCCCAGAGGGAGAGGGGAGAAAACCACTGGTGCCGCCGTTCCCCCCCTCTCCCTCTGGGAGAGGGGCCGGGGGTGAGGGCAACTCTTATGAATATCACCCACATTGCATCACTACCTCATTTTGTAAGCTTTAGCCGATGGACTAGAGGCTTTAGCCGGTGGCCGTTGCCCCAAAATTTAATCCTGTTCTGCACCCACCGGCTAAAGCCTCTACTCCACCAGTATTCTGCATCTTCCCCAACTTTGGGATTTAATAACTTGAGGACGCCCAAAAAACACACATGATGACCGACTTAACTCTCCTCTTCCTCACGCGCCTCATACGCATGTTTGCTTATGGTTTCTTATCTATTGCCCTCGTTTTATACTTGGCCCAGATAGGTTTGACAGAACCTGACATTGGATTACTCCTCACCCTCACGCTAATTGGCGATGCCCTTATCTCACTGGGCATGACCACCAAGGCCGACCGCTGGGGACGCCGCCGAATGTTAATTATAGGTGCCCTGTTAATGACTCTAGCAGGGGTCATCTTTGTGTTAACTCACCAGTTTGCCTTTCTCGTTTTGGCCGCTATCATTGGCATTCTCAGTCCCAGTGGCAATGAAATCGGTCCTTTTTTATCTATTGAACAAGCCGCCCTGTCCCAACTTCTCCCTGATGAGAAACGCACTCACATTTTCGCCTGGTACAACTTGGTAGGTTCCTTTGCCACAGCGGGAGGCGCACTTTGTGGTGGTCTCCTCGCCCACTTTTTGCAAACTGATGGATTCACTCCTCTGGAGGCTTATCGTGCTTTACTCATGGGTTATGCTGGTAGCGGTATGGTCTTGGCGATTCTCTTTCTGCAACTCTCCCCCACCGTGGAAATTCGCACCTTTCCCACCACTTTGGCTAACTATAATTGGTTAGGTTTACATCGTTCTCGCAACGTGGTTCTGAAATTAAGTACACTATTTGCCTTAGACGCTTTTGGAGGAGGTTTCATCGTCCAAAGTATTTTAGCCTACTGGTTTCATCTCAAATTTGGAGTAGAAATCGGTTTATTGGGAGGCATCTTTTTCGCAGCCAACATTTTAGCCGGCATTTCGGCCCTTCTAGCGGCCCGCATCGCGGCCAAAATAGGATTGATTAACACGATGGTCTTCACCCATATTCCCTCCAATATCTTATTAATCCTAGTCCCCTTCATGCCCAACCTCACGTCGGCGGTCAGCGTCCTCTTAATTCGTTTTAGCATTTCCCAAATGGACGTTCCCACTCGTCAATCTTATACCATGGCCGTAGTCGCCCCCGAAGAACGTTCGGCGGCAGCCGGAATCACCGGTATTGCCAGGTCCGTGGGTGCCGCCTTATCACCTGGCTTGAGTGGCTGGTTATTGGCTTATCCAGCGTTATTAAGTGTACCATTCTTCTTAGCGGGAGGAGTGAAAATTGGGTATGATTTATTGTTGTATTATAGTTTTAGGAAGATGAAGGGGGCGGGAGAATAAAGGGTAGTGATGCAATCTGGGTGACAGACTTGAACTGTGATGTGTGTGATGTATGTGAGTGACAGAATGGGGCAAAGGGTGTGTATTCATGTGGCGAAATGTATAACGCAAAACAAAGTAGGGTGGGTGTGCCTAGTTAGGCGTTAAGTTATGGGGTGAGATTCCCCCTCCATTGAGTGTATATGGAGTCCTTACTCTCAGACCTCTGAAGTTC
>JAABRD010000007.1 GCA_011391085.1 Thiotrichaceae bacterium | reverse complement strand
GGAGGCTTTAGCCGGCCGGCCGTAGGCATCACCCCCCACTCAAATTGCGGGGCGCCTACCGCCGGCCGGCTAAAGCCTCCACTCCACCGTACCTTAACTGAATGGCATTGCGGCTAAAGCCTCTAGTCCAACAACACTTCGTCCATCTTTACTTCTGCACTTCCCCCCTTAAACCATGTTCCCCTATCGTCCCCTCCTCACTAGCCTCCTCTTTTTAGGTTGGTTCCTCTTTACTCCCTCCGCCTGGCGACGTTATGTAGCCCAAATTGACCCCCAATTACCACCTAACTTTGCCTTGACTGATCTAACCTCATCTCACTGGCATCAACCAGCTTTACAGACATTACTTTTCACCGGACACGGACTCTGGTCCCTCTGGTCCAGTGGTCTCGTTATGGTCATCCTCTGGCTATTTTTCCAAGCCTCTGAAGAGACCATTTTGTTGACCACCGTCTATACCCTCTGTTTCAGTCTCATAGGGGGCCTCTTAGGCAGTCTCACGGTCTCTGTCGCTTTTGGCATCATGGTCAGTTCAATTGGAAGTGTCTTACTCAGTTTACCGATAGGACTGGCCGGCGAAGTCGTCTTCAGTATGGCTAAAAATGTTGCCATTGCTGTCATGTTAAGTATGTCCGATTTACCTGACTTCCCCACTGGAAACAACTTGTCGGAAAATTCTCCTGTAATGTGGACCGTGTTACTGGGCACCTTTGCGGCCAGTCTAGCAGGAAGTGTCATGTACAGCACCACCAAAACCGTCCACACCCCTCCCGCTTATCGACAAATTGGCAGTATCGTCGTCGGTGTCGGTGTCAGTGGGATCGTACTATTTTTACTCACCCTCCTTATTGGCAGCACCGCCGGTGGGGTAGCGATGTTGATAGAAAACGGCCTGTGGTTCAGTCTCGCCTACGATGGAATCATCAACGTCGTCTTTGGTCTCTCCCTCGCCTTGATTGTCTTTTTACAAACTTGGCGATGGCAACCAGCATTTTGGTGGGGACTGGGGGCAAGTGTCGGTCTCGGTGTCTTCACCTTACTGAAAAACCAATTTCACACGGCCTTTTTACCTCTCAACGTACTGGCCGATGGTATTCACGGCGGTATCGAGAATGCTTACCTCTACCTACTATTATTTGCCTTCCCGTATGTTCTGGCAAAACGCATTGCTACCCCGTGGGCTGGTATCATTGCCGGTATTTTTGGCAGCACTGGGGCGTATGTCGTGTTTGCCTGGATTACTCAAAGTTACACGTTACTGTTTTTATTACCTTTGACCCTCTTAGCCTTCGCCTTGGGACTCAGCAATGTCTGGTGGCGACCTCTCCTCTGCTACCCGTTCTTAGCAGCTTGGAACCTATTGATACTGCGGGCGGACGAGAAACGTAGTTGTCAGCCGACCAGTTTATTACGTTGGCATTCCGCTTTTTGGGATGAATATCAATATCTCCCCCTCTTTGGATTAGAAAATTATCTCGTTCTCGTCACCGAACATAATCCCCATGAAGGTCGGTTCGCTTTAGAATATCTAAGCACCAGTCCCCAACGCTGGGCCGTGCGAGAAGCCCATATTGAGTTAGATGCTAGACGTTTACAACGGTCTGCGGATGTCAAAAGTATCAGTGCCACCCATCGCAGTCTTGCCACAGGAGAATTGAGTAGCCCAGTCAGTGCCTTGCTACGCAGTTTCAGTCGTCTCAGTCGCGATATAGAAGCGGCCCTGGCCCAAGAAAGTACCTATAATCAAAGACTCGCTTTAGATTCCGTGGAAGAACGCCTGGACAGTCTCTTTCGCGAACTCACCAGTTCTTCAGAACCGTATGCCACTCGTTTTTTACCCATTGCGGCCACTTGGCGACAAACCATCAGTGAACATATTCGCACCTTAACAGAAGCCGTTGAAAGTCGCCAAGAAATCAGCAATCCTTACGTCATTGGCATCCCCCTGACCGAACATCAAGAAATTTTCGTGGGACGTAGCGACATCAGTGAAAGCATTGAAAAACTCCTCCTCGACGTGCGCTGTCCTCCCCTCCTCCTCTATGGCCAACGGCGCACGGGCAAAACGTCGTTACTTAACAATTTGGGCAAACTCCTACCTTGGAAAATCATTCCCCTGTTTGTCGACCTCCAAGGACCCACTTCACTAGCCAAAAATTATCAAGGCTTTCTCTACAATATCAGTCGGGCGATGCTAACCTCTGCCAAACGCCACCGGCAATTACAACTGCCTCCTCTCACCAAAGAGAAATTGAATGAAGACCCCTTTACCAGTTTTGACGAATGGCTAGATGAAATAGAACAGAGTATTGATGCCACTCAAAACATGTTGCTGATTTTAGACGAATTTAGTGCCCTCGAACATGTTTTCACGAAAGGCTTATTAGATGAAGAATCCGTCTTAGGCATGTTTCGTCACCTCATTCAACATCGTTCGCGACTCAAAATTCTCCTCTCTGGTTCTCACACGATAGACGAATTTGAACGGTGGGCAAGTTACTTGATTAATGTGCAAACCGTTCATATCAGTTACCTACAACCTAAGGAAGCGTTGCAATTGATAGAACAACCTGTTAAAGATTTCTCGCTACGTTATGACCCCGAAGCCAGTCAACGAGTCTTGCAACTGACGCACTGTCATCCAGCGTTGATTCAACTGGTTTGTTCTGAAATGGTCTCTCTAAAAAATAAACAAGACCTCCCTGAACGTCGTCTTGCCCAAGTCGCGGATGTAGAAGCCGCTATCCCCGGCGCCTTGCAACATGGACGTTTCTTTTTTGCCGATATTGCGAATAACCAAGTCACGCCACACGCTTTGGCTATGCTACGTTATTTGGCCACGTTTGGGGAACAAACCATCGTCCGTCGAGAAGTGTTAGAAAGTCAATGCCCTGAAGAATTTGACCAGACATTGAATAATTTGCTACGTCGAGAACTGATAGAAGCGGTGGTGGAAGGGTATCGGTTTCAAGTGGAATTGATTCGGCGCTGGTTTGTTTGAAAGGAAACCGTCGCGGGACTAGAGGCTTCCGCCGCACTGCTATTAAGTTAAGGGAAACTCCGTTGGAGTGGAGGCTTTAGCCGGCCGGCCGTAGGCATCACCCCCCCACTCAAATTGCGGGGCGCCTACCGCCGGCAGGCTAAAGCCTCCACTCCACCGTACCTTAACTTAATGGCATTGAGGCTTCAGCCAGTACCCGGAGTCCAAAACATGTTTTGGACTCCAACAGATTAGGTATGAAGTGTCCTTCTTAAATTTTAGAATCTTCATCGACTTGACTATCGAAATTTAATCTGGCAAAATTTGGTAGTGATGCACAAGGTAGATTTTAAATTAGGGCATTTCTCTCTTCCCTAAAGCATACCCATAGATGACTTCATAAGTGACCGTCACGCCACCGTCTTTGGAACGATATTTCTCATAAGCCGTCAACATAGCTTTGAACTTCTGTTTCCCCGTGAGACCGCGGAAACGATTAGTGCAAAGATTCTGCGCCCCAGTGCGTTTCAGTTCCTTCAGCAAGGTGCGAACCTCTGGATAATCATGTTGAAACCAATCCACATCCATCACAGGATTAGAAAAACCCGTGGTCAACAAAGCATCTCCCAGATGGTGCAGGTCCAAAAAATGATGAACATGAGGCGCATTGTCAACGGTGGCCCAACTGTAACGTAATTCTTTTAACGAATCGGGTCCCAAGGTAGAAAATAACAGAGTACCAGTTGGTGTCAAGACCCGTGCAAACTCTGCAAAAACTTGGTCAATGTCATTGCACCATAACAACATCAGGTTGGAAACCAACAAATCGATGCTATTATTGGGAAGCGGTAATTGAGTGGCCTCCGCACAGACAAAATGTTGTTTGGAAAACCAATGAGGGGCTTGAGAATGGGCAATATTTATACTCTTCTTTGAAATATCAAACGCATAAATATTTGACTTTTTATAGCGCGAACTCAAGGCACGAGTCAATCTCCCAGTACCTGCGCCCACTTCTAAAATGTGTTGTGGACGAATAGGTAAGCATTCCAAACGTTCTAGCAACGTTTCCCCAATACTTTTAGACAGCCAATCGGTCTGTTCATAAGTGCCTGCAACGCGGTCAAAAGAGTGACGAACTTGATGTTGGTCTAAGTGGTTAGAAAGTGGTAAGGTCATAAAATAAAAGTCTTGAGTTTATTGGTAAGGAGGAGGAAAGAAAACAGTGGAGAAAGAAGAAAACGAGGGAGTAGAGGCTTTAGCCGGTAAGGGGTGGAGTAGAGGCTAACGCCTGTGACGGTGGCACGTCACCGGCGAAAGCCTCTAGTCCGGCATCCACCGGCGAAAGCCTCAATGCCATTAAGTTAAGGTAGGGTGCGTCCTACGCACCATTTTGGAAACCGCACCATGCCTTCGTGGTGCGTGGGACGCACCCTACACATCGCGCTTAACTTAATGGCATTGAGGCTAAAGCCTCTAGTCCGGTATTGTGAAATTATCATCCACTATCCACTATCCACTATCGACTAAAACCACTATCCCCACTATCCACTAAGACGACACCATCCTCCCTCCCGTAGCTGCCACCAACTTGGTTTCTAACCGTTCCAACGCCTTCTTCTCTCGTTCAAACGCACCTTCTGCTTTAATCAAACGAGTTCTCAGGGTGGTTGACTCTCCTTTGGCAATCTCCATTTCTTTCTCCAATTTGGCTATCATCTCCTTGTACCCCCATTCTTGAGACTCGGCCCGGGCCGTCAAAGCGGCCACTTTCTTTTCCAACTCGACCCGTAAACGCAGTTCTGATCCTACATTCTCTTTTATCTCATGTTTCTCTTGTTTTAACAAATGAATATCGCCCTCCAATTTCTTGACGGTTTCTTTCATTTCCTGCACCAACGCTTCGGCAACCGCGGCACGAGTTTGTTCTACTTTGAGTTGCTTCCACACTTGTTCCGCCTCTTGCATCGCCGTTTTCAGGTTTTTGTCTAACCGTTCACGAGTACGTAAATTCACCAGAGACTCTTCGGAGGCTTCTTTCAGGGCCGCACGGTCTTGTTCAGCCTGCCGATTGACTTCATACAGGCGTTTTTGCAGGTTATCTACACTTTCGCGAGAACGCCCCACTTCCTCGGTCAATTTTTTGATGTCGTGGTCTTGTTGCACCAGTTGTTCTTGAAGGTGGCGAAGTTGTACCTGGGTGCTTTCGAGTTCCCCAATTTTACGGTGGAGGTCCACTTGCAAGGATTTGTTTTCTCGCGTTAACGTTTCAATTTGAACCTTGGCAAGGTCAATTTCGCCCGTCACTTGTTTGACTTTATCTAAAGCTTCTTGACGTTGTTTAAGCACTTCCACTTCATATTGTTGATAGCGTTTCTTGATGCTTTCAATTTCTTGCTTGGCGATGTTTTGGGAAGTTTGCCAAAGTAGCTGGAGGGCCTCCATACTCAGGCGTTGGATGTCTTCAGGGATTTGGGTTGGATGGTCGTCGATGACGGATAAATTAATTTGGGATTTTAGCATAACTTTGTAAATGGAGTCGTCAGTAATCAATTACTAATGTGAAACAACTTTCCTAACCCAGCTAAAGTTAGAAAAGTTAAATTGGCAATCAGGTGTGAAACACCACTTTCCTAACCCTGCTAGGGTTAGGAAAGTTAGATTGGTAATCAGTTACTCATTTTGTTCAATAAAATCGTTTCAACTATTTTCGAAAAGGGGTAGTGATGCAATATAGGTGAGGTAGGGGCAACCCTTGTGGTTGCCCAACCCGCCTCGACAGAGGGCAATCACAAGGGTTGCCCCTACAATCTCATCACCCACATTGCATCACTACCCGAAAACATTTATACTAAGATTTCATTTTATAACCTAGTCAAGGAGTATAACACAAATGAGAAAGTTTAACAAACTTCTTTATTTACACCAAACTTTGGTAGGTGTTTGGCTATTGGCCAGCCTATCTTTGGGGGCCGCCCCCTTACAACTTCAAGACGTGCCACAGCCCTTGCAACCTTGGGTCAATTGGGTGCTACATGACCATCAAGACCGGGCATGCCCGTTTTTCCCTCATTATAACCAAACTGATTCAGACAAATCAAAAAATTGTCGTTGGCCATCGCGTTTGGACTTGAAAGTGGGGACTTCTCAGGCGGAATTTCGCCAAGAATGGCAAGTGTATGAAGCCAGTTGGATTACTTTGCCTGGTGATACCCAATCGTGGCCGCAAGCGGTGCAAGTCAATAATGCGCCTGTGAAAGTGGCAGAACAAGCTGGGCAACCGCGGGTGTTTGTGCCGGTGGGGACGGCAATCGTGCAAGGACAGTTGAATTGGCACGAACGGCGTCCCGAATCGCTGGCGATTCCTGCGGAAACGGGACTGGTGACGTTGACCATTGATAATACGTCCGTCCTCATCCCAGTCATGGATGAACAAGGGCGGTTATGGTTACGTCACAGTGGGATGCAGACTGGCAGTGAAACGGCGGAAGAAAACCGTTTAGATATGCGTGTGTATCGTCATGTCATTGACGAGATTCCTTTGCAAATTATCACGCACTTGGAACTGGATGTCGCAGGTCGGCATCGCGAAGTCGTGTTAGGGCCTGCGTTGTTAGAGAAACAGATTGCCATGTCTTTAGACAGTCCCTTACCAGCGCGGTTAGAACCGGATGGGCATTTGCGTATTCAAGTGCGACCTGGGACGTGGGTATTGACGTTGCAGACTCGGCAAGATGGTTTGACCAATCGTCTCACCGTGACGCCCAAGGAAGAAGGACACTGGGTGAAAGAGGAGGTCTGGGTGTTTGAAGCCCGTCATGAATTGCGGTTTGTGGAAGTCACCGGCGTCACTGGGATTGATCCGCAACAAACGGCTTTACCTGATAATTGGCGGAGTTGGCCGGCGTATCAAATGCAAGTGGGAGACACGATGGAACTGGTTGAAAAACGGCGTGGCGACCCAGAACCCGCCCCTGACCAATTGCATTTGGAACGACAATTTTGGTTAGATTTTGATGGGAAAGGATATAGCATTCAAGACCGCATGAGTGGTAGCATGACGCGGGGTTGGCGATTAGAAATGACGCCTCCCGCCGTGTTAGGACGAGTCAGTGTCAATGGTCAAGACCAATTTATCACGCGCCTACCACAGTCGGATAAAACGGGAGTGGAAGTGCGACGTGGACAAATCGATTTAGTGGCCGACAGTCGTTTAGAAGACGCCACCAATCAATTGCCGGCGGTTGGGTGGGCCCACGATTTTCAACAACTCAGTGCAACCTTACATCTCCCCCCTGGCTGGAGTTTATTACATACCATAGGCACCGATGACGTTCCCCAAACTTGGTTGCGGCAATGGACTTTGTTAGATTTATTCATCGTTCTCATCATCGCCGGGGCCATTGGTAAACTATGGAATTGGGGGTGGGGAATGGTAGGATTGGTCACCGTGGTGTTGACTTATCAGGAACCTGAAGCACCGCGATTTATTTGGCTAAATATCATCGCGGCCCTGGCCCTGTTACGAGTCCTCCCCGAATTGGGTGCGTTTAGCCGCTGGGTACGACTGTATCGCAACCTCTGCCTATTTTCCCTATTGATAATCGTGTCACCGTTTATGATGCAACAAGCTAGACAAAGTCTCTATCCCCAATTAGAACGTCCCTGGGCCGAACTGGAAACCGGGGCCACCAACTATCCCATGAGTGTGGCCACCACCGAATCGGAAGAGGCAAACCCAGAAATTCGCGCTAAAGGAGGAGAAACGATGGATATGGTGCAACAACAAGCAATGCCTGCGGCCAAGGTACCGCCGCCGGCGCCACCTGAAGATGGGCGTTATCAGGCTTACTCGTGGGCCAAACAAGAGATGGACGGTAGCGGCGGCTATTCCTTCTCCTCCACTGGCAAAACCAAAGGGGCTAGACTGGTGCAAATTGACCCCAATGCCCAAGTTCAGACCGGTCCTGGCTTACCTCAATGGCAATGGGAAGACATTTCCATGCGTTGGAGTGGCCCCGTACAAGAATCGCAATCGATTGAGTTATGGTTACTCTCTCCCACCGTCAATAGCATGTTAGGTTTTGCGCGAGTCATCTTCATGGCCATTCTCACCGTATTTCTCCTCATGGTCTCTTGGCGCAAGGGGACTTGGAAATGGTCTAAACTGACTCGCACCTCTTCTACGCCAGCCGCTATTGCTACCACTGCGGTATTCTTGGTGAGTCTCGGTTGCCTGTTACCACACATATCGGTTGCCGAAGAAGCACCCGCCAATCAACTGAATGAACCCAACGTGGTCAACTTGCCACCGCAAGATAACCAAGCCACGTTACAAAATGTGCTACCCGTGAACTCTCCAGAAGTCAACCAGGCGAATTTGGACCTGATGCAAACGCAACCCTCTGGTCCATTTCCTCCGCAAGTGTTATTGGAGAAGCTGGAACAACGTCTGTTAGAACCACCCGACTGCTTACCTGCATGTGCCAGCAGTCCTCGAATGCGGATTGAAATGGACACTTCCCAACTGAAAATTCGCATGGAAATTCACAGCTATGTTCACCTCGCCCTCCCCCTGCCTGGCGTTGCCAAACAATGGTTGCCTCAATTGATCTTGTTAAATGACCAACCAGCCCAAAGTGTAGCACGTACCAGCGATGGCAAATTGTGGCTAAGTGTGCCGCCTGGGATTCACCAGGTTGCGTTAGAAGGTCCCTTACCAAATCGTAACACGGTACAACTGCCATTACCTCTCAAACCGCATTTTGTGGAAATTCAATCCACCGGTTGGCAAGTGGAAGGTCTCCATGAAAATGGGATAACCGATCACCAATTACAATTCACTCGTGAACAAACTGACACCCAGTTAGCCACGTTGGAAATGGGTAGCTTACCCCCGTTTGTGCAAATTGAACGCACTTTCCTCTTGGGACTTGACTGGCAAGTGGCGACTCGTGTCACCCGGTTGTCACCTATGGGGTCTGCTATCGTCTTAGACGTTCCGCTTCTCAAAGGCGAATCTGTCACCACGGAAAATATTCGAGTGGAAGGCAACAAAGCCCTCATTAACCTCTCCCCCACCGAAACGGAGATTCATTGGCTATCCGTGTTTACCAAGCAAGAGACCATCCCCTTGACCGCCTCGAATAGCACGTTTAGCCGTGAAGTGTGGCGAGTGGACGCCAGTGCAATTTGGCATGTAGAAGTGGAAGGTATTCCCGTTATTCATCATCAAAATGACGAAGGACGGTGGCTACCAGAATGGCGACCTTGGCCGGATGAAACGGTCATTTTACATCTCAGTCGTCCAGAAGGTGTCACGGGACAAGTGTTGACGATAGATCGGAGTTACTTAGTCGTTACCCCAGGACAACGGACGACAGATAACACGTTGACCTTGACCCTTCGTAGCAGTCGTGGTGGCCAACACACTCTCACTTTGCCAGACCAGGCGAAGTTACAACGGGTGAACATCAATGGCAATTCGCAACCCATTCGTCAAGAAGGACGTAAAGTGACGTTACCCATCACTCCAGGCGAACAACGGGTGGAACTGCAATATCAGCAACCGGTGGGAATGAGTCAACACTTTGCCACGGCCCCGGTGGAGTTGGGCATACCCAGTGTCAATACACATGTTCAAATCCAGTTCCCCGCAGACCGTTGGATATTGTTTGTGGGAGGCGATCCCACTGGACCTGCAGTGATGGTGTGGGGATTGATTATTGTCATTTTCCTAGCCTCCCTGGGATTAGGGCGAGTGTCGCTGACTCCCTTGAAGTTCCATCATTGGTTTCTTCTGGGATTAGTGATTAGCCAAGTGCATATTGCCTCAACACTCGTCATTGTGATTTGGTTTATCGCCTTGGGGAAACGCAAATCACTTCCCGTGATGGAGACGTCAGCTTTTAAATTTGACCTCATTCAATTGGGTTTGGCCCTTCTCACCGTGGCCGCGTTTCTCACCCTGATTGCTGCAATTGAAAAAGGCTTGTTAGGGCAACCGCAAATGCACATCGCTGGGAATGGTTCGAATGCCGACCTTCTGCGTTGGTATGAAGACCGCACCATGGGCACGATTCCATCGGTGTGGGTCTTCTCCTGGTCCTTATGGGTGTACCAAATTGCGATGTTACTGTGGGCACTCTGGCTGGCATTTGCCCTCATGCGCTGGTTACGGTGGGGCTGGGAATGCTTTAGTCAACAAGGGTGGTGGAAACCATTGTTGAGTAAGAAGGCGGTGCAAGTTTAATAAAGAGTAATGGTCCATGCGTCCAAAGCGTAGCTTTGTGCTTGCAAAACTGCGCTTTGGCCCCCGGGATTGCTTTGCTGTCGGAGTCCAAAACACGTTTTGGACGGTGAGAGTTCGTCCAAAACATGTTTTGGACTCCTATTTGCTACCCGCTAAATCCGCTATCCACTCATAAACTGGTACCACATTTGAGAAGGCCACTCGTATGGGGAAAGGCAATTGGGCCGGATCCCAATCTAAACCATCTAGGAAATTTTTCACATACAATCCCAATTCGGCGTTACCATCTATGCGTAAACGTCGGTGGAAAAACAAAGTATCAGGGTCTTCACGACGAGTGGCGAGGAGTAAAAAATCATACACTGTGCCACTCATGGTCAAATCGGGACGACGTTTGAAGGAGACGCTACGAAAACCGTCTGGACTAAACGTGAGTCGATATTCAATACCCGCATCCCGAATTTTCAAGGCGATGACTCGTCCTTGTAAAAAATTCAAATCTCCCATCTGAATAGAGGAGGAGAACAGGCGATTTAACACCAGCGTCATATTGACAGAATGTAGTCGTGATGGGATAATCGCCAAAGGAGTGGCCAATAGCCAAGGTAATGTGCGCGTACTATGAAGGTTTACGGTCGTTGGATGAGAGGGAGGGGTCATAACAAAATGATTTCCAATTAAGTGAATGGGTAGTGATGCAATGTGGGTTCACTGTCTGAACTCTGATTAGTCAAGCCTCCTTTCATAGCCCTCATTTAATCATATAAATCAGAGTTCAAGACTAAGAGAAACCGCACGATATTTCACCCAGATTGCATCACTACCGGTGAATGTAAGTGGATAGTTGGGGTTGTTAGAATTGAATATTGGTAAATATGGTAGAATCAAATCAATCCTTTTGTCAAGACTCTTGCCTTTTGTCAAGACTCTTGTCGGACGTTTGAAAATCGGGTAAAATTTGGGGTAGTGATAAAATCTAGGTGACGGACAAGGACTGGCAGTCCTGATACCGTTATCACCTAAACTGAATCAGTCACGAGTTAGCCATCATTGTTACCTTTTCAGGTGGTGATGAAAAGTGAGTCATTACCGTTGTAATACCTTCTGGTGCGCAATAAGAATCATTGCACATAACCCATTTTTACAGGAATCATTGGCAAATCATCTTGCCTGTCATTTATGAACAACTCTATTGATGCCGTATTTTTTGATTTAGATGGAACGTTATTAGACACTGCCCCTGATTTAGCGTATGCGTTAAACGTGGTTTTGGAAGAACAACAACGTTCTCCGTTACCCTTTGCCGTAATTCGTCCCTGGGTCTCTTTTGGGGCAAGAACATTGATTAAATTTGGATTTCAACTCACCGATACTGAAGACCCGCAGTTAGAACCGTTACGCCAACGTTTTTTACAGATTTATGCAGCCAATTTGGCGACTCACACGCGCTTGTTCCCTGGTATGGAAGAGGTTTTGAACGCCTTGGAAGGATGGCAAAAGCCGTGGGGAATTGTGACTAATAAACCCAAATGGTTGACGCAACCATTGTTAGAACAGCTAGGTTTGGCAACGCGCAGTGTGTGCAATGTCAGCGGTGACACGTTGACGGTCAACAAGCCACATCCTGCACCCTTGTTACATGCGTGTCAAGTGGCCAATTGTCTTCCAGAACGTTGTCTTTATGTCGGCGATGCGTTGCGAGACATTGAGGCGGGACAACGGGCGGGGATGCAAACCGTGGTGGCCTTATATGGGTACATTGGTCAAGAGGAGAAACCTGAAGACTGGGGGGCAACGGGAATGATAAGGCAACCGGAGGAGTTGTTGGAGTGGATAGTGGATAGTGGATAACAGATAATGACTCATGGTGGACTAGAGGCTTTAGCCGGAGGACGCATCGCGATTTCAATTATCTTCTACCCTCCACCGGCTAAAGCTTCAATGCCATCATTAAATAAAGGAATTGAGGTGGCGAAACAATATAAAACAGCGGTGGACTGGAGGCTTCAGCCGGTGGGGGCACCGTGATCTTAATATCTGTTCTGCACCCTCCGGCTAAAGCCTCTAGTCCACCTGTCGATTGATGTCAGGGGCTGTTTTTCTTAACTTAATGACAGTGCGGCTAAAACCTCTAGTCCACCATAATTCCTTTTCATTTTCTATTTTCAATTCAAATAAAATGAACCATTCTCATCATACCCTAAATCATCTAATCGAAACCCTGCAAACTTTCTTAGCAACTCCTGCTACTGCCCCGCCTTCTTCTTTACTGGCGATGTTTCAGAATGCGGTGACAGAAGTCCAGCGTCTTCAACAACAAGTGAAGCATCAACAAACGTTATTTGAATCCGTGGTTTATTTAGCCCCGGTGGTCATTGTGTTGCTAGACGACACCGAACAAGTCATTTTAGCTAACCAAAAATACCAAAAATTGGCTACCGATTTTCCCGCTTCAGAACCACCGATTTCGTTATTTTTAAATACGATTAAAGATCAATTGGGGAAAAAATGGGAAACGTTACGGAACCAGCATAGCAGTTTCAGTGATCAAGAAGTACGTTTTGACCCGGGTGCCCATGACCATCCCCGCTGGTTTGCCTGTTCGGGGCACTGGTTTGTCGAACCCAGTGGTCACTTGGAAATGGGAAATGGAGAATCTCACTCTCATTATTTCCTACTGGTAGCCCATGACATCACGTTGTTAAAACGTCAGCAAGAAGAGATTCGGATGAATGCGTTACGGGCCGTATTAGCAGAAGAAGAATTAACTGATGGAATTCGCGAAACATTGGCTGGGGCAATTCATCAATTGCAAGGTCCCACTAACTTGATTTCAGCGGCCATTGCCAGACTGAAACATCGTGCTGAAACTAAAGGCACTGAGGACCCGTTGTGTTCGACTTTACAAGAAACTTTGGAAAAGAGTACCCAAGTGCTTGACCATTTGCGTCACTGCACCCCACTGTTAGACAGTGCCGAAGAATCGGTACCAGTGAACTTAAATAAACTGTTGCGCGATGTGTTAAGCCTCTGCACCCACCGTTTACTGGCCGAAGGCATCATGGTCAATTGGCAACCTGCGTTAGTGCTACCTTCTGTCTTAGGTCATATTGGCAGATTGCGCAGTATGTTCAAACATCTGATTACCAATGCTATCGAAGCCATGAGTCACAATCGCGGGGACCGTGAGTTACGGATTTGCACCCAACATGATGGAGAGAGGGTCACTGTCTTCATTGAGGACACAGGGCCTGGCATTCCGGAACCGTTACGGTTAAAAGTGTTTGAACCTTTTTTCACCACGAAACAAACGGCCCGGCGGACTGGGATGGGATTGGCAGCCGTGCAAGAAATCGTCAACAGTCACGCTGGCACCATTTACATTGATCCAAATTATTCCACCGGCTGTCGTTTCATTGTGCAATTTCCCACCGCCCATTATCGGAACATCTAATTGATTATGAGTCTTTCTAACCGCGCTATCCTTATTGAAGCAGAATTAGAAGCCCTCTTTCGAGTTGGGCAAGTGTTGAGTCGTTCCCTCAAGTTACGCGAAACGTTGCAAGGCGTTTTGCAAGTTCTCCATGAACATGCGGGGATGCAATATGGTCTGGTCACTCTCCGTAGCGAGAATGATGAATTGTCTCTCAGTGCCGTCTATTCTGGGAATAAACCCATTCCCGACACCGTCAGTTATCGGCGTGGTGAAGGTGTCATTGGCGCCATTTTAGAACATGGCAAAACGCTGGTCATTGAACGAATTGCCGAGGAACCACGGTTTTTAGGACGGTTGGGTTTATATGACCCGCAACTGCCATTCATTGGTGTCCCTATTTTACAGGAAGGGAAACCGATTGGAGTCTTAGTTGCCCAACCTCACACTGAAAATGATGGTCTCTTACCAGAACGTGCCAGGTTCTTAGAAATGGTGGCCCAACTGGTTGCCCAAACGGTGCGCTTGGCCAATGAAATTGAAAGAGAACGGCGGGACTTAACGGATGAACGGGACCGCCTGCGCCGGGCAGTTCGTGGTAACTACGGATTTGACAATATGATTGGTCACACCCCCGTCATGAAAAAAATTTTCGAATTGGTGCGTCAAGTAGCGAAATGGAATACCACCGTTCTCATCCGGGGCGAATCAGGTACAGGTAAGGAACTGATTGCCAACGCTATTCATTATAACTCCCCGCGCAGTCACCATGAATTTATCAAAATCAACTGTGCCGCCTTGCCCGAAAATTTATTGGAATCGGAACTGTTTGGGCATGAGAAAGGGGCGTTCAGTGGGGCCGTGAATCAACATAAAGGTCGCTTTGAACGGGCCGACAAGGGGACGTTATTTTTAGATGAGATCGGGGAAACGTCTCCCACTTTTCAAGCGAAACTGTTGCGAGTATTGCAAGAAGGAGAATTTGAACGAGTGGGAGGGAATCGTACCTTAAAAGTGGATGTGCGAATTATTACGGCCACCAATATTGATTTGGAGGAGGCGGTAGAACAAGGTAAATTTCGTGAAGACCTATATTATCGTCTCAACGTGATGCCGATTGTTCTCCCCCCGTTACGCGAACGTATTGAAGATGTCCCGGAACTCGCCCAATTTCTAATTCACAAATTGGCGAAAAAACAGGGACGTAAATTGGAATTGATGGACAGTGCCATTCGTCTCCTCATGCGGCATGATTGGCCCGGCAATGTTCGAGAATTGGAGAATCGTTTGGAACGTGCCGCGATTCTATGTGAAGAGGGCGTGATAGACCGCACCGTGATGAGTTTAACCGGCTTGGAGGAGGAGTTACCGTTAAGCACTACGGCCAATGCCCGGGCCAAAGTGGATTTACAGGACCCCAATTTGGATGAAAGAGAACGGGTGATCGCCGCGTTAGAACAAGCCGGTTGGGTACAAGCGAAAGCAGCACGGTTATTGGAGATGACTCCCAGGCAAATTGCGTATCGGATTCAGACGTTGAATATTAAGTTGCGGAATATTTGATCCGGTGTTTAGATTTGACAACTTTTGAAAAGTTGTCAAATCGGTCCACAAATCGGTCCACAGCGGTTAAATAACGCAAACCGACAACTCTTGCTTCACCCATTCCCTAAACCGCCGCAACACCTTCAAATTACCTTCCTCAAAACTGTCTTCTATCAACTTAGGAATGACAGTTTGCACCGGCAAGTTAGCAAAGGTCGGACTGCCTTCACATTCGACATAACCACCTTCTGACCGGGAATAGATAGTCAAAGTATGTTCCGTATAACGCCATACTTCACCAATTCCCATGGCCGCGTAAATCGGTAACTTATCAATGGAATGGCTGGTTATATCGACTTCCACAACCAAGTCGGGAGGAGGCATCTTGAGTAAGTCCAGCTTGCGTTTATCGCGCATGACCGATTCATGCTGAACATAATAACTCTGGTCAGCTTCCAATCCCTTCTCCAAGTCAGGGCGTTTTAAGGTACTTGAACCCACGGGGCAAATTTTCCACAAAAATTCTTCACTCAACTGAGTGACAAATTTGTCAAGTAGCCAACTGTATTTTTCATGAGGTGGCTGTATTGCTATAATTTCCAAATCTCCGTCAGTGTAGGTTAACCGCACATTTCTATATCCGTCAAACACGCCCAATAAACTTTCATACATTTGCCAACTTGCAACAAGGTGCTAGAAGAAACGGACGGTTTAGCTACCACTGTCGTCATCATTTCAGGTATCATCACCGCAGACATCAATATTTCCTCCTAAAATAAATGAGGTTCATAGTTTACCACGGAGTGGTTATATAAGACAATGGATAGTGAATAATGAACCCATCTCAAACAGGCACTGGTGGACTAGAGGCGTTAGCCGGAGGGGGTTGGCACACAACCGAAAGATGGCGGTATCTCTCACCGGCTAAAGCCTCTAGTCCGCCGGCACCTCATTCGCTAATTTATTAATTTAAAACATGTTTCAACTCTCAAACAACTCTCTGACTTACAAAACGCTTCTCCAAATGGGATTGAGAATTGCCCTGGTGATTCTTGGCGTGACCTTTCTCAGTTATTGGCATACGATGTCTAATTTGGAAGAACAGATTATTGAACAATTGGGAAAATATATTGTTCAACGCGGTCAAACTGACAGTCAATTATTCAAACTAGCAGAAAGTAATCAGGCGAACTTCAAACAAGAATTTTTGAAACGCTATCAAGCAATGGCAGATCATGACCCCATCACTGAATTTAATCAATTATTTCAGCTACTTGCAGACGGTACCACCAGAATGCGGCCCGAGTATTTTCATGGTTTGCCCCAACCGAACGGTTTTCGAATTGAAGGGATGTTAGGATTTGTGGGTCAACACTTGACCATCACTCCTGAACTGCGGCGCCGCTTGATCATTGGTTACGAAATCTTAAAATCTTACGGACCCGCCTGGCATAATGACTTTCCCAATTTATATGTTGTTCTGCCCGACAACGCCGATGTCACTTATTGGCCTGGCACCGCCTGGGAATTGGAGGCCCCCGCGGATTATCAGATGGCTGAACAAGAATGGCACTACTTGGGGAAACCTGAACATAATCCTGAGAGAAAAACCGTTTGGACCGGTTTGTATTATGATGACGTGGCTAAACAGTGGATGGTTTCCTGCATCACCCCTATCGATTGGAAGGGGACTTATTTGGCCAGTGTTGCCAATGACGTGTTGCTGACCGATTTGCTGGAGAACGTGATTAACAGTCATTTAGAAGGCACCTACAACCTCCTGTTTCGAGAAGACGGACGGCTGATTGTGCATCCCCATTACCTAAAAGAAATTCAAGAACAAAATGGCAAATTTGAGATTGCCCAGTCTGGTAATCCGCATCTCATCAACATGTTTCGTCTTGTCAAAGAGAGTTCATCTACCACGCAGGTGATCGAAAATCGTCAACATGACGAATTTCTAGCCGTGACTAGAATTGCAGGACCCAATTGGTTTTTAGTGACCGTTTATCCCAAATCGTTGCTAACCAAGTTTGCCTGGAAGATAGCACTGTTCATTTTTTTGGTTAGTTTCACTTCGTTGGTCATCGAAATTATTTTTCTCTTCCTGGTGTTGCATAAACAAGTCGCCAAACCATTGTGTGACTTCGTTCGAGTCTCCGAACAAATCACACATGGTCTCTTCAATGGTCAAGAATTGCAAGAGTTACCCACGCAACGGAATGACGAAATTGGAGAACTGGCCCTGTCATTTCATCAGATGGCAAAACAATTACGAGAATCGTTTGAGACGCTGGCACTGAAAAATCAAGAATTGCAACGCTTGGATCAGTTAAAAGATGAATTTTTGGCCAATACTTCCAGGGAGTTGCAAACTCCTTTAAGCGGCATCAAGGGTTTAGCGGAGTCTTTAATAGAAGGTTCCGCCGGCGAGTTGTCTAACACCGTTAAAGCCCACCTGGCCATGATTGTGCGCAGTGGCAAACAACTGACCACATTGGTCAATGACCTGTTAGATTTTTCCATGTTGAAAAATCAAACGCTGGTGTTAGACTTGACCAATGTCGGCATTCGCGAAGTGGTGGACCTCGTTATCACTTTAAGTCAACCACTGGTCGCGAATAAATCTCTACAACTTATTAACGCCGTTGATTCACAATTACCGTTAGCCCTAGCGGACGAACAACGTTTGCAACAAGTTTTTCATCATCTGATTGAAAATGCCATTAAATTTACCAATCGTGGCACCGTCCGAATGTCAGCCCATGTCGTGGATAATTTTATAGAAATCACTGTGTCAGACACTGGCATAGGCATTCCACCGCATCGCTTGAACCACCTGTTTGACTCCTTTAGTCAAGTTGGTAGTCAGCCAGACGGGGGATTGGGGTTGGGGTTGGCCATCACCAAACAGCTAATTGAATTACATGGTGGCCACATTCGGGTGGAGTCAACCATAGGAATGGGTTCTAGTTTTATTTTCACGGTGCCGATTTATACAGAAATGAGACTGGAGTACCTGGTTGCTTCTCACCGGCTAAAGCCTCTAGTCCCGGTTGAAATCGATCACCGGCTAAAGCCTCTAGTCCCGGTTCAAATCGATCACCGGCTAAAGCCTCTAGTCCCGATGGAGACTGAACTAGAGGCTTTAGCCAACGACCCCGGACTAGAGGCTTTAGCCGGTGAGGGGGGCACCAAATTCTTTCAAATTCTGATAGTCGATGATGACCTCGTAGTGTTGCAACTCTTGCATAATTATTTATCTCAACAACACTATCAAGTTAAGCAAGCCACTTCTGGACCCCTGGCGTTAAAAATTCTTGCAGAAGGCTTCACACCAGATGCCATTTTGCTTGATGTAATGATGCCGCAAATGACAGGTTATGAAGTCTTGCAACGCATTCGTAAAACCTGGGGAGTCCATGAACTGCCGATTCTCTTGCTAACGTCTAAACGGCAAGTGTCTGAAATCATCATGGGGTTACAATATGGTGCCAATGATTGTCTCACCAAACCGGTCGTGAAGGAGGAATTACTGACCCGTCTGCATACTCATTTACATCTCAAAGAGTTGCAAGCCGAAGCATTACGGGTCGCCAAAGCCAATGAACAACGGTTGCGACAATTTTTGGAAGCAATGCCCATTGGGGTAGCGGTGTTTGAACCCACGGGGCAACCTTATTATTTCAACTATCTCGCCCAACACTTATTTGGAAAAGGAGTGCTACCTGATGTGACGCTGGACCAATTGCCCAGAGTTTATCAACTGTATTTAGCGGGCACCGAGGAACTGTATCCTCCTCAACAATTGCCTTGTGCGCGGGCCTTACGGGGCGAAGGTACGGTGGCTAACGATGTCGAAATTCGCCGCCCCGATCATCAATCCATCCCGCTGGAAACTCGTAGTACGTCAATACTAGATGAACAAGGCCAAATTATTTACGCACTGGTGTCGCTTCAAGATATGACAGAACATCAACGAGTGGAAACTGAACGGCAACATTTTACCCAAGAATTGTTTCAACTTAACCAAGCCTATCAACGCTTTATTCCACGCGAATTTTTGCAACTCTTAGGGAAAGACAGCATTGTGGAGATTCAATTGGGCGACCAGATAGAACAAGAAATGACGGTTTTGTTTGCCGATATTCGGGGGTTCACAGCCTTGTCAGAAGACCTGACACCAGCGGACACGTTTGCTTTTATCAATAGCTATTTGGGGCAGATGGAACCTATCATTTTGGAACATCATGGCGTTATTGACAAATATATTGGTGATGCCATTATGGCAGTGTTTCCCACTTGTGCAGAGGATGCGGTCAATTGTGCGATTGCTATGTTAAAACAGCTAACTAAATATAATCAGTTACTACAGAAGGCTTCCTTCTCTCCTCTGCAAATTGGTATTGGTTTGAATACCGGCCGGTTGATGTTAGGCACCGTCGGCGGTGAGAACCGTATGGAAGGTACCGTCATCTCGGACGCGGTTAATTTAGCCTCACGTATTCAAGATTTGACCAAAATTTACTTTACACCACTGTTGATTACGCAACAAACTTATCTCAAATTAGTGGACCCATTACAGTATCATATTCGTGTGATAGATGCCGTCAAAGTCAAAGGCAAGTCAGAAGTGGTCACTATTTATGAAGTGTATGATGCCGATTCCAACGAGAAAATTGCTTTGAAAGACCAAACACGAGATGATTTTGAAGTCAGTTTTGTATTGTATCATTCAGGCGAATTTGCAGATGCCCAGCCTTTTTTTGAACAGATCTTGGCAACCCATCCCACCGATGAAGTGACCCAAATTTATTTAGAACGATGTCGGCAAATATTAGAGATGACCATACCCTCATCGGTTACGATTTTGATTGTCGATGATGTACCTGAGAATCTACGATTTTTGTTTGAAATATTAAAAAGTCACCAATTTAGAGTCCTTGTTGCCAAAAGTGGGGAAAGTGCTTTGACGTTGTTAGAACATCAACAAGTTCATCTCATTTTGTTAGACATCATGATGCCTGGCATGAATGGTTTGGAAGTCTGTCGACGCCTGAAGGAAAATCGTCGCACTAAGGAGATTCCGGTGATATTTATTACCGCATTGTCTGACACAAACGACAAAATCAGAGGGTTTCAGGTGGGGGCCGTGGACTATATCACCAAGCCGTTTCAGCAAGAGGAGGTATTAGCACGAGTGCGAGTCCATTTGCAGAATCGTTATTTGAGACAACAGTTAGTGGAAAAGATGTAAGGTGAGATGAAGTCAACGTTCTGGTGGACTAGAGGCTTCAGATGAAGTCAACGTTCTGGTGGACTAGAGGCTTCAGCCGGTGGGGGCTGAACAGAATTGAAATCACAGAACCACGCCACCGGCTAAAGCCTCTAGTCCACCAGTTAAAGCCTCTAGTCCACCAGTTTTGGCGTCTTCACGGCCGGCCGGCGGAAGCCTCTAGTCCACCAGCTTCCATGCCACCACCTTTGGCGTCTTAACTGTTTGACTCAATTCAAATACCTCCCCCACATTTGCCGATACGTCTCCTCCAAATAACGAGTAAAACCTAGCGCATCCATCAACGGGGAAGACTGCATTTGCTGACGCAGTCCTTCTCGTAACTGTTGCAAATAGGTTTTCTCACGAGAGAACTTTTGGCAAATTTGGAGATATTCGGCAGGTGTGTAAGCTATCATAGTGGTCAATTCAACCGCCGACAAAATACTCAGCCCGGCCCTGGACGCGGGTGTATTTCCCACTAACGTGATCACCGGTACCCCCATCCACAGGGCTTGACAAGTCGTCGTTGCCCCATGAAATGGATAAGGGTCAAGGGCAATGTCAATATGGTGATAAGTTTTCAAAGTGTCTTCCGTGGAAGGCGCATAACCCAAGGTGAGGCGTTCCGATGAGATACCCAACCGGGCGAAGCGTTCTTGCAACTCTCTTTGCAACAACGGGTCTTGTAAAGCAATGGCCAGCACTTGTAATTTAGAGTGCGGAATCGCAGTTAACACGGTAGCCCACAGAGATAAAGTGAAGTCATTTAGTTTTGCATAACTGTTGAAAGAACCGAAGGTGATGTAACCATTTTGGGAAGCCGGTAACGGATTGACGGGCGGACTGTTATCATTGGGACGGTAGCAATAATAACTGGCCGGCATTCGGATCAACGTTTCGGAACTGTACTGTTCGGCAATTCCTGGCGGGTCAATATAACCGTCCGTGATTCGATAATCGATAGTGGTCAACCCCGTGGTATTAGAATACCCAATGGTGTTGAACACTTGAATTGGCGCCGGTTTCCGGGCGCAAACGAGAAGACGATTCTGGGCCGTGTGTCCCATTAAGTCGATTAAAATATCAATCTCATCTTGCCGAATACGTTGGGCCAACGCTTCATCTGATAAATGGGCGCAAGGGACCCAATGATCTGCATACAGTTGAAAACGGCGCGTCACCTCGTCTTCCAGAATATTATTGTAATAGCAAAAAATCTCAAACTGTTGATGATCATGGTTAGCCAAGACCGGTTCTACAAAGTAAGTCAGCGAATGTTTCCGAAAATCGGGGGAGACATAGCCAATTTTTAATCGCTTGTGGGGGAGACGCGAATTGGAATGCGGTTGGATGAACCGCGTGAACGGGAGGGCATGTTGTTGATTAAACTGTTGATGTTCTGCAAATAATTTTGCCAAATCATAGTGTAGCGAAAAATTCAAGGTATAGAGGAGATTATTATGCGCCTCCACAAAACTCGGCTTCAATTGCAATGCCTGTCGATAACATTGAATGGCCGGTTCAATCAAGCCTTTGTCTTTAAAGGCTTTGCCTAAGCTACGGTAAGCGTCTGGGTAGTTTGGATTTAAGGTTAACGCCGTTTGATAACAGGAGATAGCTGAAGTCAGTTGGTGTTGCTTGCTGAACGCTGTCCCCAAATTATGATAGGCGTTGGCATCATTGGGACGCAACGATAACACTTGTTGGAAGCAAGCAATGGCTTGACCCAATTGACCTTGTTCACCCAAAATGATGCCCAAATTATTATACGCTTCCACTGCTTGCGGATTGAGAGATAAGGCACGTTGATAACAGTCAGTCGCCTGGTCCAATTTTTTTAACAACCAATAGACATTTCCTAAACTGTTATGGAAAGTGGCAACTGTGGGAGAAATAAGAATGGCTTGTTGAATGAGAGTCTGGGCCTCATCATATTGTTGAAACTGGGCTGCGATGACACCCAAAGCGTGTAATGCTTCGCTATGCTGAGGGTGTTGTTGTAACACTTGACGATATAATGCAGCGGCTTGTGGTAACTGGCCGGCATGGTAATATTGTTGAGCCGTTTGGAGGAGTTGGAATAACATGGAACTGTGATGGATGTGATATGTGTGATGTATATGAGAGACCGAGACCGTACTTACGGCTTCAGCCGGATAATTAGTTATCAGCCGGATAATTAGTTAATAATCAATCTGTAATTATAGCCAGTTTGGTAGTGAGGCAATGTGAGTTCTCTGTCTGAACTCTGATTAGAATGATTTTCAGATGGACTCTGATTCGTCAAGCCTCCTTTCATAGCCCTCATTTAATCATTTCAATCAGAGTTCAAGACCGAAGAGAAACCGCACGATATTTCACCCAGATTGCATCACTACCGCCAATTTTATAACAAACTGTCTTCAAAATGACTTCATCAAACCCCGATTAAAACAAAAATTTTTTCTTCTACCTATTTCATTTTACTCCTTCTTTCTCTTCTTTACCCTTTTCTATCTTTAATGTTATGTGTATTTATGTTTATATTATTGAAATATAAACGAAATCCTAGTTGGTTTTTTTTTGCATACCTCGTACCAACCAAATATTCATATTTCAGAAGATCAATTTGTCTTAGGTTAAAAATGAATAATTTGTTTAATATGATTTATCAGTCAAGTAAGATGGTGACAAACAAATATTTGTCCATCCTACTCTGACTCAAAGAACCATCAAGTCTTGATAACTTCGTGGGATTAACACTCTCTAAATGATATGGTGTTGAACACAAGTCATCAGAATTGATTGATTTTATTTGGCTCAGAAATTGAGGAAACATTGTAATATGTCTAACGAAGAAAATCCAAGCCCCACACCAGTTGCCGAGAAACAAGCTACCGAGAAACAAGTTGTCGACGAGAAACAAGTTGTCGCGGAACAAAACGAAATGAGAGCCTATTTGCAACGTGCTGAAGTTCGGTTAGGAACCATGCAACGAGTCGCTGGATTATTGTTAAATGGGGCTGGTTTAATGATACTCTTGTCGATGTTAGCTGGTAACAAGATTGTTGAGAAAACCAGCGATTTCTTGTGTAAAGTAGACACCAATTTAACTATTCTCTACTCTATTCTCTACTCCTTGTTTAAAGAAGACATCAGCTTAAATATTCACTACCTCTTTTTATTTATTCCGGTCATGATCTGCTTATGGCTTCCATTTCGCTTCTTATATGTTCTTCTTGAAGAACTGTTTAAATTTTATTTTGCTGAGAAACTTTCGGACAAGGCCACAGATTATAATAGCTCTGCTTCGAATTTTGTATTACCAGCAAGTGTTCTGCCTTTAGTTCAAACGCAGACTGACAGAAACACCTCAGGTCGCCATTCTTTGATAACAGAAGTGGCCATTACTGAGTCTCTATTAGCCAGACATACTGTTGGTTTAAGAAGATTACTATTCAAATATGTCAACGCACTATTGGTGATGCTCTGGACTACACTCGTATTATTCATGACTGTGGCATTATTTGAGTTAATGTCTCTTCAAGCACAAGCCCTTGCCATAGCCTTGTGGTACATAATATGGGGTATAGTAACACTTTTGTTTGTTAAACACCCCTTTCGTTGGATAGAACGGGATACGTCAGGTCATCCGGATATTCAACTAATAAAAAGATTTATAACAGAAGTTGAGGGATATGCTGTCGTGGCCATAGTGTCAGAAATTTTTTTTATCCTAATTGATTCTTATCCTATCGCAGGTTGAAATTTGAGTGTTGGTATGGCAACTCCCTCTTGATTAAGTGTCATACCGCGAGAAACTCAGTTTCTTTAAAAAAACTGGTAGTGAGGCAATGTGGGTGATAGTCTGGAACTGTGATGTATGTGATGTGTGTGATGAGATGCAGAGAAGCCCAGTGGCTAGAATCGTGTCTTTCCCATCAGACTTTTCTCAGAGACATCATAACACATCACAGACATCACAGTTCAAAAATGTCATTCACATTGTATCACTATCAAGAAACTGAGTTTCTGTTAGGAGTGATATTCAATCAAGGAGAAACTCCGTTTCCTTAAACTCGATGGCGTCGCCTTGACAAAGCTACGCTTTGAACTCCTTTCGTGAGATTACTTCAAAAACAACAACGTAATCACCACAAAAATAGGAATCAGCACTGGAATCGAATACTTCACGATGTAAGTGAAGAAGTCAGGCATCTTATACCCCCATTCATCGGCAATCGCTTTGACCATGAAATTGGGACCATTGCCAATGTAAGTCATGGCACCCATGAAGACCGAACCTAATGAAATGGCTGTCAACAGGGAAGCAGGCACCCCCAGATGGGCCAGTTCCGCAGGAATCGAATACGCAGTTGGATTGGCTGCTGTCACACCTTGCGCCACCGATAAAAAAGTCAAGTAAGTCGGTGCATTATCCAAGACGGCCGATAAAGTCCCACTGGCCCAGAAGAAGTGCCAGGGTTGCGTGACTCCTAAAGCGGCACCGTTGATTTTCAAAATTTCTAACGCCGGTATCATAGTGATGAAGATACCCATGAACAAGTAAGCGACTTCCAAAATCGGGGCGAACGTAAAATTATTCTCCCGGCGAATTTCGCAAGTCAGTGGAGAGGTTAAAAAGGACATACCGGCCATGAATAACATGAGGTATTCACGTAAAAACTTCCCATATCCTTCTGCCAATCCCCATTGGGCCAGTTGATTGGGAGTGATAAAAATCACCGCTAATAAAACGCCCACTAGCCAGAGAATGTTGATCCCTCCCATTAATTTGAGAGAAGTGAAGGCTTGTTTATCCTGTGTTAAACTGGCTTCGCTTTCCTTACGATATTGTAAAGTGTCCCAAACGAAAAAGACGATCAGCAACAGTCCAATGGCCACTACCCATTCGACAAAGAGATTCAAGGTCCAAAAGAACGGCACCCCTTTCAGGTATCCTAAAAACAAAGGTGGGTCTCCAATGGGCAATAAACAGCCACCGATGTTACTCACGCTGAAAATGAAAAACACGGGGAGATGAGACACATTCTTCCGCTGGGAATTGGTTCTCAAAAAAGGTCTAATCAGAACCACACTGGCACCTGTGGTACCAATGAAATTCGCCAATACTGAACCGATAGCTAAGAAGGAAGTATTCACCAGCGGCGTCGCTTTTAAATCTCCCTTCAAGTAAATACCACCCGAAATCACAAACAGGGCGAACAACAAAGTGATAAAGGAGAAATAGTCATGGAGACTATGCCACAACGGCCCCCACTGGGTAGCCGCATAGAGGAGATAGAGAACGGGAAGACTCCACAGGAGTCCAATGATTAACTTGTTCGTGTTACTTTCCCAAAGTTCCCCTAATTTATTGTGAGGGAAGTTGGTGGCAATGAACGACATGAGGCCAATGGTCAACAACAACCCGGCAAAAGGCGTGATTGACCAGAGGGAAAGATGTAAGACATGTTCTTCGGACATATTGAATTACGTTTGAAAGTGGATGGTGGTTTGGATTTACGCAAATGATATAGGCTGTTTGCGCAGAAGTATGATATTTTGTTCAATTTAAGTTGTCAAGATTTTTGGTAGTGAGGCAATGTAGGTGTACTGTCTGAACTATGATTAGAATGATTTTCAGATGGACTCTGATTAGTCAAGCCACCTTTCATAGCCCTCATTTAATCATATCAATCACAGTTCAAGACTAAAAGAAACCGCACGATATTTCAACCAGTTAGAATGATTTTCAGATGGACTCTGATTAGTCAAGCCACCTTTCATAGCCCTCATTTAATCATATCAATCACAGTTCAAGACTAAAAGAAACTGCACGATATTTCAACCAGTTAGAATGATTTTCAGATGGACTCTGATTCGTCAAGCCACCTTTCATAGACCTCATTTAATCATATCAATCACAGTTCAAGACTAAAAGAAACCGCACGATATTTCACCCAGTTAGAATGATTTTCAGATGGACTCTGATTCGTCAAGCCACCTTTCAGAGCCCTCATTTAATCATATCAATCACAGTTCAAGACTAAAAGAAACCGCACGATATTTCACCCAGTTAGAATGATTTTCAGATGGACTCTGATTCGTCAAGCCTCCTTTCAGAGCCCTCATTTAATCATATCAATCACAGTTCAAGACTAAAAGAAACCGCACGATATTTCACCCAGTTAGAATGATTTTCAGATGGACTCTGATTAGTCAAGCCTCCTTTCATAGCCCTCATTTAATCATATAAATCACAGTTCAAGACTAACAGAAACCGCACGATAACGACTATAAACAGACTCCATTTCCATGCAAAAAACTCAACTCCGTTCACAGTTTCTCACCCAACGCAAACAATTATCGCCTGACACGATAGAAGCATTTAGTTTCGCCATCCGTGACTCTTTTTTCAAGACGTTCTCATTGCTTGACATTTCTAGCCTGCATATTTACCTCCCCATTTTAAAACAAAACGAGGTGAATACTTGGTTGATCATTCAGCAGATTTGGGAAGACTATCCGCATCTAACTCTGGTCACTTCTAAAACGAATTTGTCGGATGGTACGATGCAAAGTTATCGGTTGGAGAAGAACACCACGTTGCTAGAAAATCGTTGGGGCGTGCCTGAACCTGTGAATGCCCAACCCTTTGCTGATGATCAAATTGATATGATATTACTTCCTCTGCTGGCCTTTGATCAACAAGGACATCGAGTGGGTTATGGGAAAGGTTGTTATGATCGATTTTTACAAAAATGTAAGCCGAGAATTATTAAGGTGGGTCTCTCTTTCTTTGAACCGGTAGAAAAGATTGAAGAGGTCCATGAAACAGACTTGAAAATGAATTTCTGCGTGACACCGGGGAAAGTGTTTACAATGAATCATGGGTAGTGATATAGCAAATTTGGGTAGTGATGCAATGTGGGTGATGCCCCTAGACCTCCGAGGTTTTAAAGACCTCGGAGGTCTCTACCAAATATGACGGTAGGCCGATACTTTTTATCACCCACATTGCATCACTACCCAAATTTGTAAGTAGTGAAGCAGAAATTTTCTGGTATAATGACGCCTTTACCCTCACCCCCGGCCCCTCTCCCTACGGGCGTGGGGAGAAAACCAGTGAGGTTGCCTGTCTCCCCTCTCCCTCTGGGAGAGGGGCCGGGGGTGAGGGCGACGATTGAAAATACCGTAAAATTTCTGCTTCGGTACTTACATATCCGCCGGAACATATCCTCTGGAGCGCAATAAGAATTATTGCGCGGTGCGCCCATTTGCGCAATAATTCTTATTGCGCTCCAAAGGACATGGGTCTCCCTGTACCATGACTCATTGCCACGTTTTCAGAATTGTTTCCCGTAACACATTCAACTGCCCATGAAAGAAATGGTCCGCTTCTGGTAGCCATTCTATTTTGGGAAACTGGGGTTGTGTAGCAGCCCATTCCAAAACGGCCTGGGGAGAAACGACATCATCTCTTTCTCCTTGAATAATCAAGGTGGGTATCGAACTGATTTGCAAACCTGAAAAATCCAGTTTGTCCACCGCAGGCGCCACTAACAACAAACGGCTTGCCTCGACCTGCTGATGGGCACGTAACGCAATATAACTACCAAACGAAAACCCCGCCAGCCATAATTCAGACGGGGCATATTCCGTTCTTAACCATTTGACCACCGCCATCAAATCCTCGGTTTCCCCATTCCCGTGGTCATAGTGCCCCGTGCTTCTCCCCACGCCACGAAAATTAAAGCGTACTGTTCCCACGCCTAGCGCATTGAAGGTGTTGGCAATCATATACACCACCTTATTGGTCAAGGCGCCTCCATGCAATGGGTGAGGATGACAAACCACGGCGTAAGGGTTAGTGGGGTTAGTGGGGTTAGTGGATAGTGGATAGTGGATAGTGGATAGTGGAACAGAATTTGTCGGCTTGGGACAAGTTAACAAAATTTCTAAACTCCCCGCAGGGCCTGGAATTAAGCCTTCTTGAGGAGTGCAAAGTGAGGAGGCGTTCATATCAGTCCTTTATCCGTAAACGTTCCACCACTTGCCCTTGTTGGAGATGTTTTTCAATGATCTCGTCAAGGTCCGCTTGGGTCTTCCAGGTGTACCAAATCGCTTCTGGATAAACCACTATCACAGGTCCCTTAGAACAGCGGTCCATACACCCTGCGGTATTCGCCCGCACACCGTCTTTGCCAATGATACCTAATTCCTTGGTACGCTTTTTCAAATAATCGCGCATGGCCAAGGAGTTGTGATTTTGGCAACAGTGTTCCCCCGCAGGACGTTGATTGGTACAAAAAAATACGTGGTAACGATAATAAGAATCAGTCATCATAGTTCTCCATAATCAAGTGGTAATGTTTTCAAACTCCAAATTATACTTCAACTCTATCAATAACACCAGTCCCTCATATCGAAACTTTATCCAGTCGGCACCCCACCCCAACCCTCCCCGCACGCGGGGAGGGAGTGATTTCCTCCCGTACACAGGGGGAGGGAGTGATTTCCTCCCGTACACAGGGGGAGGGAGTGATTTCCCCCCGTACACAGGGGGAGGGAGTGATTTCCCCCCCGTGTACGGGGGGGATAGGGGGGGTATCCAGGAGTCCAAAGCGTAGCTTTGTCACTCATGCCAATACTTCCGCATCTCCATTCGCGCCGATCTGGGTCCCGAAATGCCTTCTGCTGTCAATCGAAACGTCATCGCCCCCTGCATAACGGTATCAAATGTTTCAACTCCTCGATCCCGATACCGTTGCACAATATCGGGTTTAGGATGCCCATACGAGTTGAGATAACCAAAGGAGAACAAAGCGATTTGGGGTGCTACCGTCTCAATAAATGACACCGTAGAAGAAGTGCGACTGCCATGATGAGGCACGACTAACAGGTCCGCCCGTAACTCGTTTTGATAACGTCTAACGAGATGATATTCTACTCGCTTTTCAATATCACTGGTTAACAAAATGTCTCCTCCAGCGGCACTTATTTTTAAGACACAAGCTAAATTATTAGATGTTTCAAATATCTCTGGTGATGGAGACAGGATGTGAAATTTTACCGCATCCCATTCCCATTGTTGACCTGCTTGACAGGAGTGGACATTTGGGTATTCTGAAAAGTGTTGGGGGGAACTGGTGAGAATTTCATTGACGGCAAGTTTTTTTAACACGGTCCTAGCCCCACCGCTATGGTCTTTATCTTCGTGACTAATCAGAAAAGTGTCGATTTCTTGCACCCCTTGACGTTGCAGAAAAGCAGTTGCCACAGATTCCCCAGCATCATAAACCAATACGTGATTTTCTGTGCGAACCACTGCCGACAGTCCTTGCCCCACGTCTAATAAAGTGAACCAGAGTTCACCCGGTTGCGGTTTTTCTAAAGGTGGGAAAAATAGAGGAAGTAACCAAACAAAACCTAGCCATGTTGCTGGGAAACGCCAAGGTAGAGGAGATAATAAAATTAAGACACCAACCATCGCGGTTACGGTGGCCCATAACGGTGGTGGGGCTGGTGGTGTCCAAATACTCCAAGGAGAGTTAGCCAAATAATTCAGACAGACCCATAGTGCATCCAAGATGTAAACCGAAAATTGTAACAGTGTACCGCCTAACGTAGGAAACCAGGAAAGGACAGCTGTACCAAGTAGAATCACTGGCGTCAACGCGCTGATCCAGGGAATCGCAATGACGTTGGCGGGTATGGAGATAATGAACAATGAGAGGTCGTTGCCAAACCAAAATAATAAAGGGGGAAACAATCCCCAAGTGACTGCCCATTGCGTTTTGGCAGTGTTTGTACCCCAGCGTGTCAAAGCCGAAGTGACTTGAGGTCGTCTCCCCGTAACAGCATAAACAATAATTGCCACAGCACCAAACGATAACCAAAATCCTTTGCTAAGAACAGCTAAGGGGTCATATAATAAGACGACTAACAACGCTGTGGTTAAAATTTGTGACATTGCCTGCTGACGATTCCAAAGGAGTCCGAACATTGCTACTGCTATCATCAATAACGAACGTTGAGTGGGCACTGAAAATCCGGCCAACACGGCATAAACAAAGGCCCCGAACAGTCCAGCTACCGCTGCAAAGTAAGGTGCAGGCCGCCATAATGCGGCGTTACCAAGACGATACCAGATTCTATAGGCTATCCAAAAAAAGAGGAAGGCAATAAAACTGATATGTAAACCTGACACAGAGACCATATGCGTTGTTCCCGTTCGTTGCAACGTATCCCATTGGGCTTGTGAAATCCACTGTTCTTCACCCAGTGCCAAGGCCATAATAATAGCGGTACTGGGTTGATCACCCAATACTTTTCGTATCTCCTCAGTTAAGTGATAACGTAAATTATTGAGATGAAACAGGGGAGGAGGATTTAAGAAACGTTGTTCTCCTTGCAGACGCACATAACCGGTTGCACGGATAGATTGTTGAAATAGAAATTTAGAAGCATCCACCGCACCTGGGTTGAGGGGCGCATGTACTCGTTTCAATCGCACCGTCAATTGCCACTCTTGACCAGGCCGCAACGGCTGAGATGGCTTACCATACCAAGCCAATCGTATCTTTCCTGGCAAAGGTTGAACTTGCCCTTGGAAGAGAAGTCGGGTGGGCGCAAACTCAAATCTCCAAACCTCTTCACGTTTTCCAAAATGAAATTCGTTGGTTTGTTGAGGGAGGTCAACAATTGTTCCAACTACGGTGACATTTTTACTTTCTATTTCTTTGGGTAACTTTTGGGCTAATATCAACTCGGCCCGCCACACTGCCCAGAAAAAGCCCAGGGCAAACAGGAGGGGCCAACGTAAATATGAACATGGATAGAAGAGAGTGACGAGGAGGAAAGGCAAGAGGAAGAGTATGAGACGTGAATCGGGGAGGTGACTGAAAAATTGGCAGGTGAGGATGCCGGCGAAGAAGAGGAGGATGTTGAGGTGCATGAAAAATTTTTCGGTAATGATGCAATCTGGGTGAAATATCGTGCGGTTTCTCTTCGTCTTGAACTGTGATTTATATGATTAAATGAGGGCTATGAAAGGTGGCTTGACGAATCAGGGTCCATCTGAAAATCATTCTAATCAGAGTTCAGACAGTACACCCACATTGCCTCACTACCAAAATTTCTAATTTTATTGATATAGTCGTAAATCTCCTCTGGAGCGCAATAAGAATTATTGCGCAATGCGCTACGGCGCAATAATTCTTATTGCGTTCCAGAGGGATGGTCTTAATTTTTTAATTCCCCCAGCACTTTCTCCACCGCTTGACATCTGCCATTAAATTCAGATAATTCCATCAATAATTGCAATTTCCGCTGGCCATCAAATCGATACCACCGTGGTTCTCTTTGAATCAGTTGCACAATTTTTTGAGGTGTCACAGACGGTTTCTCTTCAAATAACAAATAGCCACCTTTGGGACCCAAGTCAATTTTGCGAACCCCCAGGGGAGTTGCAGTCAACTTCAGGGCCGCAATTTTAAACAACGCTTTGGCAGGGTCAGGTAACAGACCAAAACGGTCTATCATCTCCACTTGCAGGTCGTCTAACGTTTGGGCATCAGGTGCGTTGGCAATGCGTTTGTACAAGATTAGGCGGGTGTGAACATCTGGCAAATAATTGCTGGGTAGCAATGCCGGTGCGTATAAATTAATATCCGTTCCTTGGGATAACGGACGGTCTAATTCTGGTTGCTTCCCAGCTTTCAAAGCGGCTACGGCACGTTCCAATAATTGGGAATAGAGAGAGAAACCAATTTCTTGAATATGGCCACTTTGTTCACTGCCTAACAGTTCCCCAGCCCCGCGAATTTCTAAATCATGCGTGGCTAAAGTGAAGCCGATTCCCAACTCTTCCAAGGCGCCCATGGCTTCAATTCGTTTCACTGCATCTTTGGTCATTAACTCCTCTGGCGGGACAATCAAATACGCATACGCACGATGATGCGAACGTCCCACGCGGCCACGCAATTGATAGAGTTGGGCTAATCCCAGTTTATCGGCGCGATTGATAATGATGGTATTGGCGGTGGGAACATCAATGCCGGTCTCAATAATCGTGGTACACACTAGCACATTGAAACGTCGATGATAAAAGTCTTGCATCACTTGTTCAAGTTCCCGTTCGCGCATTTGACCATGGGCAATTTTGACTCGCGCTTCTGGCACCAGTTGTTCCACCACTTGGGCCATCTTGTCAATGGTATCGATGTCGTTGTGCAGAAAATAGACTTGTCCACCGCGTTTGAGTTCACGAGTAATAGCCTCCACCATGAGAGGCGGATACCATTCTTGAATAAACGTCTTCACTGCCAGACGACCAGTGGGAGGCGTGGCAATCACCGAAAGGTCGCGCAAATTGGAGATGGCCATATTCAGGGAACGGGGGATCGGAGTCGCGGTCAAAGTCAAGACATCCACTTCTGCCCGCAAGGTTTTGAAACGTTCTTTTTGTTTAACTCCAAAGCGATGTTCTTCATCAATAATCACCAATCCCAGTTTATTAAATTTGATATTATCCTGCAACAGTTTATGCGTACCAATCACAATATCAACTTGACCTGCGGCCATCGCTGTCAAAGTCTCCTTTTGCTTCTTGGTAGAACTAAAGCGCGAGAGTTGTTCAATACGCACCGGCCAATCGGCAAAGCGATCTTGAAAATTTTGGTAATGTTGTTGCGCTAACAAGGTCGTGGGAACTAACACCGCCACTTGTTGACCATCCATGACCGCGACAAAAGCTGCCCGCATGGCCACTTCCGTTTTGCCAAACCCGACATCGCCACAGACCAGTCTATCCATCGGTTTGGGAGAATACAAGTCATTTAAGACGGCTTCAATCGCTTCTTGTTGGTCCGGTGTTTCTTCAAAAGGGAAGGCTTCTGCAAAGGCGCGATAACTCTCCGGATCTTTTTTAAACATATAACCTTGCCGGGCGGCCCGCCGGGCGTAAATATCCAGTAACTCCACTGCCACATCACTGGCTTGTTGGGCGGCTTTGCGTTTGGCTTTTTCCCATTGACCCGAACCGAGACGATGTAATGGGGCATGTTCAGGTTCCACTCCTGTGAAGCGACTAATCAAGTGTAATAAGGTGACGGGGACATACAATTTATCTTGGTTAGCATATTCCAATTGTAAAAATTCCGCCGTGATGCCTCCCACTTCGCGTTTGACTAACCCTTGATAACGACCAACGCCATGTTCTTCATGGACCACGGGGGCCCCTATCGTCAACTCAGTTAAGTTACGCACCACTGCTTCGGTATCCCGTTGGGCGGTCTTCTTGCGGAACCGACGTTGGGCTACCCGTTCACCAAACAGTTGCGTTTCGGTAATCAATGCCACCGCCGGGTCTTCCAATCGCAAACCTTGTTCCAGTGGGGCTACGGTCAAACAGAGAGGTGCCGGACTGTGTAAAAACGCTTGCCAATTTTCTACCAACACGGGATGAATCTGGTGGGTGTTAAACAATTCCAACAAACTTTCACGTCGTCCCGTGGTCTCGGCAGTTATCAAGACTCGTCCAGTAAACGTGTGTAAAAAATTGTGCAAAGCGGCCAGCGGTTGCGAAGTTCTCGCCTCCACAGGTAATGTGGGTGGCGGAGAAGTAGCAAACTGGAGGTTATCTGGTTTAGATGCTTCTTCTGGTTGCAGGAAGATATGGGAATACTTGTGTAAGTCAGCAAAAACTTGATTCGCTTGGAGAAACAATTTCGCCGGCGGCAAGATAGGTCGTTCAATATCATGACGTAATAACTCATATCGTCCAGTCACTTCTTGCCAAAATTGTTCAGCCGTTTCCAGCAGATTTGGAAAGGTGAATAGGATGCTTTGAGGAGGCAAGTAATCAAACAAGGTATGAGTCTGTTTGAAAAAGAACGGCAAATAATATTCAATTCCCGCAGGGGCGAGTCCTGCACTCACGTCTTGATAAATAGGGCACCGGGTGGGGTCGCGCCCAAATTCAGTACGCCATTGACTGCGGAAGTGGGCAATCGCATCTTTGGTAAGCGGAAACTCGCGGGCGGGAAGTAAGCGAACCGATTCAAAAGTTTGTTTAGAACGTTGCGTATCTGGATCAAAACTCCGAATGTTATCGATTCTATCATCAAATAAATCAATGCGATAAGGCATCTCACTGCCCATCGGGAACCAATCCAAGAGGCTCCCCCGAATAGCAAATTCGCCATGTTCAACCACTTGCGAAACGCATCGATAACCGCTGTTTTCTAATTGTTGCCTAAGTTTATCAGTGTGTAAAAGTTGACCACGAGTGACTAACAAACTATTAGATTTCACATAGTCCAGGGGAACTAACCGGTGCATCAAGGTCGTCACCGGTAAGACTAACACACCCTGTTCTAATTCTGGCAACTGATACAATGTAGCTAATCGTTCCGAAACAATGTCTTGATAGGGAGAAAACGCATCATAAGGCAACGTTTCCCAATCTGGAAGAGTTAGCACAGGTAACTTAGGGGCGGCATAGAAGCGAATCTCTTCCACCAAGCGTTGTGCTGACAACATATCTGACGTTATCACGGCCAGCGGTCTTTGCACCGCGAGTTGACTCAGGGCTAACGCAATACTGCTACCATATAAACGTGCCCAATACTGGTGTTGATGAGGTTGACAAGTCGCGGGGGGATGTAAGGGGCTAAGGTAAGTGGTCGTGTGGGTCATTTGGAAAATGGATTAATGGAAAATGGACTAATGAAAAATGGAGAATGAAACAAATCCAGGCGGGACTGGAGGCTTTAGCCGCAATGCCATTAAGTTAAGGTAGGGTGGATTAAGCGAAGCGTATCCACCGTTTTCGAAACTCTGGTGGATACGCTTCGCTTAATCCACCCTACTTTAGACGTGAATTCCTTAACTTAATGGCATTGCGGCGGAGGCCTCTAGTCCACCGTCCAGCGATGTCCCATTCATCACATTTTCTATCTTTCAGGGTTAACAACCTATTTACTTTAAATTAAAAGAACATAGAAACATAATTTGGCATAAAGTATGCCTTCTTAAACCTAATATTTACCTCCCAATTTAATTTATATTATGTCTCATCTTCGTCAACTCCTTCAATTAAATTATTTGCTACCCATTTTAACGTTAGGTATCGTTCACGGTATTTTAAGCGTGATTAGCCAGATGTCTTTGGCAATAATGATATTTTCTGGACCTGCGAGTCATTATCTGTCCCACGGTATCGGTTTAATTCTCTTTGGAGGTATGGTGGTGGGTTTGGTCACCACTTTATTAAGTTCCTTTTCAGGAACTGTCGCCCTAAGTCAAGAAAATCCAGCCGCAGTGGCTAGTATTATGGCGGTCCATCTGGGTGTCATCATGGCCACCCATGCCACGCCAGAGGAGATTTTTTTGACCATTGTGGTGACCATAGGTTTAAGTTCAATTCTCACTGGCATCCTGTTTGTGATGTTAGGACATTTTAATTTAGGTATTTTAGTACGATTCATTCCTTATCCCGTGATTGGCGGTTTTTTAGCAGGCACCGGCTGGTTATTATTTAAGGGGGGAATCCATGTTATCACCGATATTCCTGTCAGTCTATCAGAACTATCCAGTCTATGTCAAGTCGATAATTTAATCAAATGTTTATCAGGACTGGTTTTTGCGGTTCTGTTAGTGGTGGCTGGACGACGGTCTAAACATTTGTTAACCATGCCTTTCCTGCTTTGTATAGCCGTAGGTGTGTTTTATCTGGTCTTATGGTTTACCGAGACTTCCCTCGCCCAAGCACGTCATCATGGCTGGTTATTGATGCCTTTTCCTGGTCATGGATTTTGGCAACCTCTGAGTTCTTCTGATTTTGCACAAGTTAATTGGTTAGCCATCGCGGGTGAAGCAGACCATATTGGGGTCATTTTACTGATTAGCACACTGAATCTATTACTCAATGTCTCTGGTATGGAATTGGCGTTGAAACAAGAAGTTGACTTAAATCGTGAACTGCAAGCCGCTGGAATTGCTAACATTGTGGGTGGAATGAGTGGTGGCACCGTGGGTTTTCACTCACTCAGCAAGTCCACCTTGGGACCTAAAATGAATATCAATGGTCGTTTGATCGGACTGTTTTCAGCGTTTGTCGTGGGTCTGATTTTGTTCTTTGGGGCGCCTTTAGTTGCCTACTTCCCCAAACCGATTTTGGGAGGATTGTTACTGTATCTGAGTCTCAGTTTCTTACTGGAATGGTTGTATGATACTTGGTTTAAGTTGTCAAAAGCAGAGTATTTATTGATTTGGTTGATTCTCGTGTTAATTTCTACGGTGGGAATTTTAGCAGGAATGTGTGTTGGTTTCATTATGGCAACCATCTTATTTATTATTGAGTATAGTCGTATTGGGATTATTAAGGGCGTCTTGTCAGGGACGACTTATCAAAGCAATGTGGAACGTTCTATCGAACATCGTCATCTCCTCTTCAAAGAGGGAGAACAGATCAGTATTTTGCTATTACATGGTTTTATCTTTTTTGGCACGGCGAATAAATTACTTAACCAAATTCGTTTCAGGTTGGGTGCCACTCATCTGGTAGCATTACGCTATCTGATTTTAGATTTTCGTGCCGTGACAGGTTTTGATTCTTCCGCATTACACAGTTTTGTGAAAATCAGACAATTGGCCGTAACCAAAAATTTCACGTTGATATTAACACATTTATCGGTGCCATTACAATATCAATTAGGGGAGGAATTTTACTTAGAAGAACGGGATACCGTGGTGAAATTTTTCGCTGATTTGGATGATGGAGTAACCTGGTGTGAAGAACAAATTTTGAGATCGGAGAATGCCCTTGAATCGGAGACAAGTACATCACTTGAAATGCTGTTAAGAGTGTTGATTCCGGAAGTGAATGTGAGTCGTCTGATGCACCGTTTAGAACAACGAAAAGTAGGTAAGGATTACCATTTGATGCGTCAGGGGGAGGCGTCGCAGGGAATGTTTTTTATTGAATCAGGCCAAGTCCGCGCCCAAATCAAAACGGTCACGGGGGAGGTAACACGAATACGGGTGCTGAGTGCTGGGAGTATTGTGGGGGACTTAGGATTATATTTGGGAGTACCCATTACTGCAACGGTGATTGCCGAAAAGCCGAGTGTGCTTTATCATTTATCCATCAACGCGCTTAGACAAATGGAAAGGGAGGATACAGAGTTAGCCAGTGCTTTTCATAAATTCATTGTGCGGACTTTAGGGGAACGGTTGATGAATATGAATAAATGTTGGATACAGCTTTAACAAGGGTGACAAAGCGACGCTTTAAAATTCTGGGCTATGTGACAAAGCGACGCTTTGAATTTCTGGATCAGGACTGGATTATGACATATTAGAATATTACAAGATATTAACTTGCCTGTCAAATATCCGAATATGAGTTGACGAATTTGACATTTTTTTCTATGATATGAAAATTTTGGAAAACGTTTGAAACGGGCTGGATTACTTTTAGTTTCGGTCATGGTCGGCCTTAACCAGTTGCCCCCTTTTGATTTTTTTCAAAGTCTTTGATATGATAGGCACTTACAATAAAACTGGCCTATCTGAAATAGGTAGTGATGAAACATGGGTGAACTATGATGGGTGTGATGAAAATGATGAGTATGATGAGAACCGTAGCCAATCAACGTTTCATATTTTTATCATATTCATCACATCCATCATAGTTCCGAAATATCATTGCATCACTACCCCTGAAATATAGGTGATAAACCTATATGAGGACTGGCAGTCCTCTATCGATTCTCAAATTTTAGGCTGTTCCAATCACTATAGAATTCAACCAACCACGTATTTAAGAAAAATTCATGTCAACCACTCAACCACCTTCTCAAAATCCTCAAGAGATTTTTCAGGCTTTCACCAAAGAAAGTTCGAGATTTTTCACTAGCTTTATGGCCAACCAGGGGCAGGAGATGTTCAAAGAATTTGCCCAAGCCTGGGAAGCCTGGTATAAACAATCCCTGCAAAATCCGCAACAGTGGTTGGAATTGATGACCCGTTATCAAACCAACCAATATCAGTTGTGGATGAACATGTTAAATGCGAAAAAGGACGAACCACCTAAACCCGTGGTGTCGCCTCCCCCTGGAGACCGTCGCTTTGCCGCCAAGGAATGGCAAGACAATCCCGTGTTTGATTACATCAAACAATCTTATTTGTTGGCAGCTAACTTCCTCAACGAGGCAGCTAAGGTCACTCCTATGGAGGAGGCCAATAAGAAAAAATTGGTGTTTTACACCAAGTATTTTATAGACGCCATCTCTCCGTCAAACTTTGCCTTGACCAACCCAGAAGTGATGCGTTTGGCGATGGAAACCAAGGGGCAAAATCTCCTTGACGGTTTCAAAAATTTACTGGCGGACCTGGAAAAAGGTCGCATCAGCATGACCGACGAATCGGCGTTTCAACTGGGCAAAAACTTAGCCATCACCCCTGGCGCGGTGGTGTTTGAAAACGAATTGATACAGCTACTTCAATACAAGCCCACGACGGAGAAGGTGTTAGACCGTCCGCTGATCATTGTGCCACCCTGTATCAACAAGTTCTACATTTTAGACTTGTCACCGGAAAACTCCTATATTAAATATGCCGTTGACCAAGGGAATACGGTGTTTGTCATTTCTTGGATCAATCCGGACCAAGGGTATCGTGATTACACTTGGGATGACTATTTGGAAAAGGGCGTCTTCACAGCCTTTGACGTGGTTAAACAAATCACCGGATCCCCTAAAATCAATGCGGCCTCCTGGTGCATTGGAGGGACGATTTTATCCACTGCATTGGCCGTGTTACATCACCGACAAGATGATTCCATCGCCTCCGCCACGTATTTTACCACCATGCTGGACTTCTCTGAACCTGGCGATTTAGGCGTTTTCATTGACGACGTGCAAATTGCCCGGCGGGAATCGCAACTGAAATATGCCGGTCTCCTGTCTGGCAAAGATTTAGCCTTGACCTTCTCGATGTTACGGGCGAATGACCTAATCTGGTCTTACGTGGTCAGCAACTACCTGAAAGGTCAAACCCCGCCCCCATTTGATATTCTCTATTGGAATAGCGACCCCACGAATCTGCCGGCGAATATGTACAGCTATTATATTCGCAACATGTACTTGGATAACAAACTCATCCAGCCGGGGACCCTGACGATGTGTGGCGTCCCTGTGGACTTGCGAAATATCAAAACACCTAGTTACTTCCTCTCCACCATTGAGGACCATATTGCGCCGTGGAAGACGACTTTTAACAGCACAGAACTGTTTTCAGGTCCGATTCAATTTGTCCTGGGGGCAAGCGGTCACATTGCCGGCGTCATTAATCCACCTGCCAAAAAGAAACGCAATTACTGGATAGGTGGAGAACTGGGTAAAGGGCCTGACCAATGGTTGCAAACGGCCAAATCACAGTCTGGCAGTTGGTGGCCGCACTGGAGTGCATGGCTAAAACAGCAAGGTGGGACCGAGGTGCAGGCCCCAGCGACGTTGGGCAATACGACCTATTCAGTGATTGAACCAGCGCCGGGACGGTATGTGAAAAAACGGAATTAATTTGGAAATAAGTCCAGGAGAATAGTCCAGGAGGAAACAGCTACGCTGTTTCCTCCTGGGTTTCCTGGGTCTAATATTATAAATAAAGGTACCTCACCGTGACTGACTTTGAAGGCACTATCTGGGTAGCCCAAGATGACGATGACGTCAATGTTGTCTGCGCTATCGACAAAGTGAAAAATAAAATCCAAGCCCTGGATGAAAAAGGCCGCAAAATCCGAGTCTCTGAAGATAAGCTATTATGGCGGTATCCTGGACGAGTGCAACACCCTGAAGAAGAATGGCAAAGCAAATTAGCTACGCTACAAGCTAAAGTGGAAGCGTTGTACCAAACCATCGATGTCTCCTTATTATGGGAAAGTGCCAGCGAATTGCAAGTGTCAGAAATGGATGATTTGGCAGATTTATACTTTGGAGGAGAAATCACCACCGAACATTTTACCGCCCTCTGGCGGGCGATGGCCCGCGACCGGCTGCATTTTAAACGCCGTGGCAAGGAGTGGGAACCGCGCCCGGTGGAACAAATTGAGGAACTAAAAAGTCAACGTAAGCGTGAACAAGCCCGCGCCCAGGAACAAGCGTTGGCCACTGAATGGGTACAAAAATTGGCCAAAACGCCGTTGTCTCCCGCTTTCCTAGAAGAAGGGGAGGAACTGCAAATTGTTCCAATCCCTTCAGAATTGCCGGCCTTTGTCGGACGTTTAGAAGCCTGGTTATTACGTGGAGACACCGATAAATTTGTTGAAGATTTGATCAAACGGACCGCAGAGGCAGTCAATTTGAACCCCCGTGAGTTGGTTTTTGAAATCTTGTTAAAAACGGGCCGGCTTCCCCCCGACGCAGAACGCGAAATTGTTGTGGCAGGCTTAAAGCCGGAGTTTTCAACCCCTGTCAATGAAGCAGCCCAAGCCGTTCCTCCTTGGTTGCCTAGCGAGACTCAAACCATCACGGAGTTGTTTTTTAGTATTGATGATGAAGAGACTCGTGAAGTGGATGATGCCTTGGCAATTGAACGTGACGGGGAAGCGTGGAAAATTACCATCGCCATTTCGGACCCGGCTTCTGTGATTCACCGTGGCGATGTGTTAGATCGAGAAGCGATGCGACGTGGCACCACCGTGTATTTGCCCACTCAAACCGTCCTCATGTTACCCGAACGGATGTCTTGTGACATTGCCAGTTTGACCGCCGGCCAAGTGCGTCCCTCCGTGGTCGTGCGTGCCTGGTTGACGGAGGCAGGGCAATTGATGCAAAGTAGTATCACCCAAGAAGCGATTTGCGTACACCGGCGGCTGAGTTATACCGAAGCCGATGCCCTGATGGCCACCGGTCAAGATGCGACTTCGAAACACTTGCGTGATTTGTTCAAACACGCCAAACAATTGCAAGCCCAACGGATGGCGGAGGGGGCATTTAATTTGCAACGGCCAGAATTTAAAATTAGCGTTAGCAACGGTGAGATTAAAATTGCCTTGATTGATAAAGACTCGAACAGTCGTCTGTTAGTCGCAGAAATGATGATTCTGGGCAATTATATTGCAGCCAAGTATGCTAGAGATAACAAAGTGCCCATTATTTATCGCACCCAGGAGGAACCAGAACGACCGATTCTCCCTGAAACGGCGAATGACCCATTAGCCTTTCATAAAGTTCGGAAATTACTTCGCGCTTCCAGTCTCTCGTTGGCCCCCAGCAAACACAGTGGATTAGGTCTATCGGTGTATACGCAATTGACTTCCCCATTACGACGATTTGCAGACCTCGTGATGCAACGTCAACTGGTGGCCCATTTAACGTCTGAACCGCTGCCTTATGACCAAGAAGAATTGTTTAAAGTATTAGCTACCGCAGAACGCACCGCCCGCGATGCCCGGTTGCTAGAAAACGAATCGAAAAAACGCTGGTTCATGCAATATTTGAAACAATCTTGGGGTAACAATCCCCTGGACGTGCTAGTGATTGAAGATGTGAAAGGAGGTTATAAAGTGGACATTCAACCATGGGGCGTGGACGCCTTTTTAGCCACTCCGCAATCTCTTGGACAAGGGAAGATAGTCCCAGCGATGATTGATAAAATTCGTGTGAAGGCGGGAAGTGTAAGATTGAAGTTGGTTCACTAAGGGACTACCAACAAATCGATGGTCCAGATTGGTAGGGGCAATCCCTTGTGGTTGCCCTGACGACGGTTTGGGCAACCACAAGGAATTTTGCCCCTACAGGAGGCGCGTCGTGGTAGGTCAATTTATTTATTGGTAGCCCCTAACTCAGTCGGAGTCCAAAACATGTTTTGGACTCCACATTTATTTTACTCTATCTAATTTATAATCATGTTTAACCTATTTCAATCCCTTAAAACCGAATCTTTAACACGCAATGCCCTCCTCAAGGTAGGCGCCTGGATTACCATCGCCGTGGTGATAACGACTCTCCTCAGTTACTTCCTAGTCGCTTCCCGAATTGAACAACAAACTTTAAAACGGTTAGAACATTATGTGAAAGAACGCGGCGACCGTGAAAATGAGATTTTTGCGTTAGCCCAAGATAATCATGCGCTATTGAAGAAGGTGTTACTAGAACAACTACAGACTCCTCTCCCCCCTGACATCGATACTTCATTCAATGAGTTATTTGTGCTGTACCAAGATGGCGTCATCCGCAATCGGCCAGCCAGTTTTGATGGCACCCAACAAAGTTGTGTCTATCTTCATGGTTCTGCACCATTAACTGCGGAACTGAAACGGCGAGTGCTGTTATTTTATCAGTTGACTCAGCAATATGGTATAGCGTGGCGCAATCGCTTTGTGGACCTCTACATTTCTGCCCCTGAAAATGTTATTGTGGTGTATTGGCCCGACAAACCCACTTGGTGTCAAGATGCCAAAGCCGATTTAAATGTCCCCAAAGAAGAATATTTTTGGGTGTCAGACCACGCACATAATCCGCTACGCACCACCACTTGGACCGGTTTATATTATGATCGGGTGGGGCTAACCTGGTTTATCTCTGCCATCACTCCCGTGGATTTCGAAGGACGCCATGTTGCCTCTATCGGTCACGATATAAATCTCAATGAATTGCTGGACCGCACCTTGAATCAACGGTTAGACAACACTTATAATTTTGTGTTTAGAAGCGACGGACGTTTAATTGTGCATCCACGTCTGATGACCCAAATCATTGAGAAAGGAGGATACTTTAACATGATGACCGACGGGGATGCCAAGTTAAAACATCTTTATCAATTGGTGATGGGCGCCGGCACCTCTTCTGGGGTTGCCGAAGACGTAGAAAATCATCAATATTTGGCATTTACCCAAATTTCTGCACCAGGCTGGTATTTTGTGACTGTTTCCCCTAAACTTGCGTTTGCCCAGACCGCCTGGGAAATTGCGCAAGTGATTTTGCTACTAGGGGTTGTGTTGCTATTTATCGTTTTGATGGTTTTATATGTTATCATGCACTATCAGATTACCAGGCCATTAAATGAATTTTTAGTCATCATGCAACAAGTAAGTGACAGTAAATTTGACAACATTCATTTGGATGACCAGCGAAATGACGAGTTAGGACACCTGGCCAAAGCCTTTAAAGTCATGGTTGGGATTCTCCGTGAACGGGAGAAGCAACTCATCGATTATGCCAATGAACTCGAGGAACAAGCAACCCAGTTAACCCAAGCGAAAGAACTGGCAGAAGCGGCCAATCGGACTAAAAATCAATTCATTGCCAACATGAGTCATGAACTGCGTACCCCTCTCAATGCAATTATTGGCTATAGCGAAATGTTGCAGGAGGATGCGCAAGATATGGGGGAAACCAGTTTTGTGGAAGATTTGCAAAAAATTCATGCAGCGGGCAAACACTTGTTGGGACTCATCAATGATGTGTTAGATATTTCCAAGATTGAAGCGGGTAAAATGGATGTTTATACGGAAACGTTTAACTTGTCAGAAATGCTAAATGAAGTGGTTGCCACCGTCAAACCTTTGCTGGAAAAACATGCGAACAGCATTCATGTTGAATATGGTGAACACTTGGGTGACATGCACGCGGATTTAACCAAAGTGCGTCAATCATTGTTGAACCTACTCAGTAATGCTTCCAAATTTACTGAACACGGACTCATTACACTGTCAATCATTCGGGAAACCACGCCGGCCGGAGATTGGATTGAATTTAGAGTTATCGACACCGGTATTGGAATGACCGAACAACAGTTACAGAAACTCTTCCAGGCCTTTACTCAAGCCGATGCTTCGACCACACGCCGCTATGGAGGGACTGGTTTAGGGCTGGTGATTACCAAGCGATTCACAGAAATGATGGGAGGTAGCATTCAAGTCGACAGTCGATTTGGTTATGGTAGCACCTTTATCATCCGCTTGCCAACCCAAGTCATCACCAGCAAGGCCCCCCCCAATTCTGCTTTAGGGACCTCTCCTGGGGAGACCGATTCGATCGGACAAGGGATTGTTCTCGTCATTGACGACGACCCTGCGGTGCGAGAACTATTCCATAATCACCTCAGCAAACTGGGCTATCAAGTAGCCGTTGCCGCCGGTGGCGATGAAGGGTTAAGACTCGCCCGCAAATTACGGCCGGACGCGATTACGTTGGATGTGATGATGCCAGGCATGGATGGTTGGATGGTTTTATCAGCCCTCAAAACGGATCCCGAGTTGGCAGACATTCCCGTCATTATGGTGACGATGGTGGAAGAAAAAGAATTGGGCTACTCGCTGGGGGCCACGGATTATTTGATTAAACCAGTGAATCGTGACCAACTCAGTAATATTTTGAATAAATATCACATTCAGGTACGCATTCCCCATGTGATGATTATCGAAGATGATCCGACCACCCGACACTTGATGGAAACCATTTTGAAAAAAGTCGGTTGTCAAGTTTCCACCGCAGAAAATGGAAAGGTCGGTTTGCAACGAGTGCTGGAGAAACTACCTGACTTAATTCTATTGGACTTGATGATGCCCGAAATGGATGGATTTGAATTTGTTACCCATTTACATGAACATGACAAGTTGCGTGACATCCCTGTGATCATCTTGACCGCCAAAGATATTACCAGTGAAGATCGAATGAGACTCAATAACTATGTGCAAGATATTTTTCAAAAGGGTGCATATAAAAAAGATAAACTCTTAGCCGAAGTTCGTGCTTCCTTGAAAAAAAGCACGTTGCGGAAAAAGCAGACGAATCATTGACAACAAAACTTCGGAATCCAAAACCTCGGAGTCCAAAACATGTTTTGGACTCCTCCTTGTCCAAAACGTGTTTTGGACGCCTCCATTCTTTCACAAAGAAACTTTACTAACTTATGTCTTCTTCTCATCAACCTAAAGATTTTCTTCCCTTAAACATTGCCATTCTCACCGTTTCCGACACCCGCACAGAAGAGAATGATTCGTCTGGCAAACTGTTGGTGGAACGCTTGACCACGGCGGGGCATCGATTGGCAGAAAAACGGATTGTTCCAGACAACATTTACCAAATTCGTGCTATCGTGTCAAAATGGATTGCAGATGCCAAAATACAGGTCGTCATCACCACCGGCGGGACTGGTGTGACGGGTCGCGATAGCACTCCCGAAGCGGTTCAACCCCTGTTGGATAAGCCGTTGGAAGGCTTTGGCGAACTGTTTCGCTTTCTCTCTTATGAGGAGATTAAAACATCCACGTTGCAATCTCGCGCCATTGGTGGCGTTGCCAATGGCACCTATATTTTCTGTCTGCCCGGTTCCTCGGGGGCATGTAAAACCGCTTGGGATAGGATTTTGCAAGTGCAATTAGATGCCCGAACTCGTCCTTGTAACTTTGTAGAATTGATGCCACGGTTATTGGAATCGTAAATTCGCAGATAGTGATGCAATGTGGGTGATATTCATGTTACCTCACTCCCGGCCACTCTCCTTCTGGGAGAGGGGCTGGGGGTGAGGGCAACAGGCTAAAAAACAAATGCCAAAATTAAGACGAGACTGACAGAGGTATGCAACAGAATCGTATTTTTTATGGCAGGCACCAATGCTAACGGTTGGTCATAATTGGCATACAAGGTTTGAATGGCCAGTATTCCAAGGGGCACCGTTAGGAGACTGGCCAAACTGAACAGAGGTAAGTGGTGAAGGAGAACACCCAAGAGGATGCACAGAAAACTCCAGATGATAAGGGTGATATATAGACCCCGGGCAGTTGAGGGACCTAAACGAACCACCAAAGTCTTTTTAGCAGCTTGTTGATCGGCACCATAATCTGGAAATTCATTGATATACAAAATAGCCGCCACCAGACCAGCCAAAGGCAAGGAAGCGATAAGGGCAGTTAAACTCAGCGTTTGAGTTTGAACAAAGTAAGCCCCTAACACGGCCAATATTCCAAAATTCAAACCGACTAACAGTTCACCCCAGCCGCGACTATTTAAGGATAACGGCGGTGCAGAATAGAAATATCCTGAGAAGACGCCTACCATACCTATCCAGAGGAGAGTCAAGCCGCGTGCCCAAACGAGAATCAAGCCGAGAATAATGGCTAGAAACAGTAAGAATTGTCCCAGCCGGTAAGTTTCAAAAGCGGTTAAGATACCGTTTTGAATAAAGCGACTCCCACCCGCAAAGGGAGTGAGGGGAGAGAGATTCAAGTCATCTGCACCATTGAGATGATCAAAATAGTCATTGAGGACATTAATACCGGCGTGAGTAAAGATACCTGCCAGTAAAGAGAGACTCAAATAGAGAGGAAAAAAGACCTGCTGTGAGTGCCACGCAATGGCAGTGCCTAACAAGATAGGTAAAATAATGACGGTAAAAAATTGAGGACGAGTGGCCATTAACCACGAAGTGATTTTTTTATAGGGCATTGGGTTTAACTGGGTTTGAAACACGACGAACAAAGCGCAATAATTCTTATTGCGTTCCAGAGGGTGCGCAATAATTCTTATTGCGTTCCAGAGAGTGCGCAATAATTCTTATATCCACTATCCACTATCCATTATCCATTATCTACTATCCACTATCCACTAAAACCACTATCCACTAAAAAAACATGACGCTTCGACAACAAACCTTTCTCATGGTAGGCACGGCCCTGACAGGACTGTTAATCCTGTTATTGATGGTCTCTTCCAATCTGTTACTCAAAGACTTTAGCGAATTAGAAAACCAAAGTGTCGAAAAAGATATAACCTTATTGGTCAATGCCTTGACAGAAGAAGTCTATAATCTCTATGTGCAAGCTGGCGACTACTCCAGATGGGATGACACCTACCAATATATGCAAAACCGTAATGAACAATATATACAGTCAAACTTCCCAGAAAATACCTTTAGCGACCTCAATCTGAATTTAGTCATTTTGTTAGACCGCAAAGGTCAACTGGTATTTGGTAAAAGCTATAATTTAATCACTGCGACACTGACACCGTTATCTGCGGCTTACCGCACTCATTTTGAACGTAACCCGGTGTTCACTTATAATGATAGCAATCAAGGACAACTGGGAGGCTTCTTATTACTCACCGATTCCCTGATGTTAATTGCGAGTCGTCCCATCTTAACCAGTCAAGAACAAGGACCCAGTCGTGGGACCTTAATCATGGGACGCTACCTAGACAAACCCAAAATCAAAAAATTAAGTCGTTTCACCATGTTGAATTTATCCATTCAACCCATTGACCATAAGAGTCAATTACCCGAAGATTTTGTCACTGCCCAACAACGGCTGTTGAAACAACGCAGTGTCGTTCAAGTGCTAGGAGACAATAGCATCGCAGGTTACGTTCTCATCAAAGATGTCTATCAACACCCAGTCGCCTTGTTACGAGTCAAAATGACCAGGGATATTTATCACCACGGATTAACCAGTTTATGGACCCTCAGCGGCACGGTTTTGGCGTTGGCATTGGGATTCTCATTGGTCATTTTAGGACTCTTTGAACGACTCGTGTTGGCCCGATTAGCGGCGTTAAGTGACGAAGTGAAACATATTCGTACCACTGACGATTTTTTGACGGTGACTGTCACGGGACACGACGAATTAGCCCAATTAGCGAGGGCCATTAATGAAATGTTGAAAGCCCTTCAGGCATCGCATATCAAATTGCGGCACCGCGAAGCCAGTTTGGCCGAAGCGCAACGGATTGCCCAAGTTGGCAATTGGGATTGGAATATTTTTACCAACGAATTTGAATGTTCTGATGAAACCTATCGAATCTTTGGATTAACGTCCCAAAGTTGCACACCCAATTATGAATTTTTCTTAACTGTGATACATCCCGAAGACCGTCATCTAGTGGCCGCGGCGATTGGTAAGGTTGTGAGAGAGTATCAACCCTTTCGCATAGAACATCGTATAGTGCGCCAAGACGGCACGGAACGCTTTATTCAGACGCAAGGGGAATTGTTGAGGGATAAAAATGGGGAGATTACCCACTTGATATGTACGTTGCAAGATATTACAGAACCCAAACTGGCCCAGGCGGAAACCTTGCGACTGTTGGAAGAGAATCGTTTCCTAATTTACCGTTCGCTGGCCATTCAAGAAGAAGAGAGACGGTATTTGGCGCGTGAATTGCACGACGAGTTTGGACAATGTATTACCGCGATTCAAGCGGATGCCGAAACCATTGTGGAATTGGCCAATGGCACCTCTGGAGAAAATCAAGCGGCAAAGATTTGTTTGAGTGCCAATGCCATTCTGACGGTATCATCGCATGTCTATGACGTGGTGCATACCTTGATGCGTCAACTGCGACCCAGTGGACTAGATGAACTGGGACTCATCGAGATTTTACAAGACATGGTGAGAACTTGGCAGTCTCGTCACCCAGAAACCCGTTGTGTCTTGACGACTCAGGGAGAATTGCACAACTTAGGGGAAACGGTCAATATAACCATTTATCGTATCTTACAAGAGTGTCTCACCAATGTCGCCAAATATGCCAATGCGTCACAAGTCACGATTTGTTTAGGAATGGATTCAGGGACTCAATTACTGACTTTGGACGTGCAAGACAATGGTCAAGGAATGAACCTTGCCCAACCGAAACGAGGGTTGGGATTGATAGGAATACGGGAACGGGTCCAGGCGTTGAATGGTCGGTTACTTTTAAACAGTACCCCAGGTCAAGGTGTTAAATTGACCTTAACTATTCCTCTTACTGGAGAATTTTAATAAAATATAGGAAATGGCAATGACTATACGAGTGTTATTAGTAGATGACCATGAAGTGGTCCGGGCGGGTTATCATCGCCTGTTAGAAAGTACCGGGGATATTCAGGTAGTCGCCGAAGCTACCAGCGGAGAAGAGGCTTACCAAATCTTTCGGGAATGCCAACCTGATGTCATCATCATGGATTTATCGATGCCAGGGATGGGAGGTTTGGAAGCGATTAGAAAAATCAAGAGTTACGAGAAACAAGCAAAAATTCTAGTATTTAGCGTCCATGAGAGTGACATCTTTTTAGAACGGGCCATTGAAGAAGGGGTGCTGGGCTATATTACCAAACGCAGTGCGGCCAAAGTGATGATAGAAGCGGTGCGCCAAGTGGCCTTGGGCAAACCCTTCATTGGTCAAGAGATGCAACAATTTCTCATCAAAGACCGCAAAGAAGGCTGTAATAGCGTTTTTGCAGGACTCTCCCCTCGCGAGTTTGAAATTTTTTTACTGTTAGCAGAGGGAAAAACGGTGAATGAAATTGCTGAAACGCTGAATTTGAGTCCGAAAACCGTAGGTCATCACTATACTAGCATAAAAAATAAACTGAATGCCTCCAATGCGGCTGAATTGACTCGGTTAGCGATCCGAGAAGGGTTGTTGCAACCTTGAACAAAATTGGGGCAAACTAAAGAAACTCAGTAGCGGTGGACTAGAGGCTTTAGCCGGTGGGCAAGCCCGTGATTTCAATTCTGTTCCGTCCCCCTCCGACTGAAGCCTCACTGCCATTAAGTTAAGGGAACCCCCGTTGGAGTGGAGGCTTTAGCCGCAATGCCATTAAGTTAAGAAAAATTCCGGTGGAGTGGAGGCTTTAGCCGGCCGGCCGTGGGCATCACCCCCCACTAAAATTGCGGGGTGCCTACGGCCAGCCGGCTAAAGCCTCCACTCCAGCGTACCTTAACTTAATGGCATTGAGGCTTTAGCTGGCCGGCAGTAGGCATCGCCCCCCACTGAAATTGCGGGGCGCCTACCGAAGGCCGGCTAAAGCCTCCACTCCAGCGTACCTTAACTTAATGGCATTGCGGCTGAAGCCTCTAGTCCACCTGTCGGTTAATTTCGGGGGTATTTATTAACTGAATGGCATTGCAGTTAAAGCCTCCACACCCTCGTGGGAGTTTGACTTAATCGTACCAGTTTGAATGAATATTACCATACCTGGAGTGACTCCAGGTATCCTCTCTATTTCAGTTTCTCCAACTCCTCTGCCATAAAATCTATCGTCAATGGCGTCAACTCCTGCTGTTTGGCTATCTTCTGTCCATCTTCGGAAAAAATGAACCTAATCAATTTTTGGAAGACCGTAGGTAACGGTTTTTCAGGGGATTGATTGACGTACATCCACACAAACCGTGTCAATGGGTAATCTCCTGCCATCGCATGGTCTGCCGTGGGTTCTACTAAACTAGATGAAAACCAGCCTGCCGCATCATTGTGTATGGATACGGTTCGCACTCCTGCCAAGCCTGCTGTCGTCACGGTTGAAAAACCAATATGGCCGGGGGAATCACTGACGAATTTAATCATCTCCTCAAACTCTTCGGCCGGTTGCTTGACACTCTTCTTAAATTCTCCCCCACATAAGGCTTGTTGCCGAAAAAAATGATACGCACTGGTTGTAGAAGGTCGCCCAACCAGTTGAATGGGGAGAGTGTTCCAGTCAATGGGCGGTGGTCCTCCCTCTGCCTCATTTTCACTGTTTCCCAATCCTAAGCGACTTTTCAAATTATGTACCAAGTTTTTCAGCGTCTCTTTGATCCAATTGGTGTCAAATTCCAGTTGCCCCCACATTTGAATGTCGTCTGGAACTCCACATTTCCTAGTCGCGGAGAACATCGCATCGAGTTGAGGTAGCGTTAATCCTTTCACTGGGTTATGTTCTTGAACATAAATGGCTAACACTTCCATTGCCACGCGCAGTTCCAACGGCGGATAACCATATTTATCGGTAAATTGTTTAAGTTCCGCGGCGGTCATTTTTCGTGGAAGCCAGGCAACCCGGTTATTACCATCAATGAAAGTGGTAGGCACGGTGGCGGTGTTTTCTAACAAGAGTTGAAATTGTACGTTGGGATAGTGGGTATGATACTTTTCCATCCATAGCGTCATCAAGTTGGCCAATTCGTCTGCACCGAGTATGGGCAAATAACCAGAGATTTCTCCTATCACCCATTCTCTTTGGTTGCCTACCAAAACGACTTGACTGACCACCGTTTCATTTTTTGACAGTTCAAAATACAAATATACCGGCTTTTCCAGCCCTTCTTCCCATAATGGCTTGGCATCTTCTGATAGAATGGCAATGCTACCTCGTTCAGGGAAAGTAAATTGCCTAGTCCATTCGGTCCGTTGAATGGTAACAGGCAACATGCCGCTGACGGGGTCATAATGTTCCTTATCGAGAATCGCTATCCCAGCCTGATAAGAGGTGTCACGTTTGCGCACACGTTGATTGAAGCCGTTTAGTAGTTGCTGACGACGGCCGGTAAATTCCGAAGTGGTTTCCAGATAACCGCGCAACGGATTGAGAATTTTTAAGATATTGATTTCCGTTACCTCAGAGGAACGAGAAGGGGGTAAATCCAGCAATGTGACTTGTTCTATCTCCCTCTCGCCGTCCTTGATGAACAGGTCTAAACTTTCAGGTTGCTTACCTGCGTGTTTTATTTCAACCAGGTGTCTGCCAGCCGGTAGTTTGAGAGTGATAGGGGTGATATTGGCACGGAGGAGACCGTCAACATAGATATTCGCGGTTTTGGGGTCGGTGGAAAGAATTAAACTCCCGTCGGCTGCATAACTGGCAGCAGAGAATAGAAAACTGAATAAAATGAAGAGGGTATGAAAGTTCATAAGAATGATGAAAAATGAGTCAATGGAGAATGAAAGAGGCTTTAGCAACAATGTCATTCAGTTAAGGAATTGAAGTAGCGAAGAAATTAAGAGAACGGCGGACTTACGGCTTACGCCTCCATGCCATTAAGTTAAGCCCAATGGGTAGGATGCGTCCACCAGCTAAGCACGGTGCGGCCTCCTAATAAAATACGTGGGACGCACCCCACCATGATTCCCGGCTTCCGCCTCTAATCCCGCATTGACTGATCTCAGGTTCTACTAACACTCTACTCATAAAACATATCCACGGGTACTTGCAACGTGTAACCAGCATTTACCTTGGGTAGATTGTAAATCAACGCCCCGACATTCACTTTGTCAGGTTCAATAGGTAACAACTGTGAATCGCCTGCCCCCGTGAATTTACCAATACTAAAATTCTTAGGCGTGATGACCAATGATTGACCAATTAGAGTTTTGAAACTGACACCCATTATCAATTGATAATGGCTAGGCGTTTCCAATACCTCAGCACTGTGGAAGTAGATGGCAACGTTTTCAAAACTGGTGAGGATAAAAGTTTTTCTTATTTCCGTCATTTTTTTTACAAATCGCCCAGCCTCCATTCCTGTCCCCAGGCCTGCGGTTTGATGACGGCCCATGACGGTGAGACTAATGGTATTGTTGGCCGTTGTTAATTGATAAATTTTACCCTCCCCCTGAGTGGTGATAGATTGAGACGTTTCTATTGATGATTTATGCGGTTGCACCACGGGGACGCCCATCATTCCAATCCCTTCCCCCTCTGAGGTATGTGCCTCTACAGTTTTGATGGTTTCTTGAAATCTCAAAGAAGGTTTCATTTCCACCGGGGCCGCCTGGACTTGAGGTTCCATGAATATGCAAAAGAGTAGTGGTATAAAATTTTTTTTAAACATATATGGAAAATAGATGTCAAATAATGAATAATAGACAGAGGCAGTGAATCAATAATAAACTATATGTAGCCCAATGACAAGATATTATTCATATCCATTTTCCATTTTCTATCAATCCATTTATGAAAAATTTCAAAATCCGTACTCAACTTTTAATCGTTACACTGGCTACCAGCCTCATACCCTTTATTATTATTGGGGGGGTAGCAATGTGGAGTTGTCAACAAGCCATTGACCAACAGGCTTTTAGTCATTTGGAAAGTGTGCGAGAAACTAAGAAGGCACAGATAAATAGATTTTTTTCCAGGACGCAAGCCAATATGTCAATATTGCTAGAAATGGTCTCTGTTTCCTGGCAAAATGCCCGTCAAAAATTACAATCCGTTCAAGAAAGTAAAAAAGCCCAATTAGAAAGTTATTTTCAAGAACGTCTTGTCGACCTTCATGCTGTTGCCGAAAGCGACCTCATTGCACAAACAATGGAACAATTTGCCGAAGCCTTTACTGCGGAAAACCACAAAATCAAAGGCGCCGCCTGGCAAACCGCGGTGGATAGATTTGGTAAAGAGTTAGCCTCATATAGACTCAAACAAGGTTACCACGACCTGCTTCTCATCACGCCCGCCGGTGACATAATCTATACTGCCGCCCAAGGGACCGATTTGGGACAAAATTTAGTGACTGGCGACTTGAAAGACAGCCCGTTAGGTAAAGGTTTTCAAAAGACCGTGGACCGCAAAAAACCGTCTCTTCAAGATTTTGACGCCTACCTCCCCGCAGCCAGTCAATATATAGCTTTTCTAATGACCCCGATTTTTCTACACCAAGAATTTATCGGCGTATTAGCATTAGGCATTTCAGCCCAATCCATTAACAAAATCGTCCAACGCCGTGAAGGCATGGGTAGCACTGAAGGCACTTACCTCGTCGGCGAACTCAATGGACGTATCAGTTATCGCAGTGACAGAGTCTATAAATGGCAAAATCGTGAAGCCATTGGACAAGAGGTCACTGGTACAGACATTGAAGAAGCATTGGCCGGCAATTCTGGACTCCTGGTGCAAGAAGATACCGATGGATTACTAAGGTTAAGTGCCTACAGCCCGTTGCAAATTCCTGGATTGCATTGGGGCATCATTACCTCCATGTCTTTGGAAGAAATACTGACACCTAAACTAACAGGGGAACAAGCTGATTTTTTCACCAAATTTACCATTCAACACCAACTCTATGACCTCTCGTTGGTACATGGCAGTGGTAAAATTTTTTACACAGTGAAACATGAAGACGACTATGGAACCAATATTCTCACTGGCAAATATGCCGATTCACATCTGAGTCGCCTCGTTCAACTCGTGTTAGATAGCAAAACATTTCAAATCAGTGACTATGCCCCCTATCCACCCAGTCAAAACGCCCCAGCCGCTTTTGTGGCCCAACCCTTGATGCGAGACGGCAACGTCGAACTGGTGGTCGTGTTACAACTCGCTTCCAATAGCCTGGATAGCATCATGCAACAACGCGAAGGGATGGGTAAAACGGGAGATTCTTACTTGGTCGGAAGTGATAAGTTGATGCGATCCAATTCTTTTTTAGCACATGACACCCATTCAATGGAAATCTCCTTTGCCCATCCCGAAAAAGGTTACATTGATACGGACAGTAGCCGGGCAGCTTTACGTGGTGAGACTGGCAAACAGATTATCACCAATGCCGATGGTATGGTCGTCTTATCTGCCTATACTCCCTTAATCGTCGGTAACTACACTTGGGCATTGCTGGTAGAAATTCACCAAGCAGAAGCCTTTGCCAGGTTAAATACCTTGCAATGGCTAATTGGTACGTTAGCACTGGTTTTCGGGCTACTTATCCTGATTTTTAGCAGACGCTTTGTACACCAATTTATTGCCCCCCTGTTGCAAGTCAATGACCACCTGAAAACGCTTGCGCAAGGCAAAGTGACGGCAGAGACGATTCACTATCCGGGTGACAATGAAATTGCCGAAATCGTCTCCTCCTTCCAAAATTTAAAAATAGCCATTCGTAGCACCATTGCCCAAGCCAATTCGATAGCGGCAGGGAATTACGATATAACCGTCCATCTCCTGTCCTACGATGACCAATTAGGTCACGCTTTGACCGAAATGGTACATACTTTGCGAGGCGTGGTTAAACAAGCCAATGCCATTGCCACGGGGAATTATAATGAGAAAGTCAAACCGTTGTCGGACCAAGACCAATTGGGCATGGCATTGTCTCAAATGACCCTGAAATTGCGAGACATGATGGCCCAAAATGCGCAACAAGATTGGCTAAAAACGGGTCTCATGCAACTGTCTCAACAGATAAGTGGCAAACAAGATACGGTTTCCTTGGCAAAAAATATTATCCATTTCCTCTGCACTTATCTGTCAGCCCAGGTAGGTGTCTTCTATGTCGTAGAACAACCCAATGTGGCAGAACATTCAGATGCGGCCCCGCAAACTCCTTATCTCAAGTTGTTGGCCAGTTATGCCTATACGTGGCGGAAAAATCTCGCCAATCGCTTTGAGTTTGGTGAAGGGATGGTGGGACAAGCGGCTTTGGAACAACAGCCGATTATCATTCATCAAGTTCCCTCCGATGCCATTCAAGTGCAATCGGGGCTTATGGACACTACCCCACGACAAGTCGTAGTGACTCCTTATCTGTTTGAAGATGCCGTGAAAGGCGTGATTGAACTGGGTTTATTCAATGACGTGACCCCATTACAAATCGAATTTCTAAACCAAGTGCTACCTGATATTGCCGTTGCCATTAACACCGCCGAGTCTCGCACCCAGTTGCAAGAATTGTTGCAACAAAGTCAGATTCAGACCGAAGAATTACAATCGCAGGCAGAGGAGTTACAAAGTCAACAAGAGGAATTACGGCAAGCCAATGAGGAGTTGGAGGAGCATTCACGGGAACTCAAGCAACAACAACATGAGATTACCGAGACCAATCGCGTATTGGAACAAAGTCGCCAAGTTCTGGAAAATAAAGCCAAAGAACTCGAATTGGCTAGTAAATACAAATCTGAATTTTTGGCCAATATGTCCCATGAATTGCGCACACCGTTAAACAGCCTCCTCATCCTGGCCCAAATTCTAGCCGACAACAAACCTGGTAATCTGACCGATAAACAAGTCGAATATGCCCGTACCATTCACAGTGCTGGCACCGACCTTCTTACCCTGATCAACGACATTTTAGATTTATCCAAAGTTGAAGCTGGGAAACTGGAAGTCGTTCGCGAGGCCTTGGTCCTAAAAGATTTGTTGGATGCCACCGAACAAAAATTCCAACCTGTCGCTGAACAAAAAGGACTGACCTTTACGCTGTCTGCCGACGACCCTCACTGGTCGCCCATCTTGCATACCGATTCCCAACGGTTAAAACAAATTCTGAACAATTTATTATCCAACGCCCTCAAATTTACGGCCCGTGGCGTAGTCAAACTACATATCGGTCGTCCCCTTCCGCAAGAAGTCGCCACTCTGGGGGTTGATCCGCACCAAACCATTGCCATCCGAGTCACCGATTCTGGCATAGGCATTCCCAAAAATAAACAAGAACTGGTCTTTGACGCCTTTCGCCAAGCCGATGGCACCACTAGCCGCCGGTATGGTGGCACCGGTTTAGGTCTGTCTATCTCCCGTCAACTGGCCCGCTTATTGGGAGGCGAAATTTGCCTAACCAGTGAAGAAGGGAAAGGTAGCACGTTCACTCTTTATTTACCCCTGTCCAAAATGTCCCAGGACCTCAAAACTGTTGCCAAACCCACTGCTTCCGAATCTTCCAAAACGGTCACCATTGCGACTCTCCCAATCGTGTCCGAATCCAACCAGGTGTCTACCCCAAACTCTTTGGCCGTGACTCCGTCAAACACCTTGGAAGTCTTTAAAACTCCCAACGGGTACTCCTCCAAACCCACGGAAGTCTTGGGCGCCACCGAAGTTATCGATGACAGAGACACTCTTACCCCCTCCTCCAAGACTATCCTTATCATTGAAGATGATCGCAAGTTTTCCACCATTCTAATGGAGTTGACCCGCGACAAACATTTCAAATGCCTCCTGGCCGAAGATGGCAAAATGGGTCTCCAACTGGCCGAAACCTACCAACCCAGTGCCATTATCCTCGACATTGGCCTCCCCCAAATCGACGGTTGGTCGGTCATGGAAAAACTCAAAGACAACCCCAAAACTCGTCATATCCCCGTCCATTTCATGTCCGCTTCTCATAAGGACCAGGAAGCGAAACAAATGGGCGCCATTGGCTTCTTACTCAAACCCATCAACATGGCTGAACTTAGCGAAGCCTTCAAAAAAATCGAGGACTTCCTGGCCAAAACCGTCAAGCATCTGCTAATCGTGGCCGATGATCTACCCCATCAACAAAAAATCTTAGACCTGGTGGGCAACCACAACATTCAATCGGTCCTTGCCCCCACCAGTCAAATCGCCCTCGATAAATTGCACCAGGGCACCTTTGATTGCCTCATTTTAGACATCGACGTGGAAAATGATACGGGCTTACACTTGTTAGAACAACTCTATGAGGACCCCGAACACTTTTCCCAAATCCCCGTCATTCTATATGCAGAACGTGATTTAACGCCGTCCGAAGAAGAACTCTTACAATCTTGTTCCGACCATCTGACGGTCAAAACAGTCAAGTCCCCAGAACGATTACTAGACGAAGCCACTCTCTTTTTGCATCAGTTAGAATCCAATTTGTCCAAGGAAAAGCGCACGATGTTGCATAAGTTACATGACAAAGAAGCCATCCTCGCTGGCAAAAAAGTGCTACTGGTGGACGATGACATGCGCAACACCTTTGCCTTGACCACTGTGTTGGAAGAAAAAAACATGGACGTTTTCATCGCCGAGAATGGCCAAGAGGCACTCAATCTCTTGAAAGAACAACCAAGCATTGATATTATCTTAATGGATGTGATGATGCCAGAAATGGACGGTTATGAAACCATGAAGCAAATCCGTGCGCAACCGCGGTTCCGCAAACTCCCCATTCTGGCCTTGACTGCCAAAGCCATGAAAGGTGACAAAAATAAATGCCTAGAAGCGGGCGCCAATGATTATTTAGCCAAACCGATAGATGCAGACAAATTGATTTCGTTGATGCGGGTGTGGCTGTACCGATAAGTCAGACAGAGAAGTCGCCCCCCAGTGGAGTAGAGGCTTCCGCCGGTGGACTAGAGGCTTCCGCCGGAGGGGGACGGAACAAAATTGAAATCACGGGCTTGCCCACCGGCTAAAGCCTCTAGTCCACCTAAAGCCTCTAGTCCACCGGCGGAAGCCTCTAGTCCACCGGCGTTAGCCTCTACTCCACCTTTAACGATAACTAACCATTCTTGCCTACAACCATTATTCATTATTCCTTATGTCAGCCCCTGATACCTTTAATATTCTAATCGTTGACGACAATAAGAATAACCTATTTACTTTGCATACCTTAATCACAGAACATATTGAAGCCAACATATTTCAAGCAGAATCAGGCGCCATGGCCCTCAAAATTCTTCTTAAAGAAAAAATTGACCTCATCATTCTGGATGTGCAAATGCCTGAAATGGACGGGTTTGAAACGGCCCGCACGATTCGTTCGCGCAAAAAAAGCCAACATATTCCCATTGTCTTCCTTACCGCCGCCTATAAAACCGAAGAATTTATTTGCAAAGGTTTTGAAGTCGGCGCGGCTGATTATTTGACGAAACCCATTGATACTTCTCAATTGATTAGTCGCATTCGTACCTATCTTCGCTTCTTGGAACAGGAACGTCAATATAAACAAGAATTAGAACGCAAAGTGCAAGAACGGACGGCGGAATTATTGGAATCCAATAAACTTCTTAAACAAGAAATTTTAGAACGCAAACACATCGAAGAAGCCCTTAAATATGCCAAAGAACAAGCGGAAACGGCCAATTTGTCGAAAAGTCAGTTTTTGGCCAATATGAGTCATGAATTGCGTACGCCACTGAATGCAATTATTGGGTACAGTGAGATGTTAGAAGAAGAAGCGGCTGACTTAGAACTGGTGGATTTTCTTCCAGATTTACAAAAGATTCATGCAGCAGGTAAACATTTATTGGGACTTATCAACGATGTGTTAGATATTTCTAAAATTGAGGCTGGCAAGATGGACTTGTTTGTGGAAACCGTAGCCTTAGAAACTCTTATCAGCGAGGTTGAAAGTACCGTTCAACCATTGGTCGAAAAGAAGTCGAATACCCTGACCGTGTCCTATTCAGATTCCCTTGGCACGATGCAAACAGATATGACCAAATTACGACAGATGCTATTGAATCTCCTCAGTAATGCGGCCAAATTCACGGAATCTGGTAACCTCTTATTAGAGGTCAAACGCCATTCTCAAGAAGATGGTGATTGGGTAAAGTTTAGTGTGACGGACAATGGTATTGGCATGACTGTGGAACAACAAAAGAGGCTGTTTCAACCCTTTACTCAAGCGGACGCTTCCACGACCCGTCGCTATGGTGGTACAGGTCTGGGTTTAGCCATCACCAAAAAATTTACCGAGATGATGGGTGGCACTATCACAGTAATCAGTGAATTTGGTCAAGGCACAACCATCACCATAGCCTTGCCAGTTCAGGGGGCGAAAACCGAGAAAACCGATTCACTAGACGCTTCCAAGAAAGAAATTCCTTTATTGTCAGAAGGAGGCGACGGCATTGTCTTGGTGATTGATGACGATTTGATGATTCGAGAAGTCCTGAAAAACGATTTAAGCAATCTGGGTTATGCCGTCGCTACCGCCGCCAATGGTAAAGAGGGTTTGCATTTGGCCAAAAAACTCCGCCCTGATGCGATTCTCTTAGACATCAAAATGCCCGATATGGACGGTTGGCGTGTTCTCACTGCCCTTAAAAACGACCCGTTGTTATCCCATATTCCTGTCATTATGATTTCTATGGAGGAAACCAGTCATCAAGGCTTTGCACTAGGCGCGGCAGAGTGTCTCAAAAAACCCGTCCGACGTGACGATTTGGCCTCCATTTTGGAAAAATATCATGTCGGAGATGACTCCCAAAGTCTAGTCATGCTAGTTGAAGACGACCTCATCATTCGGGAAATCATGGCCAATATGTTGACCAGTGAAGGTTGGCGTGTGTTTAAGGCCGAAAATGGCAAGGTGGCTTTAGAACATTTGGATGATAAAAAACCTTCCCTCATTTTACTAGACCTGGTGATGCCTGAAATGGATGGATTTGAATTTTTAGTGAATTTACACCAGAATCCTAAGTGGCAAGACACCCCCGTGGTCGTGCTAACCGCCAAAAGTCTGTCTCCGGAAGAATATGCACGGCTAACCTGTCATGTAGAAACTATTTTTAGCAAAGAAGCCTACGCCCAAGAAGAGTTGATTTTGCATATTCATAAACTCATCGCCCAGGCGTCGACTCACTCTGCTTCAGTCTATTCCATTCCTTCAACAAAAGATTTGACCACTTTCTAAAATTTGTCAAATCTCATAATTGGTTTAAGGGGTCAACTCATGTCACCTATCGAAACCTTGAATTTACTCATTGTAGATGATAACAAGAATAACCGTTTTACTCTTAAAACGCTGATTCAAGAATATCTCCAGGCCAATATTTTGGAGGCTGATTCTGGGATTATGGCCCTGAAGATTCTCTTGAAAGAAAAAATCGATCTAATTCTGTTAGATGTGCAAATGCCTGATATGGACGGCTTTGAAACGGCCCAGGCAATTTTGGCGCGGAAAAAAACGCAACATATTCCAATTGTCTTTTTGACCGCAGCTTACAAAACTGAAGAATTTATGCAGAAAGGTTTTGAAGTCGGTGCAGTTGACTACCTGACTAAGCCGATAGATAAGTTGCAACTGATTCATCGCATTAAGACCTATACTCGTTTTATTGAACAGGACCGTCTTCATAAATTCGAACTAGAACGCAAGGTACAAGAACGCACGACGGAATTATTAGACGCCCGGAATGAGTTGGAAAAACGGGTCGCTGAACGGACTGCTGAATTGTATTTGGCCAAACAAAAAGCGGAAGAAGCCAAGACGTTGGCCGAATCTGCCAATTTATCCAAAAGTCAATTTTTGGCCAATATGAGTCACGAGTTACGGACTCCACTCAATGCTATTATCGGTTACAGCGAGATGTTAACGGAAGAGATAGAAGAGGCGGAGGAAGCGACTTATCTTGATGATTTAAAAAAGATTCTCGCGGCGGCCAAACATTTATTGGGTCTCATCAACGACATTCTGGATATTTCCAAAATTGAAGCTGGCAAAATGGAACTGGCCCCAGAGACTTTCGAACTTAGCACTTTGATTGATGAAGTCGTCAGCACGATTCGACCGTTGGTAGAGAAAAAAGCTAATCACTTGACCGTAAAACGTCCCACCCGATTAGGTGTGATGCACACAGATATGGTAAAATTGCGGCAGATGTTACTGAATCTGTTAAGTAATTCGGCTAAATTTACTGAACATGGAAATATTTGTTTTGAAATTCAACGGCATCACGCTGAACATGGAGAAAGAATTACATTCTCTGTGGCAGACAATGGGATTGGGATGACGACAGAACAACAAAAGAAGTTATTTCAACCTTTTACGCAAGCCGATGCGTCCACCACGCGCCGCTATGGCGGCACTGGCCTGGGGTTGGCGATTACGCGAAAATTTGCTGATATGATGGGGGGAACTATTAGTGTTGACAGTGAATTTGGGCAAGGGAGTCTCTTGACCATTTCCTTGCCCTCCCAAGTGCATATAAAGACGGAAGAAATTTCTCAGGAAGTGAGTTTATCAGACTTGTTGCCAGGTCATGGCATTGTGTTAGTGATTGAAGATGATGTCAACCTCTGTAGCCTACTGAAAATGGAACTGAGTCAATTAGGCTACGCGGTGGCCATTGCAACCACTCCAGCCGACGGCGCCAAGTTAGCCAATAAACTACGTCCTGATGCGATTCTGATTGACGTTCAAATGCCCAATCAAGAAGGGTGGCGACTGTTAGCCACGTTGAAGAGTGATTCACGGTACTCCCATACCCGTCTTCTCATGGTATCTATGGATGAAAATGACCAACGTGGCTATGCCATCGGTGTCACGGATTGCCTGACTAAACCTGTGAAACGGGAACAGTTAATCTCGATTTTAGAGAAATACCACATTGGTGACGACTCTCAAAAATTGGTCATGGTCATAGATGATGAGGACCTGCTTCGTCAAACGATGGCAACTATTTTGGAAATGGAAGGTTGGCGAGTGTTTCAGGCGGAGAATGGTCAAGTGGCTTTAGAACATCTGGAAGTGAAGAAACCAACTTTGATTTTATTGGACTTAAACATGCCCGTGATGGACGGTTTTGAATTTCTAAATCGGTTGCAAGAACGCGAGGCTTGGCGTTATATCCCTGTCATAGTGCTGTCGGCAAGACATCTTTCACCTTCTGAACAAGCACGCTTACATAATTATGTGGAGACGATTTATCATAAAGAATCTTATCATAAGGAGGACTTGGTGGTTCATCTGCACAAATTAATTTCAGACCCGACCAAAGCACGATTAGCAGAGAAGGAAGAGAGAATGGGAATAGGTCGCATAACTCACACGACTCAGGAGTACAAAGCGTTACTTTGAACTCCTGAAATTAGGTAGTGATATAGTAATATTCCTATAAATTTGTACACTTCCTCTGGAGTGCAATAAGAATTATTGCCCCCCCCTGCGTTGCGCAGCAACGGCGCAATAATTCTTATTGCGCGTAAGCAGGAATCGTACAGGTTCGAAGGAATATTACTATAATTCCTGAGATTTGAGATTATCTGACTCAATCCCCCCGCCCCTTCTCCTGCTTCCACTCGGTCACCGCTTGCTTCGTATCCTTTTTGCGTAGCGCACGTTGACTCGACTTCGACTTGAGGTGGGCCCCGCCTTTGCGTAACACGGGGGACGCGGCCACGGGATTTCTTAATTTGATAATTGGCATAATCAAGTCCTTTGCATCATATTAACCTTTCACGCATACCACTTGTTTCAAAGTATGCACCACATCGACCAAGTCGTTTTGATACTCCATCACTTGGTCAATATCTTTATAGGCCTGCGGAATTTCATCCACCACGCCTTTGTCTTTGCGACATTCGACGCCTTTGGTTTGGTCTTCCATATCACGATGACTAAAACGCTTTTTGGCTTCCGTGCGACTCATGCGGCGGCCGGCACCATGGGAACAGCTGCAAAAGGACTCAGGATTTCCCTTGCCTCGTACAATAAACGATTTGGCCCCCATACTCCCAGGAATAATCCCTAACTCCCCTTCGCCGGCCCGAATCGCCCCCTTCCGAGTGAGATAAACGGTTTCACCAAAATGTTCTTCAATCGCGATATAATTATGATGACAGTTAATCGCCTCTTTGGTGATTTCAAAATGCGGAAACTGTTTTCGCAACGCGTCGAGAATCAAACGCATCATCTCCCGACGATTGTGCATAGCATATTCTTGTGCCCAATGAACCGCTTCCACATAGTCATCAAAATATTGGGCACCCTCTCTGAAATAAGCCAAATCACGGTTAGGTAACGGAATCGAATGGGCTTCAATATCCTTCTTAGCCAAGTTAATGAAGTAAGTTCCAATCGTATTACCAATGCCACGACTGCCAGAGTGAAGCATCACCCAAACATCTTGATTTTCGTCTAAACACAACTCGATAAAATGATTCCCCCCCCCCAACGTTCCTAACTGCTGAGTCCACGTATGATGCGGTTTTTTAAGCATTTTGGCAATACCAGGATGCTTCTCGAAAATTTGTTCAATGCCGCGATCCAGCAGTTGAATAGTGGAACTAGGCGCCTGTGGTATCTTATGTTGGTCAAATCCCACTGGAACCATTTCTTCAATAGCGAGACGAATGGGTTTGAGGTTATCGGGTAAATCGTTGGCAGTTAAGGAGAGACGGATGGCGTTCATCCCGCAATTGTGTACAAATACACCTGCCGACAAAGCAAAGTTTTCGTACTCGGGGACCGTTAGACAGTAAACGTCTTCGCGTTGTTGCAGAGATTGAACCAACCTAACCTTATGATTGTCAGCGTTCGTCGTCAATATTGCCAGTGGCTTGATGATCCGTTGTTGAGCTTCCAGATGGCTATAAAAGGGCATCAACGAGACATTTAACCGCAAGTTCATTGCTTCACACCAAGAACCATCTCGTAACATAAATTGATGATCCGGAGTACAAATGATTTCCGCCTCATTGTCTAACACCACCCGCATGAGAGGCGCATTTTTGCGGGTTAATTTGGCAAACGCTTTTGCCCCTGTGATTTGATGTTGTGCATTCACCGCGTACACCCAACATTCCCTTCCACGTTCCGTTAATTCTTTTAGAGTGGCCTCTGTCCCATCCAGCAAAGGAATCTTGGTGTCACCGACGAAACAACCAATATCAACACCCACCGCCGCCGGCACAATTGCCCCTTTCATAGGAATCACAGACCCAATCGTTGCCCCAATCCCCGTATGCACGTCAGGCATAGCAGCAACGTGATGATGAATAAAAGGCAACTGTGAAATGTCCTCCAGTTGATTAAGAGAACTGGATTCTACTTCGTCAGTATAAATCTTGACAGGCACGTTGCCCTTGTGTAAAGTCATTTTGACAGGCATAATTAAATTATTTTTCGTTTTGATTGAATAAAGGCCAGGAGGAAAAAAGCTATGCTTTGAACTCCTGATGTGAAAGTATACATAGTGTGAAAGTATATCACACCCTTTGCCAAAATGTCAAGACAAATTTGACATTTTTTTATTCCGCCCGAATCTTTTATTCCTCCTGTATTGTCTGCACAATCTCCATAGTCTTCACACTTACTTGACACACCCGTTGCAACAATTCAATCACCTCCTCCTTATAATCAGCAAAGCGATAAGTATTAAACTGTTCAGCAATCGTCGGGTCGGTTGGCGTCTTCTCCTTATACTGGTCTAAAACCCATTCCAAGGCACTGCGATTCCCCAATTGATATTCCCAGGCCAACGCTGGCACCCCGGTCAAAATCGTTTGGTCATCTAGCAAGAGTTTCCCAGCCACTTTATCAGCTTTGAGTCTCACTTTATTTTGGACATTGGCTGCCAATGTCTGGTCGAGTCGAGTCAGTGGATATTTTTCCACCGTCTCATAATTCAGATGTAATTCCATCAATTGCTGACCCCATTGAACCCATTGCCAGAAGTTCGGATAAAATGGCAAACGTGGCAACTCACGTCGGAGGTTGAGTTCATATTTCTGACGATACGCAGGGTCGTGGAGAACTGCGTAAGTGTAATGAAAAATGTCTTCCTTGCAAAGTTCCGTGGTCTCGTAATGATGCTGAAATTGTTCTAACCCCCAATCGGTTATGTTGTCAACGCGCCTCCCCTGGTCAGCGTAGCAATAACGCGGAAAGTATTGCGTTTTCTCCAGTAAATCCAGGTTACTTAGACCGCCCACCGCTAAACATTGAAACGGCTTGACATGTGAAGTGCCAGAACAAGCAATAACAGGGTTGAACTGGTTCAACTCGCTACCAAACATGCTATAATGATGTTCAGTCAGTCGATCACTTAACGCCTTCTCTGAATAAAAATTCATCTTCACGAAGGGACGGTAGAAACTGGAAATGAGGCGGGCCGCTTCAAAGGTCACTTTCGTTCGCCGTCGCGCACGATTTTTCAAGGCTTCACTCCACTTGATAGACAAATCAAACGTTTGGGTGCGAGTGCTGTGACGATAGACTTTGAGGAAATATTTAATTCGTTTGGTTAACTGTGACACACTGAAATCATAGACCCATTCGTCTCGGGCCGTGACCACCCCATTTGAAAATAACTTAAACAACGCTTGTTCCTCCTGCGGCTGTGTGGCAGCCTTCGTGTCCTTATTCGCCAATGGTAACAATTGGTTAAAATCATTGTCAACCAAGTTAATCCAGTTGTGATTCGCGTCCGGGACAATCCGTTCAAAGTCAATTTGTTTGAACTTAGCCTCCTGCAAGAACGCCTTCTTGTCAGTGGCAGTGGCATAATCAGCCAGAGGATAGTAGAAAATCTTGCACCCTTGCACTCCTTCGTGTTTGACCAAGAAATAAATCGCAATTCCAACTCGGATAGCATCATCAAACACATTCCCCCCTTCCCGTTTCCGTCTCTCCCCACTGGTCCTGGCATCTCCTTTCAGGTCGAGAATATAAATGGCGTTAAACTCCTCCGCCACGACCTTGCGAAAACCGTCAAAGGTGCGGGCGTTGATAAACGAATTGTTGGAGACGAAAGCGATAATGCCATTGCTATCAACCCGATTGGAAGCCCAGCGCAAAAAGCGGGCATACATATCATACAATTTCGTCTTCTGCGCCGTGCTATTGGCAATATACGTTTGCCGAATCGCGTCATCCAAGTGCGGATAGGACCAATTGGGGTTGTTATCATTCTCATTCTGCTGATTGGCATTATACGGTGGATTCCCAATGATGACGGAGATTTTCCGTTCATTTTGACGCCGAATCCGCACCGCATTTTCAAAAAATAAGTCGAGTTGCAACTCCTCCTGTTTATGTTGATAGGTGTGTGCGAAATCCAAATTTTGGAGAGTGTCCACCCAGCAGAGATTCGGAAATTCCAGGTATTTGCCCATCTTCTGTTGGAAGGTATATTCAATGTTTAGGTTGGCAATGTAATAGGGCAAAATCGCTACCTCATTGGCATGAATCTCATGCAGATATTTATATTCCAACTTCTGACGTGGCAAGTAGTCAATCAACTCCGCAATAAACGTCCCCGTCCCCGTGGCCGGGTCCAGAATCTCAACATTTTTATCCGCTAATAATCGCCCAAAATGTTGGTCTAGCAGGTAATCGGCACTGTCAATCATAAACCGCACGATTTCACTGGGCGTATAGACGATTCCCAAGCGGTCCGCGGCTTTGGGATTGTAGAGGCGATAAAAGTTTTCATACACCACTTTGAGAAATTTTTGTTTCTCGTGATGATTGGCAATCGCCGCTGCTTCGCGTTGAATCACGGCATAGTAACTCTTCATGGAAGCCAACGTGTTGCGTTTCACTTCATGGGTGAAAAAGGTCGCTATCACCTCCCCTAATTTCTTCGCAATCAGATTCTCGCCATGAAATTGAGAGTCATCAAAGATTTTCAAAAAAATGTCTTCAGTGAGAAGATGTTGTAACAACATCTCCTGCACTTCCAACGCCGTGATTCGTGGGTTAATCGCTTGCTTGCAAAGGTCTAAAAATTGGTCAAAGGTCGTGACAAACGCAGGATTCGTTTGGAATTGTCTTTCAATCATCTGCCGCAATGTTTGCAAAATGGTAGGCAGGTCTTCTTTGAATTTCGCAATGGCGGCACGGAAATCGCGAACCTCGGGCCGTTGGTAATGGAGAAAGTGTTGCAATAACTTCTCTAACTGACTTTCCTCCCCCAACTTCACTCGCAACACTTCTTGCCCGTTTTGAATCAAGACGCCCGTCTTGGAGTCCTCAAACAAGATGTTATCGGTGGGATACCCTTTGGCGAGTTTCGCTTGAATTTCTTTATCTAAATCATCAAACTCATCTTTCGCTTCCCAATAGCCCCAGGGGAGACGTAGCGCGTCTTTGACCGTGCCGTCGGGACGCACGAGTGTGTGAAAGCGAGTGCGATATTCCAGTTCGGGAATGAGGAGGAAATGTTGGGTCTCACAGTAATCATTTAACAATGTTTGAAACGCACTCCGCAGGGCCGTTTCATGGTGGGAACCGCCGTGTTGCTGGAGTTTGTCAAGGGTTTGGTAGTAGGTTTGAATGAGAAGACGAGACATGGTATTGGTTCTATATATGGTTTCAAGTTGTGCTAAGACAATAAATTCAATCGTTTAAAAGCGTCTCTCAAGTCTTTTCGAAACGCTTGATAAGAAGACATTCCTTCTAACTTGCTTAACTCCAATTTTTGGCCAACGATTTGATATAAGTCCGAAATATCTAAACCTCTTCCACGTTTTCTTTTAGTGGAACTGTCTTTGGCAATGCGAATCGCATTTCTTATTGTCTCTTTAGGGTCAGCAACGGTTTCGGGGTCTCGATGAATGCCTAAGTCGATATTTGATTTGTGAGTACCAAGTTCACTTTTCAATAACTCTTTGTCTGCTAACATCCAGGCTTCGGTCATCTGAACAGGCACGATGGGCACGGTGATTTTACAATATTCCTGTTCGTCGGTTTCCTGTAAAGCACTTTTCGCAGGAATGATTTTAGTTTCTAATGCTGTTCGGTTGGTGGCGTCATCGGCATCCGTATGGACACAAATCAGGGTGATACCGTATTCATTTTTTCCTTTTCTGGAAGCCGCAAGCACTTGTTCAACAAATCCTAAACCAGTTTTGTCAATCTGGATCACTTTCAGTTCGGTTTCGATTTGACCTTTGCAGTCAAAGGCCAGCGCATCAAGTGTTTTCTTGACCACTCTTTCCTAAGAAACGCACATCGGTACTGCCTTCTGTAAACAATCCTGCCAATAGGAACGTCATGTTTAGTCATCCAAATCAAGATTTTCAAAATCCGTCGTTTGCAAATATTCTTTCACCGTAGCCAACGTAAGTTTTCGTTCTTGTTCAGAAAGGGCTAATGCCTTATGTGTTGGACCTTTGGTAATTGGACCTTTGGTAATTGGACTTATTTTGGTAATATTCATTTTAAGCCTCTCACCGTCAATATCTGAAATAGTCGTTCTCATCTGGGCATACCAAACGCTTACATTGGGGTCCTCCTGCCACTGTAGCATATTACCAACCAGGACCGGCGAATGGGTGTTGGCGATCACCTGACGTAACGGCATATCAGCCTCTTTAAAATCTGTGCTAAGGTCTTTGAGAAGTTTGGTCATCGCCTTGATACGAAATGGGTGTATGCCATTTTCGGGTTCTTCAAAGCATAACAATCCCGTGTGTTTGTCATCTTGTTCTAAAATGCACAAAGCCAAGATTCGCAAGGTCCCTTCGGATAACACTCTGGAAGAAAATTCCTTCTTATCCGCTTCTTTGAGTTTTATCACATACTGTTTATTTTCGTTATCTTCGATAACCGAAACTTCTGTGAAACTGGGTAGAAAATTATTGAGTTTCCTAGAAATTTCGACCAAACTGTAGGAATCGGTCTGTTGGATTCGATACAAAGTCGCGGCTAAATTTTTGCCGCTGGATGTGAGAGTGTCTTCGCCACTGCGTTTGCTAGTGGGTTGCCGCAAGTCTTCGGGATTGAGTTGTAAAAATTTCCAACTTTTCATCTCCTCTTTGGCGGCCAACACATGCGGAAAGTCAACCGTATCAAAACTACTCAACACCGTTCGAGTGGCATTGTTAAGGGGAAAACGTCTTCTATTTCCAGCCGTACCATCTTGAGGAACTAAAACCGTGAGTATATCGTGTTCCGTGGTGGTTTCTATATAAGGTATGCCTCTCTTGCCAATCATTACTTTGGGTCGCCAAAGGCCAAGTTTTTGTTTGGGAATGATCTTAATCCAGTTATCCTCCCGTTGATTGAGTTTCTCTAATTGTTCATGGGTGACAGCTAAATCTTCAAGACCAGAGGAATTGGTATAGCGTTTAATTTTTAGTTCATATCTCAATCTGGTATATTTCAATTCCGCTTCATTACCCCAAGCATCTTTGACTTTGCGGTTGACTAACATTTCAATCAAGAAGTGTATTTCGGAAGCATAGCGATTGTCATCATATTGGGTGAAGAGTTCTATAAAATCGCCGCGTTGTTCGAGAAACGCCCTTTTCAAATTATCAGATTCTGCCAGCCGCGCTAACAGTTGCAGGGCATCAAACAAATTGCTTTTTCCCGAAGCATTGGCGCCGGCAATGACGGTAAAGGGGGTAAATTCCATTTCAAAGTGATGAAAGGATTTGAAACCGTTGATTTTAATATAAGTTATCATAATTATCTTGATTTAGGAGTCCAAAACGTGTTTTGGACTCCATTGGACTCCAGTTGATTGTTACAACAACAACCTCCTCACATCCGACAAAATAAACCGTAAATAGCTAGTGAACCGCGCCGCCAGTGCGCCGTCAATCACGCGATGGTCATACGAGACCGAGAACGGCAGTATCAAGCGTGGAATAAATTGACCACCTTGATAGACAGGTTGCATCTGCGAACGGGAGACGCCTAAAATTGCCACTTCAGGGGCATTGACAATCGGCGTGAAAGCAGTGCCACCAATGCCTCCTAGACTGGAAATAGTGAACGAGGCGCCTTGCATATCAGCGGCGGAGAGTTTGCCGTCGCGGGCTTTTTGACTGATGGTGCCTAGTTCAGCGGCTAGGTCAAACAATCCCTTGTGGTTGACTTCACGAATCACCGGCACCACTAGACCCGTAGGCGTCTCCACGGCAACGCCAATGTGATAGTAGTGTTTGAGAATCAAATTCTCTTTGCTGGTATCCAGGGAGGCGTTAAACTCTGGGAATTGTTTCAAAGCGGCAGCACCGGCTTTGAGTAAAAAAGTCAGCATGGTCACTTTCACTTTGCGCTGGTTTGCCTCCTCCGCAAGATTCTTGCGAAACTCTTCCAGTTCGGTAATATCTGCTTCGTCAAATTGAGTCACTTGGGGGACGTTTAGCCAACTGCGATAGACACTGGCGCCGGAGAGTTTCTTAATCCGACTGAGAGGTCGAGTCTCAATCTCTCCAAATTTGCTGAAGTCAATCTCAGGAATAGGTGGAATGCCCAGGCCTCCTCCTGTGAGAGGGACTGCCAGGACCGGGGCCGTACCTTCTGTCATCACTTGTTTCACATAAGTGGTGACGTCTTCTTTTAAAACTCGCCCTTGGCGTCCATGACCACTGACTCTGGTTAAATCCACGCCCAATTCTCTAGCCAAATGTCTTACCGCAGGACCTGCGTGAGGTTTGGCCACGGAAAGGGTTTCGGCAGGTAGCGGAGGAGAAGGTGAAAAGCGCGGTTGTCTAGGGTCCCCACTGCTAACGGGCGAAGGTGGACTAATGACCGGCGATACGGTAGGAACTCCAGCAGGTGGCGGTGGTGGACTGAGGGAAGGCGTCGCGATTTCCGAAGTAGTCGGGGCAACCACGCCAAGGTCAGTGACTTCCATGGTGAGAATCAGGGTCCCTTCAGAGACTTTGTCCCCCATTTTTACCAGCACCTCTTTGACGATGCCAGTCGCCGGCGAAGGCACTTCCATCGTGGCTTTATCACTTTCCAAAGTAATCAAGGGTTGATTCACTTTGATGGACTCGCCAGATTTGACGATGACTTCAATGACTCCGACTTCTTTGAAGTCACCAATATCAGGAACTTTTACAATTGAAATGGCCATTGGGTAGTCCTCCTCTTACACCGTGGTGGGGTTGGGTTTGTTAGGGTCAATGTCATATTTCTTGATGGCTTCAGTCACTTTGCTGGCAGGTATGTCGCCCAGGTCAACGAGACTCTTTAAAGCGGCCACTGCAATGTAATAGCGGTCCATTTCAAAAAAGCGCCGCAGTTGTTTGCGCGTGTCACTGCGTCCAAAGCCGTCCGTTCCCAAGACGTAATAGGGTTTGGGAACGCAGAAGCGAATTTGGTCGGGATAAGCCCTCACGTAGTCGGTGGCAGCAATCACGGGTCCCACGCGGTCTTTGAGGCACCGGGTGGCATAACAAGTACGCGGTTTCTCTTCAGGATGTAACAGGTTCCAACGTTGTACGTCTAACCCATCACGCCGCAATTCGGTAAAACTGGGGACACTCCAGACGTCGGCGGTGACATCAAAATCTAACGTTAGCAGGTTGCCAGCCGCAATGGCTTCGCGCAAAATAGTGCCACTGCCCAGTAATTGGACTCGGGGCCCCGTTTTCTTGGCCCCTTCTTTCAATAAGTACATGCCTTTGAGGATACTTTCTTGTACTCCTTCTGGCATGGCAGGATGCAAGTAGTTTTCATTCATGGCCGTGATGTAGTAGAAAATGTTCTCCTGATTTCTGTACATGCGCCGTAGGCCATCGTGAATAATCACAGCCATTTCATAAGCAAAGGAGGGGTCGTAAGAGACGCAGTTGGGAATATTGGCGGCCATCACCAACCCGTGTCCATCTTGATGTTGTAAGCCTTCTCCAGATAAGGTGGTACGGCCTGCGGTGCCACCGATTAAGAAGCCACGGGCTTGCATATCGGCAGCGGCCCAGACGAGGTCGCCGATTCGTTGGAAGCCAAACATGGAATAGAAGGTATAAAAAGGTATCATGTTGACACCATGACTGCTGTATGCGGTAGCCGCGGCTATCCAGGAGGCAGTGGCGCCGGCTTCGCAAATCCCTTCTTCCAAAATTTGACCTTGTTTGTCTTCTCGATAGTACATCAGTTGGTCGGCATCTTGAGGTTCATACAGTTGACCTTGGGAGGAATAAATACCGAGTTGCCGAAACATCCCTTCCATGCCAAAGGTACGCGCTTCGTCAGGAATGATGGGGACAACATAGCGACCAATTTTGGAGTCACGAGTCAAGGCCGTTAAGATGCGTACAAAAGCCATGGTGGTTGAGATTTCATGGTCTCCAGTCCCTTTTAACAGACTGTTGAAGATACTCAATTCAGGCATCTCGATGGGATTGGCAGTCTTGCTACGCACTGGTAAATAGCCACCTAACGCCCGCCGCCGGTCATGCAGGTATTGCATTTCAGGACTGTCTTGCGGCGGTTTATAAAAGGGCACCTCTGCCAGTTGTTCATCTGGGATAGGAATATTGAAACGGTCCCGAAAAGCGCGAACAGCACCTTCTCCCATCTTCTTTTGTTGATGGGTGATGTTTTGACCTTCACCGGCGATACCCATGCCGTAACCTTTGACCGTTTTGGCTAAGATAACGGTAGGTTGACCTTGATGTTTGACGGCGGCGGCATAAGCGGCATAGATTTTATGGGGGTCATGTCCTCCGCGATTGAGTCGCCAAATATCCTCGTCAGTCATTTTGGCGGCCATCGCTTTCAGTTCAGGATACTTTCCAAAGAAGTGTTCGCGGGTGTAAGCACCGCCTTTGGCTTTGAAATTTTGGTATTCGCCATCGACACATTCTTCCATGCGTTTGCGTAACAAGCCTTTGGTATCCATGGCAAACAGCGGGTCCCAGTACGACCCCCAGATGACTTTGATGACATTCCAGCCCGAACCGCGAAAATCGGCTTCGAGTTCTTGAATAATTTTGCCATTGCCACGCACGGGTCCATCCAATCGTTGCAAGTTACAATTGATGACAAACACAAGATTGTCTAATTTTTCACGGGTGGCGAGGGCGATAGCACCTAATGATTCGGGTTCATCCATTTCTCCGTCACCCATGAAGGCCCACACTTTACGGCCTTGCATATTGACTATGCCGCGGTCATGTAAATATTTCATAAACCGGGCTTGATAAATGGCCATGATAGGGCCGAGTCCCATGGAGACCGTGGGAAATTGCCAGAAGTCAGGCATTAACCAGGGATGCGGATAGGAGGATAAACCTTTGCCACCGACTTCTTGCCGAAAATTATCTAATTGTTCCTCTGTGATACGCCCTTCTAAAAAGGCCCGTGCATAAATGCCGGGGGCGGAATGGCCTTGGAAATAGACTAAATCACCGCCATGATGGGCCGACTTGGCATGGAAAAAGTGATTAAAACCAACGTCATACAAAGTGGCTGCGGAGGCAAAACTGGCGATATGGCCACCCAGTTCGGTGGTCTGACGATTGGCACGGACGACCATCGCCATGGCATTCCAACGGATGAGGGAACGGATTTTCCATTCTAATTCAGAATTGCCAGGGGTGGCTTCTTCTTGATTGGGTAAGATGGTATTGAGGTAAGGGGTATTTGCGCTATAAGGCAAATAGGCGCCTGAACTACGTGCCTTGGCAACCAATTTCTCCAAAAGAAAATGGGCGCGTTCTGTACCCTCTTGGGCTAACACGCTGTCTATGGCTTCTAACCACTCTTGCGTTTCTTGAGGGTCAATATCTGTATATTCTTCGGGCATTATGGAGTCCTTTGTTAATGAATAATGAATAATGAATAATGAATAATGGGAAAATTTAGCATAAGAGATTCACATTTGTCCAGTTTACATTTGGTAATGAATGATGAATAATAGAGAAGGGCTACTGCTTTCCTTTATACTGCGGACCTCTTTAATAGTAAGATTTGTATAATTTTGTACATATCTGCTGGAGGGAACCGTATAGATTTGAAGGAATATGACTATATAGTGATATTCACTTATTCTTGTACCCCCCAACCCCCCGTACACGGGGAGTGACCCCCCTGCGTGCGGGGGGCTGGGGGGGTACAAAAATGAAGGAATATGACTATAAATCGGCTTGAAATAAGCACATTAACTGCATCGAAAGATACTCTGTTATTTAAACATAAATAGTTGATGATAATCATGCCGTGGGTTGTGAGAAACCTTGACTCGACTCGAGTCACGGGCTGACTCGACTCGAGTCACGGGCTGACTCGACTCGAGTCACGGGCTGACTCGACTCGAGTCACGGGCTGACCCGACTCGAGTCACGGGCTGACTCGAGTCACGGTGTGGGTGGAACAGACATTCAACATTAATATCTCAGGACTTACGTAACGTGTTTGTAACTCTTTGAGTTAACACCCCCTATCCCCCTGTGTACGGGGGGAATCACTCCCTCCCCGCGTGCGGGGAGGGTTGGGGTGCGTAAATCCTATATATTATTTAACCTATTTCGTTACGTTATCAGTGGTAATCTGACTTTACCCAAAAAGTGTCCTTAGTACTGTTCCTAAACCTTCGAGGTGGAGGCAAAGCTGAAACTGGCTAAAGCCTCTAGTCCCCCGGTTTTTTCCATTATTCATTATTCATTATTCATTATTCATTTCCCATGAAACAAGGTGACATTATTCGCTTGATAGTCATTGAAGAATCTGCCAATGACGCCGAAGTGATTTTAAACAGCCTGCGCAAGGCGCGTTATCCGATTCGCCCGCGGCATATTGAAGACGATGAAGATTTACAAAATGCGTTAACCGAACAAGAATGGGATTTGATTATCTCGGTTCCGCAAGTGGGCGATCTGACGGCGGCCCAAGTCTGTGAAACGGTCAATGGTGCAAAACAAGATATTCCCGTGATTGTTCTAGTCAGCAAATTGGAAGGCAAACTGATGGCCGAACTTCTCAAGGTGGGGGCGCGAGTGGTTATTCCCAGTGGCACCGATGCCTGCTTACAATTAGTGGTAGGTAAAGAATTGGAAGGTCTGGCTATTCGTCGCCACCGCAAACATCTTGAACAACTTTACAAGGAGAGTCAAAAGCAGAACAAGATGCTGTTGGAAACCTCGCAAGATGCGATTGCTTATGTCCATGATGGAATGCACATTTATGCCAACCCCAGTTATTTGAAAATGTTCAGTTACAACAGCATGGAAGTCTTGGAAGGGATGCCAATTATGGATTTGGTGGCTTTGAAAGACCAAACCAAGTTCAGGGATTTCATGCGTGGTTTTATGGCGGACGAGAAGGATGAGGAACGTCAAATCGACCTGGAGGGTCTCAAATCCAACAATAAGGGATTTGGCTTGACCATGGAAATCAGTCATGCCATTTATGAGAGTGAACGATGTCTGCAAATCGTCATGCGAGACCGTTCTCAAAATCAAGATTTGGAAATCAAGTTAAAAGAACTCAGTCGCAAAGACCAGACCACTGGTCTGTTTAATCATGTCTATTTCATGGAACTGTTGGAAAAGGCCCTGGTCAAAGCGATGGACACGCATACTCGTAGCGTGCTGTTTTATCTCTCGCTGGACAACATTGCCAACATTAAACAAACCGTCGGCATCGGTGGTCTGGACCCGGTGATTATCAATATTGCCAAGGTGCTGAAAAGCGTGTGTGAGGGAGGGATTTTAGCGCGGTTTAGTGAAGAGGTATTTACTCTCTTGCTGACTGATAAAGACAAAGAATATGCCAGCGAGGTAGCTGAGAAAATTTGCAAGGCATTAGAAGGGATGGTCACGGAAGTGGGGTCAAAGACTGCGATTACCACTTGTAGTATCGGCATCACAGTGGTCTTTGCGTCAGCGGCTAATGCCCAAGATGTGTTAAACGACGCCCATGCCGCTTGTGAAGTCATTGCGAATAAAGGTGGGAATGGTTTTGAAATTTATAAAGCGGTGGTGAAGGGCGGTGATCAAGGGGAACTCAAGGTGTCTGACATCACCAAGATGATTGAGACCGCCATTGAAGAACATCGGTTGTCGTTACGGTTTCAACCCATTGTCAGTTTGCGTGGTGACACCCAACCCATTTATGAAGTCTTCTTGCGCATGGTGGACGCAGAGGGTAATCAAGTGCCCACGGGTAAATTATTTGATGCCGCAGAGAAAGCCAATTTCAGCGTAAAATTAGACAAATGGGTTCTCAAGGAAGCGGTCAAAACGTTGGGCGAACAACATAAGAAGGGTCATAAAGCCCACTTCTTTATCAAGTTGTCGGACCAAGCGGTAAAAGACCCGGATGTGTTATTGACGTTGCGGAAACTGCTGAAAGCGTCGGCGGTACCAGGTGAAAGTATTGTGATTGAACTGAGTGAATCCACGGCCATCACCCAGATTAAATTGGCCCAAGCCTTTCTTAAACAGTTGCAAGCCAGCGAGTGTAAATCGGCCCTGGAACATTTTGGTACGGGGTTAAACTCGGCAGCTACGTTGAAACACTTGCCAGTCAACTATGTGAAAATCGACTCCTCCTTTAGCAAAGGATTGGCCTCCAATGACGACAATCAAAAGGCCGTCAAGGAAATTATGAAACTGGCACATGAATCAGGAAAGTTAACCATTGCAGAAGCGGTGGAAGATGCCAATAGTTTGACGGTATTGTGGACCTCGGAAGTGGATTTTGCACAAGGACATTATATTCAGGAACCGTTGGAGACGCCGGCGTATGATTTTTCAGCGGAGTAAGTTCCAGGAGTCCATGAGGAAAAAGCGTAGCTTTGTCCGGATCCTAACGCTTTTTCCTCATGGAGGTGCGGTGGCCACTGGAAGTGCAGTGAATGTTGGTAGACTAGAGGCTTCAACCGGTGGGGGTTGCCCCTTGTTTTGGAGGGAAGTGCTGATCCACCACCGGCGGAAGCCTCAATGCCATTAAGTTAAGGTAGGGTGGATTAAGCGTTAGCGTATCCACCATCCCCGAAACTGGTGGATACGCTGACGCTTAATCCACCCTACATGGTTAGGATATTTCTTAACTTAATGGCATTGCGGCGGAAGCCTCTAGTCCACCAGCCAATTGGTTATTTGTGTTCCTTCAACATCATAACTTGTACATAAGATTTGATCGTACCTGCTTCGTTAAAAGCAATGACAACGTTTCTATATGGTTCGTAACCTTCCTTGATTTTCTCGTTGACCATTTTGACCAGTTGTTTGTCGTAAGCTTCGACAACCGTGATGTATTTTTCTTTGTCCATAGTGATGATTACAAGTGTTTTTTAGGTAGTGATGCAATATGGGTGATGGCAGGATTGACAATCTCTCTACGGTTTGTCAATCCTGATATAGTAGTATTCCTGTTTTCTTGTACCCCCCCCAGCCCCCCAGCACGCGGGGGGAGTCATCCGCGGAGGGGAGTCATCCACGTCGCGGAGGGGAGTCATCCACGCCGCGGGGGGGAGTCATCCACGCCGCGGGGGGGAGTCATCCACGTCGCGGGGGGGAGTCATCCACGTCGCGGGGGGGAGTCATCCACGTCGCGGGGGGGAGTCATCCACGCCGCGGAGGGGAGTCACTCCCCCCCGTGTGCGGGGGGGCTGGGGGGGGTACAAGAGTGAGAGAATATTACTATACGTCTTACCATTTACCATTCCAAAAAATTTTTCAACAAAGTCAATCCTGCCTGTTGACTTTTTTCAGGATGAAATTGTACCGCAAACACGTTGTCCCGTGCAAGGGCAGAGGCAAATTGAAGGTTGCCATACGGGGTCGTGCCGGCAATCATCTGACTATCTTGAGGGTCCACATAGTAACTGTGTACAAAATAGAAACGACTGCCTTGAGGGATGCCTTTCCAAAGTGGATGCGGCCAGGTGGCGTACACTTGATTCCAACCCATGTGGGGAATTTTGAGACGTTCGCCACTGTGTGGGTCAAGCAGAGGTTCCTCAAACCGGCGCACGGTTCCTGTCGCCCAGTCAAACCCTTTGGTGCCGCCGCTTTCTTCACTGAAGGTTAAGAGAGTTTGTAATCCTAAACAAAGACCTAAAAAGGGTTTGTTGGAGAGAGAGTGACGAATCACTTCGGCCATGCCAGTTTGGTGCAGGAGAGTCATACAATTGCCTATCGCGCCTTGACCTGGGAAGACGATTTTATCCGCCTGTAGGATGCGAGACGGGTCTTGGCCGATAGTCACTTGCCAGTTTTTTTCGGCAACGTGTTCGAGGGCTTTGCTAACGGAGTGGAGGTTACTCATTCCGTAATCGATAATACTGACGGTTTTCATTTGGAGTACCTTTGGGTAGTGATGAAAGGTGGGTGATCGAAATGTCAGGTCTGGCAGTCCTTGAAGGGCTGCCAGACCTTACCATCACCCATTTTTTATCACTACCTACCTTTGTAATTGAAGACCTTCGAGTGGTTCAAAACCACGAAGGTCTTATTTTCATCTGTGGGATTGTCACCCTGATTCCTGACCACTGCCCGTCCGTTCACTGCCCGTCCGTTCATTCGTTGCCAGTTCATTTTCATAACGGTTATTGCGGTCTATTTCTTCCCGAATCCATCCTCGGACTTTGGCTTCTTCAGAAAACAATGGTTTCTCTACCCCTAACATGAATCGATACGTTGCCGAGAAGGGCAAGAACGGCACACATAGTAAGACGGCGCCTACAACGACAAAAGAGGCAATGATATAGAGGGTACTCACTTCTGGTTGGTCAGGAAAAGTGATACCCAATACATTTAAGAAGGGCAGTTCTCGCAAATGAGGCAACCAGCTAGAATAGTGTCCTGTGACATAATAGGCAAAAACCGCGCTGGTGAGTGCAATTCCGACAATGATCAAATCCGAAAATAGGCGAATCAATAGGAATACCAAATAAATACTTAGAAATGCAAAAATTGCAACGACAACTGGTGAACTCATGCTTGAATCCTGTTTAGGTTAAGTTTAAAATGGTGCCTTGAAATTTTATCTTTACCAGTTATAATTTTCAAGGTAAAGAAATTGGGGCATTTGTCTAGGTTAGACTATGATATAGTAATATTCCTTCTCATTTGTACCCCCCCCTAGCCCCCCCGCACGCGGGGGGAGTCACTCCCCCCGTACACAGGGGGCAGGGGGGTACAAGTGATGAGGAATATTACTATACTGGTAAAATGGTCCGTTGTCAAAAGATATTTTCCGTGATAAATAAAACTGTAAGATGTCATAATTCATGTCTGCCTTCACCGCCCCCATCTATATTGAACCTCGCTTTTCCAAACGTTTTGCGTGGTCAATAACGGTCTTGCATCTGGGTGCCTTATTCGGTCTATTGCCATTAACATTATCGTGGGCTGTGAAAATGGGTATTGGATTAGGCATATTGCTAAGTGCCTATCAAACCATGCGAAAACATTTATGGCTGATTGACAACCCTTTATGCTATTGTGTATTATGCGAAGATTCCATTTGGCTGTCAACGGAGAAAGAGGCACAGATTTCCCCAAGTAGCTATACTCATCCCCAATTAATTGTGTTAAGAGTGCTAGAGAGTGGTAAAACCCATTGCCTCATTTTGTTTCCAGATACACTAGATGAAGCCACTTTTCGCCGATTACGAGTGCGGTTGCGATATGCTTTTTCACCGAAATGAACAAATGGGAATCGGAGTCCAAAGCTACGCTTTGGACTCCTGGAATGACTTTGCTATCCACTATCCACTATCCACTATCCACTATCCACTATCCACTATCCACTAAATTCACTATCCACTATAACAAACATGCGCATCTTAGGCATAGAAACTTCTTGTGATGAAACCGGCGTCGCCATCTATGATGGCGAACAAGGTTTATTAGCCCATGACCTCTACAGTCAAGTCGCCCTCCATGCCCCTTACGGTGGCGTGGTTCCAGAATTGGCGTCTCGTGACCATATTCGCAAACTGATTCCATTGGTGGAAAAAGTGCTACAGGATAGTCATTCTGAACCGCATCAACTGCATGGCGTCGCTTACACCGCAGGTCCCGGACTGATCGGGGCTTTGCTAGTTGGGGCCACCATTGGACGAAGTCTCGCTTGGGCGTGGCAAATTCCAGCCATTGCCGTGCATCACATGGAAGGACATTTATTGGCCTCCATGTTAGAGTCACCAGCCCCCACATTTCCCTTTCTCGCCCTTCTCGTGTCAGGCGGACATACTCAATTGGTTCAAGTGGAACAGTTGGGGAAGTATCTCATTTTAGGAGAATCCTTGGACGATGCAGCCGGAGAAGCGTTTGATAAAACAGCTAAATTACTTGGATTAGGCTACCCTGGAGGACCTGCGCTGGCCCGTCTGGCGTCCCAAGGCAATTCGCACCGATTCCACTTTCCACGTCCAATGACGAATCGACCCGGTTTAGATTTTAGCTTTAGTGGTCTAAAAACCCATGCCCTTTCGACTTGGCAAACGCATGAACAAAATGATCAAACTCGTGCCGACATCGCTTGCGCTTTTGAAGAGGCAGTCATCGATACATTGGCAATTAAATGCCGACGTGCCTTACAACAAACGGGCTTAAAACGACTGGTGATTGCAGGTGGCGTAAGTGCTAATGAACGTCTGCGCACCGGCTTAACTCAACTGGCATTGGAAATGGATGTCAAAGTTTATTATCCTCGTCCGATTTTTTGCACGGACAATGGGGCGATGATAGCTTATGCGGGTTATCTGCGTCTAACCGCTGGTCAATCAGATTCGCTGGCGTTTAAAGTGCGTCCACGGTGGCCGATGAGTGAGTTATCTCAATTGCAATGATATTCAGATAAAATTGTACAGATTCGCTGGAACGCAATAAGAATTATTGCGCCCCCCTTACGTCCGCGTGGCAGCGCCGCAAAGTGCAATAATTCTGATTGCGTTCCAGCAGACAACACAAAGCACAATAATTCTGATTGCGTTCCAGCAGAAGAGGCTTATGATTAAGAATTAGGTAGTGATGCAATCTGGGTGAAATATCGTGCGGTTTCTCTTTGTCTGGAACTGTGATTTATATGATTAAATGAGGGCTATGAAGGGAGGCTTGACGAATCAGAGTCCATCTGAAAATCATTCTAAATCAGAGTTCAGACAGAGAACCTACTATGAAAGGAGGCTTGACGAATCAGAGTCCATCTGAAAATCATTCTAATCAGAGTTCAGACAGTGAACCTACATTGCCTCACTACCAAGAATTAAAAGACGCTTCATGTTGATAGAGACATGCCCTTCTCATCATTCTTCCACTCATATACATCACACCAATCACAGTTCAAAAATTTTGCCTTCTTTGCATTACTACCCTTTATTTTAAACTACACATGCTATTGTTTTCTCACCGTTTTCCTATTATCCTCCATGACACTTCAGGGGTAGCCATTGCCTGGATTTTGGCCATGATTATCCGTTATGGTTGGCCACTGACCCCAGAGGTCGAAACCACCCTTTGGCAAACCTTACCCGTGGTAATCCTCATTCAAAGTCTAGTTCTTTGGTTTGACGGTCTCTATCAAAGCATTTGGCGGTTTGCCAGTTTGCCGGACCTGGTCACCATTTTGCGGTCAGTTTTCATTGGCACGTTAGCGATTGTCTTGGTACTCGTCTTATTTAATCGCCTGGAACTCATTCCACGCACCTCATTACTCTTCTATCCTTTCTTACTCGTCTTCTTTCTAGGAATGCCTCGCCTACTTTATCGTCTCTGGCATGAACATTCCTTCAAATTCCTCATAACGGGGAAAACTCACTTACAACGTGTGCTTGTCTTAGGGGCCGGCACCTCTGGTGATTTGCTAGTCCGCGACATGCTACGCTGTGGTGGCTATATCCCAGTCGGCTTCTTAGATGACCAACCTCGTTTGCATGGTGGCAAAGTGCAAGGTATCCCCGTTTTGGGAAGCCTTGACAAGGTAGCAAACGTCGTGGAATCCTTGAAAATTGATCTCATTGTGATTGCCATGCCGTCAGCTACAGCGGAACAAATGCAACAGGTAGTCGAACACTGTGAACGCAGTCACGTTCCCTTTCGAACCTTGCCCAAATTAGATAATCTCGTCAATGCCCAAGTCAATCTCAAAGTCTTGCGTGATGTGGCAATTGAGGACCTGTTAGGACGTGACAAAATTGAACTGGATTGGCAAATTATTCAAACTCGATTACAAAGTAAAATCGTCATGGTCAGTGGCGGAGGCGGTTCCATTGGATCCGAATTATGTCATCAAATTGCCCAGTTACAACCCACCGCGTTGGTGATTTTAGAACGTTGTGAATTTAATTTATATCAAATCGATATGCAGTTACGCCAAGCCTTCCCCAACTTGACGTTACATGCTTGTTTAGGGGACGTGACCGACTCAGTGGCCATTCGTCACCTGTTAAAAACGTATCAGCCTGACTTAGTATTTCATGCCGCCGCTTATAAACATGTTCCCATGTTACAATCCCAAACGCGAGAAGCGGTTCGCAATAACGTGTTAGGCACTCAAAATTTAGCCGAAGCAGTGGCAGAACAGGGATGTGAAACATTTGTGATGATTTCTACCGATAAAGCTGTCAATCCCACGAGTGTCATGGGCGCCACCAAACGGGCCGCCGAAATCTTTTGTCAAGCCATGAATGGACATTCGAAGACCCGTTTCATCACGGTACGCTTTGGAAACGTGTTAGGTTCCGCAGGTAGCGTGGTGCCGTTATTTAAAGAACAAATTGCCAGAGGAGGTCCTGTGACCGTGACCCACCCAGAAATTAGCCGTTATTTTATGACCATTCCTGAAGCCTGTCAGTTGATTTTACAAGCCGCCGCGATGGGCCAGGGGGGAGAGATTTTCGTATTAGACATGGGCAAACCGATTAAGATTCGCTATTTGGCTGAACAAATGATTCGGTTATCTGGAAAAGTGCCCAATGAGGAGATTGCGATTGTCTATACAGGCTTACGTCCTGGGGAAAAATTATATGAGGAACTCTTTCATTTGGAAGAGAAATTGGGAAAGACCACACATCCTAAAATTTTGTTAGCCGCGCCCCGAAATAATCACTTGGTACAAGTCACTCCGCTGTTGAACGCTTTAATGGTAGCGTCTGATAACTACTCGGAAGAGGAGATTCAACAGGTACTTGGACAATTGGTGCCAGAGATGACCGTGGAAAAACTATCTTCCCATGAGTTCAAAATAGCGGTGGACTAGAGGCTTCAGCCGCAATGCCATTAAGTTAAGGAAAATCCCGGTGGAGTGGAGGCTTTAGCCGGCCGGCCGTAGGCATCACCTCCCCACTAAAATTGCGGGGCGCCTACCGCCGGCAGGCGTTAGCCTCCACTCCACCGTACCTTAATTTAATGGCATTGCGGCTAAAGCCTCTACTCCAACGTCAGTTCCGATCAAGGTCGTCGTCGGCTTAGAAACTCCGTTCAAACGCCACAAACGCTTGTTCTAATTTCCATTGCAATCTAGCCTTCTCATTGCAAGCCAAGAATTTCTGACAAGCACAAGACAACACGGGTGCATCAGGAGAATCGGCAGCACATGCAGCGACCTTCTGGCCACTGGCAAAATCTTGCCACAGACTTTCGCCAGATACGAACGCATGTTCCAAACCATTGCGCGACATCGCTTTCAATGGAAAATACCCAACGTCATGTTCGCGCACCGCTTTCAGATACTCATTGGAAATATCCGACCGGGCAATCCCTTCATCATCGGTTGCCAACGTGACAGGAACGCCGTATTCCAGATAAGTTAAAAACGGATGTTGGGCACCACGTACTCCCAAAATCCCGTCGTTGCTGGATAGACAAACTTCCACCAACACGTTGCGTTGCGCCATCTCCTTGAGTAACCCCAACGCATTGTCTTCATACAACACATCCACGCCATGTCCAATCCGTTTAGCGTGACCTTTGATCACGGAGTCACGAATATGGAATCTCAACTCCTCTGGTGGCACTAACCCTTGGGTCAATTCCCCGGCATGGAGGGCAATATTAACTTTGGGATATTGCCCATGTAAGTAATCCAACATGTCCATTTGCGTAGCAAAGTTTTCCAACGCCACTGAGTCATCTTCTGGTTGCACCATATTGATACCGACGACCAGAGGTTCGCTATTGACCAGCAGGAAGCCACCCAGCATTTGGGCAAACACTTTTTCATGGGGGTTTACGCGCTTGACTTGATACAGATAGCGCACCGTGACTTGGCAACCTGGCTTGGCTTGCGGGGTGTTACATTGAAGCACCTGGACTCTCTTCTTTTCCACGTCTGCAATTCGCGCTTTTGCCGAAGCAATGACATCCTTTACCGACTTGGGGTCTTCGGGGGTGGTAGGCGCGTAATTCAAAATCGCCTGGTGCATGTCTGCCAAAGAGTTGCGCCAACCCACTTTGTTACCGATTTTTTCGAAGGCTTTGCCTTCTATCGTCAACATGATCTCCATGTACAACACCTGTCCTGAGGCGGCCCGATTGGTGAGTTCCGCTATCATCTCCGGTTCCCGTCCATCGCCGGCTTCTCCAAATTTGCCAAACGCTTCGAAGAAATGGTCATGCCCCGTTTCGTCCAACAAAGACAGGTTGCGCATGGACCACGCATCGATGATTTGTCCATATAACTCGCTATAACGTTTGTCACGACGCATCTCCTTTGCGGCCACTTCCGTAGCAGCACATTTGCAAGTAGCACTTTCGCAAGTCGGTTTCGTCAAGGAGAGGCTGGTTTGACTGATGCACAAACCCTTCTCTTCGGCCCAGCGCAGATAGGTTTCACCATATACGGCACCCGACAAGTGAGTATGCAAATCTGCCCCTTTCGGCATTTGGCGCAGAAACGGAATTAACAACGGCGATTGACGTTGCTTGATGGAATCAAAATACTGAATGGTTTTTTGTTCTTGCACCCAAAGGGGGTTGACTGGTGGCGAAGACCAGGCGGCCCCATTGGACCAAGCGGTTTGGGCAGATGCCAGGGAAGGCCCGATTGCTAGTGACAAGCACAGCAACAAAGCTACTTTTGGTTGCGGTAGAGAACCCCACCGAAACAGGCGAGGCGTGCGTGTGGATAGATGATGAATCAATTGCATTTGATTGCCTTATAAAAAAGTTTGGTTAAAATGAATTTACGTCAAACAATATCTAAATATAGTAATATTCATTCATTTTTGTACCCCCCCAGCCCCCCGCACGCAGGGGGGTCACTCCCCCCCGTGTACGGGGGGGGGCTGGGGGGGTACAAGAATAAGTGAATATCACTATAAATATTGTACAAGCCTATTATTCATCAGGCGGAAGCATTTGTCAAGACTTCAAATGAAAATAATTTGGAAACAGGTTGTCCAAAACGTGTTGAGGAAAGCGCCGGCGGAGTGGAGGCTTTAGCCGGCCGGCGGTAGGCACATTCCAAACTTCAAGAGTGGGGGGCGCCTGCCGCCTACCGGCGAAAGCCTCCACTCCACCGGTATTGTCCAAAACGTGTTTTGGACTCCTACTTAATCTCCTACCGTTGTTCTCCCACCTCTTGATACTTCCATAATGGTAACATTGTATTGGTCAACCCCGCGACCATTCCTGTGTAATAGGTGACTACGCCGGCCCCCATTCCAAAGTTCAACAAGTATACACCACTGATGCAAATTGCCCCAGGAACGATGCTGGACACAAGGTTAACCTTCATGTTCTTATGAAAGTCGTGGGCTATATCGAAAAGGCGATTAAGATGATTCAGTGTCCCATCCATCAAAATGATTTGGGCTGTGTCGGTGGCCGCCGTCGAAGCACCGCGCAATGAAATCGACACTTGCGCCGTTTTCAAAGCAATCGAATCGTTTATGCCATCGCCTACGAAACAGACAAATTTGCCTTCGGTACGCAATTTCTCCACCAACGTCGCTTTATTTTCTGGCAACGTTTCGGCAAAATAATGGTCAATGCCCAACTCTTCAGCCAATTGCCGCGTGGGAGGTTCATGGTCGCCTGAGATAATATAAGTCTCTAAGTGACGTTCCCGTAACTGTTGCAGAATGGCCTGTGCTTCAGGACGAAGCGTCGGTTGCAATTCAATCACCCCGGCCAGACGGTCTGCCACTGCCACATACACCAGCGAAGCCCCTTCTGCTTCCGCTTGTTCTTGAATAATTCTCACCGCTTCTTCTGACATCTGAATCGCTTCTTTGGTCATAAACCGGGCACTGCCAACTCGAATGACGGTATCATTGACCTTCACCTGAATACCATAGCCCACTTCATAAGCTGCTTCCTCTATTGCCGGCAAAGTTAAGTCACGTTGCTGGGCTTCGACCAAAATGGCCTTGGCTATCGGATGAGTTTGGCGATACTCAGCGGTGGCAGCATGAATCAACAACTCCTCTTCACTTAAACCATGGAAGGGATAAAGGTGACGAACGTGTGGCTGTTCCAAAGTGAGGGTACCCGTTTTATCAAACACGATAGTGTCCACTTGTGGCAATAAATCTAACACTCGACCATCTTTAACCAAGACCCCTTCACGAGATAAAATTTGCAGAAAATTCAAGACGCTAAACGTGCCCAAGAAGCGCATATTATATCCTAGTCCAGCCCAAATAATGGTCAACGCTTTACTGGCACCCAGTAATGGCCAAGTGATACCTGTTAAAATCAAGGTAGGTATATTGAACGCATCAGCAATCTTCTCGCCCTGTAATTGTAGCGTGTCTTTATAATCTTTCGCATTATTTAAAATATCACCGATTTGGGCCGCCACAGTGGCTTGCCCCGCTTGTTTCACGAGAATGAACAACCGCCCAGTCAACACCGCAGTGGCAGCAAACACAGGGTCGCCTGGTTCTTTTTCCACCGGTTGCGCTTCGCCAGTCAACACATGTTGGTCAACGGTAGCTAACCCTCTGGAAACCGTGCCATCCACCGCAATTATCTCCCCGGCGTTGACGACCACTATATCACCAATTTGGATCTGTTCAAACGGCGTGTGTACTTCTATTCCATCACGTACTATCCACACCTGACGCGGTTGTTGGCCAAACACATTAATCAATTGCTTCTGGGATTGGTCTTCGGTTTTGGCCAACAACTTCAAACTGACACTTCCTATCACCCCAACGGCGGCTGCCAGAAGGAGATGCCCGGTGACTAACATTCCTCCCATCAAAATGGTATCGCTGAGATAAGTTGTGACGCGGCCCTCTTGTAAATCTTCGGAAGTCTTTTTAAAGATTGGCAAACCGGTATATACCACCCCTAGCGCACCGACTAAACGGAAGGGTGGGTAAAACGTTTTGCCAACGACGGCACTTCCCATTACGGCCGACGTGGTCAATAGCAAATGGTCCGACTCCTCCTCCGTAGGAGACGCTTGAGTATCTTTTGAAATGTTTTGCTGTTGTCGGGTACGTTCATCACCTGTAAAAGAACTCATTACATCACGGGCGAGTTGTTTAGTTTTTGCGAAGAAACTGTTTGATTCAGTTGGCATATAATATTCTCTTTAGAAGTTGAAACGGATTTGACAACTTTTGAAAAGTTGTCAAATCTCACTCACATTAACTTAACACTATCTCGTCAAATACGCCAGATATTTTTTCAGAAGGTTCTCGTCTATCACAGGACATTCCAGCGAATGCTTGCGCAATTCCGTCTGAGTTTGCAGACTGTCAATGTGGAACTCGCCCCCAGCTTGGGGCAACTCTGTCGCAAACACAGGAACGAGAAATGACAAAGTCTCATCTCCCGTTGCCGTGGCTTGTTCCATCAACATCTGACCCCACTCCTCAGAAGAGGCCGGCTGAATGGAATACCCTAACTTGGCAATCTGTTGGAAGAATTGCGTGAACGATACTCCCACCGGGTTGTCGATATGAAACGTTTTGCCTAAATAAGACGGTTGCAGGGAGAGATGGACTAGCGCCCGACTGACATAATCCACCGGGGCAATTTCTAATCCCATCTCCATCTCTGGCCATTTTCCGAGTGTTAGACAAGCCTTAATCAAGAGGCAACGGAAGTCCTTCTCATTCCAAATGCCAGTCTCACTATGTCCGCCCACGATTCCTAATCGATAAATCGATACTGGAATACCGCGGTCACGGGCCACTGCCAGCAGTTTTTCGGCCACCCATTTGCTTTGATTATAGCCACCGTCTGGAATCGTTATCAACTCGTCATTTTCATGAAATACCACAGGATGACCGCCAACATCGGCAGTTAATACGCCCAGCGTTGAAATGTAATGCACTGCCTTCACGCGGTGGCGCGTCGCTAAAGTCAACACTTCCTGCATACTTGACACGTTGGCCGCTTTGAGTTGAGAGTAGGTGGACAAGTAATTCACCATCGCACCATTGTGATAAATAACGTCAACTTGTTGTGCCAAAGTGTCATAGACGGTCTCACTGATTCCCAATAGAGGACGCGCTAAATCTCCCAAGACTGCGATGATTCGTTGCCGATAAGCCTCCTGCCAAATCTGACATTCCCGCATTTTACTTTCCAGACGCTGGAAGCCCTCCACCTCACCCGAGGCCCGTACCAGACAATAGATAGTAGCCGTGGTAGAAGTTAACAACTCCTGCAACAAATAAATTCCCAAAAAACCGGTGGCGCCAGTCAATAAGATATTCTTGGACGTCGCCACAGAATCCCGCGAGTAAGGCAATAAATCTTTGACGGTAATCGTCAGTGGCAAATGCGTCTCCGCGGAGAAACTCAGCTTCTTGGAGAAACTCAGCTTCTTGGCCTCCTCTCCCTGAACCAAAGACGAGTGATGGGCCGCGGTTAACTCAATCACTTGTTGCGCAATGGTTGGACATAAAAATAAGAACTTGACGGATAACTGTCGATTCAGGGTAGTGGACAGTTTAGCAATCAATTGTAATGCCAACAAGGAATTGCCCCCCAGTTCAAAGAAGTCATCTTGACAACCCACTTGGGTCACTCCTAATACTGCCTTCCACACCGTTGCCAACTGTTTCTCCAGGGGCGTGCGTGGTGGCACAAATTCAGAGGTTCTGGCTAACCTCTCCAGATTCGGTTCAGGTAAGGCTTCCCGGTCTAATTTGCCACTGGTGGTCGACGGGAAGCGGTCTAATATCACAAACGCGGCAGGCACCATGTAGAGTGGCAACCGGTCAATGAGATAAGTTCGGAGTTCCGCACTCCAGAAGCTAGAGGTTGCGGAGGCACTTAGCGTCTCGGCGAGGAGAGTCAAATAAGCTATCAGACGCGGCTGGCCACGGTGGTCGGGCCGGGCAATAACCACCGTTTCTTGCACCTCTGGATGGGTACTTAACACGGTTTCCACTTCTCCTAACTCAATGCGGAATCCACGAATTTTCACCTGATGGTCTAAACGTCCTAAAAATTCAATATTGCCATCTGGTTGCCAACGTACCAAGTCACCCGTCTTATACAAGCGTCCTTCCCCAAACGGATTCGGAATAAATTTTTCCGCCGTCAATTCCGGACGGTTGAGATACCCACGCGCCACATTTGCGCCCCCAATATGTAGTTCTCCCGCCACGCCCATCGGCACGGGTTGCAAGTCGGGGTCAAGAATATACACCAGGTGACCTGGTAACGGTGGCCCAATGGGAATATTTAAATGTAAATCGTGACTTTGATAAGAAGTCAGGTCAAATAGCGTGGCCGTGATGGTCGTTTCGGTGGGACCATACGCATTTAGCAAGAGAGTGGATAACGGATAGTGGATAGTGGATAGTGGATAGTGGATAGTGGATAGTGATTGCCACCGTTTCAGAGTATCCAAAGAAATTTTCTCCCCACCCACAATCATCAGGCGTAGTTGTCCATTTAAAAACGTTGGCGGTTGCCCCAACCAATGTTCTAACAACTCGTGTAAATACGCTGGTGGCAAGTCTGCCACCGTCAAACCTGTTTTCAACACCGTCTCATTGAACTCGTCAATGGACCAGAGGTTATCGCCCCGTAACACCAGCGTGGCACCACCTAGTAACGCCGTGAAAATCTGTTCCAAAGCAGTATCAAAACTGATGGACGCAAATTGGAGGACTCGGTCAGCGGGAGTGATTTGATATTTGGTGACCATGGTGTTGATATGATTGGAAAGGGAGTCATGCGTTATCATCACTCCTTTCGGCAATCCAGTGGTCCCCGATGTGTAAATGATGTAGGCCAATGACGTGCCTCGCCCTCCGGCTAAAGCCTCTAGTCCCGGTTCTCCAACCCCGGGACTAGAGGCTTCAGCCGGTGGCAGGGTACAAATTTTCAGATTGGTACCCACCTTCAAATGGGTGAACGAAGTCAATAACACTTGCACTCCCGCATCACTCAACATAAACGTCAACCGTTCTGCCGGCAATTCCGGGTCTAATGGCACATACACTCCACCTGCTTTTAACACCGCCAACAAGCCAATAATCATCTCTGGTGAACGACCAGTGCAAACACCCACGGGAACGTCGGGCCCGACGCCCAACGTTTGTAAGTGGGCCGCCACCTGATTCGCCCGTTGATTTAATTCCCAATAGGTCATCTGCGGTCCTTCCCATAGCAGGGCCACTTGATTGGGCGACTGTTCTACCTGTGCCTCAAATCTGTGGGGAAGACATACGTCTGAAGGAGGAGACACGCCTGGGTCATTCCACTTCACTAAAATGAGTTGTTGTTCCTCCTCTGTCAACAATGGCAATTGGGTTATCAACTGGGTTGGGTTGGCCACGATACCCCGTAACAACGTTTGAAAATGACCAATCATTCGATGGATTGTGGTCGGTTCAAATAAATCGATATTATATTCCAACCCTCCCAATAAAATGCCGTCGGATTCAGCCAGTGACAGGGTTAAATCAAAGGCGGAAATCACACTTTCAAAGTCCATCCAGGCGAGTTCTAAATCCCCTAATTGCGGCGTTTCAGAGGAGGTATTGTTCAACGTGATCATCACCTGAAACAGCGGCGTGTGACTCAAACTGCGTTCGATTTGTAACTCGCCTACTAACTGTTCAAAGGGAATATCCTGATGAGAATGGCTATCCAACGTCAGTTGTCGCACTCGTCCCAACAACTCAATAAAACTGGGGCGACCCGACAGATTGGCCCGCAGGGCGAGAGTGTTGACGAACAGACCCAGGAGAGGTTCAATTTCACGATAATGACGGTTGGCAATCGTGGAACCGATTACCAGGTCTTCTTGACCACTATAACGAGACAATAACACCGCAAAAGCGGCATACAGTAGCATGAACAAACTGACTTCTTGTTGCCGACTCAACGCCTTCAACTCCGCGGTTAATTCAGGTGTCAATTCAAAACATTGATACCGACCATTGAAGGTTTGAACGGGCGGGCGCAGATGGTCGGTAGGCAAGTTCAATAACGTAGGGGCACCTGCCAATTGACGTTGCCAGTAAGCCAGTTGTCGCGCCAACACTTCTCCTTGCAACCAATGCCGTTGCCAGATTGCAAAGTCCGTATATTGCACGGCCAACGGTGGCAATGGTGAGGGTTCACCCTTGAGGGTGGCGGTGTATAACAAGTCCAATTCTTTGAATAAAACTGCCACTGACCACCCGTCTGCAATGATATGATGGCAGTTGATGAACAAGACCTGTTCGGTCTCAGTTAACCGATACAATTTGATTCGTAACAAGGGTCCCGTCGCCAAATCAAACGGTTGCCAAGCCTCCTCCACTAACAAGCCAGGTAATTCCGTTTCGGTGGTCGTAATAATCGGCACCGTGAACGGCACCGCGGGCGCCACCCGCTGGTAAGCTATCCCGTCATCAGCCGGGAAAGTCGTGCGTAAAATATCATGCCGTTGCACGATTTCGTTAAGACTGGCTTCCAAGGCACCCACTTGTAACGGGCCACTCAAACGGCGTGGAATCGGGAAATTATAAGTCGGGCTAGGTCCTTCCAATTGGTCTAAGAACCAGAAGCGTTGTTGGGCAAACGATAACGGTATCTTCGCCTCATTTGCCACCCATTCTGGATGCGGTTGCAACGGTGGCGGCATCGGTAACTCGCCTTGCGCTGCGGTGCTAGATAGCATCATAGCCAGTTGCGAGAGAACTGGATATTCAAATAATTGCCGCACGGTCACCTCCAAACCAAACGCCTTCCGTAGTCGTGACGTGACTTGCGTGGCCAATAAAGAATGGCCACCTAAATCAAAGAAGTTGTCGTCACGTCCGATCTTGTCCAATTTTAACACTTCCGCCCAAATGGCTGCCACTATCTCCTCTGTGGGCGTTTGCAAGGGTAAGGTATCGGAAGGCGTTTGCGTGACTTGCGTCAATCCCAGTTCCGATAAAGCCCGCCGGTCTATCTTGCCACTGGGGGTCTGGGGGAGACGTTCTAGGACTAGGAAGGTAGCGGGTATCATGTAATCGGGGAGTTTTTGGGCGAGGTAAGACCGTAGGTCTCCGGCTGAAGCCTCTAGTCCAACCTCACCGGCTGAAGCCTCTAGTCCAACCTCACCGGCGCGACGTGTGAGATAGGCATGGAGTCGTTTTTCGCCACGGTCATCGGTATGCACCAGAACCACCACTTCCTGGACGGCGGGATGTTGACTGAGGACCGTTTCGATTTCACCGAGTTCAATACGAAATCCACGAATTTTCACTTGTTGGTCAATGCGTCCAAGAAATTCGATATTGCCATCTGGCAACCATCTAGTCAAGTCACCCGTTTTGTACAAACGCGCTTCACCATACGGATTGTCAATAAATTTCTCGGCTGTCAATTCTGGTCGATTCAAGTATCCGCGGGCTAAACACACACCACCGAGATATAACTCACCTGGAATGCCGATAGGAGTCGGTTGTAAGTGGGAATCCAGGATGTAGAGTTTGACATTGGCTATCGGACGACCAATGGGTGGCAAAGTGGGCCAATCAGCCACCGCTTTCGATAACGTATAAGCCGTCACTACGTGGGTTTCGGAGGGTCCATAATGGTTGTGCAAAGTCGCCCCTGTTTGCTGAAAAAAACGAGTGATAGCAGGCGTGATTTGGAGTTGTTCACCCGCCGTAATCACTTCTTTCAAACTGGTAGGTAGAGTGCGACTGTCGACTGCCACTTCGGCCAAACTTTGCAAGGCCACAAAGGGGAGATAGAGTCTCTGAATACGTTGGTCTATCAGCAGACGTAACAAGGCTTCCATATCGCGTCGGCGGTCTTCAGAAATTAACACCAACGTCCCTCCTGTGGTGCAAGTGGAAAAAATTTCTTGGAAGGACACGTCAAAACTGATAGGGGCAAATTGCAACGTGTGACTATCAGGCGCAACGGTGGTGTGTTCGAGTTGCCAGGCAATCAGATTGTACAAGGCTTGATGAGGCATCATAACCCCTTTGGGATGTCCCGTCGAACCAGAGGTATAGATAACGTAAGCCAAATTTTGAGAGGAGAAACTCAGTTTCTTCAAGAAACTGAGTTTCTGGGGTTCGAACAAAGTTAGTTCATTTAAGCACACTATATGGGCAGCCGTTTGGGGAAGACGGGACCGCAGGTGTGCTTGCGTTAACAGAACTGGCATTTGGGCATCCGTTACCATGAACTCCAGACGTTCTTTGGGATAGTTGGGGTCGAGGGGCACGTAGGCACCGCCAGCTTTAAGAATCCCCAGGATGCCGATGACCAAGTCGAAGGAACGTTCTGCACAAATTCCTACCAACACGTCAGGACCTACTTGCAAAGTGTGTAAGTAGTAAGCAAGTTGGTTAGCACGTTGATTCAGTTCTCGATAGGTCAAAGACTTCTCTTCAAATATCACGGCTACCCGGTCTGGGGTACGTTCTGCTTGTTCTTCAAAGAGTTGATGGACGCACTTCTCTGCCCCGAAGAAACTCAGTTTCTCATTCTGTTCAGTTGGATGTCGAATGGCAGTGTCATTCCATTCCTCCAAAAGTTGGAGACGTTCCGCCGCTGTCAATAACGGTAACTGTTGTATCGGCTGGTTGGGATTGGCTACGATACTGGTCAATAAGGTTTGGAAGTGACCTAGCAAACGCGCTATGGTGGCTGGTTCAAACAGGTCGCGGTTGTATTCCACTATTCCTGAGAGTTGACGGGCCGTTTTTTCTTCCAAGGCGATAAGTAAATCAAATCTAGCATTGTGGCTATCCAACGCCACTTCGGTGACCATTAAATCTGCCAATTGCCAATATTCTGTGCCAACGGCATTATTTAAGGTCAACATCACTTGAAACAGGGGATGATGACTCAGACTCCGTTCAATTTTCAACTCGTTGACCAGTTGTTCAAAAGGAATATCTTGATGTTTGTAACTATCTAACGTCATCTGCCGCACTCGTGTTAGCAATTCGAGGACACTCGGATTGCCCGTTAAGTCGGCCCGTAAAGCTAAGGTGTTGACAAAAAAACCAATTAGAGATTCAATTTCTCGATATTGACGATTGGCAATGGGTACGCCTATCACAATATCCTCTTGTCCACCGTAACGAGAGAGTAGCACCGCAAACCCGGCGTAGAGGGTCATAAACAAACTGACCCCCTGGGTACGACTGAATTGAATCAGCGCAGTGGTCAACTCAGGGGCAAATTCAAAAGTCAAACTGTCCCCGCGGAGAGATTGCACCGGTGGACGCGGATGGTCCGTCGGTAAATTGAGTAAAGTGGAAATGTGTGCCAACTGTTGTTGCCAATAAGCCAGGAGACGTGTTAACATCTCCCCTTGTAACCATTCTCTTTGCCACAATGCAAAATCCGCATATTGAATCGTAAGTGGTGGCAAGGGGGACGGTGCCCCTTTGAGGAAGGCGGAATAGAGGGCATTCCATTCGGTGAACAAGACCCCCATTGACCAGCCATCGGCAATGATATGATGGAGGTTGAGTAATAAAACATGTTCCGTCTCGGTGAGGCGATACAACTTGATTCGTAACAAAGGTCCCGAAGCTAAATCAAACGGTTGCCAAGCCTCTGTCACCAATTGTTCCTGTAATTCAGCGGAAGACACTTCAATCACTGGCAAGGTCACTGTTAACATCGGCGCAATGCGTTGCCGGGCCACGCCCTCTTGGGATGGAAAAGATGTGCGTAACACTTCATGTCTTTCGACAATCTGATTGAACGACACTTCTAATGCCACCACGTCCAAATGACCGGTTAACCGCAATGCCACCGGGATGTTGTAAACGGGATTAGGTCCTTCGAGTTGATTGATAAACCAAAGCCGTTGTTGGGCAAAAGATAAAGGCTGTTTTTCTTCTTCCACAAAGTTGGAATCCAATTTGTCAGGTTTGGGACGCGGGCGCATCGGGGGAGGCAGACTCAAATTGCCAGTGGTATGAGTGGCATCAACGACCTGACTTAAGGTCGCCAAGGTTGGCGTTTCAAACAGTTGGCGCACACTCACCTCGATTCCAAACGCATTGCGTAACCGCGATGTGACCTGGGTAGCTAAGAGAGAATGGCCACCAAGTTCAAAGAAATTGTCATGAATACCAATCCGCGTCACTCCCAACACTTCTCGCCAAATTTTGGCCATTGTCTCTTCCGTGGCCGAGCGCGGCTGTACCATTTGTTGGTTGGTACTTCTCTGCAAGGTGGCCGGTGCTGGCAACGCGTTACGATTGACCTTGCCATTGGGCAACAGAGGCAACGCATCTAACGTCACCCAGGCGGAAGGTATCATGTAATCTGGCAATTTAGACTGGAGAAATTCGCGCAATTGGGACACCACGCGCCGGTGCCATTTGCCTAACAATGGGTTGTTGGCAGAGGCGGTCAACTGTAGCCTGGCCACGTCTTTCGATGTGGACTCCAGAACATGTTCACCTTTGTAAAAATACACATCCATCTCCCCTGATTCGTTTTCTGACCAGGTGATATGGACTGCATAAGACAGTTCTTCACCCAACGCCCAAAGAGTTTCTGGGTCAGTTCCACTGGGTTGAGTGGTCAACCTTTGACGTAAGTCAGCGACTGGTTGTGCAGAGGTTTCACCTAACCAAGCCAGCGTTTGAATTTCCTGTTGAACCCGGGCATTGGGGACGTTGCGTAGAACTAGGATTCGTTTGTCTAACTCTGTGGAGTTAGCAAGTAAGTGGGAACGGAGTTTGGGAAGAGTCCAGTCTTCTCGTTGCCAGTCAAAGCTATCGCTGGGTATGCAGGACTGCCAGTCCTTAGTCTCCTCTTTATTTGAGGAAGTGTTAGTATTAGCGGCGCCCAGATGCAACAACACCTGATAACGGAAGCGCGTCAATTCATTCTGATAATGTCCCCGTTTCAACCGCACTTCGACTTTCTGGATTTGAGGAAAACGTTGTGGTAGCGTATAAAAAAACGCGGGGGCAATCAGTAATTCCTCCTCATCCAACATACGCTGTTGCACACGGGCCGCCAATTCAGCCTGGGTCACCTCGTCTGAGGCACGATAGAGTTGCACGGAAGCATGATAGGCAGACAGTAACGTGAAATTTCGAATGTCCCCCAAATAGATAATTCCGCCCGGCTGGAGTGCTTGCACCGCCCCTTCAATGACCCGTAGTAAGTAGTCCAGACTGGGAAAATATTGCACCACGGAGTTGACGATGACCAAATCAAAAGTTTGAGAAGGAATCCCGGTAAAATCATCAGCTAACCGTTGCCGTAACGTGACGTTCTGGAGTCCCGCAGTTTGGGTCAAGCGTTGCACTTGAGTCAAGGCGTGTTGGGAATAATCGGCGCCCCAGTAACTCTCACAATGAGGGGCCAGGCGTCCTAACAGTAGTCCAGAACCGCAACCCATTTCTAAAATCTGTGAAGCAGATAACGCCCGCAATTCTGCCACGGTATTTTCTACCCATTCGGCCATTTCTACCGCAGGAATCGGTTCTCCCGTGTAACTACTATTCCAACCACCAATATTGAAATTCAAATCCACGTCCGTGGCGACTTGTCCATAAGTGTCCTCATATAAATTTTGCCACTGTTGGACATGTTCGCTTTGCGTCGCTGTGTCACTGGTCTTTGGTGTCAAGTAGGCAGTTAAGCGCGGGTCTCCCTGCTGGTCTTCACGAAGCATGACGACGGCATCTTGCACCGCGGGATAAGAGGTTAAGGTGGCTTCAATTTCACCCAACTCAATCCGAAAGCCACGGAGTTTTACTTGATGGTCCACACGTCCTAAAAATTCGATATTCCCGTCGGGCAACCAGCGTCCTAAATCACCCGTTTTGTACAAGCGTCCCTCCCCAAATAGATTGGGAATAAACTTGGTTACAGTCAATTCTGGTTGATTCAAATATCCTCGTGCCAACCCCACGCCACCTACATATAACTCGCCCGTGACGCCGATTGGTACCGGTTGCATCCATTGGTCTAAAATATAAACTTGGGTATTGTCTATCGGCCGGCCGATGGGGGGAGAAGGTAGGATTGAAGAGAGTGCGTCACAATTCATAATGGTGGCGCAAACCGTCGTTTCGGTGGGTCCATAGGCATTGAGAAAATGTCGTCCGTCTCGCCAACGTTTCATTAATTCCAGGGGACAAGGTTCACCGGCCACGATAAGGGTGCTTAAACTGGTTAACTCTTCAGGCGATAAGACCGCTAATGCGGAAGGCACTAAGGTGATATGCGTGATGGCGTGTTTGGTGAGGAAACGACTTAATTCTACACCAGGTAACAGGTCCTCCTTTTTAGCTAAATATAAGGTGGCGCCAGCTAACAGGGTCATCACAACTTCCGAAATGGAGGCATCAAAATTGAGTGAGGCAAATTGTAAGACTCGATGACCTGGTTGAACGCCAAAGGCCCGAATTTGGGCTTGTGCTAGGTTGCATAAGCCTTGATGTTGAATGAGGGCACCTTTCGGGTGGCCAGTGGAACCGGAGGTGTAGATGACGTAGGCCAGGTTGGTGGACAGCGGAGAGTGGAGAGTGGAGAGTGAAGTGTCACTCTTCAGTTTGGTTAACTCTTCCATGCAGGTTATTTTGCACAATTCTCCGGCTAACGCTTCTAGTCCAACGGTGCCAAGTAAATGGGTTTGGGTGAGGATAATCGGCAGTTGGGCATCGGTTAGCATGTAAGCTAATCGTTCTTTGGGATAGCCGGGGTCCAGGGGAACGTAGGCGCCACCGGCTTTTAAAATGCCTAAGAGGCCAATGACGAGGTCTAAGGAACGTTCTACGCATAGACCGACTAAGATGTCTGGGCCGACGCCTAGTGTTTGCAAATAAGAAGCCAGGTGAGTGGCGCGTTGATTTAAGTCTTGATAGGTTAGTAACTGACCTTCAAAGACGACTGCAACCAGGTCAGGAGTACGGGTCACTTGTTCTTCAAATAACTGGTGAATGCACTTGTCTTGGGGATAGGGGGTGGCGGTATCATTCCATTCTACCAGCAGTTGATGGCGTTCCTCTTCGGTTAAGAGAGGCAGTTGGGCAACTTTTTGATGGGGATTCGCTAGGATTCCTTTTAACAAGGTCTGAAAGTGGCGACTCATTCGTTCCATCGTGGTGGCATCAAATAAATTGGTATTATATAGCCAAACGCCATCCACGCCACTATTGCGTTCCCAGAGATGGACTTCGATGTCCATGCGTACTTTTGAGGTGTAGAAGAAATCCAAAGGTCGGGCAATTTGGAGGCCGGGCAATTCCAAACGTTCGATAAAGGCACTTTGTAAGGCCAACACCACTTGCGAAATTGGGTTGTAATTCAAGGTTCGAGTCGGTTGTAACTCTTCCACTAATTGTTCAAATGGTAAATCTTGATGCGTGTAAGCCTCCTGCATGGTGTGCCGCACTCGTGCCAAGTGGTCGAGAAAACTGGGATTGTCAGCCAGATTCGCCCGCAAGGCCAAGTTGTTCACAAAGAAGCCAATCATGGGTTCAATTTCCTGGCGATTGCGGTTGGCAATGGGGGAACCGACTACCACGTCAGGTTGGCCACTGTAGCGCGACAGTAATACTTGGAAAGCCGCTAACAAGGTCATAAACAATGTCGCATCGGCTTGGCGAGTGAGTTCCTGTAACGCTTGCGTGTCCTCTGCTGAAATTTGAACGCGGCACACGTCAGCTTCATAGGTTTGGGTCGGTGGACGCGGCCGGTCCGTAGGCAAGGAGAGTAATTCAGGGGCACCCGCCAATTGGGTTTTCCAATAGCGTAACTGAGTGGCTAATTCTTCCCCTTGTAACCAGTGCCGTTGCCAAATCGCAAAATCGGCATATTGAATGGGTAGAGGAGGCAATGGGCAGGGTTGTCCCTGGCAGAAAGCAGGGTAGATGGAAGTCAGTTCATGCACCAAAACATTAATTGACCAACCATCCACTGCAATATGGTGCATGGTTAACAAGAGAACATAGGTAGCAGGAGTCGCCTGTAGTTGTAAGAGGGTCGCCCGTATCATCAGATCACGAGTCAAATCAAAAGTCTTTTGGGCTTCCGTTAAGGCCAATCGTTTCACTTCTGCTGTTTGTTCAGATGGGGCAAGGTGACGCAAATCCACCAAGGGCAGGTCTAACGTTGCGTCAGGGTGAATGAGTTGATAGACTTCTCCTTCTGCTTCTGCAAAAGTGGTACGCAAACTTTCATGGCGTTGTACAATTTCATGCAATGTGGCTTGTAAGGCGGCCACATTTAATTCGCCGGTCAGTTGCAAGGCGGAGAAGACGTTGTAAGCGGCCCCAGCCCCCATTTGTTCTAAGAACCATAACCGTTGTTGGGCAAAGGAGAGTGGCAATTGGCCCGTTCGCGGTGCCAGTGGAATGGCCGGTGACGACGTGGTTTCGCGTTGGGCTTGTCGGAGGATATCGATAAGTTCCGCTTTATGCGTCTGAATTTGAGTGCGTAAGGTGGGCGTGATAACCCCTTTAGGTGCCTTGGTGCGTAATTGGTCGGCTTCGACCCACAGTTTGACCCCTAAGTTTTGTAATTCCGTCAGCAGGGCGGTGAGAGTAACATTTACCATATTTCTTCTTCCTCATTCGAATCAACAGGTTGATTTTCGTTTTGTGATAACATCGTTTGGGCCGCTTTTATAGTATCCACATATTGGGCTAGGGCCGCCACCGTGGGTTGTTTGAGAAATCGATTTAAAGGTATTTCCACTTGTAACGCCAAGCGCAGGCGTGATACGATTTGAGTAGCTAACAGAGAATGGCCACCCAGTTCATAAAAGTTGTCATGGATGCCTATCTGCACCTGTCCCAACAGGTCCCGCCAAATTTGGGTAATGGCTTGTTCGGTTGCCGTGTGCGGGGGTACGATGGGTTGCCTGGTGGTTCTGTGGAAAAAGGTCGGGGTTGGTAAACCCGCCCGATTGACTTTGCCGTTGGGTAACAGGGGTAGTGTTTCCAACGTGACCCAAGTTGCGGGTATCATGTAGTCAGGGAGTTTGGCCTGGAGATACTCGCGCAGTTGGGGAACGAGGATACGATGCCATTTACCTATCAACGGGTTGTTGGCATAGGGGGGCGTGGTCAGCCTCCCAGTTAGCTTTCCTAAACCTCCAAGGTTTAGGAAAACTGGACCCCGGTAAAAAACCACCGTCATCCTCCCCGGTGCCTCCTCAGACCAAGTGATATGGACTTGATAAGAAAGTTCTTCACCCAAGGCCCAAAGCGTTTCAGGGTCAATCCCACCAGACCTGGTGGCCAGTTGTTGACGCCACTCCACGACTTGTTGTGGATGAGATTCTGCTAACCACGCCAAGGTTCGAATTTCCCTTTGAATACGGGCATTGGGGACGTTGTGTAGAAGTAACGGTTTGCTTCCCAATTCTGTAGATTGGGAGAGGTAGGAACGAAGTTTGGGGAGGTGCCAGCCTTCTTGTTGCCAGTCAAAGCTATCGGCTTGGCCAGGCAAAGCTACGCTTTGGACTCCTGGAGTGGCATGAGTGTCGTTCAGATGCAACAGCACTTGATAACGGAAGCGTGTCAATTCATTTTGAGAATGTCCCCGTTTCAAGCGCACCTCGACTCCCTGGATTTGGGGGAAGCGGTGCGGCAGCGTATAAAAAAATGCGGGGGCAATCAGTAACTCCTCCTCATCCCTCATATATTGTTGTACTAGTGCCACCAATTCAGCCCGCGTCAAGTCTTCTGTGGCACGGTACAATTGCACCGAGGCATGATAGGCTTCCAATAAGGTGAAATTGCGTATGTCTCCCAAGTAGAGAGTTCCGCCTGGTTTGAGTGCTTGCAACGCCCCTTCAATGACCCGTTGTAAATAATCAAGACTGGGGAAATATTGCACGACGGAATTAATGATGACCAAGTCAAACGTGTGGGTCGGAATCCCAGTGAAATCATCGGCCACCCGTTGTTGTAATGTGACATTCTCAAGTCCCATGGTTTGGGTCAAGCGTTGCACTTGTGCGATGACCTGGTGAGAGTAATCCAATCCCCAATACTGGTCACAATGAGGGGCTAACCGCGCTAACAGTAATCCTGTGCCGCAACCAATTTCTAAGATGTTGGTTGCCGATAGGGCTTGTAATTCCGCTACGGTATTTTCCACCCATTCGGCCATCTCTTCGGCAGGGATGGGTCCCCCGGTGTAACTGCTATTCCACCCTTGAATATTGAAACTCAAATCCTCCTTTGCCGAGGCTGAGACCTCTTTATAAGTCTCTTCATACAAACTTTGCCATTGTTCGACATATTCATGTTGGGTGGTAGTATCGGCATTGGTTGGAACTAAGTAGGCAGTCAGAGACGGTTCCCCCAGTGAGTCTTCACGAAGCATTGCCACCGCTTCGCGCACGGCTGAATGAGAGGTCAGAGTAGCTTCAATTTCGCCCAATTCAATTCGAAAGCCTCTTAATTTGACTTGATGGTCAAAGCGTCCCAGAAATTCGATATTGCCTTCTGGTAACCACTGGACTCTATCGCCAGTTTTATACAATCGTCCTTCTCCATACGGATTGGGAACAAATTTAGCGGCCGTCAATTCGGGTTGATTCAAATATTCTCGTGCTAAACCGGCACCGCCAATGTAGAGTTCGCCTACGACTCCGACTGGTACCGGTTGCATCCAGGAATCTAAAATATAGACTTGCGTATTGGCTATGGGTTTTCCAATGGGCACACTGCCAGTTATGACGGTGTGTTTGGGGATTGTGTAACAACAAGTGAAGGTGGTATTTTCGGTAGGTCCATATCCATTAATCAGTCGCCCTTGAGTCAAAGCTGCCACTGCTTTATTCACCTGTGGCACCGCTAACACATCGCCTCCCGCTAGGAGTTGATGTAACGGTTGTAAATCGGTTAATCGTTCCTCAACCATCAAGTGAAACAAGCTGGCCGTTAACCATAACGTGGTGACTCCATAGTGATGAATGGCTTGACCGATGTCGCTTAGAGAAGCGGGGCCGGGGGACATGACGGCCAAATGACCGCCATTCAACAAAGGCGCCCACACTTCCAGGGTGGAGGCGTCAAAGGCGAGAGGTGCCAATTGGAGAAAGACTTCCTGTTCATCGATGTTGATATAATTGGTGTGGCGTACGAGACGAACCACTCCTTGATGAACTATCAAAGCGCCTTTGGGATGCCCCGTAGAACCGGAAGTGTAAATCACATAAGCTAGATTGTGAGGTTGCACAAGTACCGATGGGTTTTGCTGGTTGAAAGTAACCCACGGGGAACGCAGCCCAGCATCCAAACAAACGATTTGTGCCGTAGTAGCAGGTAGTTTCGCTTGTAAGGCGGTTTGAGTCAGTAACACGGACACCTGGGCATCTGTTAACATGAATGTCAATCTTTCTTTGGGATAAGCTGGTTCTAGGGGAACGTAGGCGCCACCAGCTTTGAGAATACCCAACAAGCCAATCACCATCTCCATAGAACGTTCGACACAAATACCCACTAGACTATCGGCTTGCACTCCCAACGTGATCAGATAATGCGCCAGTTGATTAGCCCGTTGATTCAATTCTTGATAAGTCAACTGCTTCTCTTCAAAGACCACGGCAACCTGGTCCGGGGTGCGTTCCACTTGTTCTTCAAACAGTTGATGAATGCACTTATCGGCTGGATAAGGGGTGGCCGTGTTGTTCCATTCTATCAAGAGTTGATGCCGTTCGGTGGCGTTCAATAAGGGTAACTGCCAAATGGGTGCGTTCCATTGCGTGGCCAGACTCTCTTGCAAGGTAATGAACTGTTTAAGCATTTGGAGACCTTGAGGGTCACTCAGTTGCGCAAGATTATATAACCATAGAACCTCTCCTGTGGAAGCGATCAGCAGGGTGAGACCGACTTCTGATAGAGGTTGATAATCCTGAGGGTGTTCGACTTGGGCAATGACGACGGAATAAGTCGGCGGGGTGGACAGAGCGGGGAATTGGGCACACCAATCTTGGAAGTGGTGCATCGTTGCCTCCAATTGCTGTTCCACCGCTTTATAATTTTGGTCAAAATTAGCCTCCAAATCGAGAGTCAGACGTAGGGGGATGTGGATGGCAGAACCGTCTTCGATGGACTTCGATTGTAGTGGTTTAAAACCCAGGTCCAGTTGATTGGTTTGGCAGAGACGGGCTAAATAGACGGCAAACGCGGTGAACAGGACGATTTGCCAATCCCAAACAGGGGTACTTGACGGGTCAATTTCTGCCATGACGTCGGGGACTGCCACTGGGCGGACTTCGACAGGTCGCTGCGGAGATTTTGGGAGACGATTAAAATAAGGCACTTCAGGCGCCGTGAAGGTAGTCAATTGTTCCTGAAAGATAGCGAAATCAGGGGTTGATTGGGTTAGAATTTGACTTTCTTGTGAGGTGTTATTCATCGTTGATAGATTAAATTGGAACATGGGGTTGTTCACAAATGTTACTAAATGCTTTTAGGTAGTGTTGTACAAGTAATGGTATAGCGGTTTTGGAGTACGGAATTAATTCCGTACTCCAAAACCCATAACCATTGGTCATTTTAGGTGTGGGGAACTATCCTATCTATTATACAGTTACGGTCTGGGCGTTTCAAGAGGCATGTCAAAGGTCATATCCATTTTCTCCTTAACTCTTTTGGTAGTGATGCAATCTGGGTGATAAACTTTCCCTCACCCCCGGCCCCCAGAGGGAGAGGGGAGGAGGGCGGCCATTATCACCCAGATTGCATCACTACCACTATTTTGTCACCCAGTTTTGAGAGATGACCCAGGTTGGCGATATTTAAGGGCGAAATGAGAAAAATCCAGAAGTGACGATTACCTATTTGTATGGGTAATTGACTCAGTAATTTTTTTGGGTCTTTCTCATGTTCAGTTTCAAACCTGACAGGTCTGTTAGATCTGTCAGGTTTAACCTGCCAGTTTCTCTTCTGGGGTTAGTTTAAACGATTTGCCAAATAGCTGCTGATTGAGACTGAGGTCTAGCCATTGCAATTGCGTCAGGTGCCCAAGTTCAGGTGGCAATTCAGTTAATTTTTGGCCGCTAAGGTTTAAGTACATTGCGTTTTCTCGTACCGCCCGTTGAATTTTTTTAAGTAACTCTTGTTTAGTCATCATAGTATTTTAAATGAAGTTGTCAGAATCAGAATTTGCAGAATTTTAGAATTTTCAGGATGGTCTGTTGCATTCTCATTCTGAAAATTCTCACATTCGGGCCATTCTGATTCAGACTAGGAATGTGGTTTTGCCCCTTTCATTTTCTCACTTTGGGGGCTAGGGTTGATTGAACAATGCTATTAAGTTAAGGAATTAAGATGCCGGTGGAGTGGAGGCTTTAGCCGCAATGCCATTCAGTTAAGGAATTAAAATAGCCAAAGAATTAAAATAGCGGTGGACTAGAGGCTTTAGCCGGGAGGTGGGGCACTGCGATTTCAATTATGTTCTGCACCCACCGGCTAAAGCCTCTAGTCCACCTGTATTTTAGTTTCGAGGGGCTTTTTCCCTTAACTTAATGGCATTGAGGCTTTAGCCGTAAGTTGGGGCACGTTATATAGCGTCCTACGCACCTTTTCAGGAACCGCATCACATCTACTCGGTGCGTAGGACGCACCCTACTCATTGCGTTACTATCCGCTATCCTAACATTGCTGGAGTCATTTTCGGGTGAACTGTGATTTTCCAATCCGTTCCAATGGCACGAATGTCGACAATCTCTAACGGTATCTTTTGACTTAACATTTGCAAGTCCGGTAAGTAGAATAATGGACGGGCTTTGTTACCCATGAGTATGGGGGCGAGGTAAATCACCAATTCGTCAATCAAACCGACTCGTAACATTGCCCCCGCTAAAGTCGCACCAGTTTCCATGAACAATTCGTTCACTTCATAGTCTTTGGCTAACTTGTCACACATGGTACGCAAGTCAATTTGACCGTCCCGATTGGGCATATAGATAACATGTGCCCCCGTCTTTTTGAGTAACTCGGTAATCGTCTCAGTATGGGAAGCTGTGAAGATCACCGTTTGCCCCGGTTGACTGAGGAGACGCGCATTCAGTGGAATACTTAAATGGGCGTCGACGACCACTCGCAACGGTTGTTTAAGTGTCGTCGCAGGTTTGGGTAAATGAGTCGGCAATTCCTCCTCCCGCACGGTCAGTAATGGGTCGTCTGCCAATACGGTGCCAGCCCCTGTCATTATGGCAGAACTGCGGGCACGGAGGGCTTGGACATCGCTACGGGCTTCTTTGGAAGTAATCCACCGACTCTCTCCAGATGCCATCGCGGTGCGTCCATCTAAACTCATCCCCATTTTGCAACGAACGTAGGGACGCCCATATCGCATTCGAGTGAAAAATCCCAGGTTCAACTGTTCCGCTTCGCTTCCCAAGACGCTTGTATCCACAATCATACCCGCTTTCAACAATTGTTCGACACCTTTTCCAGACACCAGGGGATTGGGATCCATCACGGCAATGACGACGCGAGTGATGCCCGCTTTAACTAAGGCGTCGGTGCAGGGAGGAGTGCGCCCGTGATAACAACAGGGTTCCAAGGTGACATAACAAGTGGCCCCGGCAGCTTTGTCTTTGGCTTTGCGCAACGCATGAATTTCTGCATGAGGTTCTCCTGCTACTTCATGCCAGCCCTCTCCCACGATTTCTCCTTCTCGAACAATAACACAGCCGACCCGCGGATTGGGATGGGTCGTCCACAAGCCACGTTCGGCTAGTCGTAAGGCCCGGGCCATGTAATATTGGTCCGCCTGGTGATTCGAATAAGTCAAGTTAACCATAGACAGGAAAACGCGCACATAAGTCTAACACTTGTTTTCTCACTTGGGCTTGTCTGTCGACATTGCTTATATCGTCCAGAACATCGCAAATCCAATGGGCGACTTGCCGCGCTTCTGCTGTTCCCAACCCGCGAGTGGTAATAGCAGGGGTACCAATGCGCAAGCCGCTGGTGACAAAGGGAGACCGCGGATCATTGGGTACGGCATTCTTGTTCACTGTGATATTGGCTTGTCCTAGCGCGGCATCGGCGTCTTTACCGGTGATATTTTTATCAATTAAATCCACCAAGAAGAGATGATTGTCAGTGCCACCAGAAACGATTTTATAACCGCGTTCCATCATCACTGTTGCCATTGCCCTGGCATTTTCCAAGACTTGCTTCTGATACGCTTTGAACTCCGGTTGCAACGCTTCTTTCAAGGCCACGGCTTTGGCCGCGATGACGTGCATCAACGGTCCTCCTTGCGTCCCAGGGAAGACGAGGGAACTGAGTTTTTTCTCAATCTCTGGATTGGCTTTGGCGAGAATCAAACCACCGCGGGGACCGCGTAAGGTTTTATGGGTCGTGGTGGTGGTCACATCGGCAATGTGGACTGGATTGGGGTAGTAACCGGCGGCGACTAACCCGGCAACGTGGGCCATATCGACGACGAAATAAGCCCCCACTTGGTCTGCAATGTTACGCATTCGTTGCCAATCGACGACTCTGGAATAGGCACTGAAGCCTGCTACAATCATTTTGGGACGGTGTTGTTGGGCTAACGTTTCGACTTGGTCATAATCGATTTCGCCAGTTTGGGGATTCAAGCCATATTGAACGGCGTTAAACAATTTGCCGGAAAAATTGACTTTGGCGCCATGGGTGAGGTGGCCACCGTGGGCCAAACTCATTCCTAAAATAGTCTGTTGTGGTTCTACCAATGCCAAATAGACAGCGGCATTGGCTTGGGAACCAGAATGCGGTTGGACATTGGCGTAGGCGGCACCGAATAACTGTTTGGCCCGGTCTATCGCCAATTGTTCGGCGATGTCGACAAATTCGCAACCCCCGTAATAACGTTTACCTGGATAGCCTTCCGCATACTTATTGGTTAGCAAAGACCCTTGCGCTTGCAAGACTCGTGGACTGGTATAATTTTCCGAAGCAATCAGTTCTAAATGTTCTTCTTGCCGCTTCTGTTCGTTTTGGATAGCTTGCCATAATTCGGCATCAAAGTCTGCGATGTTAAGTTGTTTGGAATACATGAATGACCTAATGTGAGTTAGAAATGAAAAATGATAGCATGTTATGGAAGTATAGTGATATTCATTTATTCTTGTACCCCCCCAGCCCCCCCGTACACGGGGGGAGTGACCCCCCCTGCGTGCGGGGCGGGAGGGGACAAAAATGAATGAATATTACTATATATAGTCGTAGGGTGGGCAAGTGTTTTTTTACCCACCTAACTTCTTTCTCTAAAATTTGAATCTGGTGGGCAATGATAAATCCGTCACCGACCCTACATAGATTACCCGGCATTTCGTTTAAGAAGCATGAACCTTTCCGTTAATCTTGAGTTCCAGCACTTCCAAACTTTCCAGACCTTCATTGTCCACCACTTTGACCGCAATGATATGACTCCCCGGTTTGAATTTCTCCGTTTGTTTGCCAATTTTATCAATCATCACGTCGGCTTTAAATCCTGCTGGTTGATTGAAATGGAAATCCCACGCATAAAATTCAATTCCGACGTCGGATTCGCCATCTGCAACAAATTCAATGTCATGCCAGCCTTTACTATCCAATCCTAAATCGTTCAGGTCGACGCTTAACTTGGGTTTCTTGGCAATGGGGACGATGTCGTCAACGCGGAGTAATTGAATGAGGGTGTTTTCTTCATTTTTCAAGCGGGCCACTTCTTGAATCGCGCCTTTACCAAAGCTAAACGCAATTAATACGCCGACAGGGGTAGCATTGGCTTTGTTCTGGGCAAATAAATTTTTATCAAACCGTTCACAGGCCGATTTAAAGTTATCCACGACGTTACGTCCAACGTTGTCAGACCGTTTGACTTGTATCGGTAAACCGTCTTGGGTTCGGCCATCTAAGCCTAAATCGCTACGTTGTTTGGTATTCGCCACTCCGCCGGATTGTTGAATGATCCAGGTTTCAAACTCGAAAGCGTTGGAATAACGTAAGGTGTCATAATCGTATTTATGCAGTTTAACCAAAAAGGGTTGGGAGAACAAGTCTTGTTGTTTCTGCAACCGCATTTCCGAAACTTTTATCGCTTGCACCGATTGGTCAATGCCTAGCCATTGACGTTTTAACCGATCTGCGACGGCCACGGTTGTACCTCCTCCGACGAACGGGTCTAACACGGTGTCGCCTTCGTTGCTGGCTATGTTGATAATACGTTCCAGTAAGGCTTCGGGCTTTTGGGTGGGGTAGCCGATGCGTTCTTTGGCATGGGATTGAACATTTTGAATATCGGTCCAAATATTACCCAATAAGGTTCCCTTTTGTTCATCCAAATAACGCTTCAGTCTGGGTCTCTTTGAATAATCAGGCATCCCTTTTTTATTTTTAGGGTAGTAAATCTTACCCTCGTCATGCAATTTTTGCATTGTTTCCTTTTGATAACGCCAACCTTTAGCAGGACAGGGAAACCCCAACCATTCATACATCATATTGGGTCTTGGGTTAGGACTTGACATATCATTTAATCCATACGCACCTCTACCATCATTATCATTGTGTTTGTAAAAACTGGTTTTATAGTTTTCTGAATGTTCAGTGTAAATTGGGTTATAGAGGAACTTCTCTGTTTTGGAAAAATACCAGATGGTGTCAGTGAGAACGGCCAATTTTTTCTTGGCATCACCATGTGCATTAACTCGTTGCCAAACAATGTCTCCCCTAAAATTTTGTTCCCCAAACACTTTGTCCAACACTAACACTCGAATATAAGCATCAGCGTGCCAATCACAATGCAGAAACAGCGACCCTGTCGGTTTCAACAGTCGGTGCATTTCCACCACCCGTTCTTTTAACCATGCAAGATAGTGGTCAATGCCACCCGACCAGCGATCTTGAAAACTCCGAATCTCGCCGGCGTCTCCCCAAATGACTTCATAATTGCGATTGGAGAAGAAGGGGGGGTCAAGATAAATCAAGTCGATGCTGTTAGATTCCAGACTCTTCAAAATGTCTAAATTGTCTCCAAGGATTAATTGGTTCATGGGTTAATACTCCTTCTTGAGGATAGTTAAATAGAATAGTGAAATTTTTATCTCGTTCCCACGCGCCAGCGTGAGAATGCGGTGTGGCTACGCCAGCATCCCGTTTCCGCAACGCTGGCGCGTTGCCCACGGCATTCCCACGCGGGCGCGTGGGAACGAGACATAGACTACCTGGCGTCTCGTTTAAGAAGTATGAACCTTTCCGTTAATCTTGAGTTCCAGCACTTCCAAACTTTCCAGACCTTCATTGTCCACCACTTTGACCGCAATGATATGACTCCCCGGTTTGAATTTCTCCGTTTGTTTGCCAATTTTATCAATCATCACGTCGGCTTTAAATCCTGCTGGTTGACTGAAATGGAAATCCCACGCATAAAATTCAATTCCGACGTCGGATTCGCCATCTGCAACAAATTCAATGTCATGCCAGCCTTTACTATCCAATCCTAAATCGTTCAGGTCGACGCTTAACTTGGGTTTCTTGGCAATGGGGACGATGTCGTCAACGCGGAGTAATTGAATGAGGGTGTTTTCTTCATTTTTCAAGCGGGCCACTTCTTGAATCGCGCCTTTACCAAAGCTAAACGCAATTAATACGCCGACAGGGGTAGCATTGGCTTTGTTCTGGGCAAATAAATTTTTATCAAACCGTTCACAGGCCGATTTAAAGTTATCCACGACGTTACGTCCAACGTTGTCAGACCGTTTGACTTGTATCGGTAAACCGTCTTGGGTTCGGCCATCTAAGCCTAAATCGCTACGTTGTTTGGTATTCGCCACTCCGCCGGATTGTTGAATGATCCAGGTTTCAAACTCGAAAGCGTTGGAATAACGTAAGGTGTCATAATCGTATTTATGCAGTTTAACCAAAAAGGGTTGGGAGAACAAGTCTTGTTGTTTCTGCAACCGCATTTCCGAAACTTTTATCGCTTGCACCGATTGGTCAATGCCTAGCCATTGACGTTTTAACCGATCTGCGACGGCCACGGTTGTACCTCCTCCGACGAACGGGTCTAACACGGTGTCGCCTTCGTTGCTGGCTATGTTGATAATACGTTCCAGTAAGGCTTCGGGCTTTTGGGTGGGGTAGCCGATGCGTTCTTTGGCATGGGATTGAACATTTTGAATATCGGTCCAAATATTACCCAATAAGGTTCCCTTTTGTTCATCCAAATAACGCTTCAGTCTGGGTCTCTTTGAATAATCAGGCATCCCTTTTTTATTTTTAGGGTAGTAAATCTTACCCTCGTCATGCAATTTTTGCATTGTTTCCTTTTGATAACGCCAACCTTTAGCAGGACAGGGAAACCCCAACCATTCATACATCATATTGGGTCTTGGGTTAGGACTTGACATATCATTTAATCCATACGCACCTCTACCATCATTATCATTGTGTTTGTAAAAACTGGTTTTATAGTTTTCTGAATGTTCAGTGTAAATTGGGTTATAGAGGAACTTCTCTGTTTTGGAAAAATACCAGATGGTGTCAGTGAGAACGGCCAATTTTTTCTTGGCATCACCATGTGCATTAACTCGTTGCCAAACAATGTCTCCCCTAAAATTTTGTTCCCCAAACACTTTGTCCAACACTAACACTCGAATATAAGCATCAGCGTGCCAATCACAATGCAGAAACAGCGACCCTGTCGGTTTCAACAGTCGGTGCATTTCCACCACCCGTTCTTTTAACCATGCAAGATAGTGGTCAATGCCACCCGACCAGCGATCTTGAAAACTCCGAATCTCGCCGGCGTCTCCCCAAATGACTTCATAATTGCGATTGGAGAAGAAGGGGGGGTCAAGATAAATCAAGTCGATGCTGTTAGATTCCAGACTCTTCAAAATGTCTAAATTGTCTCCAAGGATTAATTGGTTCATGGGTTAATACTCCTTCTTGAGGATAGTTAAATAGAATAGTGAAATTTTTATCTCGTTCCCACGCGCCAGCGTGAGAATGCGGTGTGGCTACGCCAGCATCCCGTTTCCGCAACGCTGGCGCGTTGCCCACGGCATTCCCACGCGGGCGCGTGGGAACGAGACAACGAGACAAAAAGTTAGGTAGTCTTTACTTGGTCAAATAAAATATATGCTAAACTGAGTCATCGTATCAAGTCAAAAATCATTTAAGAGGTTACTCGTATGGAAACCATCAAGCAAGCAGTTGCCAATGCTATTTCAGAATTGCCTGACACGGCTAATTTTAGCGATATTCAGGTGGTGTTAGAGACACTCCAAGAGGAGTTTGAGACTGCCGTGGTGAATGATTCTCTACATCCTGAAATGGTAGGTATCTCGGCCTATGATTTAGCGAAGGACTATATTGGGTGTATAGATGGCCCGCCGGATCTATCCACCAATAAAGCCTACTTTGAGGGCTTCGGGTTATGAAATAGAGAGTTATTCTTGATGCAGGCCCTTTAGTCGCGTTGCTAAACCATGGTGATGCTTATCACGACTGGGTAAATTTTCAAATGCCCGGTATTCAACCGCCATTGTTGACCTGTGAAGCGGTTATTACTGAAGCCTGTTTTTTATCGCGTCGTCATGTCGGTGGCGCCAACGCAATAATTAATATGGTGCATAATGGCTTTATGACAGTGTCATTCCAATTGAATAAGGAGATAGATCTCATCAAAAATTTGATGGCTAAATACGCGAATATCCCCATGTCTTTCGCCGATGCCTGTTTAGTGAGAATATCGGAACAACACCCTCACAGTGCGATTTTGACATTAGACAGTGATTTTCGGGTAGTGTTACAGTGGTAATGGTAAACCACTCGGATATGCTGGAGTGGAGGCTTTAGCCGGCGGGGGTTGGCACCAACTTAAACGCAGGGGAAAAGCCACCGGCTAAAGCCTCTACTCCAACATTTCCTTTTATACCAGTCATTATGCCGAGTATTCAGTAGGTTCACCAATGATAAATTCAGTTTTTTCGAAAAACTGAGTTTCTAAGAAAATGCGTAGCTTTCTCTCGTTCCTACGCAGGCGCGTGGGAACGAGACAATATGTCATTGTAGCTACTCAAAACACGCCTCACGAATTGACTACCCAAATCAAACCAACTCTGGATGAAATTAGTTTATTTTATAATCATCCACAAAAAGATTTATTTGCTTTAGGCAATTCATATCGGATAGACTTGATACCTCATGTAAATTTTAATTTCTTTGTCTGAATAAGACAGTCACAAACACACCATAGGAGAACATTGATGATTAAGCCTTACGGGTCAGATACCTTAAATCCATTATTCGTTTATGACGAGAAAAAACGCCAACAATTGCTGAAAGAGGCTGAAACACTGCCATCGCTGGTCATTCATTCCTCTGTCGCAGGCAACGTGGTCATGTTGGGATCCGGCTATTTTAATCCCCTGAAAGGATTTATGAATATTGCCGATGCCATGAAGGTTGCCGATAGAATGGAGATGACTAACGGGTTGTTTTGGCCGGTGCCCATTCTCAACATGACCCCAGACGTTTCCGCTATCAAGAATGCCAAGCGGATTGCCTTACGTGACCCCAATGTGGAAGGTAATCCGGTTCTAGCCGTTCAAGATGTAGAGGCGATTGAGGAACTCAAGGATGGACATGTTGATTTTATTGCCGAAAAGGTCTTCCGTACCTTGGACCAAGGTCATATTGGCGTCTCTACTTTCACCGGGCAAGGTAAATACGTGATTTCAGGTCCGATTCAGGTCCTCAACTTCAGTTACTTCCAACAAGAATTTCCAGACACTTTCCGGACTGCGGTGGAAATTCGCAATGAAATTCAAGAACGTGGTTGGAATAAAGTCGTCGCCTTCCAAACTCGTAATCCCATGCACCGGGCCCATGAAGAACTGTGCAAAATTGCCAAAGATGCAGTGAATGCTGACGGGGTGTTGATTCACATGTTACTGGGTAAACTCAAAGCCGGTGACATCCCAGCACCAGTGCGCGATGCTGCGATTCGGAAGATGGTTGAACTGTACTTCCCACCCAATACGGTGATGATTACGGGTTACGGTTTTGACATGTTGTACGCGGGTCCTCGTGAAGCCGTGTTACATGCCATCTTCCGTCAAAATGCTGGTTGCAGTCATTTCATCATTGGTCGTGACCATGCCGGGGTGGGAGATTACTACGGTGCCTTTGATGCCCAGGCGATTTTTGATGAGATTCCCAGGGGGACTTTGCAAATTGAAATCTTCCGGGCGGACCATACGGCTTTCTCCAAGAAACTGAATAAAGTCGTGATGATGCGTGATGTTCCTGATCACACTAAAGATGACTTTGTGCTTCTGTCTGGCACTAAAGTTCGCGAAATGCTGGCCGCCGGCAAAGACCTCCCACCGGAGTTTTCGCGCCCAGAAGTCGCTAGGATTTTGATGGGATACTATCAAGAAGAAGCGGCTGGAAAGGGTTAATTGGATTTGCCAATACGGGAGTCTAAGGCTACGCTTTGGACTCCTGGTTTCGGGTGACTTCTGGTTTCTGGACTCATGGACTGTTCCGATTACCCCAAATACGCTTCAATCACAGCCGTATTATTTCGAATCTCCTCCGCCTTGCCTTCGGCCAATTTTTTGCCATAGTCAAGCACTAAAATATGGTCGGAAATATTCATCACCAATTTCATGTCGTGTTCCACTAACAAAATAGTGACGCCAGACTGACAAATTTTCTGAATCACTTCATCTATTTCCGCCGTTTCTTTGGGATTGAGTCCGGCGGCAGGTTCATCTAGGAGGAGAAGACGGGGACTGGTGGCCAACGCCCTGGCGATTTCTAAACGTTTTAAGGCTCCATAAGGGAGACTGTCAGCATCCGCCGTGATATATTTTGACAGTCCTACCAATTTCATCAATTCTGCGGCTTGTTCACGACATTCGTGATCTCCTTGGGAGAGAGTTGGGAAGCGAAACAGGGCCGCTAAGAAACTGGTATTCAAGTGCAGGTGACTGCCCATCATCACGTTTTCTATCGCGGTCATGTTAAAGCAAATTTGCAGATTTTGAAAGGTGCGACAGAGACCCAGTTTAGCCAGTTCATAAGGCGGTTTATGGGCAATGTCCCAACCTTCTAACAGAATCTTGCCAGAAGTCGGGGCATAAATCCCCGTGATCAGATTAAACAAGGTCGTCTTCCCTGCCCCATTGGGGCCAATAACGGAGTGAATGGTGCCTGCCTGAATGGTAAAACTCAAGTCCTCAATGGCGTGAACCCCGCCAAATGTTTTGGTGAGACCTTCGATTTTTAGGAGACTCATGCAGTGTGCCTCTTCTTTAAAGCAATCAAAGTGGGTAACAGTCCTTTCGGGAGGAAGATCATGGTCAATATCAGAATGAGACCAAAAATCATGACTTCATATTCTTCTACGTTGGCCAAAAATTGGGGAAGCAGAGTCAGTATGAAGGCCCCAATAACGACGCCGAAAGTAGAGGCCATCCCGCCTAGTACCACCATCGTGACTAATTCAATGGAATGGAAAAAATCGGCTATGACAGGAGTGATGAAGCCAGTGTAGTGGGCGGTGAGACTGCCCATGATACTGGCAAAAATAGCCGAGATAACGAAAATCAGAATTTTGTAACGGATGGTGTCGATCCCAACCACTTGGGCTGCGACTTCTGAACCATGTACGGCCCGCAAGGCGCGTCCTACGGGTGAATCAATCAGATTTAAGGCTAACCAAATACTAAGGAGGAGGAGGCATCCGATTATCCAATACCAGTTTTGTTCTCCCAAAATTTCCCAACCGAACAGAGAGAAGGATGGTACCGTCATACCATCTGGGCCGCCGGTATAGCGGTCTTCGGTCGACAGGACAATCGAAATAATCATTCCCAATCCTAACGTAGCCATTGCTAGATAATGTCCTTTGAGTCTCAAAATGGGGTGGGCTACGAGAAAAGCCAGTAGTCCGACTAAAATGACGCCGGCCCCCAAAGCTAACAACGGTGGCCAGGCGTAATTCGCCGTCAAAATACCCGAAGTATAGGCGCCGAGTCCGAAGAAACCGGCGTGTCCTAAGCTGATTTGGCCGGCATAGCCAATGAGGAGGTTTAAGCCTACCACGACAATGGCGTTGATGCCAATGTGAATGGCGACATCATAGTGAAAGTTGTTCGTCAGAAACAACGGTAAAATCATGATGATGAAAGCTAATAGGAGAAGGCCGTGATAACGTTTGGGGGGAAGCATTGGGGGCGGATAGCGGATAGTGGATAGTGGATATAGTAGTATTCTCTATTGTACGATTTCCACTGGAGCGCAATAAGAATTATTGCGCCCCAGCGGGTTGCGTACAAATTTCTAGGAATAATAATCAGTTTCCTAAACCTTCGGAGTTTAGAAAACCTGATCATGGTGATCATCACTCATGGTCCTTCTGCAAGTCCTATTGTAATACGTCCATTTTTTAGGCCAGGTTGTTCTTCCAACATCATATTTTCGCCGTCGTATTCAATTATCACTCCTCCAGTCACACCAAATCTTAAATCAAATGGAGGAACGCCGGTGAGTGAAACTTGGCCACCGGCTTTGGCAACCCCAGAATAGAGTTCTTTACCACGAAGGTCAACGACGCGGGTCCAGGAGTCTTGTTGGTAATGGATGACTAACGTATGAAATTTTTTTTTATCCCCTGAAGGAGGGGTTGTAGGGGGCATTAGTGTTGCCATTTCTATGTCTTCAAACTGGTCTTCGGTTGGTGGACCAAGTGCGGACGGATTGTCAAGGGGTGCCTCGACCTTCCCACCGTTTTTTTTCGCGGGGGCAGGCGGTGGTGGGGTGGCTGGTGAAGAAGCCTCTTCTGGGGTTTCCCAAACAATATCGGCATTTTCTTCTGGTCCACCTACAGCACCATCGGCCCCAAAAGAGAACAAGTCATAGTTGTACATGCCATGCTTCTTATCCTGACCCGGATAGCGATATTGGTAGGGACGATTCCATGAGTCGGTTAAAATACTCTTGTCATCCACGTAGGGGCCGCGCCAATATTTATTGTCATTGGTGTTGCTGAGGAGGTCTTCCAAACTCATTGGATATTCGCCCGTATCTAAGTGATAGGTGGAGAGAAGGGCCGCAATCATTTTCAGTTGTTGAGAAGCCAGTTCTCTCTTCTGCTTTTGTTGTTGGAACTCAATAAAGACACTCCGCAACTCCGTGTCACTCAACAACGGTTTATTATTTTCAAATAAACCTTGTTGAATTCCTTTCGTTAGCATGTCCAAGTCCAGACTATTTTTGTCTAAACCTTGTTGAGTAATGTCTCTGGCTAGACTTCGACCCGCTTTGATGCCGAGACTGTAACTCAGTTTGTCTTGGAGAGTAAAGTCCGGTTTTTCTTCTGCATACAGGGGATTACCAAGGAGTCCCAAGGTGAAGGTTGCTAAAATAGCAAATTTGAGGTTCAGGTTCATGATGTTATTGTATAAAATCAATATGGATAAATTTAATATTTAAGAGTGGAATAGAGGCTTTAGTCGCAATGCTATTAAGTTAAGGAATGAAAGTTTCCCCGAAATTAAAATACAGGTGGACTAGAGGCTTTAGCCGGGGCGGGGCCCCGCGATTTCAATTATGTTCCGCCCCCCACCGGCTAAAGCCTCTAGTCCACCTGTCCATTAATTGATCCCTTAACTAAATGGTAGCGAGGCGTTAGCCGGTGGTTTGGTGGGCCAGATAATCTCGAATGACTTTTTCCAGTTCTTCTACTAGTTCTTCATTCTTCAATTTGCGGTCCGGTTTGCCTCCCACATATAAGAGATTATTAGGGGTTCCGCCAGTCAATCCAACATCTGCTTCCCGCGCTTCGCCAGGGCCATTGACCACACAGCCAATGACAGCGACATTCAACGGTTGCGAAATGTCTGACAGACGGTTTTCTAAGGCGTTGACGACTTTGATGACATCAAAATTTTGGCGCGAACAGGAAGGACAAGCGATCAGGTTGATGCCCTTTTGACGCAGGTGGAGGCTTTTTAAAATATCAAAACCGACTTTGATTTCTTCCACAGGGTCTGCCGCCAGGGACACACGAATGGTATCACCGATTCCTTCGGCAAGTAACATGCCAATGCCGATGGCAGATTTGATGGTGCCTGAACGAAGTCCGCCGGCTTCGGTAATCCCTAAATGCAGAGGTTGTTCAATCTGGGTAGCGAGTTTCTTATAAGCTGCCACCGTCATAAATATTTCGGACGCTTTCAAACTCACTTTGAAGTCCGTAAAGTTGAGTTTATCTAAGATGTCAATGTGACGTAAAGCAGATTCCACCAGGGCGTCGGCAGTCGGTTCACCATATTGTTTTTGCAAATCTTTTTCCAACGAACCGGCATTGACACCGATGCGAATGGAAATGCCTTTGTCACGGGCACTATCCACCACGGAACGGACCCGGTCTTCTCGGCCAATGTTGCCAGGGTTGATACGCAGACAGTCGGCCCCTAATTCGGCGACGCGCAGGGCAATGCGGTAGTCAAAATGAATGTCTGCAATCAGGGGCACAGTGACGGCTTTTTTGATTTCACCAAAGGCTTCCGCGGCTTCCAAAGAGGGCACGGAGACTCGTACAATATCTGCACCGACGGCTTGCAAGGCATGAATTTGGGCAACCGTGCTAGTGACATCGCAAGTTTCCGTATTAGTCATGCTTTGTACCGAAATAGGGGCGTCGCCACCTACGGCAACGGTGCCGACCTGAATTTGGCGAGTATGACGTCGAATAATTGGTGAAAGAGAGTGCATTTCAATTCTTCAAAGGTTAATGGATAATGGGCTGGAAGTCAGGATCATCCAGGAGTCCAAAGCGTAACTTTGTTGGGGTTCTGGCAAAGCTACGCTGTTTCTTCCTGGGTAGTGAGGCAATGTGGGTGAGGTAGGGGCACAACCTTTGTGGTTGCCCAACCTGCATCTGCCGCGGGCAACCACAAGGGTTGCCCCTACCATCCCATCACCCACATTGCCTCACTACCAATTTCTGAATTTTTCTCTAAACCACTTTAATTGGGCGCCGTTCCAAAAGAGGCTTCTTTTTTGCCTTTCCCAGTCCGGTTAGGAAGGGTCACAAAATCAGTTTTTTGACCCATATAGTCAACACTCACGCCGTCCACACGCCCTACTTTCACTTTGAAGGGTGGCGTTCCAGTGACGGAAATGACTTCTCCATCTTCCTTGCTAACTCCTTCATACAAGGCTTTGTTAGTTTTGTCAACGATTCGCATCCAAGTATTCTTGTTCGAGGAGAACTTGATGACCCCCGGATCGTTTTCGACGACAGATGTCGTGGTGTCAACCGGGGTGCCGATAGAACCGTCAATTTCTGTTCCAGTGTGCATTCCGGAAGGGACCGCTGGTTGCACTCCACTTGTACCACTATTGGCAGGGGGAACTCCCGGGGTGCCTGTAGAAGTGGGAGTTTCGCCACTGGTACCTCCTGATAAGGGGTTGGGTTGAGTGCCTTCGCTGGTAGGCGCATCGGGTTTTGAAACGGCCGGTGGTATCGGCTGGGTTTTACCTAAATCAATGGAGACCGCCTTAGGCTCCTCTGAGGGAGGGGAGGAACTGTTGGGCGCGATCTGCCACAGTGCCATAAAAATAATTGAAGTAATGATGACCGTGAAGGTGATGGCTTTTACCCAGGAATCATTGCTACTGGCTTGCGTTTTTTGCTTCACTCCAGTAGAGAGGACTGGTAAAGTCGTCTTTTTTCCAGTCACAATGTCATACGCCTCCAAAATTGCGTCTGGTGGTATTTCTAACACTTTGGCATAATTTCGTAAGTAGCCACGCACAAAAATTGAGGATGGCAGGCTTTCGTAGTTATCTGCTTCGAGTGCTTTAATGACGCTATTATCTAGGTACAACCGGTCTGCGACATGCTGGATGGAGAGGTTCTTTTGTTCTCGCGCATAGTGTAAACGCGCACCTGGTTTCATGGTGTCAATCTCCACCTTGGTATTGTCAGGTTCTTGAACACTGACAGGTATTTCTTCTCTAGGTACTTCAAATTCAATGGTTTGGGGTTCTTCTGGGTAAGTAGAAGAGGCTGCTTGGATAGTCATAAGATGTTATTTTAACCTCGATTGTTCATTACTAGGGAATAGGGGATAGGGGATAGTGGATAGTGGATAGTGGTGTTAACGGTTCATCTTACGCAACAGTGCGTAAGAAACTTAGTTTCGGAAAGCAAACTGAGTTTCTTAACTCACTGTTCATTCTTGATTGGTTGTCGTTCTAATTGATTAAGAGATGGTATGTATTCGGAATCTGGATACTGCGAACGTAATTGTTGGGCATATTTGGAGGCGACTGGATCGTTATTCAGTTGCCATTCAATTTGCACACCTAACCATAGTGTATCTTCAGTATGTTGTGCAATTTCTAAATATCGTTCTAAGTAATTATGGGCTTGGGTGTAAAATTGTTGGTCATAACTCAATTTTGCCATCAAATAGAGGCCTTGACTAAACTTAGGATGAATTTGCAGTGCTTTGCGTAAATAAATTTCGGCTTTGGGGGCGTCGTCATGGCGTAAGACACACAAGGCGGCATTGACATAAGCAACAAATGGTGTCTTATACAGAGGATTTTCCACTGCCTTTAAAAATTGTTGTTCCGCTTCGGTCCGTTGACCTCGCTGACATAAAAATTGTCCGTAATTATTATGAATGTCTGAATCATTGGGTTTGAGAGTGATAGCTGTTTCATAGTGATTTTGCGCTTCGTCAAAGCGTCCTAAGCGTTCATTTAGGATAGCCATCACGCCATGCGCTTCCGCATAGTTCGGGTCTTGTGCTAACGCTTCTTGAAGTCTTTGCATGGCTACATCGTATTTGCCTAACCGGATATACTCGGCGCCTCTTAACATGCTGTTTTCTACAACTTTATCGGGTTTGTGTTCCTTAGTAACAAAAACTTGGTTACATCCACTTAGGAGGATTACAACTATCAGTAACCAGCATAATTTGTTTAAAATTGACTTCATTCTTTCATTCTCCTCATAACATAGAGTCCAAAACATGTGTTGGACTCCTTATTATCATGGAGTCCAACACACGTTTTGGACATTCTCATGGAGTCTAACACACGTTTTGGACTCCGCGACGATTTTGCACTTTTCCTGCCAGTTGGCCACAAGCCGCGTCAATATCTTGACCGCGAGTTTTGCGCGTCACGGTGATGATTCCAGCCTTAAAGAGAATTTCGCGAAAACGTTCGATAGTGTCAGGTGCGGAACATTGATAACGAGTTTCAGGAAACGGGTTAAACGGTATCAAGTTGACCTTAGCAGGACAGCCTTCCAACAGTTTGACTAAGGCACGCGCTTGGGCGGGGCTGTCGTTGAGGTCTTTCAACATGACATATTCAAATGTGATTTTTTGATGGCGAATATCTCCTCCTTCCATATATGCGCGACAGGCTGCCATTAGGTCAGTCAGCGGATATTTTTTGTTAATGGGTACCAATTGGTCACGTAGTTCATCTGTAGGTGCATGTAAGGAGACCGCGAGATTCACTTGACACTCTTCTTTCAACTGCGCTATGGCAGGGACAATGCCTACCGTACTAAGTGTGATGCGTCGTTTCGACAAACCGTAACTGTTATCATCCATCATCAGACGCATTGCTTTGACAACATTCTTAAAGTTTATCAGAGGTTCACCCATGCCCATGATGACGACATTGCTAATCACGCGGCGCCGCGGATCCAATGAATAGCCTGCGTTTCTCAATGTTTGTTCGACTTGCCACAGTTGGCCAATAATTTCCCCAACGGTGAGATTGCGGTTAAAACCTTGCTGGGCGGTGGCACAAAAGCGACAGTCGAGGGCGCAACCAATTTGAGAGGAGATGCACAGGGTATTGCGGTCATCTTCGGGAATGAAGACGGTTTCAATACAGTTGTCATTATCCAATTGGAATAGCCATTTTTGGGTGCCATCTTGGGAGGCTTGGGTTCGGACCACTTGAGGAGGAGAGACGCAAGCCAGTTCTTTTAATTTTTGCCGCAATACTTTACTCAAATTGGTCATCACGTCAAAGTCCACGACGCCTTGATGGTGAATCCATTTCAACAGTTGAACGGTGCGAAAAGGTGTTTCACCCAGGTCCGTGAAGAACGTGGTTAAATCTGGTTGGTCCAAGTTGAGTAGGTTAATCATAAAGTAGCGGTTTTCTTCTTCGAGAAACTCAGTTTGCTTTCCGAAACTGAGTTTCTGGTTGCCTCATTATAAATTTAGCGTGTCCGTGGGCACAGTTCTATGGTACTGAAAAAGAATTGAATTTCAGTTTGTGCCGTTTCTGGACCATCTGAACCATGTACTGCATTTTCGTCGACAGTTTTGGCAAAATCAGCACGTATTGTGCCAGGTTCGGCTTTTTTAGGGTCCGTTGCACCCATAAGGGTACGATTCACGTTAACCGCATTTTCCCCTTCTAGCACTTGTACCATGACGGGGCCAGAAATCATAAAGTCGACGAGGTCTTTGAAAAACGGGCGATGTTTATGGACGGCATAAAAGCCTTCCGCCTGGGCACGACTCAGGTGCAACATTTTGGCAACAATAATGCGTAACCCGGCTTTTTCAAAGCGTGAGTAAATCTCGCCGATGACATTTTTGGCCAAGGCGTCTGGTTTAATAATAGATAATGTGCGTTCAAGTGCCATTCAAAAATAACTCCAAGTTTGGTTTAACAAAACCGATATTATAATTTGTTTATTGTCAATATGCAATGCTTTGTCACAAGTAGGGTGGATTAAGCGAAGCGTATCCACCCTACCTTAATTTAATGGCATTGCGGCTGAAGCCTCCAGTCCACCCTGTTTTTTCCACTATCCACTATCCACTATTTAAAACCCATGCCATCTATCCACCATATTGGGCAACCATAATGCCAATTCAGGAAACATGGCGATACTTAGGAGTACGAAAACTTGCAGAATCACATAGGGTATAATCCCTTGATAAATCACTCCAATGTGCATCGAAGGGGGGGCCACGGCCTTGAGATAGAATAGCGAAAAACCAAAAGGGGGAGTTAAAAATGAAGTTTGTAAATTCACGGCAATTAGAATGCCAAACCACAAAAGGTCGATGTTAAAATGTTGTGCTATCGGCGCCAAAATGGGCACCACGATAAAACAGATTTCCAAGAAGTCTAAAAAAAATCCCAGTGTAAAAATTAACAGTTGACTGACTAATAGAAATCCCCATTTCTCACCAGGTAACTGACTGAACAACTCATGTACCAGATGGTCCCCTTCCATGCCACGAAAGACCAAGCCGAAAGCCGTTGCCCCGATTAAAATTAAGAATACCATGCTAGTCAAGCGGGTGGTATGTTGCATGGCATCTAACAAATTCCGTAAAGTCAAGCGGTTATGCGATAATGCTAACAGCAACGCCCCAGTTGCCCCCAGGGCCGCTGATTCTGTGGGTGACGCTATTCCCCACGAAATAGAACCAAGGACTGCAACTACTAATACTAAGGCAGGAAATAGACTTTTAAAGACTCGCATGAAAAATTTTATATCCCAGACATGGTCGTCACCTGCTAACGCAGGCGCACAATAGGGGTCTTGCCAGGCTTTCCATGCAATATAGAGGAGATATATGAAAACTAAGAGGAGACCTGGTATTAACGCGCCAAGAAATAGCCGCCCGATAGGCTGTCCTATCATATCAGACAACAAAATTAAGATGACACTGGGCGGAATAATCTGCCCCAACGTCCCAGAAGCCGCTATGGTTCCAGTGGCTAAGGTGGGCGAATAGCCATTTTTCAACATGGTTGGTAGTGCCACAATTCCCATCGTCACGACGGTTGCCCCCACTACGCCTGTGGTAGCCGCTAATAACGCCCCCACTATGACCACTGATAAAGCCAAACCGCCGCGTATTGGGCCAAACAGTAATCCCATCGTTTCCAATAAATCCTCGGCAAGTCCTGACTTTTCTAAAATCACCCCCATGAAAACAAATAAAGGGACCGCCAATAAACTAAAATTGGTCATAATTCCCCAAATTCGCATGGGCAGTAAGCTGAAAAAATCCAATCCTAGAAAAATACTGCCAAATAGTAGGGCAACCGCCCCCAAGGTAAAGGCCACCGGGTAGCCCAATAATAAAACGAGTATCAGCGTGGCAAACATGACCAGCGCCCACATATCTGCCGTGAAAAATTCCATCATGGTTGTTTCCCTTGTTCACCCATCAAATATAAAAATTGACTTAAACTATTGGCCACACCTTGCACCATCAGTAAAGCAAAACCAAGTGGAATCGCGCCCTTCAACAGAAAACGATAAGGCAATCCACCAGGGTCTGGAGAACTTTCCCGGTGTAGATACGCATCGTGGACGAATGGCCAAGAACTATAGATGATTAATAGACAGAATGGAATTAAGAAGAATACTCCACCAACTAAGTTAACCCACGCCCGTCCTCTGTCACCTACCCAACGACTTTGGTAAATAATATCGATTCGCACATGTTCATCATGTTTGAAAGTGTAAGCCGCCCCCAGTAAAAAAATCAGGGCAAATAAATGCCATTGCCATTCTTGTAAAGCGACAGAACCGGTGGCAAAGAGGTAACGATTACTGACATCATAGACGATAAGTAATACCATTAGCAAGACTAACCAAGCGGTCAGGCGGCCGGTCCATTCACTCAGGGAGTTGAGAATACGAATAAGAGAGTTTAAGAAAGACATGACGTTTTTCCATCCAGTATATCCAGTATATCCAGGAGTCCAAAGCGTAGCTTTGTCAGACAAAGCCAGTATATCCAGGAGTCCAAAGCGTAGCTTTGTCAGACAAAGCCAGTATATCCAGGAGTCCAAAGCGTAGCTTTGTCAGACAAAGCTACGCTTTGGACTCCTGAGATAGAAAAGTCTATCCCAATTATAACAAATCTACAATAAAACAATCTTTTTTATAGGCTGATTTGACAACTTTCAAAAAAATCTGTCAACCCAATCATTGTCTATGCTAAAATCGTTGTAACAATCTTGAAACAAAAATGACTTACGATGACACGTTTCTGCTGGGCGCAATCAGAATTATTGCGTTTCAAAAGAAATTATGCGGGTTTGGGTGAATTGATAATCATCCCTGATTATCACCAAAATTTGCCATTACCCTAAAACGTGTTAAAATTTGGTAATCCTAACTGCCTGTCATCAACTGGTAATTTAGATTATTGAATTATCTCCATTAACGAAGAGGAAAACCTAAATATGTTCACAAAACTCAAAACCCCACTTGCCACTCTAGTTACGGTCGGCATACTTTGTGGTTCCCCCACCCTATTAGCCCAAGACTGGGCCAGTGATTGGAAAGAAAAACTGGGCAACCTTTGGGATAATACCAAAGCCAAAACCAGCGAAGTTACCACCAGCGTCAAGGAAAAATTCTCTCCCGCCAAGCCCGTTGAAATTGGCATTGCTTACGGCACCGAGAAAAAAGAATGGCTAGAATGGGCCGTGACCGAATTTGCCAATACCGAAGAAGGCAAAAAAATCAAAGTCAACCTCATCCCCATGGGTTCCGTGGAAGGCGCCGAAGCCATTCTCAAAAAGGATGACACTGCCAAAAAGATTCACGTCTGGTCCCCTGCCAGTAGCATCGTCCAAAACCTCCTCGCGGATCCCTGGAAAAAGGACACCGGTAAAGACCCCATCGCCTCCGACGCCATGTTAGCCCTCACGCCCATGGTCATCGTCATGTGGGAAGACCGTTATGACGCCTTTATGAAAAAATATGGCGAGATGAATTTTAAAAACCTCGCCCAAGCCCTCAACGAACCTACCGGCTGGAAAGCCATCAGCGACAATACCAAATGGGGATTTTTTACCTTTGGTCACACTCTCCCCACGAAGTCTAACAGTGGTCTCCTCACTCTCGTCCTCATGGCGTATGATTATCAACAATCACGCACCATCACTGCCGAACAAATCATGGACCAAGCCTTTTTAGACTGGTTAAAAAGTGCCCAACAAAACATGACTGTCAAGGAAGAAAGCACTGGCAAACTGATGAATGCCATGGTGATTGAAGGCCCCAAATACAATGCCGTCATGGTCTATGAAAACCTCGCCTTGGCCAATCTGGACGCGGCCAAAGGCAAATGGGGAATCAACCTCAAAGTCATCTATCCGGCCCGTAGCGTGTGGAACGACAATCCTTACTACATCCTAGACGTTCCCTGGACCGACGAAGACCACAAAACTGCCGCCAAACTTTTCCAAAGTTTTCTCCTTGGCGACAAAGCCCAGAAAGTGGCGCGAGACAAATATTTACTCCGTCCCGCCAGCATCAACGTTCCCATTTTGGACGACACCAGTCCCTTTACCAAACTCAAAGACGTGGTTCAGATTGACGTGAACACCATCGATTCACCCAGTGCGGAGATTATGAAACAACTGCTGGAAGCCTGGGAACGGAATGCCAAATAACGTTCCAGCAAATTCAAGAAACTTAGTTTCTTAAAGAAACTTAGTTTCTAACACGTTGGCAAATTCGGTAGTGATGCAATCTGGGTGATATTCCTGGAGTTGCCCTCACCCCCGGCCCCTCTCCCAGAGGGAGAGGGGAGTGTGGCGGCACCAACGGTTTTCTCCCCTCTCCCTCTGGGAGAGGGGCCGGGGGGTGAGGGTAAACATATCACCCACATTGCATCACTACCCACTAATTCTAAGAAACTAAGTTTCTCAAAGAAACTTAGTTTCTTCTTTAACTATCCACTGCCGAACCAGAACACTTATGGAAGAACAAATCCTCTATCAAAATCGCCCTGCTATTTTCAGAAATCACCCCCTGATTTTCCTCATCAGCCTAACCCTGATTCTAGGTAGCCTAACCCTCTGGCTAACCGTTGATGGCTGGAAAACGGCAATTGCCATCCCCTTGATTCTCTTCGGTGGACTTATCCTCCTGGTGCAATGGCTACGAAAAATTGGCACCACGCTTACCATCACGGACAAACGGACTATCCTGCGAAAAGGCATATTCTCCAAATATACCACGGAAATATTTCATTCCAACGTCAGAAATATTCAACTCTCTCAAAACCTCTTCCAACGCATTGTAGGAATTGGGGACATGGAAATTGCCAGTGCCGCCAACGTAGTGGGTGCTGAAATCGTTATCACAGGCGTCACCGACCCTGAAAAGGTGCGACAACTGATTAATGAACATCGGGGCGACTCGACCCCCAAACCATCCAAAACCGACTAGAATAGAAACTAAGTTTCTTAAAGAAACTTAGTTTCTCCTCACCCAAGGACTCTTCCCATGCTAATCAAACATCCCGATGACATTTTACCTTCCGAAATCACTTCCGAAACCCTTTACCAAGACCGTCGCCAATTTATCCAAACGGCAATGAATACCACGGTGGTTACGGCCATCACCATGGCAACTCCCACTCTTCTCACCCCAGCCCACGCCAAAGGCTTGCTTCCCTCTTCTCCAGATACCAGCTATTTGCAAGAACTGCCCAACGTCAAAAAAAGTACCTTCAGTGTCAATGAGGAACTGACTCCATTGGAAAAAATCATCAGTTACAGCAACTTTTACGAATTTGGCACCAGCAAATCGGACCCCATGCGCCATGCCCATACTCTCAAAACTCGTCCTTGGCAAGTCATTATTGGAGGAGAAGTGGAAAAGCCAGGGATTTTAAACATAGAAGACATTCTCAAACAGTTTCCCTTAGAAGAACGCATTTATCGCCACCGTTGTGTAGAAGGCTGGTCAATGGTTATCCCCTGGGTCGGCTTCCCACTGGCCGATTTTCTCAAACGGTGTCAACCCACTTCTAAGGCTAAATATGTCCAATTTTTCACCTTGCGGGACTCTGAACAAATGCCAGGTCAAAAACGTGACCTCTTGGACTGGCCTTATACCGAAAGTTTGCGTATTGACGAAGCGATGCACCCGTTGACGCTTCTTAGCGTAGGCATGTACGGCAAAACCCTTCCCAATGAAACCGGTGCCCCGATTCGCTTAGTGGTGCCTTGGAAATACGGTTTCAAATGTATCAAGTCCATTGTCAAAGTTCACCTAGTGGAACAACAACCGTTCACCAGTTGGGAAACTGCCGATGCGTCTGAATATGGTTTCTACGCCAACGTCAATCCCGACGTTCCTCATCCCCGTTGGACACAAGCAAAAGAACGACGAATTGGGGAATTGACGAAACGGAAAACGTTGTTGTTTAATGGCTATGCTGACCAGGTGGGGGAGTTGTATCGGGGGATGGATTTGACGAAATATTATTGAGTCATGTTACGCAACGGCACCACAGAAACTTAGTTTCTTTAAGAAACTAAGTTTCTTAATCCATGTCCTTACCTCTGAGGTTGAATCGTCAACCGATACCCCTGCCAGACCTGACAAGTTTTGAAAACCAGTCAGGTCTTCCACGAGAGGACAGGCGACCAACAAAAGCAATGAGTTCAACTCATCCCACCGCAAATTCCGTGAACGGGCGAACCTCTGGGGAACGGAAACCTAACACAATTTGTTGTTTAGGAATCCCGGCGGCGACTAATTCGGGGGCAATTCCTTCCTCGGTATTATCCCCATGAATCCAAATCTGTTGCTTGACAATCCCAATATGAATGATAGTATCATGCACATAATGGTCCTGTTGCCAACCGCCTTCGATGAGGGCATATTGACCGTGTTCATCATCAAATAACAGATAACTAGGCAACCCTCCGTTAGCGGTGGCTAAAAAGTGAGAATAGTCTTGCAACACCTTCTTGATTATGGATTGGTCTGAAGTGAAGGTATCCATTGTGTAATAACCTCCTCTTGGATGTTGAAAGTGAATAAACGAAGTGTCCCCTTATCTAACAGTAATTGTCCGATTTCAAGGGCAAACGTGTTATAAAAAGTTTGTGTGCTTACGGCCAGATAGAGTAACCGATTTGGTTCTGTCAGTTCCATGAGGTGTTGATACAACACGTATTGACCTAACGCTTTTTCTAAGTCAGTCACATCGGAAGGCCCAAGGAAACTTTTGATTTCCACCGCTATTTGACAGGTTCCCTTTTCTGCACTTAACAGGCGTTCTGCACCTAAATCGGCAAAGAGACGTTTTTTCCCAATATTTAATCGGTAAGGGTCCTGAGTAATTTGCCAGCCGTCTTTTTCCAAAGCCCGTTTCACTGTGTCATGGTAAATGTCTAATCTAGGCATCATTGATTCCTTTTTTGTCGTTTACAGAACTCACATAGCCGTTTTTGGGTAGTGATGCAATCTGGGTGAAATATCGTGCGGTTTCTCTTCGTCTTGAACTGTGATTTAGATGATTAAATGAGGGCTATGAAAGGAGGCTATGACTAATCAGAGTCCATCTGAAAATCATTCTAATCATAGTTCAGACATTTCACCCACATTGCATCACTACCCGTTTTTGTAACAACGCTGTTGTTTAATGGCTATGCGAACCAGGTGGCGGAGTTGTATCGGGGGATGGATTTGACGAAGTATTAAGTAGTGAAGTAAAAATTTTCTGGTATAATAACGCCCTTACCCTCACCCCCGGCCCCTCTCCCAGAGGGAGAGGGGAGAAAACCACTGGTGTTGCCCGTCTCCCCTCTCCCTTTGGGAGAGGGGCCGGGGGTGAGGGCGACGATTGAAAATACGGTAAAATTTCTGCTTCGGTACTTATTGAGTCATTAGAAACTAAGTTTCTTTAAGAAACTTAGTTTCTTGGTCCATGTCCTTACAGTTCAATTAAGTGACTTGTCAGCCGGAAGGTTTTCCAATTCCACACAACTATACAAAACTGAAATTCAGGGACAGTTATCATATACATCCTTGCGATGTCCTGCCCTAATAATGTCAATCAACAAGAGAGAAGAGGTCACCGAATACAACACTCGGTAATCACCTATTCGAATCCGATAAGTGTGTGCCGTACCCTGTATCTTTCTGCATCCTTGAGGATAAGGATAAATAGCCAGATTCTCAACTGCTTTAATGATTCGTTGGATAACTGGGGTAGGCAGTTTTCGCAGTTCAGCTTTGGCAGATTTTTTCCACCTAATCTCAAATAAGGCCATCTTGTTTCAGTTCCAAAATCAAGTCTTGGTGTGAAATGGTTTCCTCATCTTGTCGTTGTGCAAGAATGACTGAGTCATGGACATCTTCCAGTAATTCTTCCAATTCTTCCCGTTCCTGGACGGGCAACATTACCGAAATGTTCTTGCCAGTCCTATCTCTGAGGTATTGAGGATGAAAGTGTTCCAAATTTAGCATAAGTCATTACTCCTGTCAACAGTCAATGTAGGGTGGATTAAGCGAAGCGTATCCACCTGCGTTTTTAAAGATGGTGGATACGCTTCGCTTAATCCATCCTACTTAACCCCCCAGCCTTCCTAAACCTGTGAGGTTTAGGAAGACCGTTTAACCGCACGTCCTTACCTCTGAGGTTGAATCGTCAACCGATACCCCATAGCCTGTAATAACAAATCAATCTTATACAATTCTGGATGAGTCTGGCCCGCCAATGCTTCAGTGATTTTCTTGGCAGTGAGTTTCGCTTTTTTGGCCAATTTAGACAGGTCATTACCCTGCGCTTCTGCGACATCTTGTAATGCGATAAAAAAGACCCGCGGGTCGTCTTCCTCTATGGCCGCATTGAGGTAGTGCAACGCATCTTGAGGGTCCTTGCGCAGGTCTTGGATGAGAGTGTCGTGATAATTTACGGTGGTCATAATTGCCTCTGTCTTTGAAATATTCAATAGTATTGCGCAATGTATTGGAAAAACCTGACAGGTCTGCTAGACCTGTCAGGTTTAACAACTTGACGATTCTCTAAAGCCATTTCAACTATGCCCAACATGACAAGAGAAACCAAGTCTCTCACCACCTATTTGGAATCCTTAGACTCCGACAACTGTCTAAACAAATCCAACAAATCTGACGGCCCACGTTCCCTTGATAATCTCCCGCCGGTGACCACGCCACTTTCTGCAATGGGTAGAGTATTAATGAATTGACGGCCTTGTTCTTCTGACAGAAAGGCGACGCCTACAAATCCTACCCGTTGACTTCCTTTTGTGCCACCTTGGAGTTCTGGCAATGCGGCTAATGAAGTCAGTGAACTGGCGGAAGTATTGAGGGCGCCAAGGAAGCGTTTTAACAATTGTTTCCGCAAATCCTCCTCGGAAAACCGTGCAATGCCCGTCGTATTGCGTTTCACTGGGTCGGCAGCATTGGCAATTTCTTGGAAAAAGGCATCAATCAAATAGCGGGACCGTCGCCACATGTAGGAACGAAACTGGACGTTGCGAGTGTACAAGTCAGAAGAAGTTGGATTAAACCAAATTTCGTCAAATTTGGGAATCCCCTCGTCTGGGTCATCTAAACGAGTGAGTTGCAAGCCACTGGTCCAGTCATAATGGATGCCTTCTAGCAAGACGATTCGTTTCAACTCAGGTTTTTCAAGGTCCTTGAAAGCCTCGTCAAAGATGCTATGCAAGGCGAGGACTGTTTGATTATGGCGGAGTTGCATATAGTCCAACAAAAAGCCCGCTTGTTGGATGAGTTCTTGTTCTGAGGTCTCCTTGAAAATTTCCAGAAACCCTTTTTGACGACTTAAACCAATGATTTGTGTTTCGGTTACCCCTTTTGGCAAGTCATCTATGTAGCCGATACCATCTCCCCTATCTTTGAGAACCAAATTCCAAGGATTGGGGAAGGTACGAAACTTATCTATCAACTCTGGCGACCTACTCTCCTCCTTGAAATATTGCAGGCAACTTTCGCAGAAACAGGTCAATTCCAACCGGTCATTTCTGGCACCTTGAGGCCACAAATCCACGCAATCAATCACAGCACCGGCTAATTTCGCTTGGCTTTTTTTCTCCTCTAAAATTGCCAAAGTCTTGTCGATCCCAATTCCCAAAATTGTCGATATTAATTCCTGAGTGCGCTGGTTACCAATACATACCTGTGAACTACCATCACCCACAATATCAACCACATGTAAGGCGTCGGTAGTGACAAATTGTAAGGTAGGTTCTATAGATAAGTAGATGGTTTTTATTGCCTCTTGAGAAGCAAAGTCTGCCACGGTGGTTTGAAAATCCTGAAATTTACCTGTGGCATAAGTATATCGAGAAAGCGGCAATTCAATTTTCTCACAGGGATACATAAGACCATCGGTGGCGATGGCAGGCAAAACTACGCCCGTGGGCTTCACGCCAAAGTTTTTTTCAAATTCTGCAATCAGTTCCTCTGGAGACTTGTAACGCAAGATGAGGGGATGTGGTATGTCTAACAGACCTTCGCCAACGTATTTGGGGGCTGTTAGTTCTTGATATTTGAAGGTTCTTGGCGTAGGCATTATTGCTTACCTCTGGAATTTTGAAATGTTGATAATAAATCTGGCCATCGTATTTGGGTTGTCTGACAAACAGCTATATAGGTGTTGAACCAACTCCCCTGTTGACAGGGCTGATAAGTATTTTCTGATTGATTTTGATAACTCTCGGATAAATTCTTCTGTTTTCCCGTCATTGTTCGGCAATTGCTTCTCGCCAACCATTTCTTTAAACAATTTAGATTCTCCCTGTCCCCTTATTTTTTTGCTTGGTCCAAGTTGTCTCCTGGCAGGTGGATTTTTGATAGATTTTTGGTTAGTGACAAATAATTCTTGTTGTTCCTTTTTTTCGGACATTATCCCTTTTTTACGAAATTCAGAATCAATGTCATCAGCAGAATTTTTTTTAAGAGATTCTTCATTCAGTTCTTCGGACATTATCCCCTTTTTACGAGATTCAGAACCAATATCAGCAAAAAAATTTTTGAGAGATTCTTCATCTAATTTCGTGGTAGTGATAACCTCTCTTTGTGTGTCGTCAGGTATATTTTTGTTGGTGATTTCAAGAACGGAACTCAAGCTATCTGTGGGGTTAACGATAGTTGAGTAGGCACGGTTAAAAGCAAACACGAAGGGTTCTTCGTTCCAAGGTTGACGTTGTGGTTCAGGGTGGTCTGGGGTCAGTCGAATCTTTAAATGCTTATGAATATCGGCTAGACTCAAAGTTTCCCCGTGGTTTTCGACTCCTTGAATCAACACCGTTATCAGTTCACCGGTAAATGCAGTGTAAGTTTCCCCTTCAGGGGCATCCGCCAGATAATTAGCGGGTGTAGCTGTTAGAAAATAGACTGACTGGCTTCCCCTACGAAACCCTTTAATTGCTTTGCCACTATAGCAACAATCCAAAATGAAAATCAAAGTAACCTTTTCCAGGTCCGTCAACATATTCTGCACTTTATTAAAAGCCAACGCCCCACCATTATCAAAACTGCTACGGTCAGTTTGTCGAGTCGCTAAATAAAGTTCTTGATTTTTGTCAGGGATGCCATGTCCCGCGTAATAAAAAATCAGAGTGTTTATTCTTCCTTTCTTGGCCTCCTTAACTATCTTATCTAGTTTGAGGGTAATGTCTGCCCCATTAGATGGATTGAGGAGAGGGGTAATCTGAGTGTCAGGAAGACCTATCCCTTTTAACCATTGCTTTAAAGCGTCCAGATTTTTGGGCACAGCAGGCAAGGGCAGAAGCAAATCGTCTGTTTGTTCAAATTCGCTGGCACCAATTAAAATGGCATGAGTTTTGTCGGTGTCAAAAGAGAGAGTCATGGTTTTTGGGCACGTTTTTGACGTTTGGCCTCTTGTTTTTCCCTAAGAGCTTTGATCTCTTTCTGAAACTCTAACTCTTCTTGAGAGGTTTCAATGAGAATATCTGAAACGTCGGAATCTCTCAAATTGATCCATCTTGATAGCGAGTCTAACAGCCGTTCAACGATTTTAACACTGCTTTCTAGCGCAGGTGGTGTAGCAAGAATGACGGCCAGGATGACATAAAATTCAGGTCCTCCCATTTTCTCTGGAATCGAAGGCACTTCTTGGCGTTTCAAAGTAAGTCCTTCAATGTCTTCTTGTTCTAACCAAGTGAGAAGATCATGCAAGGTTTCGTCATTAGCAGAATGGCCTGTTAATTGGAGTTTGATTTCAATCGGTGGTTTTTGAGTAGATAGAGACATGCAAATAATCCTCTTTGTTATATGACATTGATTCTTTCAAGGTACCATCAACATAATCACTTTGTCAAGCAGGTTATACATCGTGTTAGAAAAGTAATGGTATAGTGATTTGCCAGACCCATGATTCCAAGGCATTGCTGTATAATCCAAGTTGTAAAACTAATTGATCAATCGAGAATATTCATCGGCTTACTGCTTATCGTAATACAATCTATTAGCCATATACAATCTATTAGTCACTCACCTTACGCATCCAAAGTAATAAAAGGTGCATATTCTAATAGGTTATTAACTCACTTATTCCTACTTGACACTTTAATTCAAATGATATAACTTATTTGAGAGTTAAATACTCTGATAACACTTTAGTTCCCGTCAACCACCGAAACCATGATGAATGCTTCGCTACTCGATTTAGATGTGGATTATCTAATCATTCACCTTACGCAAAGGAATTAAGACCCCGTTGGAGTGGAGGCTTTAGCCG
>JAABRD010000078.1 GCA_011391085.1 Thiotrichaceae bacterium | reverse complement strand
GGCAATTGGTCCAAGAGGTGAGATTGGGTTAACAACACCGGTATCTGACTATCTTCCAACATAAATTGCAAACGTTCCGGCGGGTAATTCGGATCCAATGGCACATACGCCCCGCCCGCTTTGAGAATGCCCAAGAGGCCAATGACCATCTCCAAGGAACGTTCCACGCAAATTCCCACCAACGTCTCCGCTTGTACTCCCAAACTTATCAAGTAATGGGCGAGTTGATTGGCTTTGGCATTCAATTGGCGATAGGTCAATTGCTGGTCTTCAAACACCACCGCGACATTCTCTGGTGTCTTCGCCACTTGGGCTTGGAAGAGGTCCACAATGGTTTGGTCACAGGGATAATCGACTTGAGTTTGATTCCAAGCCTGTAGTTGTTGGAGTTCTGCGTTGGTCAACAATGGAATGGTACAAATCGACTCCTCTGCATGATAGAGTACGTACTCTAAAATTAGCCGTAGACGTGTTTGCATTTGTTCAATGTCGGTCTCGTCAAAATAGGCCAGGTTATAGACCAAATCTATATCAACCTCCTCATCATCATGAAATTCGCGCACATAGACCATCAACGGGGTTTGTTCATAACCATGCAACAGATTGGTCGTCTGAAGCGTTTTCGCGATGCCAAAATCGGTATCATAATCGTGCTTTTCATAAGATAAACTGAAATCAAACAGTTGTCGACGTCCTAATTGGTGCAGTCCCAGGGCGCGGTTTAATTCACTGATGGGCAAACGTTGGCAACGATAATTGGATTTTAACTCCCGCCCAATGGCCCGTAACAAGCGGCTAAAAGTTAATTCCGTGCCAAACGAGAACCGTGCTGCACTGACACCCGTAAATAATCCAACGGTCTTTTTAAAAGTCGCATTTGGACGATTCAAGAATGGCAATCCCACGACCAATTCAGTCGTTTGACCAGTACGAGTCAAATAGACGTAAAAAGCCCCTAACAGAAGATGAAAAATCGTGGCTTGACAATGGGTTGCCAGCGCTTGCAGTTGGTTGTAGAACGGTCGTGATAATGATAACACTCGGTGCCCACTCGGTGGCGTTTGATCCAGAAATTGATGGGAATAGCGTGGCGTCCATAACGGTTCAGGTAAGGTTTGATATTTGTCCAACCAATATTGCCGGTCGGTTTCATAACGTGCGGATTCCAGATAGGCGCGATCATGTTGGACAAATGAGAAATAAGACGGCGCCGTCAACGCTATGGATTGTCCGCGAACTAATTGGGTATAAATCTCGGCCAATGATTGCGTGAGTAAAGAACCACTCCAGCCATCCACTATTAGGTGATGATATTTTTTGAACCAATAATGACATTCCTCATTAATTTTTAGTAAAGCAAACGAAAACAGTGGTTGTTCATACAATTCAAAGGATTGTACAAATTGTTCTTGCATCCAAGCTAATGCGGTCTCGTGTGGGTGGTCTTGGTCCGAAAAGTCGTTAGATGGAACCGTCACTAACAATTCTGATAGAACGATTTGTTGCGGTACGTCTTCTGACGAGTTGGACACTAAGACGGTGCGTAAAGCGTCGTGGCGTTGTATCAACCGATTGACGGCTTGTTCAAATAAAGCGTGGTCAAGGACGCCATAAATGGGTATATAGCCACCGACGTTGTACAACGGTACGTTTAGGTGCAAGAGTTGGTCAAACCAAATTTCTCGTTGGGAGGATGAGAGTGGGTAGTGTGATTGAATTTGGGTGGTGGTTGTCATAATTGATTAATCATTCATAAAAATCGGAGTCCCAAAACACGTTTTGGGACGCAAAAATCGGTAGTGTTATAGAGGTAATGGTAATGGGTTTTGGAGTACGGAATTGATTCCGTTTCAAGCGGAATTGATTCCGTACTCCAACGGAATCAATTCCGTACTCCAACGGAATCAATTCCGTACTCCAGCGGAATTAATTCCGTACTCCAAAACTGCTATACCATTACTTGTACAACACTACCAAAATTTCTGCCTAACTACTTATCTAGCCGTTGGACCTGGTCCACTCGAAACAGCAATGATCCGTTCTCATCTGGAACATATTGAAGGATGATGTTGAGATTCATCTCTCCAAACGGTGTTTTGTAAATCGCGCAGGGAATTTCGGTGGTCAAGTCACTGCTGATGATAGTGGGTTCGGACTTCCCTGATTCACAAACTTTCTGTGTGTATTCGGGCAACAAACCCGTCAACCAGTGCATCGCGTTGAGAATGAACTGCACATTATGTGGCGCGGCCGGGTCATTCATGCCCATGGTGAAACTTCCCCCGGCTATTTGTGCGGTTGCCATTCCCGATTCGCCCAACAGTACCATGCGACCTTTGCCATATTTCAAGGTGGCACCTTGTAACATCCCTTCGGATCCGGCACTGGGTAATAGCCATTCTCCCGTCTCTGTAAGCCACTTACTACGGTCCGCGTTGGTGGGAAAGATTTGCCGTGAACCTTCACCCAATACCATCAGAGGATGAATCGAAGTCCCAGGTTTTGCCGAAAATGCTTGTCCACCAAACGAGACGACAAATTCGATCTTTTCAGACGCATCACGACCTTCAAGAATAGGGTGAGAATGTAAGTAACCATCTCCTCTTGAGACAATATTGCCCTCGTGCCAAAATCTGATGGTGTAATCCGCCTGAGGATTCTTTGGATCCTCGAAGAAATATACAGGGAGGGCATAACCGCTATTGGTAATAAACCCGAAACGCGACACTAATGCTTCGACTGCCCCACCCCACGGCATGTGGTCTGCCAGTAGGAAAAACGCACCACCGTCGTTGACCCAATTCACCACGGCATCAATCTCCTCGGTTGTGAACGCGGATGGGAACGGCATGTTCCAGGTCTCTGGTGTAGTACCATTCACTTCGTTGGCCGGGTTGGCAATAACTAACACCTCCACGTCTTTCAAAGTGTCCGCCGATAGCTGGTCCTTTAAAGCCTCGACCACATAGCCATCCTTAGTCAGCACGTTGGTAAACGCGTAGAAGCTTTCATCCTTCCGGTGGAAATTGTAATGGGCTTCGTCAATCACCACTCGGGGTCCTTGTCCTTGCGGATAAGCGGGATTGGCTATGGGGGGGTCAAAGTCTTTATCTGGCAGTTGTTGTGCTGCAACCCAGGGTTGGTAAGTCACAAAGACGCTGGACAGTAAAACAATCGCACTAGAGGTTAAGATTCGTGTTTTCATAAATTTTTCCTAACAGTTATTAACGGTTACTCACTTAAGAAGGAGTTTAGAAAGTCTTTAGACGGTTTCGGTCAAAACCGTCCATTACATACGGTTACCAACGGCAGAATCGCAGGATGGTTTAGAAATAGATACTGGCAATTTCACCGTTTATAACCATATGTAAAAGGTTACACTTATTTGAACAGGTTTGTCAATAGCCCACCCCCAATGTAAGAAATTCAACACACGTTTTGGGGTAGTGTTGTACAAGTAATGGTATAGCAGTTTTGGAGTACGGAATTAATTCCGTTGGAGTACGGAATTAATTCCGTTGGAGTACGGAATTAATTCCGTTGGAGTACGGAATTAATTCCGCTGGAGTACGGAATTAATTCCGTACTCCAAAACCCATAACCATTACAACACTACCTACTACCTCAACGTTCAAACAACGCCATCGTTTCTACATGTGTGGTATGTGGAAACATGTCCATCACGCCGGCTTGTATGAGGCGATAACCTTTTTTCGAGACTAATTCACCAGCGTCTCGTGCTAAGGTGGCTGGGTTGCAAGAGACGTAAACGATTCTTTGAGTCTGTTGTAAAGGTAACGCTTGTAGAATTTCTAAGGCGCCACTGCGTGGGGGATCCAGTAATACTTTGTCATACGGTTGTTGCGTCCACGGTTGTTGTAAATCTGGGGACGCTAGGTTGGCAACGTGATAGTGGATATTTGAGAAGCCTTGACGGCGGGCGTTGGCCATGGCACGGTTGACTAAATTGACTTCTCCTTCAATGCCAATCACTTGTTTGGCATGTAGGGCCAACGGGAGAGTGAAGTTACCTAAGCCACAAAAGAGGTCTAAAATGGTCTCCTCTGCTTGTGGGTCTAGCCAGAGGAGGGCTTGGGTAACCATTTGTTGATTAATCGCAAAGTTAATTTGAGTGAAGTCTTGTGGCGTGAATTGGAAACTCAGGGGAGGTTTTGGGGCAAGTTCTTGCGAGGAGGAGACCTGCGAGGTCTTCGAGACCTCGCAGGTCTGAAGAAACAGTGAATATTCCAAACTAGACTGGGGTAAGTCAGCGGGCCATAAGGGTGTCACACTGTCTGGACCTGCCGGTTGCAAATAAAAATAGAAATCATTGGACTTTGCAAACTCGCATAACAGTTGCTGGTCTCGGTCTGTCAACGGTTGTAAGTTGCGGAAAATAACGGCTAGGTGGGAATCGTCGACGGCGACTTCGAGTTGGGCAATATGGTTACGGGTGTCCAACTGATAAATGAGATTGCGGAAGTCTAATAAACGTTCGCCAATGAGTGGATGTAACACGTCGCAGCGCGTTAGTTCGGCTAATAGGTTACTGTGTGATTCCCGGAATCCAACCAATACGGTGGATTTTTTTTCGACATATTTGACCCCTAACCGGGCTTTGCGGCGATAACCCCAACTGGGTCCCCGTAACGGTGGCACTATCTGTTCGGGTTGGACTTTGCCAAGATGTTGAAAGTGTTCCAATACCGTGGTTTGTTTAAGTTCCAGTTGGGCGGTGGGGGAGAGATGTTGGAGACTGCAACCGCCACAGAGGCCAAAGTGGGGACAGCCTGGGATGACTCGTTGGGGGGAGGCGTCTAAGACTTCGACGACTTGGCCTTCATCAAAGCGTCGGTGTTGGGAGACATAACGGAATAACACGGTCTCCCCCGGCAAGCCGCCAAATAGGAACACTGTTTTTCCTTCTATGCGGGCGATACCGCGGCCATCGTGAGACAGTTTTTCAATCTGGATGCGGACGAGGTCCGTAGGTAAGGGTTTTTTACGGGGTCGAGACATTGAGGGTACGAAGTAGTGAGGGGCCTGCGGGAGAGAAGGCTTGTAAAAAGACCATGGTTTGTTCACCCACGACGCCATCGGCAGTCATGCCATGTTGTTGTTGGAGGGCAATAATGCGTTTCTTCAAGGCATTGTCAAATGTGGCGGAAAATGTGACGGTGCCTTGGCGTCCTTCAGCAAGGTCTAAATTTTTTCGTAACCAGACGATAACTTCATTGGTGATGCCGACTTTGACGATAGGAATAGGCAGTTTAGGGGGTTGCCAAACTAGCAAAAATTGACCTAGCCAATATTGATTCACTTCCGTGAACGAGAATTGATAGCTGTTTCCTCCAAAGGCTAAAGTGGCTTTGTCGTTTTGCAAACCGGTGACAACTGCCAAATGTTGTTTTCTATCTTCGGTCACTAATTCTATCACCGCGGGTCGATTAAAGGTGCGAAGGTCATCCCAATTCCCGTCTTTATACAAGCAAGCGAGTCCGCGGTTAGCTGCCCGTTCACAGGCGGTACTGCCAGTGAGACTGGTATATTCGACTTGCCATAACTGAAAGAGGGTCACAAACGCTGTCTCGGTGTCGCTAGGTACTTTCACATCTTGGAGGAGACTGGCAAGCGAAGGGGTAGCTGAAGAAGTGCCCGTCGCGGAAGGCGGGGGCAATGGTAACGTATTGGCAGCAACGGCTGTAGAGTCAGCAGATTCAGGCGCCGTAGCGGGTGATTCGGAGGTGTGAAGAGGTGCCGCTGAAGAAGTGTGATTTTTCCACCACCAGAGTGTGCCACCACCGCCTAGTAGAACGAGTGTGAATAACAATGAACTCATGAACCATACTTTTTTCTGGTAACTATTGTCACCGCGAACTTCATGTACCGCTTTACGCACAATCGTGGCATCGATGGGATTTTTATTGTGTACATATCCTCCTAGCAATGCCCGGTCACAAATGATATTGATAAGACGCGGCACGCCGCCCGAATAGCGATGCACTTCTTTGACAGCGGCTTTGTTAAATAAGGGCCCCCGCGCCCCACTGACAGCCAGGCGGTGATTGATATAGGCTTGAATGTCTTTGGCAGGGAGAGGTAAGAGGTGATAACGTGCCGTAATGCGTTGGGACAACTGGCGCAAATTGGTTTGTTTCAGCAACGTTTTCAGTTCGGGTTGACCGACCAGAATAATTTGTAACAATTTATGGCTGGTGGTTTCTAAGTTGGTCAATAACCGAACTTGTTCGAGAACTTCTTGGGAGAGATTTTGTGCTTCATCCAAAATCAGCACGGTACGACGTCCCACCGAATGGGCAGTGAGGAGGTAACTGTAGAGGGTGTCAATAAAATCTTTTAGGGAAAAGTCATGGTCGTAACTGATGCGCAATTCGTCAAACAAGGCAGCGAGTAATTCAATAGCGGAGACGCGGGGATTGAGGAGAAACGCAACGTCGACAGAATCTGGCAGTTGTTCAATCAGGCACCGACACAGTGTCGTTTTACCTGTGCCCACTTCGCCAGTTAACAAAACAAAACCAGGACCTTCGTTGACTCCATAGAGTAAATGGGCCAAAGCCTCCCTATGGCGCACGCTAAGGTATAGATAATGTGGGTCAGGGGTAATGGAAAAGGGCGCCGCAGATAGCCCAAAGTGTGCCGTGTACATGGCCTATTGATTGTAGATAGGGTATCGTCCCATTTTCACTTATTGATTTTACATGACATGTTGAATAGTGGTGCCCGGGACCGGAGTCGAACCGGTACGGTCTTTCAAAACCGAGGGATTTTCTTACCGACTACAGCTTTCGCTGCCATCTTTATTTCCACTGGAAAAGAGATGTTTGTGGTCTGGACCCTATCTTTGCCTTTTACGATTTACGACAACTGTACTTTACTAAAGTTTTGAGGTTTAGTAAAGCCAGACTGGACGTACCATTTATTTTGGTGGATAGCAGTCAGGCAGGAGCCGTATGGTCTCTACACGTTCTTACCCATTTTTCTTTTCCTAATCCACGTACAGATAACATGGCTGAAAAGTCATAAAGACATAGGTAAGTTTAGCTCGGTATTGCCATTTGACAGGTTTCACCGAATTAGACTCCATTCACCCAAAGATTTCGCCTTAGGTGCTCAAATTAGTTTAAGTCCCTTGCGTCTACCAATTTCGCCACCCGGGCAATTATTACAATGAATAATGAATAATAAGACTCTAGGGATTTCTGTTGTTGGTTGGGTAAAACGGAAGAGGCTTGGGCCTACAATGACACCAAAACGAATCAATGAACAATTATTCATTAATAACAAAAATGGAGGCTGAGACCGGAATTGAACCGATGTACACGGCTTTGCAGGCCGCTGCATAGCCACTCTGCCACTCAGCCTTAACCCAAAGAAATCTACAAACCTCTAGTATATAAACTTAGGATTTCAGATAAAAATGGAGCGGGAAACGAGACTCGAACTCGCGACCTCAACCATGGCAAGGTTGCGCTCTACCAACTGAGCTATTCCCGCGTCTTGAGACGTTTAATATGGGGGAGGATATTTAATTTGTCAAGAGGATTTTCAGAAAAATTTTTAAAAATCATTTTTTACTGACGAGTCACATAGGCAAAACGAATATCCGTCATTCTACCCACTTAATTTCTTTTTACTCGTATCAACTTGCACGTCCCCAAATATAGGGCCAACTTTTTCGTTTCTCAAGAGGATTTCAAAAAAAAATTAAAAAATCTCTAAAACTACTCTGGAAGAGTATAGTTTAATTTACACCCTTTTTTCACAAGCCATCTAGTTCGCCCAGTTATCCACCATTTTCGCCAAGAAGGTAAGGTAATATGATGGTGAAATAACTGATACCCATCTTTTTCAATTTCTTGTAGAGTGGCTAATGCCAACTGGGAACGGACCAGACCACTTTCTTGTAAAATACAGTCTGCGGGATTCAGGCACTTAAATGCTTCATGGTAATAAGTGCGAATCCGGGCCGTCTGATACTTGCATAATGATTGTACCTTTTCATCCCATTGACCACCAAACAGGGTCTGTTCAGAGACTTTAAATTTTTCCAATTCTTCTTGAGGGAAATAGAGACGCCCCTGTTGAACATCTCGACGTAAATAACGCAGGCGATAGGTCAATTCCAACGCAATACCCAAATTTTCGGCATATTTCAACGTGTTTGAGTGATGATAACCCATGACTTTCGAACATAACACACTGAGTTTGCCGCTGGTGCGTTTACAATAGTCTTCCACTTCTGAAAAGCTAGTATAACGGGTAACGGCTAAGTCTAGCAAGAATCCTTCGATAATTTTAAAAAACTCTGGTCTGGATAGGTGATAATTCTTGATCGGGTCGGCTAAAACCTGACAAACAGGATGTGAAGGTTTGCCAGCAAAGGTTTGGGCAATTTCTTCTAACCACCATTGAAATTTTGCATAAGCGAGTTGTTGTTGACTACACTCATAGGAAATGTCTTTCACTTCGCGGAAAAAAGCGTATAGGGCCAGCAGTGCCTCACGTTGTTCGACTGGTAAAAAACGTAGGCTATGGTGTAAGCTAGAACCTTTCTTTATCACTTTGTCTTGGCAATATTGTTGGGGAGTCATTTATTATAGTGGATAGTGGATAGTGGATAGTGGATAGCGAAAAAACCAAGGCTGGACTAGAGGCTTTAGCCGGTGATATGCCCCCCTCCGGCTAAAGCCTCTACTCCACCAGTGCTTTGTGCTGGAGTAGAGGCTTTAGCCGGCTGGCGGTAGGCACACTCCATCTCTCATCATTCATTACTAAAAAATGCGTCTATTTTCCAAATTCTTTAACCTATTCTGTGGGTCACTGTTTACCATAAATATTTGTCACGCGCAAATTAATTATCTTGACAATTCTCTTTCAACCATCACAGGATTGTCTGAGGAAGAGGATAATGTGCCTCCTCCGTCAAAGTCTGTTCGGACAACCCTACTCATTTCTGGTTTTGCTGGGGCCACGGCCCTGTATGGCGCCACCGCGTGGTGGAATAAAAGTTCTTCAGAATTTCGAGTCAGACATGAAGGTTGGTTCGAACAAGACAGTCCCAACGGCGGGGCCGATAAATTGGGACATGGTTATTCTACCTATGTGGCCACTAGATTGATGACAAAAGGTTTTCAATGGGCCGGGCATAGTCAGAAACAAGCTGCCCAATTAGCAGGGTTGACTGCCGGCACCCTGTCTTTGGGCGTCGAAATCATGGATGGTTTCACTGAAAAATATGGATTCAGTACCGAAGATACCATAATAAACCTAGCGGGCATTGGGCTAGGGGTGTTATTTGAAACTTACCCAGAATGGGATGAGAAGTTTGACATTCGTCTGATATATTGGACTTCTGACGACGCGAAACGGCTAGAGGATTACGACCCTGTGGCAGATTATTCTGGACAAACTTATTTATTGGTCACGAAAGCCAGTGGCTTTCCCACCATACGGGATATTGTCTGGACGCGCTACCTTGAAATTGCCATTGGATATGGCACACGCGGTTATCAACCCACAGATGGTACAGATACGCAACCTAAATATCGTAACCTCTATTATGGCGTGTCATTGAATCTGTCACAACTGCTAAATGACTGGGTATTTAAAAATGACCACACACCATTACAAACGGTCACAGAAAATATGTCTGAATACTTGCAAATGCCAGGCACGACGTTGTTATTTGAACATCATTTGGGCAAATAGAAATACGCTAGAAATACGCCATGAGTTCAAAGCGAAGCTTTGAATCACTGGCGAAATCCCTAGACCGTTTCGGACCAATTACGAAGTCCTTAAATCTATCCAAACAGGCACGATGAGACTCAAGTTTTTAAAATGAGAATCCGTTGACACAAACCGTTTACAACCACAGTGAAATGCAATGGAAACATGAATAGCGTCCATCGCTTTTAGGTTTTCGTTGTGAGTGATGATAAGCGCATTTTCAAAGAGATTGGCAAACCCCTTCAAAATCGTGGCCGGTTCAAAAACTTCATGGTAGGCTTGGATAACCGAAGTGTTGCGATCTCTATAAGGTTTAGCCATTACTTCAAGAAGCACCGCCTCAGAAGCACAAAATGACCATCCTTCTTTTGACAAGTCGTTCAAACAAACGTCAATGGTCCGCTTATGAACGGGCAAACCTTCAACACGGGCTATCCATACGGAAGAATCAATATAGGCTAATTTCATTCGGTCTCCCTGAAAGTTCGTAATGTTGCGAGAATTTCCTCGTGAGAACGAGGTGGAATATTGAGTGCGTCCACTCTTTTCAAAGCCGCGGAGAGTTCGTTCCAATTAGTCGTTTCCAACTCCTCCTCCTGGGTAAGAAAGATAACAATCTTCTTTCCCCATAACATTTCTGGAATATTGGCACTTAATGTACCATCTTCATTTACTTTGGCATGTAACATCATATGTGGATAATGAATAATGAATAATGAGAAAAACCCAGTCGGACTAGAGACTTCGGACTAGAGGCTTTAGCCGGAGACGTGCCCCTGCCACCGGCTAAAGCCTCTAGTCCGGTGCCACCGGCTAAAGCCTCTAGTCCGGTCTCCATTCTTTAATTGTCCATTATCCACTATCCATTATCCACTGTCCACTATCCACTGTCCACTATCCACTATCCACTGTCCACTATCCACTAAAACCCAGACTCATGAACGTCATCCTCGCCCAACCCCGCGGCTTCTGTGCAGGCGTCGTCCGTGCCATAGAAATTGTTGAACGCGCCCTCAACATTTATCACCCCCCCATTTATGTCCTCCATGAAATTGTTCACAACAGCTATGTCGTCAATGATCTAAAAAAACGCGGCGCCATTTTTGTGGAAACTTTAGAAGAAGTTCCACCTAACGCCGTCTGTATTTTCAGTGCCCATGGCGTTGCCACCACCGTCGTCAAACATGCAGAACAACGGCAACTACAAATTATTGACGCCACCTGTCCACTGGTTACCAAAGTGCATACTCAAGCCCAACGTTATTCTCAACAAGGCTTTGAATTAATTATCATCGGTCACGCCAAACATCCCGAAGTTGAAGGCACCCGTGGTTGTGTCACTAGCCCTGTGCATGTATTATGTTCCCGTCAAGAAGTTCTCGCTTTACAAGTCCAACGTCCTGACCGACTGGCTTATGTCACCCAAACCACCCTCAGTATTGATGACACTCGTGACGTGATTGACGCCTTACATGAACGTTTTCCAACCATTCAAGGACCCGCCCTCAACGACATTTGTTATGCCACTCAAAATCGTCAAAATGCAGTACGTTCCCTCGCCTCTGAAATTGATATACTATTAGTCGTCGGCGCCCATAACAGTTCCAACTCCAACCGTCTCCGGGAAGTCGGTCAACTGGCCGGTGTCACCGCCTATTTGATTGAAGATGCCGAAGATTTAAAACCTGCTTGGTTTTCCAATAAACCCACCGTAGGCATTACCGCAGGCGCCTCCACTCCTGAAATTCTAGTGGAAGGAGTCCTAAAACGCTTGCATCATCTAGGCGTCACAACCACCAAAACGATGCAAGGAGAAGTCGAAACGACGACTTTTAAGATACCTGTTTCTCTCCTCAATACGGCAGAGTTATAAAAATAATGGGTAGTGATGCCATCTGGGTGAAATATCGCGTGGTTTCGCGTCAGTCTGGAACTCTGATTGAGATGATTCAATGAGGGCTATGAAAGGCGGCTTGACTAATCATAGTCCATCTGAAAATCATTCTAATCAGAGTTCAGACAGAGAACCCACATTGCCTCACCACCAAATAATGGTTCAGGAGTTCAAAGCGTAGCTTTGTCAGGTCACCGACAAAGCTGCGCTTTGGATTCCTGGGTCTGATATAATAATATTCCTCTACAACATTACCTACTTCATCACCACCGCCTCATAAACCGTAAATAACAAATATGGAACTCACTTCTCTCACCGCCATTTCTCCCATTGATGGGCGTTACCTCAACAAAACGCAAGCCCTCCAACCCATTTTCAGCGAATACGGTTTAATACGTTATCGGGTCCTGGTAGAAATTCGCTGGTTGCAACACCTCGCCACCCAGCCTGACCTTCACGAAGTACCGCCGTTAAGTGCCACGGCCCAGACGTTTTTAAACCAACTGTTTGAACAATTTTCACCCGCTGATGCAAAGCGAGTCAAAGACATCGAACGCACTACCAATCACGATGTCAAAGCGGTTGAATACCTCCTCCGTGAAAAATTTGCTACGGTTCCAGAACTACACGCTATCAATCCCTTTCTGCACTTCGCCTGTACTTCAGAGGACATCAACAATCTAGCCCATGCGTTAATGCTAAAAGAAGCCCGTCATAACCTCCTGTTGCCTAACCTTGACGCCCTTCTGACTGCATTAACTACCCTAGCCCAACGTTATGCCGATGTACCAATGTTATCCCGCACCCACGGGCAACCGGCCACGCCAACCACGTTGGGAAAAGAACTTGCCAACGTCGCCTATCGCCTTCACCGGCAACGGACCCAAATCGCCCAAATTCCTTTACTCGGCAAAATCAATGGTGCTGTCGGTAACTACAACGCCCATCTGGTGGCCTACCCCCACCTAGATTGGCAAACCCTTGCCCAACAATTTGTCACTCAACTCGATTTAGTTTGGAATCCCTACACCACTCAAATTGAACCCCATGATTACATGGCAGAACTCTTTGACGCCATCACTCGATTCAACACTATTTTGACCGATTTTTGCCGTGACGTATGGGGCTACATCTCCCTGGGTTACTTCAAACAAAAGACCATCCCAGGTGAAATCGGCTCCTCCACGATGCCCCACAAAGTCAACCCTATCGACTTTGAAAATGCGGAAGGTAACTTAGGCATTGCCAACACCCTCTTTCATCACCTCTCCACCAAATTACCCATCTCCCGCTGGCAACGCGACCTCAGCGATTCCACGGTCCTCCGCAACCTGGGCGTAGGTCTGGCCCACTCCCTGATTGCCTACGATTCCACTCTCAAAGGACTTGGCAAACTCGAAGTCAATCAAACCGTCATGGCAGAAGACCTGAATCACACCTGGGAAGTACTTGCCGAACCAATTCAAACTCTAATGCGCCGCTATGGCATAGCAGACGCCTATGAAAAATTGAAAACTCTCACCCGTGGACACGGAATCGACCAAGACAGTTTGAAAAACTTTGTGGCAGATTTACCTTTGCCAGACCAGGAGAAAACGCGCCTATTGCAGTTAACACCGGCGACTTATATAGGGAATGCGGCTGAACAGGCGAAAAATTTGGTATCATATCTCAATCAGGTTGCCTAAAGTCAACAATCGCTGGACTAGAAGCTTTGGTCGTAATACCATTAGGTTGAGGAATTAAGGGGGCCCAGAAATTAAGGCGTAGGTGGACTAGAGGCTTTAGCCGGTGGAGAGGCAGGTGGACTAGAAGCTTTAGAGGCAGGTGGACTAGAGGTTTTAGCCGGTGGCAGCAGAACATAACTAAAATCGCGGGGAACAGCCCCCGGCTGAAGCCTTAATGCCATTAAGTTAAGAAATATCCTAACCATTAACCATGTAGGGTGGATTAAGCGTCAGCGTATCCACCAGTTTCGGGGATGGTGGATACGCTAACGCTTAATCCACCCTACCTTAACTTAATGGCATGGAGGCGTTAGCCTCTAGTCCACCAATACATTTTTGAGATACATTCATACTTCGGGAATCCAAAACTCAGCCTTACCAGACGCAGGACAAGACCACGTTACTTGAACTCCTGAATCCAACGCTGTTCGTGGTATTCTCCAATTCACTATTGTATTTTCCAATTCACTGTGATAAATTAAACAGCATGAGGGCGGCTCTATTCTGCCTAATAATTCCATAAATTTATTATATTCATCCACACTATATGCTTACACTCGATTTAAAACCGACTCACAAAGTCATCCAAAACTACTACCGAACTTTGCAAGAGATTTCGGCACTCGCCCCTTCCCCTCAAAATGCCATGGCGCCCGCATTTGCCAACCTTCTTCGCTATTGTGCAAAACAAGTCGGCCTACGATTGGTAGAACAAGAATACGTGTGTAAAAGTCAAGGAGGTATTGGGGTTGACGGCGTGTTATTGGATGACTTACAATTGCGCCACGGTATTTGGGAAACCAAAGACTCTCAGGAAGAGTTGGACCCACACATCCACACACTGTTTCAACAAGGCTGTCCTAACGACAATATTCTATTTCAATCGCCAGGACGTCTAATTATTTACCAAGACCAATCGAAACCCGTATTTGATAAACCCATTGGCAACTCGCCCAAGAATCTCGTTGCAGGACTCAAACTCTTCCTGGAATATCAAAAACCAGAAGTCAAAGAGTGGCGCACTGCGGCGGTGGAATTTCAAGGCAAAATTGCCGAACTGGGTCAGGAACTGGTCAGCATCATCCAACGTGAACGTAAGACCAATCTGCGTTTTCAGGCTGCCTTTAACCGGTTTACCAAATTATGTCAGCAAGCCATTAATCCAAATCTGGCCAGGGCCGCCATTGAGGAGATGTTAGTACAACATCTGTTGACCGAAAAACTCTTCAGTCGCGTGTTCAATAATCCCGAATTTATCAGCAAAAACGCCATTGCCCAGGAAATCGAACAAGTCGTTAATACCCTGACTTCTCAGTCGTTTGGCAAAAGTGAATTTCTCAAGCGACATCCGCTGGAAAGATTTTACACCGTGTTAGACAGAGTGGCTACCACGATAGAGGACCATGCGGATAAACAACTATTTCTCAAAGCCGTGTATGAACGGTTCTTTCAAGGCTTTGCCGTCAAAGTTGCCGATACTCACGGGATCGCTTACACTCCCCCCTCAATGGTCGAATTTATCGTCAAGGCGGTGTCAGTTCTGTTACAACGGGAGTTTGGAAGTTCTCTGGCAGATAAAGAAGTCCATCTGATTGACCCCTTTGTCGGCACCGGCAGTTTTATCGTGCGGGTTTTGCAAGAAATCTATGCGATTCAGCCCTCGCGTCTGAAGGACAAGTATTTGCATGAGTTACATTGCAACGAAGTGATGTTATTACTTTATTACATCGCCTGTTTGAACATTGAACACGAATTTTACCGCAAGACCGGCAAATACCAAAAATTTGACGGCATTCGCCTGGTCGACACGTTTGAACAGGTCGAGGACGCCACCGTGAACTCACCCGTACCAAAGACTTCCACACGAGGGACGCGGAACAAGGAGACATCTATTTTAGTCATTATGGGAAATCCACCCTACAACGTGGGTCAGCAGAACGAGAATGATAACAACAAGAATCGGAAGTATCCCAAGTTAGATAAACTGGTGGCAAACAGTTATGCCAAGGATTCCAAAGCGACCAGCGTGAGTAAATTGAATGACCCGTATGTCAAAGCCTTTCGGTGGGCCGCCTGGCAACTCAGGGATCGCCCCAAAGGCATTGTAGCACTGATCACCAACAATGGTTTTTTAGACAATCTGGCCTTCGATGGAATGCGTAAACATTTGACGGAGGACTTTAACCAAATTTACTGTTTAGACTTGGGTGGCAACATTCGAAAGATGCCAGGCGTGCAAAATGTCTTTGATATTCGCGTCGGCGTCAGTATCACGTTGCTAGTGAAAAATCCCACGAGTGAAAAAGGCATCTTCTATGCCCATGTGGGTGACCATCTCAAGAAGCAAGAGAAACTGGAAGAATTGACGCGACATCCATTTGCCGAAATCCACTGGCAACAGCTTCAACCTGATGCCAATCACACCTGGCTGACCAATGGCTTACAACCAGAATTTGTGAATTTTGTCCCGCTGGGTTCCAAAGCCATCAAAACCTCCAAAGTGCTGAGTAAAGGCGTTCTCTTTAAAACGTTTAGCTTGGGTGTGAACTCGAACCGCGATAGTTGGGTATATCACTTCGCCAAACCCGGCGTGGTGGAAAATGTCAAACGCTTCCTCATTTGCTACAATACCGAGGTTGACCGGTGGCTGAACCGAAGCAACAAACCTGTCAAATTGGATGATTTTGTTCTCCATGATCCCACCCGGGTCAAATGGAGTAGCCGTTTAAAGGAGTATCTATCAAGGGGTCACAAGACCAAATTCAGCGCGGCCAAAATCCGGCGGGCCCTTTATCGTCCGTTCACTACCCGATTTTTCTATTTTGACGAAGTGTTGATACACCGTCTCGGTCGCTTTCCTATTATTTTCCCAACCCCCGCCACCGAAGCGGAGAATCAAGCCATTTGTGTCAGTGCCGCCGGGAATACGAAAACGTTTCATTGCTTGATGGTCAAAATGATTGCCGATTTGCATCTCACCGGTGATTCCCAGTGTTTTCCTTTCTACACCTATAATGAAGACGGTAGTGGTCGTCAGGAGAACATCACCGATTGGGCCTTGTCTCTCTTTCAAACTCATTATCAAGACACCACCATTGCTAAATGGGATATTTTCTATTACGTTTATGGTCTCCTCCATCATCCCACGTATCGCCAAAAATACGCGGCTAACTTAAAACGAGAGTTGCCCAGGATTCCCCCTTCACCCTACTTCCCTGCCACCCCCAAGGGTCGCCAAAAGGAAACGTTCTGGGCCTTTAGCCAGTCAGGGAAGCAACTGTCCCAGTTGCACTTATACTATGAACAACAACCAGAATACCCGTTGTTGCGAATCGCTACGACAGACACGACCCTCTCTTATCGGGTCGAGAAAATGCGTTTGACGAAACCGAAAGACAACCTCATTTACAATGACACGTTGACTTTGGCCGGCATTCCACCAGCCGCTTTAGAATATCGGCTGGGCAGTCGTTCCGCCTTGGAATGGCTGGTTGATCAGTATCAAGTAACCATCAATGGCCACCGTGGCAGTCGTAAAAAGTTAGAATGGCTAAATGACTACCAAGTGAAAACCGCCGCCGGCAGTGGAATTGTCAATAACCCGAATCGGGCCGATGATGAGGAATATATTCTACGCTTAATTGGTCAAGTGATTCGGGTCAGCGTGGAGACGATGAAGATCGTCAAAGAGTTGCCGGATTTGGAATGACAGTGATAATTGGTAAACCACTAAGACATGCTGGTATATCGGAGTGGAGGCTTTGCTATATCCGGACTGGAGGCTTTAGCCGGTGGGGGTAGGCACCCAATTAAACTCAGGGGAAAACCGCCGGCTAAAGCCACCACTCCAATGTTGCCGCGGATTCTTGATGCCTATATTTGACGATTGGTATAAAACCTGCTATATTGACAGTGACTAACAAATGAGGATTCTCCCATGAACCATTATCCATTAACCAAGGAGTATCAAAACATGCGAACACCATTACTACTCACCTTCTCCCTGCTAACCACCGGCTTGACGGCCGCCGGGACCGGGACCGACGCGGGGTTACGTCCCCTCACGGGGAATTATGCTAACCTGGTCAACCAAGGTAAATGCGTGGACACCCAAGGCAGTCGCACCACCAATGGCACACCTCTCATTCTCTGGGACTGCAATGGCAGTAAAACCCAACAATGGACCTACAATGAACGCACTTTAAGTCTCCAAAATCGTGCTTCTGGCACATGTGTCGATGTTGAAGACCGTGATGATAGTCAAAAAAACGGGGCCACCCTCATTTTGTGGAACTGCGAAGTCCGCAATAAAAGCCAACAATGGGAACATCAAGGCTATCGTGGCAGTGACAATCTCCGCGGAATCGGTGGCAACTGCATGGCTACCGAGAATGGGGACAATAAAAATGGCACCTATCTGGTTTTAGCCACTTGTAACAACCGCGCCTATCAACAATTTTGGGGGCAAGAGTCACGGACTACCCCCACTGCAAAAGTGGCCGGCCGGACTGAAGTTTGCCTTTATGAACTGGCTGACTATAAAGGTTGGAAGAAATGTATTAGCACCGACCAACCTAATTTTGCTGAGTTAGACATTAACGACGGTGTCTCTTCCTTGACTGTGCATGGCAACCTCAAGATCAAGTTGTACACGGATGCCGATTATCAAGGCACCGAACGTATCTATACCCAAGACGTTCCCTGGGTGGGAGATGCTGTGAACAACAAATTCTCCTCTCTCAAAATTGACAAAACCGGGATTGCCAAGTCCGATTCTTATGAAGACTTACCGCGCAGGTCTTACCCAGATTCACAAGATATGTCTCGGTCAGGTGGCACTTATCCGCACCGCGAAGAGACGTCTCCGCAGAACCGATATGACGAGATCGCCGACGCTATTCGTCGTGGGGAGGAGGATGCCAGACCGATTGGCACTCGCGTCAAGACTAACACGATCACCCGTGATGCCAAAGAATTTTTTACTCTCGTCAGTCGCGGCAAATGTTTAGACGCCCACAAAAATGATTTTGACGCCCGTTTAAATGGTAGCAGAGTGCAAATCTGGGAATGTCATAACCAGGTGAACCAAGATTGGAAAATGGACGACTTGGGGCACCTCCTCAGTCGCAATGGTAAGTGTTTAGGTATCACCACTGACCAGGTGCAAAATGGCACCAAAGTGCAATTGTGGGATTGTCGCAATCAAGCCACTCAACAATGGACGCTTGACAAAGGCCGCTTGTTCCACGCTGCCAGTAACAAATGTTTAGATTTGGATTCTGGCACCATGAACCAAAATGGTGGTAAAGTTCAACTGTGGGATTGTCACGACCGGATGAATCAACAATGGACGATTACTTATCCCCCAGCCACCAGCGGAATCCCTGGTAGCACCCGTCAATCTCCGCCACCTCCCAAATATCCTGCCCAGGCGCTTCAAGAATTTTTTAGATTCTCCGGCAGTGGTCGTTGTTTAGACATCCATCGCCTGGACTTTGATAGCCGTCGCAACGGTGGAAAAGTGCAAACGTGGGAATGCAACAATGAAGTCAATCAAGATTGGAAGTTTGACAATCAAGGGCGTCTTCTCACCAAAAACAGCAAATGCCTCGACCTTGCCCCAGAAGGAAGCAATCAAAATGGCACTCTGGTTCAAACCTGGGATTGCAGTAACAAGTTGACTCAACAATGGGATTTAGACAATGGCAAACTGCGTAATCGGGCCGCTAACAAGTGCTTAGATTTGGATTCTGACACGCGGAACCGTAATGGTGGCAAAATCCAAATTTGGGAATGCCATGACCGTGGCAATCAACAATGGTCGATTATGTACCATTAGAACATTAGACCCAGACGTCCAATCCGATCCAAGAGTCCAAAACTACGCTTTGGACTCCTGGAAATTAAATGGACTTCTGGAGACCAGATGATTCGCTTATAACCCATAACACTAAAGAGATTCAAACATGATAAATCCACAAGCTAAATGGCTACAATACCTTGCTGCTATCGCCCTGGTTGCCCTGGCCATGAGTTTACGAATCTGGCCGTTAGGAGGTTTAGGACTACGCATTCCATGGGTCACCTTTTATCCAGCCGTCATCGCCGCTTCCCTCTACGGTGGCTTCCCGTCCGGCCTGTTGGCCACCATTCTCTCCGCGCTTGCCGTCTTATTCTGGTCTCCCACAGGCGAACCTTTTATCGATGACCCTGGTGACTGGCTAGGGCTGGGAGTGTTCGTCGTCAATGGCATCTTAATTTCCGCGATGGGTGAGATAACGTTACGTGCTAGGGCGCGGGCGACCGCGGCCCAAAAACAGGCGGAAGAAGCCAATCAAGCTAAAAGTACCTTTCTGTCCAACATGAGTCACGAATTGCGAACGCCGTTGAATGGCATCTTAGGATATGCACAAATTCTCCGGCGGAGTCAGGGACTGAACCCAAATCAAATTGATGGTGTCAATATCATCTATCAAAGCGGGAATCATTTGTTGACCCTGATCAACGATATTTTGGACCTGTCCAAAATTGAAGCAGGTAAAATGGAACTCTACCCCAGTGATGTGCATTTTCAAACTTTTCTGGAAGAGATTGGCGGCATTATCCGAATGCGGGCGCAAGAGAAAGGCATTTCGTTTGAAATCTCCTCTTCGAAGACGTTACCTCTGGGGGTACATGTTGACGAAAAACGCTTACGCCAAGTGTTAATCAATTTGCTAGGCAATGCCATCAAGTTTACGGAACAAGGTCAAGTGATGCTACGGGTGAGTGTGATAAACGAACCCGTGAGTACCCCGAATCTAGCCAAAATTCGTTTTGAAGTCATCGACACCGGCGTAGGAATCTCTACCGACCAACTGGCACAAATATTTCTGCCCTTTGAACAAGTCGGAGACATTAATCAACGGGCCGCCGGTACTGGCTTAGGTTTAAGCATCACACGCAAATTAGTGCATTTGATGGGCAACGAAATTCACGTTGTCAGCGATATTGGCAAAGGCAGTTCGTTTTGGTTTAATCTCGTCTTGCCCGTGGTTGAGGCGGCCGCCAAAGTAACCGCAACTAGCACGAAGGGCAATGTGATTGGTTATCAGGGGCCACCTCGGACCATCCTGGTAGTGGATGACAAATTGCCCAATCGGTTAGTGTTACGCAACCTCCTCGAACCCCTTGGCTTTCAAATCGTTTTGGCCGAAGATGGTTTAGAAGAAGTGAAGCTTGCCCAGGAAATTCGGCCCGATTTGATTCTTACGGACATGCTGATGCCCGTGATGACAGGATTTGAAGCGGTGCAAAAAATCCGGCAACTACCGGAATTGAACAACACCGTTATCATTGCCATCTCGGCCAGTGTGTTTGAATCCGATAAGGAGAAGACATTGATAGCAGGGTGCAATGATTTTCTACCGAAACCAGTGGAAGCGACCAAACTGTTTGCTTTGTTAGAAAAATATTTGCAATTGGAATGGAATTATGAAGCACCGGTGCGGGAAACTGTAGCAGCTAAAGCGGTGGTGATCGATGAAGTAACGGGGCCGGTGATACCACCACCGTCGGCAGAATTGGTGACCTTATTTCAGTTAGCCCAGTTAGGAAACCTGCGCGAGATTTTAGTTCGGGCGACTCGTCTCGAACACCACAATAAAAAATATCTGCCCTTTGCCCACCAACTGCAAAGATTCGCCAAAAACTTTGACGATGAACCCATTTTGACCTGGTTGCAACCCTGGCTGACCGAACCGCTACCGCCTCTTCCAAGTCCCTCACTGCAAACCGAGAATAATTTGGTTTTAGCTATCGACGATAATGCCGTCAACTTAGGCGTCCTCGTGGATTATTTAGCCGATACAGGCTTTCAAGTGAGAACCGCCAAGAATGGTGAAATGGGACTGCAAAAGGCCCAATGGATTCGGCCTAACATTATCTTGTTAGATGTCATGATGCCGGGCATCGACGGCTTTGAAACGTGTCGACGATTAAAAGCCATCGACACTCTCAAAGACATCCCGGTCGTTTTTATGACAGCACTGTCCAACCTCGAGGATAAAATCAAAGGATTTGAGGCGGGTGGTGTGGATTATATTACCAAACCGATTCAGCAAGAGGAAGTCTTAGCACGGGTCAAAACGCATCTGAACCTGCGCGACTTAATGGCTAAGTTAGAAGCCAAAATCGACGAATTAACCAAAACTCGCCAGGAACTGGTACAAAGTGAGAAAATGGCTTCTCTGGGACGCTTAGTCGCAGGATTTGCCCACGAATTGAACACCCCGTTGGGAGTCGCCATTACCAGTGCCTCCTCCCTGCAAAACCGCACGAAAGCCATTAACCGGCTTTTGGAACAAGATGAAGTCGATGTCGAAGAATTGCTAAATAGCTTAACGTATCTTTACGAAGAAGCGGGACTGGCACTGTCAAATTTAGACCGCGCCGCGAATTTGGTCAACAGTTTCAAACGTACTGCTGTTGACCAAACTTCCGATGAGAAGAGTCGTTTTGCGCTTAAACTGCTGATTGAGGACATCATTAGTACCCTCCAGAATCGCTTCAGACAGACTCATATTGAAATTCGCATCGACTGTCCTGCGGATTTGACCATTGTCAGTTTACCAGGCGCATTGGAACAAATTTTGACCAACTTACTGGTAAACAGTTTGATACATGGTTTCGATGATGGGAAACTGGCCGGTACCATTCTCATTGCGGTACAGTTACAAGGAGACCAGTTACATCTAACCTATTCTGATACTGGCCAGGGGATGCCAACAGAGAATTTGGCCCGGATTTTTGAACCCTTCTTTACTACCCGTCGGACCCGTGGTGGGAGTGGCTTGGGCACGTATATTTGCCATAATTTGGTGACGACTCAACTGCATGGTACCATCACTTGCGACAGCAGTCCTGGTCATGGGGTTAAATTTGGGATAATTTTTCCGGTGTAACTTCTTTATTTTGGTAGTCTGGTGGAGTCCAACACACGTTTTGGGACGATGGTGGAGTCCAACACACGTTTTGGGACGATGGTGGAGTCCAACACACG
>JAABRD010000077.1 GCA_011391085.1 Thiotrichaceae bacterium | reverse complement strand
TGAAAGGAGGCTATGACTAATCAGAGTCCATCTGAAAATCATTCTAATCAGAGTTCAGACAGAGAACCCACATTGCATCACTACCTACAAGGCTACGCACTTATAGTGATAAGTACCGAAGCAGAAATTTTACCGTATTTTCAATCGTCGCCCTCACCCCCGGCCCCTCTCCCAGGGGGAGAGGGGAGAACACCACGGGTGCCGCCAAACTCCCCTCTCCCCCTGGGGCCGGGGGTGAGGGTAAGGACGTCGTGATACCAGAAAATTTCTGCTTCACTACTTACCAAAATGCGCCCTGACAAGTATACCTCTTACTTCACTTCATTCCAACTCTGTTGGTCCGTGCAATCGCCCGTCACCAACGCATGGAACTTCATGTTCTTGGCACGAATCTGTTCCGCCAGTCCCGTCACATCGGCACTGTCATACGGAGACGCATCCGTGGCTAACATCAGTACACCACCGTCTTGGAGATGTTTGATAGCGATACCCAACGCTTCCGCCGAGGCTTCTGGACAAGTGCCTCCACCGGTCGCTTGTAACTTCTCCGCCGCACCCAGTAGCACATTTAAATCCTGCGTGAACGCTTCCACTTTCACATCATCTTTAAAAGTGACCAGGGCCGCCGTCGGTCTTTGGCTGGGGTCGACTTCTGCGATGAATTTCTTAATCGCGGCCACCACACCATCAATCTCCTCCTGCATACTGTTGGTGGTGTCAATGACAAACACCATGTCTATCTTGATGTTGTCAGGGACAAAGATATGGGTCCGTTCTTTGAACGTATGGGCTGGATAATTCGCCGCCGAGACGGTCGCATCGTTGGTCAACAGTAACATCCCCGCATCTTTGAGTAACACTTCCAAATTCACCGCCGTGCTACTTCCCACCGCCATATCTGGAAGTGGGCAACGGACGGTGGGAAGAGAACTGGTATCGCATTCTCCAAACTCCGTTTTGGCCGTTTGCAATTCCACACCACTGGGTAGTTGAGACACTAAATTAACTCCCGTGGCGGGTGCAGAGGCAGACTTGCTTAACTCCACTTGATAGCGATAGTGCAGTTTGTCTAGCATATTCACTGGGTCTGGCGTATCCTTAGTCGTCACGGAGAGAAGCGGTTTCACTTCGGTCCACGCTTTGGCTATTTCTGCGGGATAATTGTTCGCGGTGGCTTTGACTGTATTTTCCAACTTACTTACTGCCGTGGGCTTGACTACCAATTTGACTTTGGTAGAAGCACCCGCAGTCAAATCAGGTAAGGTGCAACTGACGGTATTGGTATCGCAACTGCCACCGTTAAGCGGTTGCAGAGAAACCAATTGTGTACCTGCTGGCAACACGTCTTGAAGTCCCACACCTGTCGCCGTTTGAGTTCCTGCATTCGTGACGGTGAGAGTGTAAGTCAAATTTTCTCCCAGACCGACGATAGGAGAAGGTGAGACGCCCACTTTCAACTGGAGGGAGGAGTGCAGAGGTTGCGAGTAGCAACCATATTTGCCTTCTTTGTTTTGCTGACATTGCAACACTTGGGATTGATAACCCTCGCCTGTCAAGGTTGCCACGTAAGCGGGTTTCCCTGCTGGCAGACCGGTGAGAGTCCAGTTTCCTTCGGCATCAGTGGTGACGGTTTGGCCTTCTAGTTGAATGGTGGCACCGGCTACGGGGAGGTTAAGGGCGTCCACGACTTTGCCAAAGGCAGAGGTACCGGTTTCCGTGGTTGGCGGAGGAGGAGGTACAACGGTCTCGGCAGGTTTGATGAGAATATCGCCTTCGTCACTTAACGCGGTCACTTCTTCACCGCCGGCGGCAATCATGGTTTGACGACCTTCGGCAGTGCTGAAGGATAAGGAAGGTTCACTGTCTGCTTGGAGGACTGTGAAATTGATAGTCACCAAGTCCATCGCTTGTGTGGGTGCGGGATTATCCCACACGCCGGCGGCAAAGTTGATTTCGCCGGTGGTATTGTCAAAAGAATTTTCCAAGGTCGAGTCAAACACGGTCCCTGGGGTGACACTGTTGACTTGCAATTGGGTCGGGTCAAAGTTGAGATAAACGGACGCACCATCAGCAGCTTGGGCGTCTGTCGCGTGGACTTGAATCGTGTAGTCAAAGGAGGTGCCCACGGTTAAGTCGCTGGGCCAAGCGGTGCCGCCAAAGGCCACGGGGGGAAGAGTGGCATCGAGACTGCGTTGGCCGTGCCGGTACACTTTCAAGGTCGAGTTGAATTTACAGGCGGAGGGTTTGTTAAGGTTGGCCTTCAAGAGGTCACGGTCCTTGGTGTTGACACAGTTACTGACATTGAAGTCCGCTTGTGGGTCATACTTGGAATTAGCACCGCCACGACAGCCTTGATGGCTAGTCAGGAAGGAATAATCTAGCATGTCCACCGTGTTATCATTCTTGGCATCACCTTCTAACACGGTGCCGAAATCTATCGGATTGTCAAACGGGGAGGAGATTCGGTTAGCCAACGTGTGAGAGTTCTTCACACACAGGTAGTCCGAACTACTCAGCGGTTTGGTCAAGGTCAACACCCCACTGCCTTTGTTATCGCTGGTACTTTGATAAAGTTTGGTGCCAGCGGAGGTGGTTAAATAAATGTCCAGTGGCGTTTGCCAACTGACATGAGGTCTGGGTTGTTCGCGTTGAAATTTAGCGTCATAGCGCAGGCATTGGGACAGAGTTAAGGAGCCGTCGGTAGTCGTAAATAATACTTTGGATCCACCATACGTCAGGGTCCCGGTTTTCTGCAAGTCCAACGCGATGGGTTGTCCTACGATGCCAATAGCAGTGACGTTTATCGTAAACAGGTCAAAGCTACCCGTCGGTGCTGGACTATTCCAGCGACCGGCGGTAAAGTTGAGGGTGCCATTGGCATTGTCATAACTAGCGTCCAGCAAGTCGTCTAGCACACCGCTATTGGTGATGCGATTGACTCGCAACTGCATCGGATTAAATTTTAAGGCAATGTTTTCAGCACTGTCAATGGGAAGCGCACCTTTTTGCACGGCTTTGATGGTAACATCAAAGGAACTGCCGCTACAAAGGGGAGTAGTGGAAGGTGGCACTACTTCCAAGTTGATGGGAGGTATTTCAACTGGAACTGCGGCAGCACTTGCGGCAGGCTGATACACACACTGAGCATAATAATTTTGTAGAAAAGGCGTGTATTGTAAGGTCGTCCAATTCTGGGCCCACAAAACTTGCCAATAAGCACAAGTCGCCGCATCAGCAGCACTGACGGGAGGTGTCCAACCAAATGTCACCAGTCCCCCAAGGATGGCAGAAGTTAGTGCTTTCATTCTCGATTTCTTAGGCAACGAATTGCCAAAAGGTACGTTTTGCGTTTGCATAAAATACTCCTAATAGTTGATTATCAGTTTGTGAACTGTGATGTATGTGATATATATGATGTATGTGAGGTGCATGAGTGACCGACTCAAGGAAAGAACATGCGTTTCCCTTCCAAGTCTCTCATTCTTTTCACACCCATCACACCCATCACAGTTCCAAGCGGTATCCAGACAGAAACTGAGTTTCTGTCGCGTTCATTTCCGCTGCCTATATATATAAGGATGCAGAAGAGTCAGTTCGAGTTAAATCGGTGTTCAATTTCGTTTAACACACGTTCAAGTGTATTTAACACATTGAAACTCTCAGATTGTGGTCAAGAAACTGAGTTTCTGTGGCGTTCATTTCCGCTGCCTATATATATAAGGGTGCAGAAGAGTCAGTTCGAGTTAAATCGGTGTTCAATTTCGTTTAACATACGTTCAATTTGATTTAATACACTGGAACTTGCAGATTGCCGTCAAGAAACTGAGTTTCTGTCGCGTTCATTTCCGCTGCCTATATATATAAGGATGCAGAAGAGTCAGTTCGAGTTAAATCGGTGTTCAATTTCGGGTAGTGATGCAATCTGGGTGAAATATCGTGCGGTTTCTCTTAGGTCTTGAACTTTGATTGAAATGATTAAATGAGGGCTATGAAAGGAGGCTTGACGAATCAGAGTCCATCTGAAAATCATTCTAATCAAAGTTCAGACTTTTCACCCACATTGCATCACTACCGTCGTGGACAATGATAGAGACTTGTGGTATCATTCAAGATAGGAAAAAGTCTTTAACTACCCAATTAAGGCATCACATTATATGAAACAAACTCTCGCTATTCCCCTAGATGAAGCGGTGATTCAACAAGCACAACGTTTGGCAACTCTTCGTCAAGCCCAGAGTGCCGCTTACCATTCCATGACTTTGCAACAATTCTTGAGTGAACAACTCACGCAGTTGATTGAACAATTGGCCGTTGAGTATCATGTCCAAGCCAAACCACAAGTTCTCACAGCCCCCCAACGCTTGAAAATTCACTTTGGCCTTCTGCCATTCGTGATTTAGCCGGTGCTTGGATCGATTTGCCGACTGCCGAGGAGATAAGAAACTCTTTGTGTGAAGATTTACCTAGAGAATCTTTATGAGGTACGTTCTTGATACCAACACGGTAATTTATTACTTCAAGGGAATTGGACAAGTACCACGGCGATGGTTAACAGAGTCGCCGGCACATCTGGCGATTCCTACGATAGTGGTTTATGAATTACAAGTAGGGATTGCTAAATCGCTTTCTCCTATGAAGCGTTTGCAACAGTTAGACATTCTCCTTGACACGATTCAAGTGATACCCTTTGGTCGGAAAGAAGCGGCTGTCGCGGCCAGGATTCGTGCTAATTTGGAACAAGCGGGGACTCCGATTGGACCGACTGATATATTGATTGCAGGCACCGCATTGGCATATAACGCCACGCTGGTGACTCACAATGTCAAGGAGTTTTCGCGGGTCAGTCAATTAAAAATAGAAGATTGGTATTGAATTGGCCCATCAGTTGTCATGTCGGCGGAAAAATAGTATACTGATAACTCACAAACCATTTATCACTTTATTCAGATTATTCAGAAATCATTATGAGTGTCAGAACTGTTATTGCTGAAGTTTTAAACAAGCGTCACAACAAAGTGTATTCGCTGGAAAAGGTCCGCAAAGGTCTGGCGGAACTGGAAATGCACCTGGAGAATTTACAATTCATGGCCCGCCAAGTGGCCCAAGAAGGTGTCGTACAAGAAGAGTTTGCCGGGATTTCTGCGGAAATTGCTAAAAATGCCCAGGGGTTGCAAGAAGAGGTAGCGCAACTCAATATTTCCGTTTCCAATCTAGCCAAGCGGTTTAGCAAACCGACTGTCAATGTGGGCGTGGCTGGCAAGGCAAGACAGGGGAAAAGCACTTTGTTGCAAAAGATTTCGGGATTGTCGAATACCGAAATTCCGACTTCCGATGAGTTGCCTTGTACAGGCACCAAAAGCAAGATTTTTCATGCGGAAGGGACGCCGTATGCTAGAATCGATTTTTATGCCAAGGAGGAGTTTCTCAAGGAGATTCTCTATTCTTATTTCGATAAGTTGAACTTTCCTAAACCGGTGCTTCTGGAGGACTTCAAGCGGCCATTGCCGGAGTTGGCGGAGAATCCTTATAGCAAGGATCGCAACTTGGAAAAGGCGGTCTATGAGAAGTTGAAGTTTATTCATAAAATGTTTCCCTCATTTCTGGATTTGTTGTCCAGACCTTCGGAAACCGTGGATTTGCAATACATTCCAGAGTACGTGATCCAAGGTGGGGGACGGGCTAAATATTTAGCCGTGAAGACGGCGAATATTTATACAAAGTTTCCCAACCATGATGTGACAGGCTTGTGTCTGGTCGATTTGCCAGGATTGGAAGCGGCCCAAGGGCATGAGAAGAAGTTGGTCTCGTCACTGGAATATGAAGTAGATGCGGTGATTCTGGTCAAATTACCCAGTGCCCAGGGGACGCAGTATGATGTGGATGATTACAAAGTCATTGATTTGATTAATCATTCGGTCAAAGAGGTGGCGTTGGCAAACTGGTTGTTTATTGTTTTAAACCAGTTGGATGATGAGTCCAATGAGAAGCAAGTGCAGTTGTTGAAATATCATCCTCCTCAAACTTATAGCACTCCCAATATTCTCATTGCCAATTGCAAGGACCTGGCGGCGGTGGAGGAGAAAGTTTTTGCCGTGGTGTTGAGGCACATTGAACACAATTTGGAGAGTATTGATCGCCAGTATATCAATACGCTGGCCCAGCAGATGGATCATATTTTCAGCACGTTGTCCGACATTTTGAAAAGTCATCGGGGCTTTTTCAATGCCGATCGTACTGAAATGGGAATGGAGACGGAGTATTCGGATTTGTTCACGCAATTTCAGGAGGAGTTGACTATTGGGTTGGAAGATTTGGTGTCCGATGGTCAACAGGCATTGACAGCTTTTGATGAGGAATTTAAGCAACATGTGGAGGAAGTGTGTGAAGCCGCTACACAACGTCCGCCGATTCCAGACAGTGCGGAACTGGCGAAACAGTTTAAACTCCGTGGCGGTTGGCCTGAAGCGATTCAGCCGCAGTTGAATCATTTACGTGCCCATTTGACGCAACATTTGGCGGCGCATTTGGATGTGTTTCTTCAGACGAAAATCGATGGTGTTCTCAAAGAATTGTTGCGTCGTATTTTCCCCGCTTCCTTGTTGAACCTATTACCCAAAAATTTGGACTCGGCAGACCCCAAAATGGTGGTTCGCGAGTTACAAAAACTGTTGGACAAAACTGAACAGGGGAAGTTGTACGAGAGTTTTGAGTATATTCTCAAGTTTAACTTCTCGTATCACAGTCATTTCCATTATCGGGTGCGGCGTGAGATGGGGGCGTTGGACACTTATAGCAGTGCTTCCACCAGTGAGATTATTCCGCAAGATGCGAGTCGTGAAAATGTGAAAGAGAAAGCGGAGGAGATTGGGCGAGGTTTGGAGAATCTGTATCAACAGACGATTTATCGCGTCAAGAAGAAGTTGACAGAAGAGATGCAAGCGGATCCGGCCAATGCGATTTTTGCTTTGATTGAGGAGATTAAGGATCGCTTAATTCGGACGAAGGGCATTGAACGGGAATGGCGGAAGTTTCTGTACCCAATTCGTAGCCAGGTGTGGGCGGAGACGTTTAGTCATTTTGAACGGGAGATGGGGTTGCGGAAACAGTGGTTGAATGCGCTGGATGATACGTTGCGTTGGGCGCAGACGGTGAAGGGGGAGTTTGGTATTTGAGGGTGTGGATTGTACTTCCTTGCTGAAAACGGGCCCCCTTGGAGTGGAGGCTTTAGCCGCAATGCCATTAAGTTAAGGAAAACAGTCCTCCGAAATTAAAATACAGGTGGACTAGAGGCTTCAGCCGGTGGGTGCAGAACATAATTGAAATCGTGGGGCCCCACCCCCCGGCTGAAGCCTCTAGTCCACCGCTATTTTAATTTGTTGGCCACTTTCATTCCTTAACTTAATGGTGTTGCAACGAATTAAATTCATGGTTGATGATTCACCGTTTAGAAGAATTCACCATCCTTCGCACTTTCTCTAAATCCGCAGGGGTATCTACCGACAGTGGATGTTGAGAAGTGACAAATGTCAAAATACTCTTCCCTGCTTGTAAAAAGCGCAGTTGTTCTAACTTCTCCGCCTGTTCCAAGGGACTGGGAGGTAAAGACGCATATTCCTCTAATACCTGGCGACGATAGCCATAAATTCCTACATGTCCCCAAAATGGGGTCGACGTCAGCCATTGTGACGGTTCCACATCGCGGACATAAGGAATGGGGTGGCGCGAGAAGTAAAGGGCATAGCCATCGTGTCTCGTGATCATTTTGACGACATTGGGATTGAACAGGCTGTCACCAGTGATTTGATAAGCAGGTGTCACTATATCTGGAAGTGGTTGCGTCGTCTTGAAAACGGTAATCAATTGATCAATAATGGTTGGTTCAATCAATGGTTGATCGCCTTGTACATTGACAATAATATCAGCGTCTAGTTTATCCAAAATGGAAACGATGCGTTCGGTTCCAGATTGACAAGCAGGGTCGGTCATCCACACGGTGCCTCCCCAACTGTGAACCAGTTTGGCCACTGCTGGGGAGTCGGTGGCAATGTGAACGGCTTGCGCTTGAGTCGCTTGCAGGCAACGGTGGTAAACATGCCATAGCATGGGGTGCCCGCCAATGTCTGCCAGGATTTTGTTGGGGAGGCGAGTGGAGGCGAGGCGGGCGGGGATGATGATGAGGGTTTGCATGTTGAAATTTGGTTAATGGGTTCGGTAGTCGTTTTAGCAGGTGTCCAAAGTATTGCTTTGGACTGCTATCATTCTGTTATCACTCTTAAAACTTAGGTAGTTAGGACTGACGCCCTCACCCCACCCCAACCCTCCCCGCACACGGGGAGGGAGTACATTCCCCCCCGCGTGCGGGGGGGCTAGGGGGGGTGTCAAATCAACGAGTTACCAAAACCGTTGCGTAAGTCCTGGTCGTGAGGCAATCTGGGTAATATTCAGGTTGCCATACTCTTAAAACTTATATCGGAACTCCACAAAGATATTGCGTTTCGGCAATGGTAAATCATTGGGAATGTTAATAATCCCTCTGGAATTGGGACCGCGACTTGGTTCACGGGCATCGGCGTCAAACAGGTTGCGGATTCCTAAAGTGAGATTGGCAGATTTACCCAATATATTTTTGTGACGTACCGTCAAATCCACGGTGGTGTAATCGGCAATGGGAGGACGGGGGTCGCCTACAATCCGGTGCCGTTCGGCAATCCAATTGGCTTGCATGTCTGCCAGCCAATCAGAGGTGGCTAACCAGTTCAGATGTGCCGAAGCCGAATGACGGGGGTAATTGCCGATGTCGTTATGACTGTCTTCGTTTATCCCCTTGGCATACGAGTAGTTGGCTTGCAAACCCAGCTTGTCGGTGATTTTCCAGCGGGTTTCCAATTCCAAACCTTCACCGGTCCAGTGTCCCATGTTTTGAAAATCATTCAAGGCCTTCCCGCCTGGACTTGGCTCCAGCAGAATTTTATCGGTGATGTTGTATTTGAATAAGTGAGTCGCCATGTGTAAATTCTGGGTGACTCGATAATCAAATGCCAGTTCCCAGGTATCAATTTGTTCCGGCTTTATGTTGGGGTTTCCGACGCTGAAGGTGTTATTCCCAAGGTATAAATCAACGAAAGTGGGGGCACGAAACGCTTGTCCATACAGAATTTTCGTGGTGAAGTCAGGTGTCGCTTGCCATACCAAAGCCAGACGCGGATTAATAGTGCTACCAAAATCCGAATAGTTGTCATACCGTACCCCTGCTGTCAATTCCCACTGGTCATTTATCGTCCACACGTCTTGTATGAAGAGATACTCGTTATCACGTCGTGCCTCTTGGTCATACGTATAACGTGTATTCGTGGCATCAATCAGTGGATTCCCTGGCGGTAACTCTTCTCCTGTTGCGGGGTCAGGACCGTGGTTGCGCCGTTCGGTGACTTCGTATTGTTCTTGTTGTTGATAACCTACTCCAAGGCGAATCAGGTGACCTTGAAACCGCGTGTAAAAAGCTGACAGGTCCAACCGAGTATGACGTTCTGAAACAGCCTCCCCAAACGAGTAACCTTCTGGATAATCGCCACCAAAGGCACCTGGGGGGTAAAACACGTTGAACGTGTCAAACATGCCTTGAAAATAATTCAACTGGGCAGTGACATCCCAATACTGGGTGAGAGTTGGATTATGATAAGTCAAATCGGCATTGGTGCGATAGGAATCCACATAGCCCACCGGGTCCAAGGCTTGGGCGGCGCCTATACCTAACCCGATATGATCGCGGTTTTGATAACCGGCACGGACTTGCCATAATCCCTTTTTCACATCGACACGGGCATCGATATTATCTGTTCCCGTGTGCATAGGACCTGGCGCGAGTGAGGCGTGGGTATTGAACATTTTATCGTAATGAGTTTGGGCATCCGCATCGATAATACTTTGGTGTCCTTCAGTCGTATGATATTCCAAACTGGCGGCTATGTCAAAACCCTTCCAGCTTCCTCCATGTAACACCCAACCATCATACGTGTCAAAACTACCCGCCCTCACTCCAAATTCTGTACCTTCAATGTCTTCCTTGGTTTTCGTAATAACGTTGATGACTCCAGCAAATGCGTCGGCACCATAGATGGCAGATCCAGGTCCGCGTATCACTTCTACGCGAGAGATGGCATTGACTGGCATTCCACCCCATCCGTAACCGCGGTCTCCTCCATATATCGAGGTGATGGGGATGCCGTTGATTAGCATTAATACTTCTGGATTCACTTCCGAGTATATTCCACGGATGATGTAGAGGGGTCTATAAAACACATTGGGGCTTCTTGCGATATGCAAGCCTGGCACGGTTTCCAGCACTTCATCTAAATCGTTGGCCCCCATGGCTTCAATTTCTTCAGCGGTGATGACGGTGGTGGTGGCAGGTGCTTTTGTCACCGTTTGTTTGGCGCCTGTGGCAATGGTGACAATTTGAACCTTCATGAGGTCTTCCAAGTCCATATCTAACAGTTCATCCATGATTTTGGCATCACTAATGATTGCATTCGCATCCCTGTTAATTGCACTCACGTCAACACTAAAAACGCTTGCCAAGGTGATCCAGGCAATTTGTGTAACTGTAGAATATTTGTTTTGCATGATAGCTTACTCCTAATTTTTACTCCTAATTCTTCATCGGGCTTATTACCACACCGTGTTCAATAAGCCATATTTTGGTGATTGACAGACGATTTTATGAAATAGTTGTGGTATGCAAACAGGACTTACGCAACTCTGTTTGTAACTCTTTGATTTTAGACCCCCCTATCCCCCCGTACACGGGGGGAATCACTCCCTCCCTGCGTGCGGGGAGGGTGGGGTGATTGCGTAAGTCCTAGCAAAGTATTATAGTGGAAAGTTCAGTTTATGTGCAACACTTTGTTAGTCTATCAACATAGCGACAGGCCCGCGATCATGGCGATTCCTGCCCATACACCGCCATTCCAAAGAAACTCTGTGTTGGGAAGACACTGAGTTTCTATCTGATGGAACCGCCACTTTACAGCAACCATTTGGTTTATCCCATTTGACTTGAATCAATACCAAGCGCACGTAGGCGGGCTGCCAATTGGTCGGCGCGTTGTCGTTCCAATTGGGCTTGAGATTCTGCTTGTTCCGCCCGTTGTCGTTCCACATCGGCCCGTTGTTGTTCGGCGTTGGCCCGTTGTTGTTCAGCGTCGGCCCGTTGTTGTTCAGCGTCGGCCCGTTGTTGTTCTGACAAGACCTGAGATTCGGCCCGGTCAGCCCGCCGTCGTTCCAACAGGGCTTGATATTCTGCATAATGACGCCCTACCACCGCTTCCGAATAAGTGTCTAAATATTTGCCCGTGTGTGGATCAAATAACCGCAACTTGCCAGATTCTAGGCGCAATTGTAATCCGAGTAAGGCACTGGTTAAGATGACTGAACCATCTAACCCGCGCACCGCGTTCATGGGTTCATAGCGTCCCTGTTCATTGAGACGACGCCCCCGTAACGCTGGTTTCAAGTAGTCACCTGTGGGGTCATATTGGATATATTCCAACACTCCTAGCCGCCGATACAAGTCAGGTTTCACCTTCTCATCGACGTGCCGTGTCGAACGTGACGTGATTTCAATCACTAGGTCAGGTCCTTTGCCTTCAACCCACGTCTGATAAATATCGTGTTCACGTTTGGGTACCCCAAAGACGACAAAGACATCAGGCGCCACCGATTTTTTGGGGTTGCCTTCGTCATAATAAATCAACAAATTGCCAGACACATAGACCTGTTGGTGTGCTTGAAAATATAGGTCTAATGCCTCGACCAAATAAGTCAATGGTTTGCGTTGAAAATCGCTTTCGGCCATAGGTTCTCCATCGGTGTCAGGATAATAGATTGGTTCTTTACGAAGGTCTTGAATAGCAGTCCTCATTGAGTTGTCCTCCAATAATTGGTAGTCTTGTCAAGATAATGGTAAGTAGTGAAGCAAAAGTTTTCTGGTATAACAATGCCTTTGCCCTCACCCCCGGCCCCTCTCCCAGAGGGAGGGGCCGGGGGTGAGGGCAACTCCATGAATATCACCCAGATTGCATCACTACCCAATTTTATATGAATATCACTATATCATACTCAGGAGTCCAAAGCGCAACTTTGTCGGGAAGCTACGCTTTGAACGCCTGGGGTATGTGTTAGGAAAAGGTCAATTTATATTTACCAAATCCAAAGCTAGTCGCTTGTCCCACATGTAACAGTTCTCCCCATACTAGCCACGGTGCAAAGGGAGTCAACTCGCCTGCATAAGTGATAGTCCCTTCGATACCACCCAAATTCAGAGGTTGTTGTTGACGACTGGAGAAGCGACGCACATCGGTCCAGCGTAGTTGATTATCGGTGATAACAATCGTCTCCGCTTGATCTAGCAACGTTTTGGCGATCACGGGCAACTTGCTGTTATTATATAAGCGACTTAAATCATCTAAGCGTCGCAATAACCGACGTATCAAGTTCGGAAACGGTAACTCGCGCAAATACTGTCCTCCCTGTTTAATTCGTAACGGAGTGCAAATAGACAATTGGACTTGTGTCACCACTGGGGGATAAGGAGTTAAACTAAAAGGGGCTGGATCAGGTAATTGTAAAGTCCCCTCAGTTGCCTCAAAGACCGTAAACCAGTCAGTTCCTTGACTCACTTCTACATATAGCAATTCAAAATTGTTTCGCCCGTGGCCAATTCCTAACTGACCCATTTTTTCAAAAGCGAGAATGAGGTAAGGAAGTGCCGTGATTACCACTTCCAATAACACCAATTCCAAGGTAAACGTCTCCCCTGCTGGCAACAGTTCCCTTTTATCCAAAGGTGGCACCAAAATAAATGGATGCGGGAAATGGTCAGTACCATTCACGGGCAGTTGACCTGTGTCACCTTCCAAAGAGGGTGTTTCAAATAATTTCAGGTAATAACATTGATGACGCAGCAAACAAGTGATACAATTCGGTTGCTTAAACGGACAAACCACCTTTTTCAAAGCGTGGCCAAACAGTCCGCGAAATGGTGACCCTTTATAGCCACGCAAACTGACAGGTTCAATTGTTTGAAAATGTAAACGAAAACGACGATGGGGTAAGTTAAACATAGTAGATTTAGTGGATAGTGGACTTAGTGGATAGTGGATAGTGGATAGTGGATAGTGGATAGTGGAGAATGATAATATGCGGGACTAGAGGCTTCAGCCGGTGATGGTGCCCCAGCCACCGGCTGAAGCCTCTAGTCCACCTTGGTTTTTTTTGCTATCCACTATCCACTATCCACTAAGTCCACTATCCACTATCCACTAAGCCCACTATTATTTATTTAAAACAAACATGACTACATTACGCATAGCCACTCGCAAAAGTCCATTAGCCTTATGGCAAACTCAACATGTTTGCAATATGTTACGTCATTTCCACCCAACTCTACAAGTGGAAGTTGTTGAAATGACTACTCAAGGCGATAAAATTCTCGATGCACCTTTGGCTAACATTGGAGGTAAAGGTTTATTTGTCAAAGAATTAGAGAACGGTTTGTTAGAACAACGCGCCGATATTGCGGTGCATTCTATGAAAGATGTGCCCATAGAGATTCCTACAGGACTCTGTGTACACGTCATCTTGGCCCGTGAAGATCCCTTTGACGCCTTTGTCTCTAACCATTATCTCAACTTGGCCGCTTTGCCTTTAGGTGCAATAGTTGGGACGTCGAGTTTACGTAGGCAATGTCAATTGCTGGCCCTCCGTCCTGATTTACAGTTACGCACGTTACGCGGCAATGTGGGGACCCGTTTGAATAAGTTAGATAACGGTGAATACGACGCGATTATTCTCGCTGCCGCAGGTTTGAAACGATTGGGATTGGTGCAACGCATTCGTGACCTCTTCACGCCTGAGATGATATTGCCTGCCATTGGTCAAGGCGCGATTGGGATTGAATGTCGGCAAGATGATGGACAAACGCAAACTCTCATTGCCCCTTTGAACGACCCAACCACTCAGATTCGTTTGCAAGCAGAACGGGCGATGAATCAAAAATTGGGAGGCAGTTGTCAAGTGCCTCTGGCTGGTTTTGCAGACCTCGATAAACACTCTCCCGACCGTCTATGGATCCGTGGTTTAGTGGGTGACATTCAAGGGAAGCAAATTTTGCGTGCCAGTGTGTCTGGACCGATTCACCAGGCGACTCATTTAGGTGAACTGTTGGCAGATGAATTGCTTTCGCAAGGGGCCGATAAGTTGTTGGAGAACTTGCGTTAATAAGTACTGAAGCAGGAATTTTACCGTATTTTCAATCGTCGCACTCACCCCCGGTCCCTCTCCCAGGGGGAGAGGGGAGACAGGCGGCATCCGTGGTTTTCTCCCGACGCCCTCTGGGTGAGGGTAACCTGAATATCACCCACATTGCATCACTACTTAAATTTGAATATCTAGTAAATTAGGTTTCAGTCCACTTGCTTACCATACTCAATAACAAGCGGCGCCGGTCTTCTAAGATGACTCGACTGGCGACGATTTGTACATCAAATCGTTGCCCATTGCGGTGTTGTTCGCCACGGCGTCTTAGTAGGGTGGGTTCTTCATGGGTCATCAAGAGGCTGTAATATTCACGTACTGCTTCATTATGGATGGCAGGCGGTAAGACGTAAGTGAAGGGTTGGCCAACGAGTTCTTCAGGACGATAGCCATAGAGGTCGCCATACGCCCGGTTGACTTGGAGGAAGCGGCCGCGGTCGTCGGTGAGGCAGATGCCGACTTTGGTGAATTCAATGACGGAAGCAAAGAGTGCTTCGCCTTCACGAGAGGCGCGTTCTTCCGATTTGCGTTGGGTGACGTCTTGTCCAATGTACCAGGCTTGCCAGCTTGGGATGGGGAATTGTTTGGAGACACTGTGCCATAGCAAGGATTTGAGTTGTCCATTTTTACACGTTATTCGTGTCTCCCAGGGGCTGTCATTTTCATTCAGGGATTCCCATTTAGCCATCATCCGTTGCCGTTCTGCAATGTCAGGATATAAGATTTCGAGGGCTTTGGTGTTGCCAAGAATCTCTTTGGCGGAGTACCCAGTGACGGTTTCACAGGCACGGTTCCAAGTCACGAGATGTCCTTCGGTGTCAAATGCCAATAGTAACATGGGCATGTTTTCTACAACCAGGTGCATACGTTCTTCACTGGCTTGGAGATAGACTTGGGTCTGTTTGTATTCGGTGATGTCCACGCCAAAGGCAATCACGCCGGCGAGGTTACCTTGGAGGTCACGATAGGGAATTTTGTCCAGTTGAAGCCAACGATTTTCGCCAGACATGCTACGATAGGCATGTACAATGCCAGTTTGTGGACGTCCCAACTGAATGACTTCTGCACAATTGGTCAAGATTTTGATTTGTTCATCTTCTGGTTTGAAGGTTTGGGTGGCCAATTTGTTGGCACGTACCAATTGGTTTCCTTTGTCGCGATACCAAATCATGGCAGGGACGGTGTTGAAAATCATCTGGTGTTCTTCAGATTGCTTGTGTAAGGTTTCCCACATGCGTTTGCGTTCGCTGATGTCGTGCATAAGGCCGAAAATAAACAAGGTGTTGCCTTTGGCGTCGCGGACGGCGTCCACTCGTTGCCAGATGGGTAAAGAGGCGCCGCCTTTGTCTAGGACTTCCATTTCGCCTTCCCAACTGCGTCCGCCGGCGACTGCGATGGTAATTTCGCGTTCCCAGAGGTCTATCGAGGGACGGGGATAGAAGTCAAAGAGGTTGTATTGCTTGGCTTCTTTGAAGGTTCGATTAACGAGTTTTTCATACGCGGGGTTGATATAGACCAGTTGGTTGTCGGGATTGCTGACGACAATGGCTTCTTCGGAGGATTCAATGATGGATTTGAAGAGGCGTAAGTGCCCTTGGGCTTTTTTGCGTTCGGTGACGTCGATGCCGACGCCAAAGAAGAAGTCTAGGGTGCCGTTGGCTTTGACGACGGCACGGCTATGCCATTCGACGAGGACGGGTTTCCCTGATTTGCTGAAGACATGGTATTCGAGTAGGGAGGGTTGCATGGTCTTGATGAGGTTTTCAAACTCGGTCGAGACGATGGCGCGTTCCGCTTTAAGGACGAAGGTGGAGAGGAAGTGGGTGTTGACCACTTCTTCAAAGGTGTATTCTAGGGCGACTAACATGGCGCGGTTCATCATGCGTACTTTGCCGTCGGGATTGATAGCAAAGAAGAAGGCGGGGGAGGCTTGAATGAGGGTGTTGCCAAAGTCCCGTTCTTTCCGCAACGCTTCCTCCGCAGCTTTGCGTTCCGTGATGTCGCGGAGGGTGGCGCAAATGAGGGAACGGCCTTGAAAGAGATAGGTGTTGCCGGCGCTGATTTCGACGGGAAATACGGTGCCGTCTTTCTTTTTATGCCAGCGCAAGGGGATGACTTGGACTTTGCGGTTGGCGCCGCCAAACGCGGCCCGTTTTTTGACTGGTTCTGCGGAGACATCTTCAGTGGTCATTTGTAGCCATTCTTCTTTGGTATAGCCGTAGAGGTCAATGGCGGCCCGGTTGACGTCGAAGAATTGTTGGGAGTTGGCGTCAAAGACGACAATGGGGTTGGAAGCGGCTTCAAATAGTTGGCGATATTTTGATTCACTTTCCCATAAAGCGGTCTCAATGCGTTGGCGTTCGGTGAGGTCGCGGACGACCACCATGAGGACTTGTTTGCCTTTCCAAACGAAGGGACTGGTGGTGACCTCTACTGGAAATACGGTGCCATCTAGTTTCTTATGGTACTGTTGAGAGGTATATTTCATGCCTTTTTTAATCGTCTTGACAGTTTTATCTGGTTGGGCGGATAACTCGATTTTTTTAGTTTTCAAAAGTTGATTACGGTTGTATCCATAGAGTTGGGAAGCCGCTTTGTTAACGTCAAGAATGTCTGTCGTAGCTGCATCAATAATGAAAATGGCGTCACCTTCGGTGTCCAGCAGTTGTCGATATTTCTTTTCGGTTTCTTGTAACTCTTCTTCTACTCGTCTAGGTTCGGTGACATCCATGTGGGAACCGACCATGCGCAGGGGTTTTCCAGAGGGGTCTTTGACCATCACGGAACGATTTAGAATCCAGCGATAGTTGCCGTCTTTGTGTTGCAACCGATGGATATTTTCACACGTTTGGGTTAAGCCATCTAGGTGGTTTTGAATGTCTGCCATGACCCGTTTGTAATCCGCCGGGTGAATCCGTTGATGCCAGGAGTCGACATGGTTAATCAGTTCCTGTTCATTAAATCCCAAGAGGGCTTTCCAACGGGCAGAAAAATTGACTTCATTGGTGGCCAGGTCCCAATCCCAGAGGTCATAATTGCCTTCGGAAACGACTCCACCGGTAGGTCTTTGTTCCGCGGTTTGGCGGAGGGCGCGTTCGGATTCTTTGTAGGCGGTGATGTCAGAAAAGGAGATGACGACGGCATACGGGGTGGTGACATCGTCGCGCCATAATGGGTAAGTATTCGTGCGTAACCAGAGAATGGTTTCGTCTGGTTTGACGATGCCCATGATGACGTCGGCATAGGATTGTCCCGTGCGTAAGGTGCATATCGCGGGATGAGTTTCGGCGGGCAAGGGGGACCCGTCTTCGTGGATGATTTTCCAGTCGGGGTCGACTAACGTCCATCCCATCATTTGTTCGGCATTAAGTCCCAAAATACGTTCGGCGCTGGGGTTGGAGGCGCCAATGGTGCCGTTGGCATATTGTAAGACGACGCCTTCATGGAGAACGCTGATCATTTCGTCGGCTATCATGGGTTGTTCACGGGCGGTGATGTCCATGCCAACGATGTAGTAAGCGTATTCTACGGAGGCGGCGCCGTTGGTTTCCCAGAGGACGTTGCGATAAGAACCGTCGTGATGACGAAAGCGACACGAAAAGGAGACGGTGGTGAGTCCTTCGTCGAGTTGTTCAAAGTAATATTGAGTGGAGGGTTGGTCTTCTGGATGAATAAAGTCTAAAAAATTTTTGGCCAGCAGTTGTCCAGTTGACAGTCCTAGACTTTTTTCCCAGGCGGAGTTGACTTCTTTAAATTGGCGTTCGGAGTCCAAGATGCCAAACATTGCTGAAGAACGCCAAAAGAAGCGGGAATGGCGGGGGTTGTTGACGGGCATAGGGTTTTCCTTCGTGTTTGGGTGTTTAGATATTACGTTTTAGGTTAGACAGTCATGATCGGCACTGGTGGACTTACGGCTTTAGCCGCAATGCCATTAAGTTAAGGAAAACACCGGTGGAGTGGAGGCTTTAGCCGGGGGGTTGCGTAAGTCCTAACTTTAATGGTCTTGAAATTTAGTTTCTGTTATTATCTATTTTAACAAACTCCTTTCCTTTGCGCTTGAGAAAGCAAAACTAAGAGAAACAGTGTCATAAACGGACGGAAAGGAAAAATGGGAAATGTGAGGTTAATTAATCACTTTTAACGTTTTTAGGGTATGCAAAAATTATGACGTTTGTCACAATTTTATACAATAAAAAAGTGATTTTGGGCATGATAAGTCTGGTATTTAGAAATGGTGTCTCAAAATCCGTTTTGGGATTATTAACGTGGTTATTTAATGGTGGAGTCCCAAAACCCGTTTTGGGAGATCGCGTATTTTCGTCTCAAAACCCGTATTTTGGGATTCCACCGCTGGTCCCAAAACGTGTTTGGGGATTCCGTATAATGACCACAGATGATATAGTTTTGTACACAATATTTAAATTTCTGTAGGAAATTTAGTGTTTGTGTTTGATTATTTTGATGGAATATTGTAATTTGTGGTTGCTATTTTTTTCATTTTTTGTTAAAAGGGGCGATTCTTTTTGGATTAATTAATTACTATTTAAATGGTGAATCTATGGCTAGAGTATGTATGGTGACAGGGAAACGCCCAATGTCGGGGCATAATGTTTCTCACGCAAATAATAGAACTAAGCGTCGTTTTTTGCCGAACTTGCATTCCCATCGTTTTTGGTTGTCTGAGGAAAAACGATGGGTAAAACTACGGATAAGTCGCAAGGGAATGCGGGTGATTGACAAACGTGGAATTGAGGCAGTATTAGCAGACATACGTCAAAAAGGAGTGAAAGTATAAGAACTTTCTCATCTTTCTATCATTGTTCAGTGCCATTGGCTAAGGTTTCTAGTAAAGAATTGTTAGCCAGGGCGGTGACTCGATAGACCGTCATGGCCTGGCTTTTTCCCTTAAATTTTATGGGAGGCAAGGCCTCGGCGGTAATATAGTCTTTTAAATAAGTATGGGTGTTGGCCCCAATCAGGACCTCATCAGGTTGGGCGTTGCTACAGAGGCGGGAAGCAACATTGATAGTGTCACCAATGGCGGTATATTGGTAATGCCATTGGGCCCCAATATTGCCCACGAGGGCTTGACCAGTATTAATGCCGACGCCTAGCCGAAAGGGTGGATGAATTTTGCTATTATCCTCATGTTCTTGATAAACTGTGGTCATGATTTGCATGGTAAGGCCCGCCTGGACGGCACGATAAGCATGGTCGGGTTGTTCATTGGGGGCATTGAAAATGGCCATGACGGCATCGCCCATGTAATTGACCACCACGCCTCCAGATTCAGCAATGGCAGTAGTGGCAATGTCTAAAAAAACGTGTAATAATTCAATCGTTTCTGTGGGCGTTAATTTTTCACTGATGCTAGTGTAATTGCGTAAATCAGCAAATAATGCGGTGATTTCGCGGACGTCGCCGCCCAGTTCTGCTACAATTCGATTTTCTAGCAACGCATTGCTAACTTCTCTGGGAACATAACGTTGCAAAATAAATTCAAGACGTTGATTGGTGACATCCAACTTGGATTGTAATAATTTCAAATCATTACGCTGTTGGGTCAAGACCTGTTGAACGGTGGTCCAGGCGGTCGTATCCGATAAAACAACTAATAATAGGGGTTGGCCTTCCTCACTCACATAGTGTAACACGGCAATATTGATATAACCGACTTCTTGGTTGGCTAATTCCCGATTGAGATTTTCCAGTTGAAAACGTGGTAACACACCGTCAAGAATGTCCTGCAAAATGTCTTCACATCCCATTAATTCTGGGACTAAATCAAACAAAGTGACTGGTAATTCTTCACAAAGATCAACAAATAGACTGGATTCTCCCTCGTAGTCAAGAATAGTATATTCAGGGTTAGTGACTATATAACCGATTTTTTGTTCATCGTATAATAATTGGAGAAGTGGGTTGTGCATGTTAAAGTATTGCTATGATTTGCTATTCTGTTGCATCTTAACACAGCTATAACGGTTTATGACACAGATTGGTAGTAGTTGAAACTATTAGAGTATTTTTCCTAATTGTCAATATTACGCAAAAAAATTAAGTTTCTTAGAAAAATATAGTTTCTAGTGAAAGCGTTACACCAATAATATTGTAAAAAACTGAGTTTCTTAATTGAACTGGGTTTCTGTTTGAGACCTCATCACAATGAGTTAATGTCTATGCGAAACCGCAATACCATTCAGTTAAGGTAGAGTGGATTAAGCCTGGCGTAACCACCACGGTCGTCTATACCATAACAGCGACGTTTTTCGCTTTTTAAGCTTTTTAACCCAGATTGAACAAACTTATCCTCTAATTTACCTTGCCCGTACAAGAGTCTATCATTTTTACGCCTGTGCGTATTCCACGCCCTGAACATACGTTGTCGCGTAGCAAAATCAGTCAAGCGGCGCTATCTGTGCTATATCAACTACAGAAAGCTGGCTATCAAGCCTTTTTAGTAGGTGGTGGAGTACGAGATGTGTTATTAGGTCGATCGCCCAAGGACTTTGATGTCGTGACGAATGCGCTACCTGAACAAGTTAAAAGCGTATTTCTGCGTCAATGTCGTCTCATTGGGCGACGCTTTGTGTTGGCCCACGTTCACTTGAACCGATCGATCATCGAAGTATCGACATTTCGTGCCCACCACGCTAAAGGCGGTGATGGTGTGATAGAAAATGGTCGTATTGTACGTGATAATGTTTATAGCAATCACATCCATGATGATGTCTGGCGACGTGATTTCACTGTGAATGCATTATATTATGACATTCAAGATTTTTCTCTGATTGATTATGTCAACGGCTTGGCCGACTTACAAAGTGGCACGATACGCCTGATCGGGGAACCGCTGTTGCGTTACCAAGAGGATCCGGTGCGGATGTTACGGGCCGTGCGGTTTGCTGCCAAACTCGGTTTTACAGTTGAACCTGCCACGGCGGCCCCTATTTTCCACTCAGGTGGCTTACTGGCCCATATCCCGCCTGCCCGTTTATATGAAGAAGTGCTGAAATTGTTTTTCAGTGGTCATGCGGTGGAATCGTTTCGACAATTACGCAAGTATAACCTATTTATGCCATTGTTTCCCTATACAGACGCTTGTTTGGGCGACGATCCAATGGCAATGGCTTTGATAGAACAAGTGTTAACCAACACTGACCAACGTATTGCAGAAAATAAACCTGTGATGCCAGCATTTCTGTTGGCAACGCTACTGTGGCCACCATTGTTGCGGATGTTGCCAGACCGTTCACTACCAACTAAAGAAGGTAATCAACAAGAATTGTTGATAGAAACCGTACAACATCTGTTGACCCAACAATCGCGTCATGTGTTTATTCCCAAACGAGTCACCACCTTGATGCAAGATATTTGGTTATTCCAATTACGGCTAACAGGACGCAGTCGCGGCAAACGCAGTTTAAGATTGTTAGAACATCCCTGTTTTCGGGCTGGCTATGATTTCCTACTATTGCGGGCCAGTTTTGAAGAATCATTGAAAAAATTTACCGATTGGTGGGAACAACTCCAACAAGGAGATGAGAACATACGTCAATCGTTACTGCCTAACCATCCTTCGCCTAGCAAATCTTTGCAACGGAAAAAACGTAAGAAGAAAAAATAATACCGGAGTCCAAAACCTGTTTTGGACTCCATTTGGACTCCACGAGGAGTTTTTTATGACGACCTTCGACCATCTTGCCTACATTGGTTTAGGGAGTAATCTGAATCACCCCATTTCCCAAATTCAACAAGCATTACAAGCCCTCCATTACTTACCTGACACTCGCCTGTTAACCCAGTCTTCTTTATATCGCAGTACCCCTTTAGGACCTGCTAATCAACCAGATTACATCAATGCAGTGGCCAAATTACAGACTCGCTTGCCACCTGTGACGCTACTGTCTCATTTACAAGCTATTGAAACTCAACAAGGACGCATCAGAACTGGGGAACGCTGGGGACCTAGAACGTTGGATTTAGACATCTTATTATATGACCTGCAACAATCCCAAGACCCCATCTTGACCTTGCCACATCCCGAATTACAGCACCGAAATTTTGTCATTTATCCTCTATATGAATGTGATCCTGAGTTAATTTTACCCACTGGACAACCCTTGCAAGAATTGATTCAAAACACTTCTGGAGAAGGGCTGGAAAGAATAAAAAATGAAGAATGAAACAAAATGTTATAGTCATAGTCATTACAAACCTGTACGATGTTCCGCTGGAGCGCAATAAGAATTATTGCGCCCCCGTGCGCCCGCTATGCTACGGCGCAAAGCGCAATAATTCTTATTGCGCTCCAGCGAAAATTATAAAAATTTGGGGGAATACGACTATATAACTTGGAAAAATTATTAAATCTTATTCAGAGTCTCTCCACTATTCATTATTCGGTAGTGATGCAATGTGGGTGATATGTTTACCCTCACCCCCGGCCCCTCTCCCTCTGGGAGAGGGGCCGGGGGTGAGGGCAACTCTATGAATATCACCCACATTGCATCACTACCCATTATTCATTAT
>JAABRD010000076.1 GCA_011391085.1 Thiotrichaceae bacterium | reverse complement strand
TTAGTTAAAGAACTGGAAAATATCTTGACGAAAATTGGTGACGAATTTCGAGTTAATTTTGCTTCCTAAAATACATGAAAATTCATGATTCAGAACTTACCAACCAACTGCAAAACTTGAAATAAGAACGAGTAACAGGGCTGGAAAAATTCGTTTGATGCGTCGCGCATAAAATTCGGCATAGCTAAAATTATTCTTTTCTAAGTTTTCAAAAATGATGCTACTGATCAGGAAGCCAGAAATGACGAAGAAAATATCTACACCTACAAAACCACCCTTAACCCAATTGGGAAAAGCGTGAAAACCAACGACCGAAAGAACTGCAATTGCACGTAAGCCATCAATGTCTGCGCGATATTTAGGGTACATTAGATGGTGGTGTTTCGCTGGAAAAGACGATTCAAATTTAACAGTGTGTTTGTTCATTGTGGATAGCTAAAAAGATAGGTAACTGATAGACCGACAAATTTTATCTTGGAGATTACACGAGCAATCCTTGGAAAATTTACAATCACGCTTAACAGTAATATGTTTAAGTTTTCATAATATGCCATTTTTGATTTGGCTAGTTGTGGCAAATTCTGTACCGGATTGCTTACTTCTGACATAGGCAAAAAAAATGCCAATTGTTTATAGTATCATGATTAGTTTATTGTTGAATAACTGGTGAGAGTGATTTTGATGTCATTTAAAACACCAAAAAATTTTACTTATAGGGTACAACGTGGTTGCCCACCGTTTCCACGCAGACATGTGGGGATGAGAACAAATGCAACTTGAGGGGGGCGGAGTAATGAGAAGTCGGGACTGGCGAGACCTCCGAGGTCTTCTCTCAGACCGGTTAAGATGGACGAGACCTCCGAGGTCTTCTCTCACCCTGCTGAGATTGTGGTATGTTCCTTTTTCGAAGTCATAAGGGGAGGTAACTAAACCTGACAGATGCTCTGCGACCTGTCAGGTTTAAGATAAGGTACTGCTGGACTAGAGGCTTCAGCCGGTGGGGGCAGGTAAAAAGCACCGCTGGACTGGAGGCTTCAGCCGGCCGGCGGTAGGCATACTCCATGTCTCAAGAGTGGGGTGTGCCTACCGCCGGCCGGCTAAAGCCTCCACTCCCAAAAACTTCCACTCCCAAAAGCCTCCACTCCACCGGTAATTTCAACATGAAAACACGACAACGACAACCATCAGAGGACACACACTATGACAACTCAATTTATCACTTACCTAACTGCTACCACTCTGTTTCTCAGCAGTTGCAGTCACGCTATCGACATGCCAAGTCCCCCCTTGGCCCAAACTCAATTAACCTCTTGTACACACTACGAAACCACCCTGACGCAAGCCTTCCAAACGCAAGACTTGAAGACCTTGGGGGACTTGCTTCCTACTCTCAAGAGAAATTCGGATTGTTCAGGAGACTATTTAACTGATCTCCAACGTCAAATGTCCGACCTGGCCGCAACTTACGCCCGTCACTTCCTTAACCAAGGACAACCAGAGGAGGCGAAGAAATGGTTGACATTCCGTTATGCGCCGGTCAACGTCTGGCAAACTCAAATGGTTCGAGGGGACCTGGCCTGGCAAGGAAAACAATGGGAAGACGCGGCCTTATTTTATAACCAAGCCTTGGATTTATTAAATGACCCCAAAGCCGTTCTTACCCCGCCATCACTGGCTGAAAAACAACGAGTCTATCAACTGGCCGCCGAAACGCAATTACTCACGGGGCGCCTGATTACCATGCGCGATAATTGTTCAGCCACCGGCGTGCTACAAAATGTGACTGGCTTACAAATTGTTGAACGTCCCCTGCCGATTCAATTTAAATTTGGCACCACCGAATTGACGGCAGACGGTCAAGCTGCCGCGGAGAAACTAGCGTGCTATTTAACTAAACATCGTCCGCGCCAAGTAACCTTAATTGGTCATACCGACCGCGTGAACTCGGACGAGTTAAATTGTGACTTCTCCAAACGCCGGGCGTTGGCCTTACAAGCGTATCTGATGCAACATGGGAATCCCTCGTATCAAATCAGAACACTAGGCAAGGGCAAACGTCAACCCATGAAGTTAGTGGACCCCAGTCACTACACCCAAGACCAGATTGACCAAATCAATCGACGGGTGGAATTTGCAATGGACAAGGAGGTATCGGGGGAGAATGTATGTGAGTGACTTAACGGGTTTAATTGTCGGTAGTGTTGTAAAGGTAATGGTTATGGGTTTTGGAGTACGGAATTGATTCCGCTTGAAACGGAATTAATTCCGTACTCCAACGGAATTAATTCCGTACTCCAACGGAATTAATTCCGTACTCCAAAACCGCTATACCATTATTTGTACAACACTACCTAACTCACCTTACGCATCCAAATTGAAATAAGGCGTATATATTATACGCGATTAGTTCATTTATGACTTGCCTTACGCAACCACGGCACGACAGAAACTGAGTTTCTTTACGGAACGATTTATACCACGGTGCGACAGAAACTCAGTGTCTTTTCGTCCCTTTGCGTAAAGTGAGTTAAATGGATAATATATATTTTATACACCTTATTTTGGTTAGGATGCGTAAGGTGAGTACTTCACTCTTCGCTATCCACTATCCACTATCCACTATAGTTACTCCCATATCTTAATGGTACCATCGTGACTTCCCGAGGCAAATTTTCCTTGAGAACTAAACGTCACTGCACTGACAAAATTGCGGTGCCCTTGTAAGACGCTTTTGATTTCGCCACTACCCACTTCCCAAAGTTTGATATTATTCGTTTGTCCGCCACTGCTGGAGGCTAACAGTTGTCCATCTGGACTAAAGGCTAAGGAAACGACAGAATTGCCATGTCCTGACAGAGTTTGTAACAGTTTTCCCGTGGTGGCTTCCCACAACTGAATATTATTTTCGGTATTGCCAGTGCCTGATGCCAATAATTGACCATCTGGACTAAAAGCCAGTGAGGCGATAATGCCTGGCAATTTTTCCACGGTTCGAAGGAGACCGCCTGTACTGGCATCCCAGAACTTAATAGTCTTATCCCAACTTCCCGATACCAACAATCCCTCTTGGTTAAAGGCCACCGCATCCACATAATTCTCATGACCCTGTAGAGTACGCACCAGCTTACCGTTTTGCACGTTCCATATTTTCACCGTCTTGTCAAAACTTCCAGATGCCAGGAATTTTCCATCTGGGCTAAAAGCAATGGAGGCAATGGGACTCTTATGGTCTTCCAAACTATGTATCAGCTTCCCCGTGTCCACGGCCCACAATTTGACCGTGGTGCCAGCCCCGCCACTGGCTGAGGTTAATATTTGCCCATCTGGGCTGAAGGCAACACAATTGACCCATTTCTGATGCCTTCTCTCAAACGAACGGATTTCTTTCCCGCTACTCACCTCCCAAATTTTCACAGAGGTGTCCATACTGGCAGAAGCTAACAGGGTACCTTCTGGATTAAAAGCGATGGATGTGATAGCATCTTTATGACCCGTCAAGGTCAAGACCGCCTGACTGGGTAGCGTTTGGACTTGACTACAACCGGTAAAAGCAACAAACATCCATGTAAGCGTTCCTAAAAAAAACCAAAGTTGTTTTTGCATAATTAATAATGAATAATGAAAAAAGTATGGTGGATTAACAGATAGTGGATAGTGGATAGTGGATAACGAAAAAATCAGGGTGGACTAGAGGCTTTAGCCGGTGCAGGGGCACAACCACCGGCTAAAGCCTCTAGTCCAACACATTTGATTATCCACTATCCACTATCCACTATCCACTAAATAAAAATGACCCCTATCAAACATACCATCGACCAAGTCGTGACTCAAATTTCTCAAGTGATTCTTGGCAAAGAATTACAAATACGTCTAGTCCTCTCCTGCCTCATGGCCCGTGGTCATGTTCTCATTGAAGACGTGCCGGGCGTTGGTAAAACGACACTTGCACAAGTATTAGCACAAGTGCTAGGACTAAGTTTTCAACGCATTCAGTTTACCAGCGATTTACTGCCAGCCGATATTATTGGCGTCTCCATTTATGACAAAGATGCCAAACAGTTTAAATTTCATAACGGCCCTATTTTCGCACAAATGATTCTTGCTGACGAGATTAACCGCGCCACGCCTAAAACGCAAAGTGCGTTATTGGAGGCGATGGGAGAACATCAAGTGACGGTAGAAGGGGAGACACGTCCTCTACCTTCGCCATTTTTCGTGCTGGCGACTCAAAATCCCTTGCATCAAGTCGGCACCTTTCCGCTACCTGAATCCCAATTGGACCGGTTTATGATGTGTCTCGCCTTGGGTTATCCTAACCATGAAACGGAACGTGCCCTTCTCAAAGGAACAGACCGTCGGGATATGATAAAGGATTTAGTGCCTTCTCTCACTCTCTCCCAGATTTTAGAAATACAACAGGCGGTGCCTAAAATTCATGTGGCAGACGCCTTGATTTCATACTTGCAAGCCATTTTAGAACAAAGTCGCCAGTCCCCCCGCTATCGTGTCGGACTCTCCCCACGGGCAGGATTGGCAATTCTGCATTGTGCCCAAGCGTGGGCATTAATGCAAGGACGTGATTATGTCGTCCCTGAAGATGTTCAAACGGTGTTGCCGGGTGTGATTGGACATCGTTTGGCAACCTTGGTTGAACAGCAGGATACCAGGGCGTTGGTGAATCAATTGATTGAAGAAGTGGCAGTATAATGGATAGACGATAATTATACTCTGCGGGACTAGAGGCTTCAGCCGGACATTGCGGCATGTCACCGGCTAAAGCCTCAATGCCATTAAGGTACGGTGGAGTGACGGTGGAGTGGAGGCTTTAGCCGGCCGGCGGTAGGCACCCCGCAATTTGAGTGGGGGGTGATGCCCACGGCCGGCCGGCTAAAGCCTCCACTCCACCGGGATTTTTCTTCAGCAAAGCGGCTAACGCATCGGCAACATTGGGAATCACTTGTTCTAGGGTGTCCGCTTCGGTAACTAGGTTAGGCAAGAGGGGGCAAGTGATGGTATAACCACCCTCTGGTTGTGGTTCCAGAAGCAGAGGCAGTTTGTAAATAGTTGACATTTGATACCTCTAGGAGTGAGTTGGGGTTGGTAGGGGATAGTAGTAGGGGGGCGTCTGTAGGTAATCAACCATTCGCCAAGGAGGCACGCTTAATCTGCGGAATCCGTGTCATCTGTGTCAATCTGCGATTCAGCCCCAGTACCTCCTAAGCCACGTCGTTTCAACTCCCCGGCTTAATTTCTCTCCCGCATTTCCCGAATCACTTTGACTATGTCTGCCACAGACAAATTCAGGTCAATGCCTGGTACATCTAGGGGTGAACGTTTGGTCGGTAACGGTTTGAGGACAAAGCGTTGCCCATCCCAACGTTGAAGTTGAATTTCACCTTCTTGAGTGGCACGTTCGAAGAACATGGCTAACGGTTGGGTAGCTTCGGCACAAGTATAGATGTTCATGGGAATACCTCGATAATTTTCGCACCCGCTTTCACGGTTGCTTTGAGTAACTGACGGTCTAGGGAAAGCAACGGGCTATCGTGTTGTAACGCACTGGCGATTAGATAAGCGTCGTAAGCATAGATATTCAGTGACACACATAACTGCAAGGTGGTTGGTCAACTCTACTTCCCTAAACAGGATTGGAATTTGCTGATAGGCTTGAATAGCTTGTAGTGCCTGCGCCAGTGTCACTTGTCTCTTCTTGAAGAGGGCGGAAAAGGCATTCCCGATTTCCCAATGTACCGAGGGTGGTGCAATCAGTTCAGCGTCTTGAGTGACTTCAATCAACTTGGGTTTTTCAGGTTCATTGCCAATTATCGCCATGATAGCAGAGGTGTCAATGATGATGGTTTTCATGTTAATGTTCTTTGGTGGAATGGTGGAAAGACTAGCCCGTGTACGCTTAATCTGCGTAATCCGTGTCAATCTGCGATTCAGACGGTGCATCCTAAGACTTGACTTCACAAGAAGATGTCGTAGTGTCGTAGGGTGCGTTAGCGATAGCGTAACGCACCATTTTTCCGTAGAAGGTGTCGTAGTGTGCGTTAGCGATAGCGTAACGCACCATTTTTCCGTGTCACCAACCATCAACCACCAACCAAACCGTCACCGGGGAGTTCAGGTGCGTTACGGCGCAAACCGACGCGCCTAACGCACCCTACACTTGCTGACTGTTGCAGTCGTTGTTTGAGGTCGTCACGTAATTCCAATCCTGCATCAGGGTCTCCTAGCAGTTCCAGAAGGGTCTGTTCAATCTCGGTTCTGATTAAGTCTCGTAAATCATTGAGGGTTAAATTAGAGACGATGGTTTCAGTCATAAAGTAAGTACCTCTAGGGGGATAATTTGACGGTGTTGGGTGATGATAAAACAGCTAGACGCCAGACTCAGTGAAGCACGCTTAATCTGCGTCCTCCACATCATCTGCGTCAATCTGCAATTCAGACGGTGCCTCCTAAGACTTGACTTCACAAGCAGGTGTCGTAGGGTGCGTTAGCGATAGCGTAACGCACCATTTTTCCGTGTCACCAACCATCAACCACCAACCAAACCGTCACCGGGGAGTTCAGGTGCGTTACGGCGCAAACAGACGCGCCTAACGCACCCTACACTTGCTAAGACTTGACTTCACAAGCAGGCACAGCTTTCTTGAACCGTTCTATTTCTGGTTGACTCAGAGATGGATTATTGCGACAGTTTAATTTCTTCAGACTCTTCAGACCATGCAACGATTCTAAGCTGGTCAGTTGATTATCATAACACTCCAAGGTCTGCAAGTCCGGACAGGCCCGCAATGGTTCTAAGCTGGTCAGTTGATTATTGGGACAGTCCAAGGACTGCAAGCCCGTACACGCCCATAGCGGCTCTAAGCTGGTCAGTTGATTATGAGAACAGGATAAGGCCTGTAAGCTCTTCAAGGCCCGCAATGGTTCTAAACTGGTCAGTGGATTATAAGAACAGTTCAAGAACTGCAAGCCCATCAAGGCCCGCAACGGTTCTAAACTGGTCAGTTGATTATTCCAACACCACAACGTCTGCAAGTCCGTACACACCCGCAATGGTTCCAAACTGGTCAGTTGATTATTCCAACACTCCAAAGTCTGCAAGCCCGTCAAGGCCCGCAACGGTTCTAAGTGGGTCAGTTTGTTCTCGTGGCACGTTAACTCGGTCAGACTGAAAATGGCCTCCAATTCGTCTTCCGTGGGTTCGTCTTTAATTCCGATAGCTTCTTTAAAGATGGCTTGCCACGGTTCGTCTAATTGAGGCCACCACTGTTTTCTGGAAAGAGCACTTTGTATTTTTTCAACTTGCACTTCCAAACTGGCCAGCCGAGTGGATACCTTCTCTTGTCGCAAAACCTCCATCTCTTGTTCAATTTCTTGAAACCGTTGCACCAACTGTTGCGCCCGGTCAGTTATCACGGCTAAACTAGAAGCCTCATGCGTCTTTAACATCTGAAGACTGGCATGAACTTGTGCCTGTTGTTGCGCGAGGTCCGCCGCCAAATGGTCATGCAACTCCGTGGCCCGGTGTTGCAACTGTTGGAGTGACTCCTTTTGAACCTTATCCACTTGTTCCTGCAAACCCTTTTTACTTTCTAAGGTATCTAAGCGACCTTTTAACTCGCTGAGTTTACTAGAGTGATTCTCACTCGACAACGTATTGACGTGAGTTTCTAAAGCCGTTAAGCGCGTTTTTAACTCGCTGTTTTGATTGGATAGATTAGTGAAAAACCGGAGAAGACCCCAGATAGCACTAATCACGCCGATCATACCGCCTAAGAGGGCAATCAGGGTAGAAAGAGATTTAAGATCCATAATGAGTTACCTGTTTTAAGAGAAATGACGTGGTTGTTAGAATCAGTAGGGTGGATTAAGCGAAGCGTATCCACCATTTTCGAAACTCTGGTGGATACGCTTCGCTTAATCCACCCTACCATTATAGTAATATTAATTCCCTCGTTCCCACGCAGGCGCGTGGGAACGAGAAAACGAGAAAAATTATTCCCTCCTCTGTCGCCAAACTTCAATAATCGCCGGCAACAACGAAAGCACAATAATCCCCAATATCACCAAAGAAAAATTCTGCTTTACCCACGGAATATTTCCAAAGAAATAGCCAGCAAATAATATCAAAACCATCCATAACAACGCCCCGACCACGTTATACATCAAAAACACGGAATAGGTCATCTTTCCTATCCCCGCCACAAATGGGGCAAAGGTTCTGATAATCGGCACAAACCGGGCGATGATGATGGTCTTCCCGCCATGTCTCTCGTAAAAACGATGCGTCCGTTCCAGATGCGCTTTGTTAAACCAACGCGATTGTTCTTGACTAAATGCCTTGGGTCCCACAAGACTTCCAATCCAGTAATTCACCGTGTCACCCAAAATGGCGGCAGTGGTCAACAAGATAAATAACCAAGTGACATCCAAAATCCCATTGGCACTTAATGCGCCAACAGCAAATAATAATGAGTCCCCCGGTAAAAAGGGCGTCACCACCAGCCCTGTTTCACAAAAAATAATCAGGAATAACAGCAAATAAGTCCAAGTCCCGTATTCGCCAACTAACCAGAGTAAGTGTTTGTCCAAATGTAAGAGAACTTCTAAAAAATGAGTAATTAACTCCATAAATATTAATATTCCAAATGAAAATAGAGAGAAACTCAGTTTCTCAAAGAAACTGAGTTTCTGGGTTAAATGCAATTCACGGTCCAAGATAAAATTTGTGGAATCCTTGAAATTGAAAGTTGAAAGGATTATTATAACAGACAATGAACAAAGTCAAACTAGATTCCATAAAAGATGAAAACTCCAACCCCGTTACATTGGCACCCCCTAGACACCCCCGAAACCGTCGCCCAAATGGCCAGTACCTCTATTTTTACGGCAGCCCAACAGGCGATTGCCCAACGCGGATGCTTTCGCCTCGTCCTGGCTGGCGGACGCACGCCATTACTCACCTATTCTCTCCTCCAGCAAGCCCATCCCGATTGGGCTTTTTGGCACATCTTCTATGCCGATGAACGTTGTGCCCCCCCAGGTCATCCAGACCGCAATGATGCGGCGATTCAACGTACTTTGTGGGGCACTCTTGCACCTCCTTTGGCCCATCATTATAGCATCCCTGCTTATTCCACAGACCCTTATACCATGCACAAAGTGGCCATCGAATATGCTAACTTGATTGAACCTTATTTGCCGTTTGATTTGGTGTTGTTAGGCATCGGTGAAGATGGCCATATTGCCAGCTTGTTTCCAGGCCAGACACACTCTCCTGGTCAATTAGTCCACCCTGTCTTTCATGCACCCAAACCTCCTCCAGATAGAATCAGTCTCAGCATGGAAGCCTTGAATAATACTCGCGAGATGCTTATTCTCGTCACCGGTCAGGAAAAACGCAACGCCTTGATGGCTTGGCAACGCGGTGAACCTTTACCTGCCGCACAATTGTCTCCTCCCAACGGGATAGATGTGCTGGTGTCGCAACGGTAATGATATAGCGGTTTTGGAGTACGGAATTTATTCCGACGGAATAAATTCCGTACTCCAAAACCAAAACTGCTATTGGTTCATTCTTCATTCTTCATTCTTCATTCTTCACATGTACTCATTTAAACTCCCCCTATTTATCCTAACCCTCTGTCTCAACTTCTCCGCCATCGCCCAAACCGATGTTGAAATAACTATTCCTCAACGAATCACAGAACTTCAACAAGTTATCGACAACGTCCAGACAGACTTGGAAAATGCCCAGACCACTGTGCTTGAAAAAGAGAAGTCGTTACCGGGTTTTATCGAGACCTTAAAAACGATGTCAAAAATCAATGTGCAGATACTGGAAGAGGCTGAACAGGCCAAAGCAGAAGCTAGTACTGAAGTTGCTAAGTGGCAACAGGAACGTCAAGCCGTCGAAGCGGATTTGGAGAAGCAACGCAATCTCCTCACAGAGATGGAAGAGACGTTGACGACTCCCACAACGACACCCGTGATGCCCTCTCAGGAAATGACCGATAATCAACCAGTTACCACGACGGTAGAAAACCACCTGGTCTTGCAAAAGCGGTTGGTGGAGATGACGGAAACCTATCTGGACCTGGTTAAGAAACGGGTGGACATGGCGGAAAAGCAACTGAAAATAGCTACCGAACGCAATGACAAATTGCAGAATGTCTTTTGGACCAAGCCCAGTGAAGAAAAGCAAAAACTGGTTCAAGAAAGTCAAGAAGTTCTTAAACGCAAGCGTGAGACGTTACAAGTCGCCCAAAAAGAGTTGCCTGGTCAAATTGCTAGTTTGGAAACCATGCCCACCGCGGAGATGGCAGAGGCTTTGAAGAAAGCTACCATAGACGAGGATGCGGCCAACGTGGACGTGGAAAATTTGCGCTTAGAACAACAAAGCCGAGAAGGCAGTCTGGCCCGCTTGCGCGATAATCTCAAGGAACTTCAAGACGGGTTAGAGTCCTTGAAAAAGTATGTCGTCGATCCCAAAGTCGCTGACAAAGTCGCTGTTCAGAAACGGCAGGTGACAGAATTGGAAAACAAAGTGGGACTGCAAAAGAAATTGGTGGCGTTGGAAGAACAATATCTTGAAATTATCCAAAAGCGCATGGAAGTGGCCCGCCAATATTTGAGTCTGGTCGGCAGTTGGCAGGCCGCTTTGCAAAACGTCTCGACGGGTCGAAAGAAACAGGATTTGGAAAGCGATATTCAATCTAAAACGGCGCCTTACCAAACCCGGGCCGTCGAGTTTCGCAAAGCGTTGGAGGGAGTCCAAGACCATGCGCAACGTTCCTTGTTAGAAGCCCAAATTCAAGAAGCCGATAGCACCGTGCAAAAAATCGTGTATGAATTGAAGTTGGAAAACTTGAATGAACAGTTTGAACGGTTAACCGATGCCATTGAACAAACCAATAAAATCCCTTCGGAGAAATTTGCCAACATCCAGGCTATTCTAAATGAGTTTAGTGAGTTGCATTTGTTACTCAAGAACAAAATTGACGTGTTGAAACAGCAACAGGAGATTGTCAAACGACGTGGTGAATCGCTACCTGGGAATGAATTTATCGCGCAAGCCAAGGAACTACTAGAGACGACGATTGCTGATTTGAACACCCTACTACCGACAGGTCAAACCGCTTTAGAAAAGGTAGAAAAAGCCTATACTGAATATCAACGTCGCCTCCTCCTGAACCGCCGCGAGTTACCCAAAGATTTTGCCGAATGGCAAACTTTATGGAAAGAAGTGGCAGCGACGCCGGGCTTGTTTCTCCAACAATTGCAATTTGCTTGGCTAGACCTGCGGAGTGTCGTTGGCGAGATCGACAGCCAACTCTGGTTGCTAATCAGTGTCACTTCTTTGATTTGGTTAGGACTCGTTATTTGGGTACAAACGAAGCTAACCCTCGTGTATGAAAAGTTGAGTCAAATCATGGTGCGTAGCTTTGTCGCCAACAGTATGTTAACCAGCCTGCGTCTGTTACATAGAAACGCTGTTCTCCTAGCCATGACCGGCATTATCGTGTTATTTCTCTGGGTCGCACCGCCTAACCCATCGACTCTCTGGTTACTCATTATCGTGGGAGTAACAGGTTTAGGAGTCAAGTTACTGGTCAATCTCGCTTGGTTACTTTTTTCGGAACGCGAAGTCAGGGTGGGGAAACGTTCCAAGGTCTATCAACAACTCCGTGGCACCTTCATGTTCATGGGGCTGTTGACCATGATTACTGCCGTATGTCATGTTCCTTATGAAAAATACGATCTCAACACTCCGGTGCGAATCCGAGAACTGTTTGATAGCTTCTTCATGCTATTCCTGTCTCTCACGGTCTGGCCTGTGATGAGGATTCGTAACCTCATGCTAACCTTTTTAGAAGACAGCATCAAAGGCTATTGGCTCCTCGTCATCCGCCTTATCACCCTCCTCTTGCCGCTGTCCATTTTAGCGGTAGCGGCATTGGGCGTGATTGGATACCTCAACCTGGGTTGGAAAGTAGCCGAACACGCCAGCCTCTTCTTGCTAGTGTTAACCGGCTGGTTAATTGCCCAAGGACTCTTGGATGACAGCATCATTTTGTTAAAGAATCTGGCGTTGCGCCATAGCCAATATGGGTTACTCTGGACGCAAGACATCATTCCTCTCCTCCATAAATTACTCATGTTAACCTTGGTGGGCCTCTCCCTGGTCACTTTTTGGTGGTTAACCGGTTGGTACACCGACGCCGCGATGCGTGATGTAGCGATAAAAGAAAGCATCGAACGATTTTTCTCTTATCCATTATTCACAGTGGGTAACACCGCCTTCAACATGGGTAACTTGTTATTATCCATCCTGACCTTATGGGCGGTATTTTGGTTTGGAGGCTGGTGTCGCCAAGTCACCTATCGTTGGATTTATGTCGGCGTAGTCGATTTAGGAATGCGCCACAGCCTCTCGGTCTTCACCCAATACGCGGTCATCTTGATAGGACTGTTCATCACCTTGCGTATGATGGGAATCGACCTTACCACCTTGACCGTCTTCGCAGGCGCCTTAGGCGTCGGCATCGGTTTTGGATTACAAAACATCGCTAATAACTTCATCAGTGGCATCTTGCTTTTGATAGAACGTCCATTACGCAGAGGAGACGTGGTCAATATTGGGGGGAATTATGAAGGCATGGTGACCGAAATAGGTATTCGGTCTCTCACCTTGCAAACCAGAGACCTGGATGAGGTCATTATTCCCAATGCCGACTTGATTTCCAATGCGTTTAAGAACTTGACCCACAGCAACTCGATTAAACGTTTTACCGTCTATGTCGGTGTCAGTTATGAAAATGATCCAAATGAGGCCAGAGAAGTGATAAAGAATGCGGTGGCAAACGTTCCAGCCGTGGTAAAGGAACCCCATTTTCGTGTGAATCTCTGGGAATTTGCTGACTCTGCCATCACGTTTCGAATTGACTATTTTATCAATTTACAGGAAGCCAGCATTGATGACAGCCGAGGGGCGGTGTTGTTAAACGTTTGGAATCATCTGAAACAAGCCAATATTAAGATTCCTTATCCGCAGCGGGAAGTGTATGTGAAGTGGTTGCCGACAGCGGAAAGTGAATAGGGGAGAGACGATATTTAGGAGTTCAAGGCGTAGCTTTGTACAAAGCTACAGAGAGTGAGTGGACAACAGGGGTTGTCGTTGTCCACGCCATTTGTGAAATGGGCTGGGGGTGAGGGCAACCTGAAGATCACCCAGATTGCATCACTACCAAAATTCGTAACCAAAATTCGTAACCAAAATTCGTACCTCACCCCTCACATCTCACTCCTCACATCTCACTCCTCATATCACACCACAATGGATCGAATATATTTAATTTTAGCTAAAATAGCAACGATAGCGAGAGTAATAAAATAGATGAGAACGGGCATAAGCAGTTGAGATATGATGCCGGGCAGAAAGTAAGTTAACTTTCCTGCATAGTTTAACACCAATAGGTGTGCCGCATAGATACCCAGGGTATATTTTCCCCAGTTAGGAAGTGGTGTATATTTACCTAACTGCGGTATGGCTAGGGCTAAAAACATGACGCCCGTGCCGAAGAACACAGTTCCTAACAAGTAATTACCTTGCGCAGGATTGGACATAGAACCATAAGTGTTGGAGAGTAGCAGGTATTCGGTCATTTGCACGAGAAAACCACTGATAATGGTAGCCCATGCTAGTTGAAGGGTGGGTTTAAAGTCACGTTGCGCCAGCCACCAACCAATCGCAATAAATAGGGTGCTAAAAAAAGGCCCATCTCTGGTATTAAAGTCGAACGTAATGCCCAAGGGAGTCTTTGAGTAAGCACCAGCAAGTAATCCGAATAGGTAAAGGGGGATAGCTATCAAGAAAATTTTGCCAGGTTGGTTGCGCACGATGACCCCATATAGCATCGTGAGAGAGAGTATCAAGGAGATGATGAACCAAAGATGAATCGTCAATCCTTGGCACAGAAAGGTTATCGGGTGATCCGTTATCCAAGTGATTCTTTCGATGATTAGTTGGTTTAGCCCGTTGAATATTCCATAAGTTCGTATCTTACTGGGCAAGGGCAGAAAAAAATAAATGGTCGTCCATACCATAAAAATTATGGTTAGTCTGGTTAGGTAGCGAATATATAGGTCCGTGACCTTGGTGCCTTCGAGGTGCTTTTTGGTAAAAAAATAGCTTGCCGCAATAAAAAAGAATGGCACCGCGAAGCGATTAAGTTGATTAAACCATAAGTCTATTTGCAAATTGAGGTTACGAAACGGGTGCGAGTGAATACCAATAACCACAAATATTGCTATTGTTCTTAACGTGTCGATGCTAGTGATCCGCATATTTTTTGTTTATTTTTCTGTAAAGTATTTTTGGATGTTAGTTTTTTCTCGTTCCCACGATCCACGTAGGAATACAATTAGGAGGTTCTGCGTTTTGTGCCCATAGGCAACGTCGTGCGTCTCGGTGGCATTTCCATACCAAACGTGGAAATGAGAAACAAATTACGGTTGTTATTCAGATGATGATGGGCCGAATATATTTATTTTTAGCTAAGAGAACTATTATAACAAAAATAATAAAATAGGCAATAAGTACCGAAGCAGAAATTTTACGGTATTTTCAATCGTCGCCCTCACCCCCGGCCCCTCTCCCAGAGGGGCCGGGGGTGAGGGTAAAGGCGTCATTATACCAGAAAATTTCTGCTTCACTACTTAATAGCGGTCACCAGTTGTTGCATGATATTGGGCAAATTAGTCGTTACTTACAGAGTTTAACAAAAATAAATGGGCAACATAAATACCCTCAGGGTAAATTTCCCCCTGTCAGGGAGAAAGGTATTTTCGACCATCGCTGTATGGCTAAGTAGTGAAGCAGAAGTTTTCGGGTATAACCAGCCCATGGCCATCACCCCCGGCCCCTCTCCCAGAGGGCGTGGGGGGAACGGCGGAATCCGTGGTTTTCTCCTCACGCCCGTAGGGAGAGGCGCCGGAGGTGAGGGTAAACATATCACCCACATTGCATCACTACCGGAAAGTGAATAGCGGAGAATCAATATCCAGGAATCCTTCGCTGTACTTTGTTACGCTTTGAACTCCTGGTTAATCACTTCTGGTTGAGAAGAATGGTATAGGACTTACGCCGTTACCCCACCCCAACCCTCCCCCCACGCGGGGAGGAAGTGATTCCCCCCCGTGTACGGGGGGGATAGGGGGGGTGTCAACTCAACGACTTACAAAAGTGGTTGCGTAAGTCCTGTGGTAGTGATGCAATGTGGGTGATGGAAGGACTGGCAGTCCTTTGAGGACTGCCAGTCCTGATACTTCTTCATCACCCGCATTGCATCACTACCAGAAGAATTATTCCTCAATGATCCGCCCTGCCTTCGCCGGTTCTCCATTCTCACAATAAGGCGACGCAATTGGTTTCTCCTTACCGTAGTGGTCACCCAGATACTTCAAAACGGTCTGATTGATCGAATCGTTGTGTTCATGACGTTTCTGTTTTGGCAACTTGGCCAACATGGTATATCCATCTCCTCCATCAGCCACAAAACTACTGGTTGCCACTGTATAGGTGTCAGCAAGGTCTAATGGCTTCTCGCCCACGGTCACGTTACGAACTCCATTTTCGACGCCCTTTTCCCACACGAAACGCAACCCAGCAACCTGTAAGAAACCTCCCTTTTCTCCCAGTTCACCTATTTTAGCACTATGTTGCAACATAGCCAGCAGTTCTTGTCCAGAGATTTCAAGTACATAAGCCGTGTTGGCAAACGGCAAGGTTTTGAAAATGTTTCCAAACGTCACAGGACCTTGGGCTATCGAGTCACGAATCGCCCCGCCATTGAACACGGCAATGTCGGTTTGGTAGGTCTCTTTGAGAACATCCGTGACCAAATTGCCCAAATTGGTTTCACGAGTTCTGACGTGTTCTCGTTTACCATCCAATTCACAAGTCGCATCAGTCACACGTTTGCTAAACTCACCTTCTTCCATTTCTTGTTTCTTGGCCTGAAGATCAGCCGCAATTTCTGGATCAGGCTTGATGTGTTGGTCTAGTTCAATCAGCTTGGCATTCGCCGACGTGAGGTGGCCTTGCGGATCAAGGTGAAGGTCTAAACGACCCAAATAGTGACCCCTATCACCGGCTTGCACAATGTAGGTATCGCCAGCCTTGAGATAGTCATCATGGGGTCCTTTGATTGGCGTATGAGAATCTCCCCCAATGATAACATCAATTCCAGGAACTGCTTTGGCTAACTCTTGGTCTCTGTCGAAACCCAAGTGAGATAACAACACGATGAGAGTAACACCTTGAGAGTGAAAGTCTTCCACCAGTTGTTTGGCTTTAGGGGTTTCCGCCTCAATGTCAACCCCTTTTAGATATTTAGCGGCCACCTTGGTATCCTCCCCCTTGAAGTCTTCCCAGGCAACCAGTCCTGCAATTCCTATTTTCAGGTTACCCAGGGAGACGTTGTCAGGTTTACCGACCGACCTTTTTGTTTTGCCAAGATAATAATTGGCAGTGACACATTGGGCTGTCAACCCGACCAACAAAGAAGAGAGTACGTTGGGCCCAAAATCCAGTTCGTGATTGCCAATCGTATAGAAGTCCAACCCCAACTGATTGAGATAATCCACTTCGAGTTGACCTTCGTTAAGGTTCGATAACACCGTACCTTGAAGCAAATCGCCCGTGGTGACAAAAAACGTCGGAATGTGAACGGCCTGATTTTCAGCGCGAATACGCTTCACTTCAGTTGCCATTCGCGCTATCCCATACTTCTCGACTTTCTGGTCCCCCACTTTCTCTTCAACGGGTTCCAACGCACCATGAAAGTCGTTGAAATACAAGAAAGTCACTTGAGTGGGGGTAGCCACCGGGGGAGTGGTGGTGGTAGGCACCTTTTCCTCCTTGACGGAAATTGGGAGTTCAATAGCAGGAATCACCAATTTCCAGCCGATGTTGAGGCGGTTAGGATCAGTGATTTGAGGGTTGGCTTTCTGAATTTCTCGCCACTTCGAGAAATCTTGGTAGCGTTTCGCAGCAATCTTCTGGAGGGAATCTCCTTTCTGAACTACATAAGTCGAGTCAGCCTCAGCAAAGACCAGTGGGTAGGGTGTCGCCATCAGATAAGCGACCAAAAAAGCAAAAGTTTGGATTCCTCTGACGAGGCGTGGTGAGTTTATCATAAAGTTTATTTCCTTGCGGTTATGGTATGTGAATCTTGGAATGAAATTCGGTAGTGAGGCAAAGTAGGTTAATTGTCTGAACTTTGATTAGAATGATTTTCAGATGAACTATGATTAGTAAAATCTCCTCATCATAGTCCTCATTTAATCATCTCAATCAAAGTTCAAGACCGACACGAAACATCGCGATATTTAACCTAGATGACATCACTATATTAAATTCCAAGGGTTAAAGTTAAAATAAGTAGGTTGTGTTAGCTTTCCTAAACGGTGGACTAGAGGCTTCAGCCGGTGGGGAGTGGTACACCACCGAAAGAATGTGGCAACCCTCACCGGCTGAAGCCTCTAGTCCACCAGAACTTTTTTGGGATAGATTCAAAAGTTAAAGTGAATGAAGCCTCACCGAAGCGGCACCACTTCTCTGGGTTCAATCAAAGAAATGCCGACTCTTTGTGCCCACTGCGGTGGGGTTAACGGTTTCCCATCTTTAGAGAAGTAAGGTCTTCCGTAAGAGGTGCGAATTGACAACTCTTGAATGTCAGGAGTATCTGAATCAAAGTTAAACATAGAAAACCACACCTTGTTATCCTTACTACCCAAGACACGATTTTCGGTTGGTGAAGCAATTAACGTGGTCATGGAACGACTGGTTAATATCTTTGGATTGAGTTTCGAAATCTCCTTTGCAGAATCGTATAAAAAAATTTGCGACATCCCTGTGGATGCCTTAAAAACGATATGTTGATTGTCTGATAAAAAGACTGGCGAAGACATTCCAGTTTGTTCATTAAACATGACCGTTTGCAACTGTTGAGTTTCCAACCACCAAATTCCAAGGATTTTTTCAGAGTCCAGAGGGACATAAACCACCTTACTTCCATCAGGCGCAACCGCAGGCGTTTTGCCTGACTGACAAGGCAAAATTCGTTGCTGTTGGGCCAAGTTAATCAGACAAATTTCTTCTGTACCTTGTTGAAAAACCAGCCATCGATTATCCAACGACATACTTGGATGCTTTTGTGATGCCTCAAGACCCTCTAACAAAGGCACCGTGGGCTTGGCTTGCGAAGAATCGACTAGAAAGAGTTTCTTCTTGTCGGCCTGATCTAAGTCAACGACGAGGAAATCATAGCCTTGGATGGAAGTGACTTTGGGTTCAGGTTGTTTTTCAATTTCTACAGGTTTTTCCGTACTTGTTTCTGCTGGATATTTAGAAATCTGAGTTTCCACTGGCTTCTCTTCCGTTGGCTTCTCTCCCGTTTTATCAGACGGAGTTTCTGGGGCCGAAGGACCAGATTGGGGGACTTTCGTAACTTTTTCTTTTGACTTCTCTGCCGTTTTATCAGACGGAGTTTCTGGGGCCGAATGACCAGATTGGGGGGCTTCCGTAACTTTTTCTTTCGATGGTTGTTTCACTTCTGGTGATGACTTGAACAATATCACCCCTACCATAATAAGCACCACCCCCACGATGCTACCAGCCCACAATGCCACCCGATGGCCTTTGTTCTCCACTCCCTCATGTTCACGAATTTCTTTAGCATAGGGTGGTATGACTCGTCCACGATCCTCATACGTGGCTTTGAGTTCACGCAACTTCTCCACTTTCTCTTTACGAGAAGAGGATTGACTTTGGAGGACTCGGCAACTTTCTTTGTATTCGTCCTGCCAATGTAATTCTGGCTTTCCTAATTCCTTGCGAACTTGATTTTCCCATTGCACTGCCTGTTGTATAGGCAGTTTCAAATCAGTGAGGGCCGAATCCAGGCGTTGCCGTTCGACCAACGTAATTTTCTGTTCTTCTGAAAAAATTTGTCGCAGTTGATCACGATAGTGTTGAATTTGCGATTCATCAAGGCTTTCTGTAGATGACTGAGAGGCTGACTTATCAGGCTGAGGGTCTTGAGAAGTCACCTCCTCCTGACTTTCCTGCGACTGACGACGACTGGTTAACCCAATCGTCCATTTTTGCCAAATGCCCAATGATTCAGGTAGCCCTAACTTGGTTCTGAAAAACTGGGCCATCTGACATGCCAGAATGTCTTGTCCATCTTCACTAATCCAGCCACGTTCAATTAGAGTGCGGTCAACTGGTGCCGGCTTCTTAAAGTGACGTTGACGTGGGTCCAACAGACCATCGATAACAGCCAATTGGTGTTTTTTCAGACTGGCATAGATATTTTCATAGTGCCCTAAACAAGCCTGATAACCTGCTTCAATGACATCTTCCAGACGTGGAATCTGCTTATGTTTGGCCCTCTCGACCCAACATCTTCCCACTTCTTGTAACGGGTAAGGACAGATGCCAAACCCCTTTAGAACTTGGTCAACTTCCCATTCTCGGTCTTGCAAGTGAGGAGGCAACCGACCGGTTAATAAGGATTTGGCTTCTTCCCACGATAGAGGTTTTAAAGAATCGGCGCTGAAAAAATCGAACAGAGACTCAGACAGTTCTACTGCCCCTGCCATTTGTGATAATGGCAAGGCGGAAGTCACCACACAACCCACTCGTCGTTGGGTCGAGAACCAGGAACGTAAGCCTTCATAAAAAGGGACGCGAAAGTTTGGGTTGCTGACGATAAGATGGAAGTTGTCTATCATCACCACCAGTCGCTTATCTTGAGAGTCCAGCCAAGCACTCAAACGTTTTAAATCTTTGATAGTCGTTAACCCCGTGAGAGAGGTGAACGATTCTTGACCAAAGAGAGTTTTGAAGAAGACCGGTTCATCGGTTAACTTGTGCGTTTTCGCGTCTAGGTACACGAATAGATATTGGCGCGATTCTTGTAAATGACTCGCCAGCACTTCGGGTTGCCTAAGATAGTTCAAAAACGAAGTCTTCCCCATCTTTTCCGTACCGATAAGCGCGAAACTTTGGACATCCTCGTTGCCAATTCGTCCAAAAACATGCTGAGTCAGGGCCGCCCGACCCTGATGTTCAGAAGCCGTTTGACACGGGCGGGAAGGATCGAAAATGAGTTTTATGGTATTGGTTTCCATGAGATTATTCCTCCAAGGTCGCTAACGCCAAGACCTCTGTGCGTTTCGGGTTCTGTTGTTGGGCAATGACATCCAAGTATTGCATTTGCGAGTCAGTCAATCCCAGTTGTTGTCCTAACCGCATGAGTCTCTGATATTCCTCACGACCTAATAATTTGTCTTTCATAGCGAGACGATTGGCGGTTAAGTAGGGCCAGGCTTGAAAGAACAGAAAGCGGAAATTAGCCAGTTTGTTAGGAAACGGACTGGTATTTTCGGCGTGGTAGTCTTCCAGAAAAGTCACCCACGCCCAGGGTAACTGGGTGCGATTTTCTAACAGATGCCATTCCTCCACAGGGATGTTGCCATGACCTAGAACCGTTAATAACAGTTGTATAAAATCATGGGGGTGGTTGATTACCTGGTCCGTTGCTACCAAGGATAATTGTGACGGTGACAACGGTAGCCAACCACATACGCCGGCACGGTGTATCAATAAGTTCGATAGGTTCACCCGGTAGTTGACTTTTTGGGTTGTCAGAACCGTAATGAAGTCTAAAGTTTGGTGGAGGAGGTGCAGTTTTTCTATCCCACTGAGTGAGTGGGAGATGGCCTGGTAAGGTTGATAATCTGCTAAAATGGGACTGTCTAGGGTGACAGTTAAAACGTGATTCTCTTCCTCCACTCGAAAGGTTGCAATAGGAAACTTGGCAGGATGTTGAAACGTTTGCCAGTCCTGTAAAATGGTTTGATAAATCGCAGTGGTTAGCGTGGACGAAAGGTCTCCTTTACCAACGAGATGGTGAGAGGTAAGCTGCCAATGGGTTTGGGTAGTCATTTAATTAGGGTTCTCTTAAAAAATTGTTTCAACGCCATGACAAAACATCGTGGTTAAACAGGTACCGCCGGGCTAGAGGCTTCAGCCGCAATGCCATTAAGTTAAGGTAGGGTGGATTAAGCGTTAGCGTATCCACCATCCCCGAAACTGGTGGATACGCTGACGCTTAATCCACCCTACATTGGCGGGATATTCCTTAACTTAATGGCATTGAGGCTTCAGCCGGTGGGCGGTGACTCCTTCTTTCAGTCGCCTGTCCCCCACCGGCTAAAGCCTCTAGTCCAGCAGTACCTTATCTTAAACCTGATAGGTCTTCGAGACCGGGGTGGCTTTCTTGCAACGATGCCGAATTTGTTTAAGTTCGTCGGTGGTTAGAAATTGGTTGTCAATAGAAATCATCACTAGATTATCTCCACGAAGTCAGGTTTCCTAAACCTCGAAGGTTTAGGAAACTTTTCGCGAATCAGGTCTTCCGACCAACTGTCTCCACTTGCTTGAGTGAGGGCTTGAATTTGGGCAAACCAGCGTTTTTCCACGTCGAGGTCTAGCGTGGGAATCACCACCACTCTCACTTTCGTGTCATCTTGAAATGGTAAGTTGTCCAAGTGTAACTGCCCTTGTTTAATGTAAGTGTCTATCGTGACTTGACTCATCTTTTTTTACCTGTTTATGGTGAATAGAGAGGAATCAGTTTATCACCAAAATTATGCTGAGGCAACTGGTAGTAGGGTGCGTCCCACGCACCTTTTTTCTGGTAATCAATTTCAAACGTGTTGACCCGCCGACTTGACAAACGTTATCGCGTTCTGATATTCTCTAATCAACCAATCACTGGTATTTTTAAGGAGAAAATTTGCACTATGAAACCAAAAGTGTATATTGAAACTTCGATTCCAAGTTACTACTATGAAATTCGAGACGACCCGGTATCGGTAGCCAAACGACTATGGACTCGTGAATGGTGGGAACGCGAGTGTCAGAATTACGAGTTGATCACCGCCCTGCCGGTCATGGATGAATTGAGGCGTGGTGATTATCCAACGAAATCTGAGACACTGAAATTACTCGAAAATCTCCCATTACTCGATGTCAATGAAGTGGTCATTGATATTGTCCAAGTCTATATTTCACATCACTTAATGCCTAAAGATCCGCATGGTGATGCGTTACATTTGGCGCTGGCTTCTTATTACCACTGTCAATTTTTGCTGACTTGGAATTGTCGGCATCTTGCCAATGCAAATAAGTTTGAACATATTCGACATATCAACATGATGTTAGGTCTTAGTGTGCCAGTATTGACCACCCCTTTTCAGTTAATGTACGAGGAAACCCAACCATGAATCCCGACCCCACTATCGAACGTATCCGCGAAGTTCGTCGTCAGATTTTTGCAGAATGTGGAAACGATCTGCAAAAATTGCTTGAGTATTATGTGAAGTATCAACAGCAGTATGCAGACCGGTTAGTCTCTGTTCCGACTTTGAAGCCGTATAAAATGGTCTCGAAAGAGGAACGTAACACGGCTTCAGCAGGGTGAGGAGAAGACCTCCGAGGTCTTGAAGACCTTGGAGGTCTCGTCTGTCTTAACTGGTCTGAGAGAAGACCTCGGAGGTCTCGCCAGTCCCGACTTCTCATTACTCCGCCCCCCTCAAATTGCATTTGTTCTCATTTCCACATGTCTGCGTGGAAACGGTGGGCAACCACGTTGTACCCTATAAGTAAAATTTTTTGGTGTTTTAAATGACATCAAAATCACTCTCACCAGTTATTCAACAATAAACTAATTATGATACTATAAAAAATTGGCATTTTTTTTGCCTATGTCAGAAGTAAGCAATCCGGTACAGAATTTGCCGCAACTAGCCAAATCAAAAAATGGCATATTATGAAAACTTAAACATATTACTGTTAAGCGTGATTGTAAATTTTCCAAGGATTGCTCGTGTAATCTCCAAGATAAAATTTGTCGGTCTATCAGTTACCTATCTTTTTAGCTATCCACAATGAACAAACACACTGTTAAATTTGAATCGTCTTTTCCAGCGAAACACCACCATCTAATGTACCCTAAATATCGCGCAGACATTGATGGCTTACGTGCAATTGCAGTTCTTTCGGTCGTTGGTTTTCACGCTTTTCCCAATTGGGTTAAGGGTGGTTTTGTAGGTGTAGATATTTTCTTCGTCATTTCTGGCTTCCTGATCAGTAGCATCATTTTTGAAAACTTAGAAAAGAATAATTTTAGCTATGCCGAATTTTATGCGCGACGCATCAAACGAATTTTTCCAGCCCTGTTACTCGTTCTTATTTCAAGTTTTGCAGTTGGTTGGTAAGTTCTGAATCATGAATTTTCATGTATTTTAGGAAGCAAAATTAACTCGAAATTCGTCACCAATTTTCGTCAAGATATTTTCCAGTTCTTTAACTAA
>JAABRD010000075.1 GCA_011391085.1 Thiotrichaceae bacterium | reverse complement strand
CTCCCCTCTCCCTCTGGGAGAGGGGTCGGGGGTGAGGGCCACCACCTTTCGAAAAGTGATCGTCGGCAACCTTCCCTGATTCCCAATCGCCGCATAAGCCCGGACGAGTTGAAGGAGGGTGACGCTGACGCCGTAGCCATAAGCTAAATTGGCTTGGTCAACAGGTTGCCACTGTGTGAAGAGTGACAATCGCCCACTGGCTTCACCAGGGAAACTGCTGTGGGTAGAATTGCCAAATCCCAGGTTGTTTAACATATTCCAAATGGATTGCCGAGGAAGGGAGAGAGAAATTTTGCTGGCCCCCACGTTGCTAGATTTTTGAATGATTTTGGTAACGTTGATGATACCATAGTTGTGTGGGTCTGAAATGGTATATTCACCCATTTGTAAATTTCCAGGCCGGGTGTCAATGCGCGACGTGGGCGTGTATTGGCCACTTTCTAAGGCAGCTGCAATGGTAAAGGGTTTAAATGTGGAACCAGGTTCAAAGAGGTCCGTCACGGCACGGTTGCGGTAATTATCATTATGCAGTTCTGGACGATTATTGGGATTGTAGGCAGGTTGATTGACCATCGCCAGGACTTCACCGGTGTGAACATCTAAAATAATGGCAGAACCGGCTTTGGCTTGGGAAGCTAGAACGGTTCGTTTTAATTCGCGGTAAGCGAAATATTGTAACCGGCGGTCAATACTGAGTTGAATATCTTGACCGGCTTTGGGGGCTTGGACACTGTCGAGGTCGGCCAGAATTTGACCATGGCTATCTTGAATGACTTGTTTGGTACCTGAAATGCCTTGTAGTAATGGATTTAACGCCAATTCCAAGCCTTCTTGCCCCACGTCGTCTATATTTGTTAAACCGACAACCTGGGAAGAGAGTTCACCGGTGGGATAGTAACGGTGATATTCGGTTTGTAAAAAGACCCCTGGAAGATTTAATTGAGTGACTTGAGTAGCCAACGTGGGGGAGAGATGACGTTTGAGATAGACAAATTCGCGTTGCATTCTCCCCTCCAAGGCTTTGTTTAATTCTGCGGGAGTGAGTCCTAACAAGTTCAACAAGGTTGGCCATTGCGATTGGGCCGTGAGAAATGGGGCGGGATTGACCCACACAGATTGCACGGGGGTGCTAATGGCCAGCGGTTCTCCGTGTCGGTCCAGTAACATGCCACGATGGGCAAAGATGGGTAACGAACGCAGATGACGCGCATCCCATTGACTTTGTAGAAAGTCTTTTTGGAGGAGTTGTAAATAAAGAGTTCTCCCCAGGAAGAGACTAAAAATCAGTAGGAATAGAGTTAGCAACCATTGTTGTCGATCCGAACGCCAGGTGGACTGCGGTGCTGAGTGTTTCACGGAAACACGAGGTTTGGGGACCGCCGTCACCGGTTTTCTACTCACCGATTTTCGGTTTTTCGGTTTGGGTAACCCGGACCAAATTGTCTGAAAGAAGCGGGTTGGCTTCGTTTTCGAACGACGCGAGGAGGTATAGCTGGGTCGCAGGGTGCGAGTCAACATAAAAAATGACCACTTAGGGACGTATCACGATAATTTCTGGTGAAGTAGGTGAATACATGTTCAATTGTTTCGTTGCCTTCTCTTCTATCAAATGAGGTTGTGCCAATGCACTTTGTTCTAGCAAAAATTGTCCCCATTTTTCGTTTAAGGTATCTCGAACTTTTTGTACTTTTTGTAATTGATTGAATAACATGCGATTTTCATGGCGTCCCTGGACCAATTGGAGGGCGGTGAGGAAGTTTGCTATGATTAAACAGGCTAATATTAGTTTCATTTTTTAATGGAAAATGGAGAATGGAAAAACTAGGGTGGACTGGAGGCTTTAGCCGGGTGATGTGCCACTGCCACCGGCTAAAGCCTCTACTCCATCATGTGCCACTGCCACCGGCTAAAGCCTCTACTCCATCATGTGCCACTGCCACCGGCTAAAGCCTCTACTCCATCAAAAGCCTCTATTCCATCAGAATTTTAGACATTCACAATTTCTCCGCCACTCGCAATACCGCACTACGGGCACGCGGATTGCTTGAAATTTCTATATCACTGGGAAAGATAGGTTTCCCTATCGTTTTTAAGGTAGGATGTAAAGCTGTGACTGGAACAGGCACTTGTGGCGGAAAATCGTCACCACGACTATGGTGTCGAATAAAACGTTTAACCATGCGGTCTTCCAAAGAATGAAAACTAATCACTACCATTCGCCCAGTGGGGGCTAATATTTCTACAAGTTGCGGTAAAACTTGTTGCAATTCATCCAGTTCTCGATTAATAAAAATCCGTAATGCCAAAAAGCAACGGGTTGCAGGATGTTTGTCCATTTCCCAAGCAGGATGGGCTTTTGCAATAATTTCTGCCAACTGCCGTGTGGTCGTCAAAGCCGTCTGTTGGCGGGCTTCTACTATCGCATTCGCAATGCGGCGGGCATAACGTTCTTCCCCATACGTTTTGAAAACGTCGGCAATTTCTTGAACTTTCGCCGTTGCCAACCAGGTAGCGACACTTTGACCTTCGTTTGGATTCATGCGCATATCCAAAGGGCCATCATGTAGAAAACTAAAACCACGTTGAGGCACATCTAATTGGGGTGAAGAGACGCCTAAATCTAACAAGACGCCATTGATTTTACCTTGCCAACCATAAGATTGAACAATGTTGGCCAATTGTGAAAATGAACTATGAACAATCTGAAAACGTGGGTCCAGTTGACAGAGTTCTTGCGCCATTTGAACCGCGTCAGGGTCTTTGTCTAACGCCAATAATTGCCCGTGTCTATCCAATTGTTCTAAAATAGCACGACTGTGTCCACCCCGTCCAAAAGTGCAGTCTATATAAATTCCGTCTGGACGTAAACCTATTTTTTCGAGGATTTGAGGCAACAGGACGGGGAGATGTAAGGAAACATTGGACATATTAGGTTTTAATAGCATTTTTTTAGGAAGCACTCCTTAAATACAATGAAAAATGGAAAATGGAAAATTAACATAATCTAAACATAGAAAATAGAGAATAACGCCATTCAGTTAAGGAATTAAAAAGACCCAAGAATTAAAGCAGTGGTGGACTAGAGGCTTTAGCCGAGGGGTGGGGCCCCGCAATTTCAATTCTGTTCCGCACCCACCGGCTAAAGCCTCCACTCCACCGGGGGCGGCTAAAGCCTCCACTCCACCGGGGGCTGTTTTCCATTTTCCATTTTCCACTTTTACAGTTTTCACTTTCATGTCTATATACCGTATTGCAGCTATACAAATGGCTTCCGGATCCAATGTCAGTGCCAACCTCAATGAAGCCGCCCGACTCATTTTGGAGGCCGTCAATATGGGCGCCCAACTCGTGATTTTGCCAGAAAATTTCGCCTTGATGGCCATGCACGGCACAGATACTCTCAAAGTTTGTGAAATCCCAGGCAAAGGGCCCCTCCAAGATTTTTTATCCCAACAAGCCGCCCGTCATGGAATTTGGCTAGTCGGAGGCACCCTACCATTGGTCGCCAATGACCCACAGAAGGTCCGTGCTGCCTGCTTAGTCTTTGATAAGACTGGTACTTGTGTGGCCCGCTATGACAAAGTACACTTGTTCGACGTTAGCGTGACTGCCAATGAACATTATTGTGAATCAGACACCTTTGAAGCAGGGACACAAACGGTGGTGATTGATACCCCATTTGGACGCTTAGGAATCGCAATATGTTATGATTTACGCTTCCCGGAATTATTTCGTTGTATGCTAACCCAAGGCGTCGAAATAATTAGCGTACCCTCCGCCTTTACCGCGGTCACAGGCCGTGCCCATTGGGAACTCCTGGTTCGGGCGCGGGCCGTCGAAAATCTCTGTTATATTATTGCGGCCAATCAGGGCGGCTATCATGTCAATGGCCGCGAAACCTATGGTGACAGCATGATAATAGACCCTTGGGGCGTGGTACTCACCCGCCTCAACCGAGGTGCCGGCGTTATTTGTGCAGATATTAATCTGGAAAATCAAACCACAATACGACGTAATTTTCCGGTTCTTCAACATAGAAAAATTCAATGTACATTTAATGGGAATGGATAATGGTTTTAGTGGATAGTGGATAGCGGAGAGTGATTTCTCAATTGTGCTGGACTAGAGGCTTTAGCCGGAAGGCGAGGCACGTTCACCGGCTAAAGCCTCTACTCCAGCCTGGTTTTCGTTATCCACTATCCACTATCCACTATCCACTCAAACCACTATCCACTATCCACTCAAACCACTATCCATTATTCATTTGACTGAGAGAATCCCACAGTGTCTTCCATAACTCAAGCCAAAGCTGAAGCCCAAAAACTGATTAAACAGTATAATAAACTTCAGGCCGAAGCAAAACAAGCAGATGCCGCAGAAGCGGCCCGTAAAGCCTCCGAAGCCGAAAAATTGGTGTCGCAAATCAGCGCACTACAAGGCGCGATTGCCAAATTGCAAGCCAAAGACCGTGAAACGGCCCCTAAAAAGGTAGCCGTAACCACGGCCACCGCGGCTACTACTCCAAAAGCCGTTGCCACGGCGGCCCGAACGCCCACCGCCGAAGAACTGAAACTTGCGGAAGCAGAAAAACGCGCCCTCGAATCCCGGATTATGCGTATTGAAGAGGCGCAACGAAAAACCCGTTCTCAAATCGACCAACTGTCTCGTGCCAAAGCCGAACTGACTCGTTTGCGCGAAGAAGCCGAAAAAAGTGCTTCCACCGTGGTTGACGAACGGCGGCACCAAGAAGAAAAATTACAACAAGAATTGGCCCGACTGATTGAGAAAAAAGAAAGCGAACAACTCAACCTTAAAAAGGAAATGGATGAGATTCGTGCCCAGGCGGCCCGCGATGCAGAACTTCTGAAAATTCAACGCGATGCCGCCCGCGCTATGATGGAAAAACAAAAACAATTAGAATCCGAAAAATATCAGGTGCGCCGAAAAGGCAGTCACAAGGGACTTTGGATCGGAATTGGAATCGGCGGACTGATGAGTGTCATCAGCATTGGTATCGTCGTATTCATATTGCAATCCAGTGACAGCGGATCCGGCAAACCGACGACTCAAACACCGGCAACCGCAGAGGCAAAAAGCGGGACGGGTGCCAGTAAAGAGAAAGAAAAGAAAGAGGCAGTAGCGGAAAAACCTGCCCCTCCTGTCGAAGTGAAACCTCTAGGCAGTTTCCAAGACCCACTGGCAGGTGGTGGAGTGGGACCTGTGATGATGCAACTTCCAGAAGGTAGCTTTATGATGGGCAGCAAAGGCTCCTCACTGCATCAAGATGAACGCCCACAACATAAAGTCTCTTTACAAGGATTCTCTATTAGCAAATATGAAATCACTTTTGATGAATATGACCACTTTGCCAGTGGCACAGGACGAGAATTGCCCAGTGACAACGGCTGGGGACGCGGCAACTTACCTGTCGTCAATGTCAGTTTCGAAGACGCTATAGAATATGCCAAATGGTTAACCGACCAAACGAGTCACCAATATCGTCTCCCCAGTGAAAGAGAATGGGAATATGCGGCCGCGGCAGGCACGGAAACTCCCTATTGGTGGGGCTTTGAACTTGGACAAAACAAAGCTAATTGTGGCAATTGTGGTAGTCAATGGGACAACCGACAACCGGCCCCGGTAGGTAGCTTTCCATCTAATGCGTTTGGATTACATGACACCATTGGCAATCTCTTAGAATGGACCGACACTTGTTACCATTCCAGTTATCAAGGCTCCCCAGGCATTGGACAAAATTGGGAAAAAGGAGGCAGTTGTTCCAAACGAATGGTGCGGAGTGGTTCCTACCAAACATTTGAAAAAGACCTGCGCACCACGAAAAGAAACAGTTACAGTCCTAAGATACGCATAGAAACGTTAGGATTCCGAGTCGTGCGGGTAGATTAGTGGTTTTAGTGGATAGTGGATAGCGGATAACGAAAACCAGGCTGGAGTAGAGGCTTTAGCCGGTGAACGTGCCTCGCCTTCCGGCTAAAGCCTCTAGTCCAGCACCATTGAAAAATCACTATCCACTAAAAAAAAATTTATGCCCAACCTCTCTCAGCTTCGCCAACAAGCGGAACAAATTTTAAGTGAAGAAGCCACCACGTTGCAAAAAATTACCAAGGACTATGAGGCTTTACAAGCTATCGTCCACGAATTGCGAGTGCATCAAATTGAATTAGAACTCCAAAATCAAGAGTTGCAACAAACTCAAGCAGAGTTGGAAAAAGCTAAGGAAAGTTATGCCGAACTTTATGATTTTGCACCGTCGTGTTATTTGACTCTGGACGCCACAGGAACAGTGTTACAGATAAACCTAACCGGTTCCGAATTGCTTGGGATAGAACGGTTCTATATCAACGATAGACCCTTCCAAATTTTTTTGCCTCCCGATTCTCAGATGATTTTTTTGGAACATCTGCAACAAGTCAGTGACTTCAAACAAACGCAACATTGCGAATTGACGATTCGAAAAACCGATGGTAGCTTGTTTGATGCCCATTTGGAAAGCTTACCAGTCTTTGATGACAACGATAACTTCTGGTGTTGTCGGTCGGTATTAATCGACATCAGTGAGAAAAAACAGGCCCAACGGGAAATTTTGAAAAGTCATCAACGCTATGAAAATCTCTTCCAGACTTCTGAAGTGGCTTTATGGGATGAAGATTTTTCTCAAATATTTGCCGAATTGCAACGCTTGAAACGGAACGGCGTGACGGATTTGCGGAGTTATTTGAGAAGTAACCTGGAAGAAAACGTGTGGCGTTTTATTCGCATGATCAAAATCAACGAAGTGAACACCGCCACCCTCCGCTTGTTTGGTGCCACTCAACTAAGTGACCTGTTATACAGTTACATCAGGATTTTCAGCCCCCCCCAAGCCCTTGACTGTTGGACCGAACGGCTATGCGCCATTTGGGAGGGCAAAACCTCCTTTCAGAAAGAGTCCGTCTTGTGTAGTTTAGATAACCGCAATTTAGCCGTCCTGATCTCGATGCCTATTCCTACCCAGGAGGAAGATTTTCACAGCATTCCGATCAGTGTCATCGACATCACAGAACACAAACAGACGGAACTGTTACAACGCCTTCAACGAGATTTTAGTTTTCAGTTGAGTCAAGCTAGTACGTTGACAGAAGTTTGGCGACATTTGTTCAAGATGATTTTCCAATTGGAAAGTATTGATTGTGGCGGACTCTACTTGATGGAAAAGGAGACCGATCATTTAACCTTGGTTTATCATCAAGGTCTCTCGGATCGGTTTGTTCAAAACGTCTGCTTCTACGGTTCGGACTCTCCTCAAAAACAGTTAATTATGCAAAAACGGCCCACTTATCTGCATTACCAGAAACTTTATGCACCCGGTACCTCCGTGCGTCTAAATGACTGGTGCTTACAAGAGGGCCTACGCGCCGTGGTGGTGCTTCCTATTTTGCATCATGGTCACATTATCGGCGTCGTTAACTTTGCCTCTCACACCCATAATGAGATACCATTTTTGATTCGTTCCACCCTGGAAATGTTGGCCAATCAAACCGCTATTTTCTTGACACGTCTGCAAATGGAAGAAACGTTGCGAAACAATGAAGCACGGCTTCAAGCTATTTTGGACAATGCGGCTGTTGGCATTACGTTGGTCGATTCAAAAACGGCCCAGTTTCTTCAGGTCAACAACCAGTGGGTGAACATGATAGGCTATTCTGCGGTCGAACTGTCCCAAATGGATATTGCTGCTGTGAGTGAGTCAAGGGAAGAATTACAAACTAACTTGAAATTACGCCAACAACTTTTGGCCGGTCAAATAGATTCCATTCAGATGGAAAAACGTTATCGAAGGAAAGATGGTAGCGTGTTTTGGGGAGACTTGACGGTGACGCCTTTGCGTGATGCACATGGCTGGTTAGGAATGGACGTGGGAATCATTGTAGATATTACGGAACGTAAGCAAGCAGAGGAGGCGTTACGGCGCAGTGAAGCCAGTCTCAAAGCTATTTTTGATAATGCCGCGGTAGGAATCATTCAGGTGGGGCCCGATGGTCGTTTTATCCAAGTCAATACCCAGTGGACCCGTATGACTGGTTATTCAGAGGAGGAAATATTACAAATGACTTTTCAGGCATTCACTCATCCTGAGGATGTTCCCTTGAGTAGGGAACTCATGACCAAACTGGCCACCGGCCTAATTAAATCCTTCCATTTGGAGAAGCGTTATGTGTGCAAAACTGGCAATGTCTTTTGGGGAGAAGTTTCCGTGACCCCAATTTATTCGGATGGCACTTATCAAGCCAGTGTCGGCGTAATTATCGACATCACGGAACGGAAACATATCGAGGCAGCTTTACGGCATAGTGAGGAACGTTTTAATCTGGCCATGCAAGGCACATCCGATGGATTATGGGATTTGAATTATGAGACCGAGGAGGTCTATTATTCACCGCGTTTCAAACAAATGTTGGGGCTTGCGGCCCATGACACTCTTAGCGTCGACGAAGTGATCCAACGAATTCATCCACAAGATATTGAACCAGTATGGCGGATGACTCAAGATTACTTGACTCGACAGATTCCGACGTTCCAATGTACCTTGCGGATTCGCCATCAAGATGGACATTATATCTGGATTCTGTCGCGTGGCATTGCGTTCTGGAATGACCAAGGAACAGTCACCCGCTTTGTGGGAACGCATCTCGATTTAACTACGCAAAAACAAGCGGAGGCGAAGTTGGCTAGATTTAATCAACTGACCGAACAGTTACTCAAGATGCCGCTGATCATTTATCGTCTGAATGAGGCGGGAATCTTCACCGAAGTGAAAGGTGCCGGCCTCAAACAGCTAGGACTACAGAATGACGAGATGGTGGGACGTGATATTGTTTACTTCTTCCCCAATGCGAAAGAGTATGTGGAACTAGCCTTATCGGGGACCACTCAACATTTCTTATATGAATTTGACTATCAAGGGATACACCTGGCTTATGAAAATCTCCTCTCCCTTGCCGACGGCGAAGTGAGTGGCATTGCATTGGATGTTTCAGAACAAGTGGCGGCCGAACATTCCTTACGCGAAAGTGAACAGTATTGGCGAACCTTGATTCAAGAGGCACAGATTGGTTTAGGATTGCTAAACACCGAAGGTATGTTTGTGGACACCAACCCTGCTTTGGCCAATCTGTTAGGATACGAAGTCACTGAATTTCTGGACCAGAAACTCTCGACACAGGACCTGACGCCGGCCAAATATGCCCAATCGGATATTGAACAAGAATGTCTATTGGTTGCCACAGGGCGATTTGGCCCTTATGAGAAAGAGTATTTACATAAAGAAGGTTACAACGTCCCCGTGCATTTGTCTGGGATAGTTGTAGAACGTCATGGGGAGATTTTCTACTGGATAAATGTTGCCGACATCACCGACCAAAAAGTCGCCGAAGAGAGCTTACATCGGGCCAAGGAAGTTGCCGAAACCGCCAATCGGGCCAAGAGTGTGTTCTTAGCGAATATGAGTCATGAGTTACGCACTCCTCTGAATGCCGTGTTAGGGTTTGCCCAAATTCTCAAAAGAGACCAGACTTTAAATGAACAACAACAAGAGGATGTGACCATCATTGAACGCAATGGGGAACATTTGTTGACCTTGATTAACGACGTGTTAGACTTAGCCAAGATTGAAGCCAATCGTATCGAAATCGTCCCCACTCAAGTTCACTTGGACGGCTTTTTAAGGGGTATTTGTGATTTATTGAGAATGAAAACTGACCAAAAAGGCTTGAGTCTTCGCTATCAACCGCTAACTGGTTTACCCGAAATAGTGCAGGTCGATGAAACCAGGTTACGACAAATTTTGGTCAATCTGTTAGGGAACGCCATCAAATTCACAAAGAAAGGTTGGGTCAACCTGAAGGTCGGTTATCATTTTGATAAACTGCGTTTTCAAGTGGAAGACAGCGGCATTGGAATTGCCACGGAGGATCTGCCGAAACTCTTTTCGCCCTTTCAACAAGTGGGAGAACGGGATTATCAGTCACAAGGCACTGGGCTAGGATTGGCCATCAGTAAAAAATTGGCCAATATGATGGGTGGCGTGTTGTATGCAGACAGTCAACTCGGTCAGGGGAGTACGTTTTGGTTAGAACTCCAATTGCCTGAAATCAAAGGTGTCAGTGAACCTCAGTTGCCAGAGAAAAGTTTGCCGCTGGTAGGTTTCCAAGGTCCCCCACGAAAAATTTTGGTGGTGGAGGATAACCCAGAAAACCGGGCACTGTTAGTGAACTTATTAACCCCTTTGGGATTTTGTGTAGAGGAAGCGGTCAACGGTCTGGAGGGTTTGGAGAAAGCGCAACAATTCAAGCCAGACGTGATTCTGATGGACCTCATTATGCCGGTTTTAGACGGTTGGGACGCAACCCAACGCATTCGCGGTATTTCAGACTTGAAAGAAACCATCATCATTGCCATCTCGGCCAGTGCTTTTGAGGTTCATCAACAAAAAAGCCTGAACGTTGGATGCAATGATTTTATTGCCAAACCCATTCATGTCGATGTTTTATTGGAAAAACTGCGGAATCTTCTGCAATTAACTTGGATTTATGACCCTTCCTTACCTCCTTCCGCAACTTTTTTAGTCGAATCTGAGGAGGTTGATTGGTCTCTAAATTTGACCAAAAAACAGGCGGAGACGCTATACGGATTGGCGATGATGGGCGATATTAGTGGCCTGCGTCATTATGCTGACTCATTGGAACACAGTGATGAAAAACTGATTTCGTTAGCCAAACAATTGCGTAAATGGACCAAAGATTTTCAATATGAAGCGATTGTGGAAGTGGCGCAAAGGAAAATGGGGTAGTGATGCAATGTGGGTGATATTCATAGAGTTGTCCCGTTAGCAAACCTGGTGGACTAGAGGCTTCAGCCGGGGGGTTGCCCTCTAGTCCCGCGTTACGCCGGCTAAAGCCTCTAGTCCCGCGTTACGCCGGCTGAAGCCTCTAGTCCCGCGTTACGCCGGCTGAAGCCTCCACTCCACCGTTGCGTTCGCTGGATAACTAGAACAATTCCACTGCCCCAATTACATTGATCCCTTTCTCTTGCAAGAGGGCAATCGCCGCATCTGGGGCACTGAAGCGGAATACTAAGTTCGCTTTATCTCCCCGCCGGAAGGTAAAGGCGTACATGTATTCAATATTGATGTTGGCCGTTTCCAAGACTTCCAAAACCCGTGCTAAACCACCGGGTTGATCTTCAACTTCCAACGCTACTACCTCGGTCACATTAACCAAAAATCCTGCGGTTTGGAGAATCTGTTTGGCCTTTTCCCAGTCTCGCAGAATCAACCGGAGGATGCCAAATTGTTGCGTGTCTGCCAAAGATAAGGTCAAAATGTTGAGATTCGCTTTTGCCAATTCTTGACAAATGGAACTCAAATGGCCTGGCTTATTTTCGAGAAATATGGACAGTTGTTGGATTTTCATAGTTCACCTCGTTTATCAATCACTCGTTTCGCTTTGCCTTCACTGCGTTGAATGGTATGCGGTTCGACTAGGGTCACGCGCACCTGGAGACCCAACGTGGTGTGAACTTCAGAAGCGATTTTCTGACGTAATTCTTCGAGTTTGCGAATTTGGTCGCTGAACGTTTCAGGTGTGACCTCGACTTGGACCTCCATCTGGTCGAGTCCTTTGTCACGAGTGAGGATAATCTGATAGTGTGGCAAGGTCCCTTCCGCCGATAGCAGGGCACTTTCAATTTGCGAAGGGAAGACGTTAATGCCACGAATAATCAGCATGTCATCCGTGCGTCGTTTGATCCGTTGGACACGGCGAATGGTGCGGCCACAGGCACAGGGTTCGGGAATGATCGAGGTGATGTCACGAGTGCGATAACGTAACATGGGCATCGCCTTTTTACTGAGAGTGGTCAATACCAGTTCACCTTCTTCACCGTCTGGCAACACTTCTCCCGTTTGTGGATTGATAATTTCGGGATAGAAATGGTCTTCAAAAATATGTAGTCCCGCTTGTTCCACACATTCACTGGCAACCCCAGGTCCAATGATTTCGGACAGTCCATAAATGTCAAAGGCTTTGATATTCGAATCGGCTTGAATGCGTTGTCGCATTGCCTCACTCCACGGTTCGGCCCCAAAGACGCCGACGCGAATGGGTAAGTCGGTCAAGTGGATTCCGAGTTCTTTGGCCCTTTCATTGATGTGAAGAAAATAACTGGGTGTGCAACAGATGGCGGTTACGTCAAAATCTTTCATGATCATAATTTGCCGATCGGTGTTGCCTCCCGAAATGGGAATCACGGTGGCCCCCAATGCTTCAGCACCATAATGGGCACCCAAACCGCCGGTGAAGAGGCCGTAACCATAAGCATTTTGAATCACGTCACCGCGTTTTAGACCGTGGGCCGCAAAGGTGCGTACCATGACACTGGCCCACACTTGCACATCCTCTTGAGTGTAGGCAACGACAATGGGTTTCCCGGTCGTTCCACTGGAAGCGTGGAGGCGCACTATATCTTTTAACGGGGTAGCAAATAATCCTTTCGGATAGGTGTCCCGCAAGTCCGTTTTCGTGGTAAACGGTAAGCGCGAAAGGTCACTCAAAGATTTGATGTCTTCGGGAGTCACCCCGCGTTCTTGCATACGTTGTCGTACCAGGGGGACATTGTGATAGGCTTGTTGCACCATGGCCTGTAAGCGTTGTAACTGCAACGCCTGCAATTGTTTAACAGGCAAATAGTCTGGCGCACTGACGGGATGAAAGGCACCGTTGTAGTCATGCCAATATTCAGACATGTTTGGACTCCTGTGAAAGTGAATGATATAACTTAAATAGTTAGGGGGAATAATATAGGATTAAATAAAGATTGTAAAGTCAATGATTCGTCAAACCTGTCAATAATTCGTCAAACCTGTCAAGGTTCCAAATGATGGTCCTTGCCTCTGTTCAAGTTTTATAGTCGTTAGGACTTACGCAGTCACCCCACCCCAACCCTCCCCCCACGCTGGGAGGGAGTGATTCCCCCGTACACAGGGGGATAGGGGGTATCAACTCAAAGAGTTACAAATACAGTTGCGTAAGTCCTGATATATATTTTATGCGTCTTTATTGGCATTTTTTATGCTTTTTTATTGGTATTTCAACACCTGTTGATTTTCAGCTCCTGTTGCTGATTTTCAACATATTCATTATAATTATAATGCGTTTTTAGGGGTGAATAGGGCACTAAAAAAGCGTCGCTAAGTTTGGTGGATTTGGAATAAAAATCTTTTTTATCAATGAGTTAGGGTTAAATCAAGTTGACTTTTTAATTGATATTTTTTATGATATTTTACTGGTGGTTTATCTTTTGCATTATCCTTAAACTTATAAATACTCATTTTTTTGATAATGGAAGACATTACCATGGTTCAGTCTATCACTAAACAGATTGCTAAATTTACGAGTTTATCCAGTCGGTTTCTTAATTCTCCCACATTGGATTATCATTGGACCTTATCTGGAGTGCTAAAACTTTTGGTTTATCCAACCGCCACTCTCCAAAATCCAAAGTCCAAGGCTTTGAGTGGTGAGGTTTTCTATTCTGAAAATTCTTCCATAAAAACTGTGGATGGCTTGTGGCGTTGGTTAATAACACCACCGCCGCACCGTTCCATGACCCTATTTTCCAGAGATAATTTGTTTATTCAACGTTACACTTTGCTAGGCACAGAAGAGGCTACTATTTGGCAACTGGCCCGGTTGCAGAAATTTCGCTGGGACTGTTTTAATGCACGCCGGGGTGGGCTGATAGCGAAACGTTTGTTTGACATTGCGGTATCTGCTACCGTGCTAACCTTGTTAGGCCCACTGTTTTTGATGCTGGCACTTCTCATCCGTTTAGAAACGCGGGGTCCTATCTTTTTTGGGCAAACTAGAGTAGGCAAGCGGGGTAGTTTATTTAAAATGTGGAAGTTTCGGTCTATGTATGCCGATGCAGAACAGCGTAAAGCGGCGTTGATGAAGTTCAATGAAATGGGTGATGGGGTGTTGTTTAAGATGAAAAATGACCCGCGGATCACTCAAATTGGAAAGTTTTTGCGGAAATTTTCGTTGGATGAACTGCCTCAACTTTGGAATGTGTTGATAGGTGATATGTCGTTAGTGGGGCCGCGGCCTCCGTTACCCAACGAGGTTGCCAAATATACTCCTTATCAACGTCAGCGTTTAGATGTGGTTCCTGGCATTACCTGTATTTGGCAGGTCTCTGGGCGTTCCAAGATTCCTTTTCCACGGCAGGTTGAAATGGATTTGCAGTATATTGTACATCAGTCTTTTCTGGGGGATTTGACTCTATTGTTGAAAACGGTCCCTGCGGTGTTGAAATGCGATGGGGCGTATTGATTGTTGATAGTAATAGGACTTACGCAGTCACCCCAACCCAACCCTCCCCCCACGCGGGGAGGGAGTGATTCCCCCGTGTACGGGGGGAGAGGGGGGGCAACTCAACGAGTTACAAATACAATGGCAGGAAGCAGGTGGGTGCGATTCACATAAAAGTAGTCATTGGTAACGATTTTAGAAAAATCGCTGATGCCATACGGAAATTTTAACATCGGAGTTCTCCTCTTCATTCAGTTAAAAAAGCGCCGGTGGAGTGGAGGCTTTAGCCGGCCGGCGGTAGGCGTTCCCTTCTCTTGAGACATGAAGTATGCCTACCGCCGGCGCCGGCTAAAGCCTCCACTCCAACGGCTAAAGCCTCCACTCCACCGGTGTCTTAATGGAAGTCTTAGAAACCGAGTTTCTTTAAGAAACTCGGTTTCTTGATTAGCAGAATATCATTTACCGTCTAATGCCGCAATCCCCTCCCATCCTTCTATTACCCCATGTTGTTGAAAATATTCACACCGTTTCAGATACAGTTGCGCGGCTTGGTCAGAGGCATCCACCTGTAACACCTGTTGGAAGCAAACTATCGCGGCGCCAAATTCTTGGGAACGATAATGCGTTAGCCCCTGTTCAAAGGGAATTAAGGTCTGTCGTTTCAAGGCGATTCGTTCTGGAGTCTCTCCCTCATAAACCTCATAAACCGTTACGGGTTGCGCTTTGCCTTTGACTTTCACTTTGTCAATTTCACGCATGGCATATTGAGACACGTCACGTAACCGCGAATAGGTATGTTCCGTAATCAACAAGGTCGCCCCGTACATTTTGGTCATCCCTTCAATCCGAGACGCGAGGTTGACGGCATCACTAATCACGGTGCCATCCATACGTTCTTCGCCTCCTACTGTGCCTAGCATTAACCAACCGGTGTTAATGCCAATGCCAATCTGAATGGGGACGTAACCAGACCGTTGCCGAGATTGATTATACTCGGTCAATTTATGTAGCATGGCAATGCCAGCTTGCACGGCATCATCGGCGTCACCACTGAACAGGGCCATGATGGCATCGCCAATATATTTGTCAATAAAGCCGTGATGTTGATTAATCACCGGTTGCATTCGACTTAGGTAGGCATTGATAAACTTAAAGTTATCGGCCGGGGTCATTTTTTCGGATAAGGAGGTGAATGACCGAATATCGGCAAAGAGAATGGACATCTCCTTTTGGACTTGGTCGCCTAGTTTCACTTCGGTAATGCTATCTTTCTCCAGGAAGAGTAGAAATTCTCGTGGCACAAAGCGTTCATAAGCCCGATTCAGGGTGGCGAGGTTGGTGTAGAGACGGGCATTTTCTATAGAGATAGCGGCTTGGGAGGAGAGGAAATTCAACAATTCTACTCGTTCCTCCGTAAAGACACCCGTGGTCAAGTTATTTTCCAAATAGACAATGCTGACCAGTTTCCCTTGGTTAATCAGCGGGACGCACAGAATCGATTTGGATTGATACTGTTTGATATAAGCATCGTTAGTAAATTGACCGGTCTTGGTCGCATTCTCTAACACGACACTTTGTTTGGTGCGGGCGACGTAATTCACGATAGTTTGGGAGAGGGAGGGACAATTTTCTAGGGGTTGCGAGTGTAACTCAATGATGGGTTCGGCTTCGATGGTGCTAGAGGCTTCTATCATTAGCTTCCCTTGATTAACCAAAATGAGATAGCCCGTTTGCGCCCCCGCGTTTTGAAGGATAATTGTCATCAAGGTGGTCAGCAATTTCTCTAACACCATCTCACCAGAAATGGCTTGACTGGCTTTCATCACGGTGGCTAAATCTAACGTGGCACTCGATTGGTGGTTGGTGAACAGGCGAGTTGTGGTCGTCGTTTTCGACCGCGGTGTGGTTGCCGTCGACGTTAAGAATTGCGGATATTTCTGTTCTAGCTGTTTAACCTTGGCCACGGCCCCCCAGCGTTGATAGTGATAAGAGGCTTCTTGCAAATAACTCTGGGCAAATTTTTCCATCCCTTGTGCTAGGTAGAATTTAGCCGCTAATTCGTAAGCCAACGCTTCATCCAGTAAAAAACCATTTTTATGGGCGCCCTGAATAGCTTGTTCATAAAATTCCACCGCCCGCCAATCTCCATTGATTCGAGAGTGTTCCGCTTGAACCAAAACAAACTTATGACGGAAATTCGCCGGCGCGAGGGTAGCCCAGGTTTCTAGTTGTTTTTGGTTATCGAGTAACTTGGTGACATACTCATTTTTTTCTCCCCTAGTAAGCAGTTGGCATAGAGTGAGAGAATAATAGACGTTATAAACCGTCACTGGCCAAAAACCGGTAATATAAGGCAAAATGGGTTCTGCTTCTTGGGCTTGTTTTAAAGCCGATTCATAGTCCTCAAATAAATACGACAGTTGTAGCTTATAGATACGGTAATAACAAAGTGCCATGCCATTGGTTTGCACTTTTTGTAAATAATCCGCTTCAGAAAATCCCGGACTGTCAAAACTCCCGGTATGATTCGTTTGTCCTTGGTGCAATAACACCATTTGTTGATAAACGATGAAACTTCCCCAAGCATGAGCATTTTTGGTTTTATCCAGAAAATCTAAAGCAATTTGAGTTTCATCATCAACCGCTTGTAAATTTTCTCCCGTTTCATATAAAGCCGCTAACCGTTGATAGAACGAAAAGCCAGCATTTTGTAAATCACCCAGCTCTACTAAATATTGAAACGCTTCTTTCGCTACGGGAAGACTGCGTTGAAGCGGTTCGCGCCAATGTAAAACAAATAATGAGAACACATGTCTTACGCCACCTAATACCCACTTGTCTTGGAATCTTTCGGCCAGTTCAAGACCTACGCGCCCATAATCATAGCCCAATTTATAGTCACGGAGTAACGATATAAAAGTCAGAGTGGCACAAGCTAATGAATAGGCCATTTTAGCCGTAATGCCAGACGTAATCGCTAAATGGATGACTGTTAAAATCAGCAGATTTAGCAAGTAAGGATTGTAAAAGAAAGTGACAGGAATAAGTGCCCCCATAATGCTAACGCTAACAATTAATTCTGGAGAAGTTAATTCCGGTAAATCCTGTAATTCTGAAACACTTTTTAAGTGGTGTTCAGCAAACAATATGTTCAGTTTGTCTAAAGCAGATTGAACGGTCTTTTCCAGATCATCTTCCGATAACTCAACGCCCAGTTTTCTACAATATTCAAACCCAACCTGAATAGCCAGGGCATAATGACCTTGCATGTTTTCTTGATTAATTTTGATAAGCATCGCTGGTGCTAGTTCTAAAGGCGACTGGACCGCCGTTTGTAACTGCTGAAAGACTGTATCTGCTTGTTCAAACTGAGTGGTCAAAAAGAGACATTCATGTAGTTCCGTGTACAGTTGTAACGTGAAGGAATAAGCCGTTTGCCAACTCTGTTCGGCTAAAAATGTCTGCGCAGTTTGTAAATAAGCCAGACTCGCGGGATAAGCCATCGCTAACTTGGCTTTTTGTCCGGCACGGAGATTCAATTGTGCCAATTGCATTTGTTCAACCGGCGTGGTCGCCAGGCATTGGCCGTGGTTGAGATGGTCAACCACTTCAAATAACCGTTCTTCCAAAATTTGCGTATGGTTCAGTAATGACTGGCCAAGCTGCCAATGTAACGCCGGTCGGTCTGGGTCTGGAATCAATGAATAGGCCGCTTGTTGCACGCGGTCATGGACAAATTTGTAGTTTTCCAACAGGGGGATGACCAAACCTTCTTTCAAGGCTTCCCATAAACCCGTTTTCATCGATTCACGAGACTGTTGCGAAATCACCGCTAAGGTAGCCAAGTCAAACTGATTGCCGATGCTGGCCGCTAATGTCAAGATGGCCTGAGTGGGGGCGGGGAGACGTTGAATTTTGCCGGTCATCAACTCCACCACGTTATCCGTAATGTTGCGTGCCTTAATTTGTGCCAAATCCCACTGCCATTCGCGGTCTTGGAGATTAAATTCTAACAAGTGTTCTACATACAACGTCTTCAAAAATTCGCCCATGAAGAAGGGATTCCCGCCCGTCTTTTCCAACACTAATTCGGCTAACGGTAACGTGCGTTCCAAGGGGAGATGCAAAGTGTCACGGACCAGTTGATTGAGGTGTGATAACGTCAACGGTGCCAACGTGACGGTTTGCACCCGGTGTCCGCCTTTCTGGAAGTCATCTAACGTGGTCATTAAGGGATGCACCGGACTCACTTCGTTATCACGATAGGCGCCCATCAAGAACAGATAGGGAATATCGTTCATCAGCAACGTCAGCAATTTCAAACTAGCAAAGTCAACCCATTGCAAATCATCCAGGAAAATTACCAAGGGATGGTCGGCTTGACCAAAGACTTTGATAAAATTTTGAAATACCAAGTTGAAACGATTTTGCGACTCGGTGGGGGGTAACGTGGGCACGGCGGGTTGCGGGCCTATAATCAGTACCATTTCGGGAATCAGTTCGATGAGGACCTGGCCATTGTTACCCACGGCGGCCCCTATCTGAGTTTTCCAATCGTCCAGACGAGATTGAGGTTCTGTGAGAAGTTGTCGCACCAGGTCACGAAACGCTTGAATGACGGCGGAATAGGGGACATTGCGTTGGAATTGGTCAAACTTCCCCGCGATAAAATGGCCGCGCTTCTCGGTAATGGGTTTATAGACTTCGCGCACCAACACCGATTTGCCAATGCCCGAATAGCCGGCCACGAGGAGTAATTGACTGTGACTTTGAACCACCGTGTCAAACGCTGTTAAGATGCGTTGAATTTCCTCCTCTCGCCCATAGAGTTTTTGGGGGAGGTGGAAATGAGTCGAGAAATCGTGTTGGGCGAGTTTGAAACCTGACGGTTCTTTCCGACCTGTCAGGTTTGCTAAAATCTGTTCCAAATCATACTTTAAACCAAACGCCGATTGATAACGGTCTTCGGCATTTTTCGCCATTAATTTCATCACCACCTCCGACAGAATGTGAGGAATAGCGGGATTGAGTTCGGCAGGCGACAGGGGTGGTTTGGCGATATGACAATGGATTAATTCCAAATCATCTTCCGTGGGAAACGGCAGTTGAGTCGTCAGCAATTCATAAAATGTCACGCCCAACGAATAAAAATCGGTGCGATAATCTAAACTCCGATTCATCCGCCCGGTTTGTTCAGGGGAGAGGTAGGCTAACGTCCCTTCCAGCACGTTGGGATTTGTTAGCATGGGCGTTTCTCGTGGTAACTGCGTCGAAATCCCCAAATCAATAATTTTGAGTTGTCCAGAGTCACGATTCCAAACCAGATTGGCTGGATTAATATCTTTGTGGATGATATTGGCCGCGTGAAGTTGTCCCAAACTATCCGCCGCTTGAATAAAGATAGAGAGTAATTCGGTCAAAATCAAACGACTTTGCGGAGTAAGCACTTTTAAAGAGTCTCCCCCAAAGTCTTCAACGACCAGTAGCAAGGTGTTTTGATAAGGTTTCAATTCATACGCCTCAATCACGCCGGGTAACTGCAATTGAGACAGTATTTCAAACTCGTGATGATAGCGCGTTAATTCGGCAGGCGTGGGGTAGTCAGCTTGGAGTTGTTTGAGGATAACGGGCCGCTGGTCATCGTTATGCACGGCGCGATAGACTAACGAATTGGGGCTGTCGTAAATGAGTTGAGTGATGGTATAGTTAAGTATGGTTGTCATATAGTCAGGTTCCTATTCATTTGTATTTATTATATTCTCAATGTAGAGTAGATTAATAATCATATTGATATAGTAATATTCCCTCACTCTTGCACCCCCCCAGCCCCCCCCGCAGCGTGGCTGACTCCCCCCCGTGTACGGGGGGGCTGGGGGGGGTACAAGAGAACAAGAATACTACTATAATCACAATCTCACCTTACGCAAGAGATAGTAAGAAGCTCAGTTTCTTAAAGAAACTTAGTTTCTTGCCAACCTCAAATATTTACCTTTTCAAATTCCGATTTACCCGCCCCACATTCAGAACATACCCAATTTTCGTGGACATCTTCCCAACGTGTTCCTGGTGCGATTCCTTCCCCTGGTAGTCCTTTTGCCTCATCATAGATAAGGCCACAAATGATACATCTGTAAGATTGGTAGGAGGTTTTTTCTGTCATGTTTTTTTCCATGTTAGGTTATTTAAATTAGAATGTTGATAAATTAAGAATGTTCGGGATTAGAATTTTACTTAGCACACCACTATCCACTATCCACTATCCACTATCCGCTATCCACTATCCACTATCCACTATCCACTATCGACTATCCACTATCCACTATCCACTATCCACTATCCACTAAAACCACTAAAACCACTATCCGCTAAACAAACAAATGACCCATAAACTTCCCCCTATTGTTCTCGTCTTTGCCGGTAATGACCCGTCTGGTGGGGCTGGGCTTTGTGCAGATATTCAAGCTTTGACCGGTCAAGGTTGTCACACGGCGCCGGTAGTCACTTGTCTGACCGTCCAAGATTCGCGCAATGTGATTGAAAAGATTCCTGTCTCAGGTTCGAAAGTGTTTGACCAGGCAATGACCGTGTTAGCCGATTTGCCCATAGCGGCTTGCAAAATAGGTCTTCTTGGTAGTATAGATGTTATTGAAGCGGTGCAACAAGTGCTTCTTCAATATCCTTCCCTACCCGTCATTTTAGACCCTATCTTGGCCGCAGGAGGTGGTTATTCGTTGGCCAATCTTAACATTTGTGAGGCGATGATAACAAAGTTGTTTCCTCTCGTTAAAGTTCTCACGCCGAATAGTCAAGAAGCGCGTATATTGACTCGATCCAATACCCTTGAGGCGGCGGCCCTGCAATTGTTAGACTATGGGTGTCAAGCGGTTTGTATCACGGGCACTCATGAAAATTCGGCTACCGTTGTTAATTCTCTTTATAGTCAAGGTCAATCCGTCTATTCTTGGGAATGGCCACGTTTGCCGTTTTCTTATCACGGTTCAGGTTGTACGTTGGCTTCTAGTTTAGCAGGACAGTTGGCTTTGGGAAAAGATATACGGTCTGCTGTCTATGAGGCCCAACGTTACACTTGGACAAGTCTGCAAATGGGTTTCCAAGCAGGTCATGGTCAGGCGTTTCCTTATCGTTTATTGTGTTTGTGAAAAGAGTTGACAACTTTTGAAAAGTTGTCAATTCTCATTCAGATGTAAGGCACCAGAGTTGACAACTTTTGAAAAGTTGTCAACTCTCATTCAGATGTAAGGCACCACCAAAAAAATCATTATGCACTTTACTCTACACGGCCTCTATGCCATCACCGATAGTTCTCTTATCCCCCCAGAACGTTTTCTTGAAACTATAGAACAAACCATTTTAGGTGGCGCACAGGTCATTCAATATCGTGACAAAAGTGACAATCACCGTCTAAAGGTGACACAGGCTAAGGCGTTATGCGAATTGTGTCACCACTATCAGCTTCCTCTTATTATCAATGACGATCTTGCCCTTATGCAACAAGTATCTGCTGATGGTGTCCATTTAGGCAAAGAGGATGCTAATATAGCTTATGCCCGTAGTCTTCTAGGGGACCAAGTGATTATCGGTATTTCTTGTTATAATCAATTGTCTTTGGCAATACAGGCGGTAGAAAATGGGGCATCTTACGTTGCGTTTGGGCGTTTTTTCCCGTCTTCCACGAAACCTCATGCGGTTCATGCTTCCCTAGATTTATTACGCCAAGCCCGGCACTCTCTGCCGCACTGTCCTATTGTGGTGATAGGTGGTATCACCCCTAACAATGGTGGCCAACTGATTGCGGCTGGCGCGGATAGTTTGGCGGTGATACATGGAATTTTCGGTCAATCAGATGTCACTCAGGCAGCCCGACAATATGCGCAACTGTTTGAAGTCTAATGAATAATGAATAATGGGGGGCAGTGTTGCCAAAAAAAATTATTGTATAGTAAAATTCCTGTAAGATTGTACGATTTCCTCTGGAGCGCAATAAGAATTATTGCGCCGTTGCTGCGCAACGCAGAGGGCAATAATTCTTATTGCACTCCAGGGGGAATCGTACAGGTTTGGAGGAATATTACTATATTGAGATGCTGAAAACTTTATTAATCGTCCACGGTTTGCTAAACTTGTTTACATGACGGGATACATTCTCTTGCAGAGGGAATGGTGGGCGTGAATGGCTGGACTTCTGGTTCCGCAGTTCACTTTTCTCCATTGTCTTTGCAACACTACCCTTGCCAATAGGCGTGCCACAACACGCTGAAAGTTTATTGTTTAATCACTTGGAGTAAAACTTATGTTTAAGCATCTCATCTTATTTGTTTGCCTCATCACCCTACATAGCGTTATCCAGGCTGCGGATATGGTCGTTATTCATTCCCACTCGGCTAACTCTTATCCTATTGGGCAATTGTTTGACAGTCAAGCGACTCTCACATTGCCTGCAAACTCTGAAATCACCGTGGTTTTTGAAAGCGGTGGGGTAAAAACGGTTCAGGGTCCTTATCAAGGTCAATTGACGGATCCATTGTCTAATTCAAATGCTACCTCGGACCTCAAATTGGTGGCCACACTGGCTGACCTCTTACGTGACCAAAAAACGACTATGCGTAGCACCTCTTCTCCACCTGAAGACCTTTGGTGGATAGACGTGAATACTAACAAGCGTCATTATTGCCTTGACACTTCCACACCTATCACTTTATGGCGGACGGATAGACAAACGCAAAGTGCCAGTACGTTGGTCATTAAACGCAAAGCCACCGGGCAAACCGCCCAAGATACATGGCCGGCCCAACAAGCCACGTTGCAATGGCCAAATAGTTTGCCAGTGGTATATGGAGATACCTACACGGTGGAATTACAAACCCGTCAAGGGGGGACCAATTTTAAAAAGGTTATCTTGTACCGATTGCCTGACAATTTGCCCACCGAATCCCATAAAGTAGTGTGGATGGTGGGCCGCGGTTGCATACCCCAGGCGAATCTGCTGTTGGCCAGATTGCATTAATTTTTATAGTAATAAGTACTGAAGCAGAAATTTTCTCGTATTTTGTTTCGCCCCTCTCCCTCTGGGAGAGGGGTCGGGGGTGAGGGAAAATACCGCAAAATTACTGCTTC
>JAABRD010000074.1 GCA_011391085.1 Thiotrichaceae bacterium | reverse complement strand
CCGTACTCCAACGGAATCAATTCCGTACTCCAACGGAATCAATTCCGTACTCCAACGGAATCAATTCCGTACTCCAACGGAATCAATTCCGTACTCCAACGGCAAAACTCCAGCGGAATAAATTCCGTACTCCAACGGCAAACGGCAAATTATTTCATTAATAAACCCAGAAACTAAGTTTCTCCCAAAAACTTAGTTTCTCACTTGACTAAGGATTAGACGTCCCTGGAGTAGGTGTTGGCACCGTCTCCGTGGGCGGCGGTGTCACTGGTGCAGGCGTACTCTCCGTAGTCACAGGCGTAACAGGTGGCGGAGGCATATCTGTACTGGCAGGCGGTGTTGACGTGCTTGACGTTGGCGCCGCCGGAGTCGTAACAGGTGGCAACTCACTGGGAGTTGTACTCGGTACACTGGGCACGTCAGAGGAACTTCCGCCATTACTCACTGGTGGCGTTGATGTGCCTGGTGAAGGCGTCTCAGTACCACTGGTAGGCGTTGGCGTTGGCGCAGGCGTACCTGACGTTTGATCCGCAGGCGCCGTGATAGGCGGTAAATCACTGGGATTCGGACTAGGCACATTGGGCACTTCAGACGGTTTCGGTGGCACTTGTGGTTGCACCTTTTCCATCACGCTGGCCTTTTCAGTACGCTGTCCCACAAAATAAGCCAGCGTCATGCTGTTAATAAAAAACAGGGTAGCCAGAATAGCTGTGACTCGCGTCAGAAAGGACGCCGAACCTTGGGCCCCAAAGACGGTCCCCGACGCGCCACTGCCAAAAGCGGCCCCTACATCTGCGCCTCGACCATGTTGAATGAGGATAAGCCCTATTAAGGCCACACAGACAACGACCTGAAAAATAACTAATATCTCATGTATCATAGAATGTTTACTTAGCCGCTTGACAAATGGTTAAAAATTCATCGGCCTTCAAGGCAGCCCCGCCAATCAAACCGCCATCAATGTCGGACATGGCAAATAATTCCTCAGCATTACTGCCTTTGACGCTGCCACCATAGAGAATTTGCACCTTTTGGGCGACGTTGGCACTGTGTTGGGCAATCTGTTGACGAATAAACGCATGAACATCTTGGGCTTGTTGCGATGTCGCACTTTTGCCTGTGCCAATCGCCCACACAGGTTCATACGCAATCACCGCGTTGGCTAAAGAATCCACGCCGTTCATCCGAATTACCGCGTCTAATTGTCGCTTGACCACCGTTTCCGTTTGACCTGCCTCACGTTCTTGGAGTAACTCACCCACGCATAAAATAGGAATCATGCCAGCGGCTTGTACCACAGCGCATTTTTTGGCCACGAGTTCATCACTCTCACCATATAAACTACGTCGTTCAGAGTGACCGACAATCACATATTTACATTTAAAGTCGCCCAACATATTGGCCGCGACCTCGCCTGTAAATGCACCCGGCGCCTCATGCGACACGTTTTGGGCCCCCCAACTGATTTGGCTACCAGCCAATAAAGTGCTAACCTGTTGCAAATACACAAAGGGCGGACATACACCCACTGCCGCCCGTTGAATCTTACCCATGCCCTGTTTCAGTCCTTCAAGCAAGGCTTGAATACTCGCGGTGGAACCGTTCATTTTCCAGTTGCCAACGACTAATGATTGACGCATTTTGTTACCCTTGTAGTTAAACTGTGATATATAGTAATATTCATTCATTTTTGTACCCCCCCCAGCCCCCCCGCACGCAGGGGGGGTCACTCCCCCTGCACGCAGGGGGGGTCACTCCCCGCACGCAGGGGGGGTCACTCCCCCCGCACACAGGGGGGTCACTCCCCCCGTGTACGGGGGGGCAGGGGGGGGGTACAAGAATAAGTGAATATCACTATACTAACACGATGTTTTTCAGATATAATGAAATTTGCACTTCACATTATTCTATTCATTCTTTTGAAAAAAGCAAGGGGGACGGGCTATTTTTTTAACGCCGCAAAATTGCCAACCAACGCCATAAATCCAGCAGACTTGCCAATGAACTGGCGACATAAGTCAAAGCACACGCCGTCAAAATTTGCCTAGCCGCACGCAGGTCTTGATGAGATAGAAAATCACCCTTCTCCAATATGGGCAACGCCCGTTTAAAACTGGCATCAAATTCCACAGGCAACGTGACCAAATGAATCACCACTGACATCCCTAAACTAACCAATCCCATTAGGGTCATCAAAGCACCCATCCAAGGTTTATGGAATAAAATGGCAACAAATGGCATGGCTATCATCAACCCTGCCCCAACTTTTTCCGCAACCTGCCCCATTGCAACCAGTTTCACGCGCATATACAATGGTTGATAACCCATCGCATCCTGAATGGCATGGCCCACCTCATGTGCTGCTGCAACAATCGCACTCAATGAGTTACCTTCAAAATAATCTTGACTCAAACGCACCGCTTTCTCTACGGGGTCATAATGACTCCCCAAATCTGTCACCTCCACCCTAACATGCGACATCTGCAACCGATTCAACAAATGTTTAGCCAATTGACTCCCCGTCCCAGGGAAATCCCCACGGGGGGCACCATACTTACGCAAGATATGACTCGCCCACCATTGCGGGCCAAAAATGATAGCCAAGAATAGTAGTAATAAAATAACGATATACATTTTTTAATAAACTGATGGATAATAGATAATGAATAGTGAATAATGAGAGTCACCCAGGCGGGACTGGAGACTTTTAAGTTAAAGAAGAGACCACCAATGTAGGGTGGATTAAGCGAAGCGTATCCACCAGAATTGATAAGGTGGTGGATACGCTTCGCTTAATCCACCCTACATTGACTACATTGACTGGATAAGGTGGTGGATACGCTTCGCTTAATCCACCCTACATTGACTACATTGACTAGATAAGGTGGTGGATACGCTTCGCTTAATCCACCCTACTATTGACTACATTGACTAGTCCACCAGAATTTCTCCATTATCCATTATCCACTATCCACTATCCACTATTTAAGGGGGAACCCATTTTGGAAAACCGACTATTCAGCAGACTCTTTGCCCGTTCCACCTACGGGTTAGAGGAATTTACCACCGAAGTTTTAGCAGGCGTTTTACACTCTAACCAACCCCTGCTAGATGACTTCGTCCATCAGGTACTCAAAATTGAAGGCAATCAATTCACCGTCGAAACTCAACTCACACACGGCGATGTCAAGCCTGACATGGTGTTTTCGAACAAAACAACGCTGTGCTTCTTACAAAGCAAAGTCGATACCTTTGTTCCCACCGTACACCTGGAAAAACTCAAAAACGTCCTCAATGGACAATCCGAATCCCTAGATGTCTATTTGAGATACTGTACCAAGCACTACGCCCACAAGTCCATCAAAGGTATCAACTTTGACCAATTCCGTTGGGAAGAGGTCTATACCTTCTTTCAAACTACTTACTTATCCAACCCCTTGGTCAAAGAATTTATTAACTTTTTGGAGGACAAAGACATGAACCGGGTAAAAGAGTTGAAAGCCACTGAGTTGGTAGCCATGGGCGCCTTGTCTAACACCATCCACAAAATGGATCTGTGCCTAGACTCCATTGCTGCCGAATTTACCGAACTCTTTGATTCTCCCACCCTGGGTCTCCCTTCGCATACCCAAGAACGCTTACAAGACTTAGTTAAATATCAACAATACCACCTCACCAAAGCTCCTCTTCTGCACGGCGGTACCGGTGACTGGGGGTGGTCCGAGATTCGTGTCTGTTTGGACTACTCCGAAGACAATACCAACCTCCTGGTCCGTTACTGGTGTGGTAAAACCCATTCCCAATATGAACCCCTAAAGAGGCTGTTTAACAAACATCAAAGCCTCTTCACCAACGAATCGGACTTTATCATGCAAGACGAACTCCACTGGTTTGTCATGGCCTTCAAAACGCCTCTGGCCGTTTTTGAAATTCAAGCCAAACCACTGCAAGCCATTCATAACTGGGTGGTAGAACGGATGCGCTTACTTAAACAGTTTTCGGAGAAGACGCCGGAACTGGCTTGGAATCTGCCTAAATGACTATGCAAAGAGTGGTAAGAAACTAAGTTTCTCGAAAGAAACTTAGTTTCTATGATGCTTCACTTCGCGAAGAAACTAAGTTTCTACGACGCTTCATTTGCCCCCAGAGTTGACAACTTTTCAAAAGTTGTCAACTCTCATTCCAAACATGAACAGCAAAACCCTCTACCTCCGCCTCTTACACTATCTTATTCCCTACAGGAATAAATTTGCCTTCGCCATCTTAGCCATCGTTATTATGGCCATCACCGACCCTGCCTTAGCCGCCTTGATTCGTCCCCTCCTAGATGGCGGATTTGTAGAAAAGGACCCCCATACGATTAGACTCATACCCATTTTACTCATGGCCCTCGTTTTAATAAAAGGCATTGCCTTCTGGGTCAGTAGCGTCGGCATGACTTGGGTAGCCAGTCACCTCGTTATGGATTTACGCATGGCCAGTTTTAGCAAAATTTTGACCTTACCGACGACTGAATTTGATAACACTTCCGCAGGCGTATTATTGTCTAAAGTCACTTACGATGTCAACCGCGTCATGGCGGCAGCTACTGAAACGTTGATTACTTTAGTTCGCGATAGTTTAGCGGTGTTAGGACTCTTAGCCTGGATGTTTTACCTCAATTGGATGCTATCCCTCATCGTATTCACCACCGTCCCTTTTATTATGCTAATCATTCGCATCGTCAGCAAAAAGTTACGCAATATCAACACCTCCCTCCAAGACTCCATGGGCGACCTGACACGTATTTTAGAGGAGGCGATTGGAGGACATAAGTTAGTCAAAGTCTATGGTGGATACGATTATGAACAAACTCGTTTTCACAGTGCCTGTGACCAAGTGCGCCAACTCGAAGTGAAAACCCAAATAACCTCTGGCATCAGCGTCTTCATTGTCCAAATGCTGACCGCGTCAGCGTTAGCCGTGATTATTTACATTGCCTCATTACAATCGGTCACCGATAATATCACGGTAGGCGGATTTGTCTCCCTATTTACTGCCATGGGAATGCTATTTGCCCCTGTCAAACGCTTAACCAAAGTCAATGACCAATTGCAACAAGGACTAGCCGCGGCGCAGAGTGTGTTTACTTTGATAGATAAACCATCGGAGGAGACGGATTTATCACCATCGCCTCAAACCTTACGACGGTCCGGCAAACTCCATTTTGAACAAGTTCATTTTACCTACCCAGATCAAACCAAACCCGCCTTGCAAGACCTCTCCTTGACCATTTTGCCTGGTGAAACCGTCGCGATAGTCGGCGTTTCCGGCAGTGGCAAAACGACACTTGCTAATCTGATTCCCCGCTTTTACCTCCTCACGCAAGGTCACTTATTCTTAGATGACATAGACATTAACACCTTGCCACTGACCACCCTGCGTTCCAATCTTGCCCTAGTCAGTCAAGAAGTCGTCTTATTCAATGATACTGTGGCCGCCAATATTGCTTATGGCGCCATGGCTGGTGCCTCACGAGAACGCATTTTAGCCGCCGCCACCGCCGCTTACGCCACGGAATTTATCAACCAGATGCCAGACGGTTTCGACACCATCGTGGGAGAACGCGGCGTGAAATTATCCGGTGGCCAACGACAACGTTTAGCCATTGCCAGGGCCTTTTTGAAGGATGCCCCCATTTTGATTTTAGATGAAGCCACTTCCGCATTAGATACGCAAAGTGAATTACAAGTCCAACAAGCGTTAGAACAACTGAAACAAGGTCGTACCACTCTCATCATTGCCCATCGCTTGTCTTCCATTGCCAAAGCCGACCGCATTATCGTAATGGAGAAAGGTCATCTAGTCGAAATGGGAACCCATTCACAACTGTTGGAACAGCAAGGAATGTATGCGAAATTATATGGAGTAATGAATAATGAATAACGTTGGAGTAGAGGCTTATGCCTCCATGCCATTAAGTTAAGAAAAACTCCAATGGAGTTTGTAGCAGGTGAACTTATTGCCACGCCCGATGATAAGCCCCCAACGTTGTCATGGACCCCTCTGACACCTTCTGCAAGGAAGCTAACCAAGCTGGTTGCGGACGATACTGCTGAGGTTGCCGCTGACACGAATCAATGGCCGCCCGCCACACCTTAGTTACCTGCGCGACATAAGCAGGACTACGTTGTCTTCCCTCAATCTTAATGGCCGCCACCCCTATCGCTTGCAACTCCGGTAACAACTCCAACGTATTTAAACTGACCGGTTCCTCAATGGCATAAAAAGTGTGACCACCGACCTGAAAACGACCCTTGCAAATCGTGGGATAACCCGCGGGTTCCTCTTTTTTATATCGATCCGTTAAGACCCCATTTAACCGCGATTCCAACCCCTTCGGCGTCTCCTGCCAATACACTGCACTGGCAGGCGAACACGCACCATACGTGTTTGGAGATTGACCGGTCACATAGGAAGACAGTAAACAACGTCCTTCCACCATCACGCATAAACTCCCAAATCCAAACACTTCCACCGCGACTGGACTATTTTCTATCACCATTTTGACTTGCTGAATAGACAACACCCGTGGCAACACGACGCGGCGAATCTGAAAATGGTCAAAATAAAAACGAATGGCTTCATAATTTGAAGCAGACCCCTGTACCGATAAATGCAAAGCCAGCTTCGGCCATTTCAAAGCTGCATATTCCATTACCCCAATATCCGCCGCAATCAACGCATCCACACCTAACTGCGCCGCTTCATCCACGGCATGTTGCCAACGCGACCAACCTGCTGGTTGGGGATACGTGTTAATCGCTAAAAACACCCGTACCCCTTTCGCATGGGCATACTCAACCCCTTGCGCGGCCCGTCCTTCATCAAAATTTAAACCTGCAAAATGCCGGGCGTTCGTATCATCACGAAACCCCATATAAACCGCATTTGCACCGTTATCCACCGCCGCCTTGAGTGACGGCAAATTACCTGCGGGACACACCAATTCCATTGAATTTCACCTCTTGACTTGATTCGACAATATCTCTCCTCCTCCATTTTCAGGTAGTGATGCAATGTGGGTGATATTCAGGTTACCCACACCTCCGGCCCCACGCCTTACGGGCGTGGGGGGAACGACGGAATCAGAGGTTTTCTCCCCTCTCCCTCTGGGAGAGGGGTCGGGGGTGAGGGTAAACATATCACCCACATTGCATCACCACCCATTTTCAGGAGTTCTTGGAAGAGTCATGGAAGAGATTAGACCAAATTGTGCGATTTGTCAAATGAAAATGGGTGGAGATGCAACAGTTGAAGTACTTATTTTTAGAACCACGGGCACAACAAAGGATCTGAAACTATTCTCGTACCCACGCGCCAGTGTGGGAATGTCATGGCTGAGGGGCAAGTTTCGAACCAAACATTGGCGCGTCCAGACGGCATTTCCACGCTGGCCAGTGGGTATGAGAGAAGTTGTGGTCACTCTCAGTATATTACCATATTGGTGGTATGTGCAAACGAGAAAAAAATGTTTTTTTGTTCCCACGCGCCAGTATTTGTAAGGTAGGCAACGCGCCTTACCGTCGTCCACCTATTTCACCACTTAAATGGTGGGCAACAAGAAGACATTGCCCATTTCTCATGGCTAAGTGAATGGTTCTAGTTTCAACATAGGATGGAGTCCGGAATTTATTCCGCTTCGATCTAAATCGCAGATTCCCACCGATGACGCCGATTAATCTAACCTCTCCATTTGCGTAATCTGCGGTTCAACCCCCCTCCAACCGCAAAATATAAACCTCCCCTATCTCATCTCCCGCAACAATCTCCCCCGTCGCCCTGCAAGCACACATCAGCACCTCACCTTTGGTTGAGAAAGTGGCAACATTTTGTCCAGTGGCTAAATTCCAAACTTTGATGGTGTTATCCTCACTTCCCGACACCACCCAACGATTATCTGTACTCACAGCGACAGATTGCACCCACCCGGAATGTCCTACCAGCGTTCTTAGCAATGGCGAACGCACCCACTTCTCCGGCTTATTTAGCCACCGCAAATAAGGTCGTGGTCTCTTTTCCAACTGTCGACCAGCCCCTTGTGCCATAGGCGTATCTGACGATTGATTCAATGCGTATTGAAAAAAATATTCAGGATGAGGCGTGAAGAGATGACTGTGACCATCTATAAATCTCTCCCACATTTCTAACTCCACTACCGCACTTAACACCGACCGCGCCACTTGATAATCACTTACCAAATCATAGACTAAGCCTGCTTCTCCGAAGTTTGCGCACTGAAAAACTCTGTAAAATCACGCATGGTCAAATAAATCCCCCGCCAGTGCATTTGTAATCTGCGCTTGGGCCTCCTTGATACTCACCCGTTCCTCCTTAATTTCCTCCAAAGCCGCTAGAAAACTTCGAAAACTATCGTGATACACCCGATACCGCTTCTGCTGACCACCTTGATAGGGGCAACTTCAGTCTCATATAAAAACTCCCGCCATTCCTGCAATATCCCTCTAATTCGCGGCCTCTCCGACACCTTAGCAAACTCCGCAATCAAATCCACCGAAATCAGTTCCTCCACCAACGTCAATGCCACCACCACGGGCAATTTATACTCAAACCACGCTGCCTCATCCCGTCCCCGCATTCGCTTCCAATGGTCGGTATAATAATTCTGCAAACCCGCTGGAATTGCCTCCAACTCCCAATCCTGATACTCACCCTCCTCAATTTCAGGCAACACATACCGCAAATAAATAAAATTCCCCTGACTCTTCTCCATCAAGTGATTCACAAACTCTACACTTTCCACTTGATGTTTCGCCAAATACGCCTGAATCCCAACCCGCGTCGTGGCCTCCTCCAGATATGTCCGAATATCGGTTAAATTATCCACCGAATCCTGCCGCAGTTCCAACTCCTCAAGGTCACAGTCTATCCGCAACGGATTCCCAGGCCGCGTCGTCACCACCAGATACACGCCAACGGGCAACTGCGTTGGCAAATATAACCGATTCACACCGGGCAACACCTCATCCACTTCATCCAACCCATCCACCATTATCAACACTTTCTCAACTTTCTCATTAGCCGCCAGTTTAGCTGCCACCTCGGCTAACAATTTTTTTGCTCAAAAAACCACCACTCTGGGTCGCATCAGGAGGCAATGTGGCATAATCCAATTGATACTTGACAATCAACTGGGCACAAACATTCGCCAAAAACGCCGAGGCTTTATTAATCCCTTCGGCCCGAATATTGAAATGATGAACACAGTTTCTCGTCTTCACCAATTGCGCCGCCCACGCCGTCTTCCCAAATCCCCGGTCCCCCCCGCACGATAAAATAACCACTGGGATGATTCGCCATAAACTGGTCAATAGCCGCAAAGACAAACTGCCGCCCGACAAACCCGCGGGTCTTATCCGCAATCAAGTTACTGTAATCCAGAATATCTTTCCGCGGTGGCCCAACGGGCCGCGGGTTGAAAAGATTTGACAACCAACGCCAAACTTTAAATACGTCGGTGATTTTTAGAAATTGCAAAATAGCGATAAGGGCACCGAGGGTGCCAATGATGACGAGAATGTCCATGTGAATCTCCGTAAGAATGAGTGAAAAAATATTAGCGATATGATAAACTAAATAGTATTATAACAACAATATTTCAAGTTCTCAAATATCTCAAGAGTCCAAAGCGTAGTTTTGCCGGGCAAGGCTACGCTTTGAACCCCTGGTTGAAAGCACCACTCGTTCAGCTTCCACCTTTTCACTTCCCGCCACCCCACCCCATGCCTACCCCCCAACGAATCATCCTCCTCACCGAATCCAACGGCTGGCATTGCCATCAATTACAAACCGCGTTTGCTACCCACCATATAGAAACCATTCCGATGTCTTTACGTGAATGTCGCTTTGACACCACCACCCGTTACGGCCTCCACCTCCCCATTTTTGGTCGATCCCTGCCAGATGGTATCTTCATACGGGGTATCCCTTATGGTACATTTCCACAAGTCTCATTACGTTTCGGATTATTACACGCCTTGCAACAAGTGGGCGTCCCCATTTACAATCTTCCCAGTGCAATCCTTCGTAGTCTGGATAAATCCAGGACCTCCTTCCTTCTCAAACAAGCCGATCTCCCGACCCCGCCGACTTGGGTCTGTGAATCCCGCAAACAAGCCTATCGGATACTGCGGGAAGCCTTTGCCAAAGGTCAAGAAATGGTGCTAAAACCTCTATTGGGTTCCCAAGGCAGTCGTTTAGTGCGTTTACGTCAAGGCGATAAACTACCTAAGCCGTTCTTATATGAAGGCGTTTACTACCTACAAACCTTTGTGGCCAAGCCGACCGCGGAGTTTTATGATTATCGAGTCTTTGTGATTGGTGGCCGGGCGGTAGCCGCTATGTTACGACGCCATGACCATTGGATTACCAATCATGCCCAAGGCGCCTCTTGTCAAGCGGTGGTTTTGGACGAACCCTTAACTTATTTGGCTGAAGCCGCAACGATGGCATTGCAGCTAGACTATGCAGGAGTGGACATCATTGACAATGGGGCCAGTCAATATTACGTGCTGGAAGTCAATGGATTGCCCGCTTGGCATGGATTGCAACAAGTTTGTTCGATCAATTTGGCACAGTGTTTGGTAGAAGATTTTGTGAAGAAATTGCATCTGGAGCGCAATAAGAATTATTGCGCTGTGCGTTGCGTAGCAACGGCGCAATAAGAATTATTGCGCTCCAGATGAAATGGTATAGGTCCAAGGAAATTTTACTATATCTATAATATTTATTATGACCACTTTAGCTGACCGTATCATTCTCGTCCTTGCCATCCTTCTGATTGGCTGGCTATATTTACATTATTGGGGGACTTCTTCCCAACTTGCTAGTTATGCGCTGATTTTTACGCCTTTTCAGTCGCCTCAAAAAGTGAGTCTGCAACATTCACAACGGTTGCAAGTTCAGGGACGGTTGGGGGTGAGTCTGATTGAAATAGAGGCGGGGCGGATTCGTTTTCATACCTCCCCCTGTCATGGCAAACTATGTATTCATGCGGGTTGGTTAAATCATGGGGGACAATTGGTGGCTTGCTTACCTAATCAAGTGAGTATAGAATTATATTTGATAGAAGATGATGAATTTGATAGTATTGTTTATTAACCATTCCACCGGCTGAAGCCTCTAGTCCACCCTGTTTTTTTCACTATCCACTATCCACTATCCACTAAAATCACTATCCGCTAACACAAATATGAATCTACATTTCAGTCCTCTCCCCGGTTGTTTTGAACGCCAATTGCAACGTCAGTACCGTAACCCGTTGTTCATCCATTGTGCTACGCCTGTGACTCAACTTGATATAGAGGAGGCCCGGCGTCAAGATGAACAGGAACGGCAGGCGTTTTATCAAACTTTTCAAACGGTGTTACAACAAATCACCACCTTGGCAGCACGAGTAGAAGCTGAGGTGATACTCAAGTTGAAGACTCAAATTGATAGTCTCTATGAACAATGTGCTGGTTTAGGAGGTGGTGATTATCCAACGGAAAAGCAGGCGTTGCGTCAATTGAACCAATTGATTATGCAGGCTATTTTAGATAGCGGTATTCAGTCGCCGCAATTGCGGGCTGATTTGGAACGGGAAGAAGTGGCGCGGCAGATGCACTTTGACCGTTTAGAATATCCGTTTATCGCCCATCTTCTCCATCCTCAATCACCGATTACGAAGGATAATTTGATTCCGACGTTGCTTTCGGAGGAGGAGGCGCCATTACGGGTGGCCATGGGTCTGTTTGACCCGCAGCAACAACAGCTTCTTTATCAGGAGGCTAACCGTCTCTTGAGTCAACTTGAACAGGAGGGGCATTCTCTTCCCGCGGTTTGGGAACGACTGACTTGCATGACGCCTGAATCTGTTGATGAGGAATATTACTATAAATGAGGACTCTGAAAGGGGTAGTGTTGTACAAGTAATAGTATAGCGGTTTTGGAGTACGGAATTCATTCCGTTGGAGTACGGAATTCATTCCGCTGGAAACGGAATCAATTCGGTACTCCAAAACCCACAACCCGTTGGAGTACGGAATTCATTCCGTTAGAGTACGGAATTCATTCCGTTGGAGTACGGAATTCATTCCGTTGGAGTACGGAATTGATTCCGTTTCCAACGGAATCAATTCCGTACTCCAAAACCCACAACCATTACCTTTGCAACACTACCCTGAAAGGAGGCTTGACTAATCAGAGTTCAGACAATTAACCCACATTGCATCATTACCCTTTACCACATCAAATCATCTGGCACTGGATAGGCCGCATAAGGGTCAGCCTCTTCCTTCTTGGCGTTTTGACTGGGGTAAAAACAAACGACTGTTTCAGGCGTCCGTTCTAGCAGTTTCTCTATTACTGAGACTGGTATCAGGTAGTAATGGTCTTCCCATTTGGCAATTCCTAATTGACCGTTGCCTAATTGGGTACGTTGTTTGGAGGTGACCGATAGGTGTTTTATCGTGTTACCGTCCATGAAATGATAGCTTATCTCTGCATCTGAGTCATTGACGTGAAAGGTGTCAATTAACTGACGACTCTGCGCTTGCAATTCTTTGTGTTGCCGTTCTAACTCACGTTGACGGTTTAATTCCTTGGCGTGTGCTATCTCTTCTTCTCGCGCTTTGGCGACTTGATAGGCAACGGATTGAGGGTCCACGGAGGGGGCAACGTTTCGTTTTTTATCCCGTTGTTGCGCTTTGGCCTGTTGATGACTTTGCAACTTTGTTTGCTTTTCCATCTGTTGCGCCTGGTCTTTGGATACCAAGCCGCTTTTTAAGAGTTGTTCTCGTAACGCATTACTCATATTTATTCTCCTTTATTTTATTAAAGTGACTCTCCAGAAGTCCAAAGCTATGCTTTGGATTCCTGGATTATAGTAATATTCCTTCTCATTTGTACCCCCCAGCCCCCCCGCATGCGGGGGAGTCACTCCCCCCGTGTACGGGGGGCAGGGGGGGGGTACAAGTGATGAGGAATATTACTATAATATTTGGATTATAGCATTTTTTGAAAATTGTCGAATATCTGTTATAATAAACATAATAGAGTACAAAATTCATTCCGTTCATTTAACCTAAACAGGAGAACTAACCATGGCTTATGGTGATCACATTTACGTTACTCGGCCGGGTTATACCCATCATGGCATAGATTGTGGGGATGGGAAGGTCATTCATTATGACGGTGGTCTTTGGGAACAGGAGAATGCCGAAATTAAACATACTTCTTTGGAAGTATTTGCATACGGTCAGGACATTCAGGTGATGAAATATAGGCGCTGTTTTCCGCCTGCCGTGGTGATACGACGTGCCCAGGGCCGCTTGGGGGAGAATAATTATGATCTCTTTGAGAATAATTGCGAACATTTTGCCAGATGGTGTAAAACAGGGGAGGCGAAAAGTGCGCAGGTGGAGACTAGCAAAAATATTGTGCAAGGATTGACTCATAGTATGGCCGCGATTGCCGCAGGAATGCGGTTGGTAGGCACCGGTGCCATGAGAAGTGGAATGGCCCTCACCGCTATTCCCACTTTGGCGACTCAACATAGTTTGGAACAAATGTTACAAGATGATGACTCTCTTTCCGAAGAGGAACGGCAAGCCCGTGCAGCGGGTCGAACGATGACTCAAGTGGGCGCGGTTGCCAGTTCCTTGGGCACGTTAGCCACGATTTCTGCCAGTGGTAGCGTGGCGGGTCTGAGTACCGCAGGCATTGAAGCGGGTCTTTCTGCCATTGGTGCTAGTGTCGGCGGTGGAGTGGTAACCGGTACTTTCCTCGCTGCCGCGGTGCCGGCCTTGGTTACGCTAGTTGCGGGTTATGGTAGTTATCATTTGTGGAAGAGATGAAAAATGGCACACAAGTTAAAGAAAATCATAGTGGAGTAGAAGCTTTAGATAGTGGAGTGGAGGCTTTAGCCGCAATGCCATTAAGTTAAGGAATTGAGGTGGCGAAAGAATTAAAATAGCGGTGGACTAGAGGCTTTAGCCGGTGAGTGGGGCACTGTGATTTCAATTCTGTTCGGCCCCCCACCGGCTAAAGCCTCTAGTCCCGGTACTGGCTAAAGCCTCTAGTCCCGGTACCGGCTAAAGCCTCTAGTCCCGGTACCGGCTAAAGCCTCTAGTCCCGGTACCGGCTAAAGCCTCTAGTCCCGGTACCGGCTAAAGCCTCTAGTCCCGGTACCGGCTAAAGCCTCTAGTCCCGGTACCGGCTAAAGCCTCTAGTCCCGGTACCGGCTAAAGCCTCTAGTCCCGGTACCGGCTAAAGCCTCTAGTCCAGCGGTTCTAGGTCTACTAACCAACCACCGTTGTCTTCGGTAACATCTGTTCTGGGCGTAAGTGATATTCCAAGATTTCCTCAGCTTCGTCGGCACTGAGGATTTGTCCTTGAATGTTCTGTAATGGCAGTTCAAAGTCATTCCAACCTTTCACCCCCGTTTTCAGGGATTTCACCGACTGATAACCCAATATCGACATAGTAAAGGTAGCTAACGCGCTACGATTTCCAGAACGACAGATGACTACCACTTCTCGGTCCCGTGCTTTGACTAACTCCGGGACGGTTTCTTCAAAACCGTACTCACAGGCTTGTTCTAATACACCACGCGGCACGTTGATGGCGCCTTGAATCTGTAGCTTCTCAAATTCATACGGTTCTCGCACGTCTAGCAACAGAGGAGGGGATTCAGTCTGCATTTTTTCTTGCAAATCCCAGGGTTGAAGTTCTTGGACCGTTTTTAAACATTCGGTGATTAAATCTTGGTAGCGTTTCATATAGACAATGAATAGTGAATAAGGAATAATGAACATACATGCGGGACTAGAGGCTTCAGCCGGGTGAAGTGCCCAGCCACCGGCTAAAGCCTCTAGTCCACCATTATGCGGGACTAGAGGCTTTGGCCACAATGCCATTAAGTTAAGGAAAATTCCGTTGGAGTGGAGGCTTTAGCCGGCCGGCAGTAGGCATCACCCCCCACTAAAATTGCGGGACGCCCACCGCCGGCCGGCTAAAGCCTCCACTCCAACGTACCTTAACTTAATGGCATTGAGGCTTTAGCCGGGGGAAGTGCCCAGCCACCGGCTAAAGCCTCTAGTCCTCCATCATTTTTTCATTATCCATTATCCACTATCCATTGTCCATTCTTCATTATCCACTATTCATTATTCATTAAGACTTATGGTTTCTCTAGTCAACGTTGCTATTCAAAACAATCGTAGCGTTTTATTAACTCTCTTTTTTATTTTAGTCAGCGGATATGTCGCTTATCAAGAATTGCCCAAAGAATCCGAACCGGATATAACGATTCCGATTATTTATGTTTCCCTCTCGCATGAAGGCATTTCGCCTGAAGATGCAGAACGTCTCTTGGTACGTCCAATGGAAAAAGAGTTGCGAACCATTGAAGGGATCAAAGAAATGACGGCTACCGCGGCCGAAGGTCATGCGTCGGTGGTGCTAGAGTTTGAAGCAGGTTTTAACAGTGATAAGGCTTTACGCGATGTGATTCAAAAGGTGGACATTGCAAAGGCCAAATTGCCTCCAGAAACTGAAGAACCGAGTGTCAATGAGGTCAGCTTTTCTTTATTTCCTATTTTGGTCATCACTCTTGCAGGGGAGGTACCTGAACGTACTTTGTTGCTGTTAGCACGGCAGTTAAAAGATGCTATTGAAGCGGTGCCAGAGGTGTTGCAAGTCAAAATTGGGGGAGACCGTGAGGAAGTAGTCGAGGTAATTGTGGATCCCTTGCGGGTGGAAAGTTATAACCTCAGATATGAAGAAGTGGTGCAATTTTTCAGTCGCAATAACCAGTTGGTTGCCGCTGGGGCTTTAGATACGGGGCAAGGACGTTTCAACGTCAAAGTGCCAGGCATTTTTGAAACTGTTCAAGATATTATGACTTTGCCCATCAAGGTGAATGGTCAACATGTGGTGATGTTACAAAATATTGCGGAAATTCGAAGGACGTTTAAAGACCCGCTGACTTTCGCCCGTGTTGATGGGAAGCCGGCTTTGACTTTGGAAGTGTCGAAACGGGCGGGGACTAATCTGATTTGGGCTATTGAAAAAACACGGGTGGTGGTAGAAACGTTGCGTCACAATTGGCCATCTGCGATTCGAGTGGGTTATATTCAAGATAAATCCAAAGAAGTTCGTAGCATGTTGAGTGACTTGCAAAACAGCGTGTTGATAGCAGTGTTCTTGGTTGTCGTCATTATCATTGCTTCATTGGGTGTCAATGCGTCCTTGCTAGTCGCCATCTCGATTCCTGGTTCCTTTTTGCTAGGTATTTTAACCCTGTCTATGCTGGGACTGACGATGAACACGGTGGTTCTCTTCAGCCTAATTTTAGCCACTGGAATGCTGGTTGACGGCGCCGTGATTGTCACTGAATTTGCAGATCGGCGCATGTTAGAAGGCATCCCGCGGGCCAAAGCCTATGCAATGGCTTCGGCCCGTATGTTTTGGCCAATTATCGGTTCTACTGTCACCACCATTGTAGTCTTCCTACCTTTACTGTTTTGGCCTGGCATGGTAGGCGAGTTTATGAAGTATATGCCAATTACAGTGATAGCGACTCTCACCGCATCATTGCTAATGGCATTGATTTTTGTGCCCACCTTGGGGGCGTTGATAGGTCGGCCACGGCCACTGTCAACACCTGGTCATGATTCGGTTCAATTAGACGCGATTGGGGGATTCACAGGCTTGTATGTTCGAGTGTTAGGTGGCATTCTACGTTACCCCTTGGTGGTCTTACTCTTTGCTTGTCTATTACTGGTAGGTGTGTATGATGCGTATTTCAAATATGGCAAAGGTGTAGAATTTTTTCCAGATGTGGAAGCGGAACGAATTAACGTCTATGTCCGGGCCAGAGGAGATTTAGCGGTGTTAGAACGTGATCAATTGGTGCGTCAAGTGGAAGCGCGTCTGTTAGGTATGGCGGAATTTGCCAGCGTCTATACCAAAAGCGGCATCCTCTCTGGTGATAACATGGCCGAAGATACCATTGGTGTAATTGGTATCGAATTTGTGGACTGGCGTTTTCGACGACCTGCTAAGGAGATTATTAACGAGATTCGCCACCGGACTAAAGATTTACCAGGGCTTATGGTAGAGATCATTAAGCAACAAGGGGGACCCAATGAAGGTAAGCCTATCAAAATGGAAATCAGTGCCACTTCCGCTGATCTACTCAATCCTGCGGCGGCCCAATTAGTGGCAGGCTTGCATAAAATCAGCAAGTTAGTGGACATTGAAGACAGTCGACCTTTGCCTGGAATCGATTGGAAGATAGCTGTGGATCGAGAACAAGCGAGTCGTTTTGGGGCCGATATTGCGACCGTGGGTTATGGTGTGCAGTTAGTGACAAATGGCATCAAAGTTGGCGAATATCGTCCTGATGATGCGGATAAGGAACTAGATATGCGGATTCGGTTCCCCGCCACTTCCAGACATTTAGACCAGTTAGATCGATTACGCATTCAAACGCAACAGGGGTTAGTCCCGATCAGTTTATTTGTCAAACGGGTTGCCCAGCCTCGGATTGGCACCCTCAAACGCAGTGAAGAACGCCGCATTCTAAGCATACAAGCAGGGGTAGAGGAGGGAGTATTAGTCGATGACAAAGTCAGAGAGATTCGTACTTGGTTAGAGTCTCTTCAGAAACAGTCGGACCCCAATTATGGGTTACTGTCTGATCCACGGGTGAAATTGATTTTTAAGGGAGAAGACAAGGACCAACGCGAAGCCCAAGAATTTTTGAAAAAAGCGTTCGGGGTCGCTTTGTTTCTCAATGCGATTGTGTTAGTTGCCCAGTTTAACAGCTTCTATCAAACGCTGTTAATTTTAACCGCGGTGATATTTTCGACCGTTGGGGTGTTGCTAGGATTATTAATCACTCAACAACCGTTTGGCATCGTCATGTGTGGCATTGGATTGATTGCATTAGCAGGGGTCGTCGTCAATAACAATATTGTCCTCATTGACACCTTCAACATTCTCCGGGGGGAAGGATTGGCGCCTCGCGAGGCGGTGTTACGCACTTGTGCGCAACGATTACGACCTGTCTTTTTGACGACGATCACGGCGATTTTAGGCTTGTTGCCCATGGTGTTAGCCATTAACATTGATCTCGTGACTCGTGAAATCACTTTCAATGCCCCTTCTACACAATGGTGGCGCCAGTTATCAACCGTGATTGCAGGTGGATTGACATTTGCGACGTTGTTGACATTGGTGTTGACGCCGTGTTTGTTGCTGGTGGGGGCAAGATGGAAAAAAATGGAGAATGAAAAATAAGGGGTGATCAAATGTGGGGCTGGAAGTTAAAAAATGCCAATCTTTAGCCATTCCCCAAAACGGGTTTTGGGACCCCATCGCGGGTCGATCGACTTGACAATTTTTACAAACTCTCTAAAATGGTGGATACGCTTCGCTTAATCCACCCTACCATTCTACCATTCACTTGATGGTGGCGCGACTCAAGCCGAAAGTTCTAAGATTAGATGATTCTATTATTCATGATCCATTACCCATTGACATCTGGAGTTTTACATGAACGCAGCAACCGCATTACAACCTACTTTTCAACCAGCCCGACTCTTACTCAGTGGCAATGAGGCGTTGGCCTATGCCGCTTATCATAGCGGAGTTCAATTGGGCACTGGTTACCCTGGCACCCCTTCTACAGAAATGTTAGAAAACTTTGCAAAACTGGGAGGACATGCCCAATGGGCCCCCAATGAAAAAGTCGCTTTTGAAGTCGCCCTGGGGGCCGCCATTGCCAAAGGACGCACCGTGGTCACGATGAAACATGTCGGTCTGAATGTTGCCGCTGATCCCCTCTTCACCGCCGCGTACACTGGCGTTGCGGCAGGTTTTGTGGTCTTTGTGGCGGATGATTTTGGCATGGCTTCCAGCCAAAATGAACAAGACACTCGTTATTATGCCAAGGCCGCCGGGCTACCTCTGTTAGACCCTTCGGATTCTCAAGATGCTTATGATTTTTTTGCCAAAGCTATCGAGATTTCGGAACGTTGGCAGTTGCCTATTATCTTGAGGACCACCACCAGAGTGTCTCACTCTAAATCGATTGTCACGTTGCACGAGTTACCTCCTCCTTTGCAACCTCCTCATTTCGTTCGAGACATTCCCACTTACGTGATGATTCCTGCGTATGCCCGTCCTGCCCATGCAAGACTGTTGAAAAAATTAGATGAGATTCAAGAATGGAATGACTCGTCTATCTCCTCCTTGCAACGAGTTATTCCAGGGGACTCGTCATTAGGTATCATTGCCTCTGGAATTGCCTACATTCATGCGCGAGAAGCGGCCCCCCATGCCTGTTTCCTAAAAATTGGGATGCCGTTCCCCTTGCCGCTGGAAACGATTCGAAAATTTGTCGCCAGTGTCGAAAGGTGTGTCGTCATTGAAGAAGGTGATCCCATTTTGGCCGAAGCGATTCGGGCGGCAGGGATTCATGTAGAAAGTAAGCCGCCGCTATATCGATTGGGCGAATTGAATGTGCAAAAGGTTCGCAAAATTCTGAACTACGACATCTCCCCAGATGCCGCTGTGCCGCGTGGTAAGCCGCCTGAACTGTGTCCTGCGTGTCCTCATCGCACCGTCTTTTCGGCCTTTCAAAGTCTCAATTTGATTATCACGGGTGACATTGGTTGTTACACATTAGGCGTGTTAGAACCGTTTGGAGAAATGGATACCTGTGTGTGTATGGGTGCCAGCATTGGTATGGGCTTGGGAATGCGTCATGTCCTCCCTGAAGACCAGGCACGGCGGGTCCTCAGCGTGATTGGGGATGGGACTTTCATGCACAGTGGTCTAACGGGACTGTTAGAAATGGTGTATAATCCTCCTCCCACGGGACATATTGTCTTGATTTTGGACAATGGTACCACGGCTATGACAGGGTTGCAAGAACATCCTGGCACAGGTAGAACGTTGGATATGCACGCCACGGGGCAAGTGCGCATTGAAGACGTGGCACGGGGAATTGGCGTTCAAAATGTTATTGTGTTTGACCCGGACCCTAAAGATGGGGAAGAGAACTTGATAAAGTTGGTCAAAGAGTATTTGGTCAAAAATGACACCACCGTGATTATCGTCCGCCGCCCTTGCATTCTCTCTGCTAAAAAGGAGAAAGAATATAAAAAGGTCATTCCTATTACCGAAGCAAGAGGAGGTTGTCATGGTTGCGGATAACATCATCAATGTCATCGTTGCTGGCATCGGTGGCCAAGGCGTGTTAAGGGCATCAGATATTTTTGGACAAGTCGTCTTTGCCGCCGGTTACGATGTCAAAAAATCTGAAGTGCATGGCATGAGTCAACGCGGCGGTTCAGTGGTCAGCGACATTCGTTTTGGCAAACAGGTGTTTTCACCGATGGTGCCGCCGGAAGAATGCGATTACTTGGTGGTATTAGAGGAGACGCAAATCGAGTCGAATGTGCATCGGTTACGTCCGAACGGTGTGTTAATCAAACCCGATAGCATTGACTTGACGAAGTTACGCAACAAGCGTTCGATCAATGTCGCCTTGTTAGGCGTGTTAAGCACATACTTGCCCGACCTGCCAGAAGAACTGTGGTTGAGTGCCATTCGGAATAATTTTGCCGAGAAATTGCACCAAATCAATGAAACGGCGTTTCGGCTGGGGAAGAGTTCGAGGTAGTTTAAGTAACTCAGTTTACGCAAGAGGTGGTAAGAAACTCAGTTTTTCGGTAGTGATGCAATGTGGGTGATATGTTTACCCTCACCCCCGGCCCCTCTCCCAGAGGGAGAGGAGAGAAAACCACTGGTGCCGCCGTTCCCCCCTCTCCCTCTGGGAGAGGGGCCGGGGGTGAGGGAAACTCTATGAATATCACCCAGAACTACCAGTTTTTTAAAGAAACTGAGTTTCTGTATGACAAAGCTACGCTTTGGACTCCTGTGTCAAAATGTGTTAAAATATTTGTTGAAATATTAAAATAATACTTCTCCAAATTAACATTTTCGATAACTACTTCATTATTTAGAATCCGTTACCCTTATGCCAACCTCTCCCTCAAAAGACCAATTATTTTCCCAAGCCGCCCTTGAATGGGATTTACCGCGCCTCTATCAAGATTTAGGCAAAATTAAAGGCAAGTCTCTTTCCAGCAAAACCGAAAAGGTACATTTGCGTGGTCTCCTCTGTGGCTATAGTCCCGCCGAGATTGCCAAACAGCTACATAAAACCGAAGCCGGGTTGGAAGTGGCTTTATCGAATACGATTTATCACTATGTGAAGACTTTATTGGGGAAAACCGAAGACAAGGTGAATAATTGGAATCAGATTCGCAGATGGTTGGCGGCGGCGGGTTATAAGATGATTTTAACCAATCAACAAACTCCAGGCTTTTCAGGTCCCATAAATATCTCTTCTCGCGTTATCAATATGACTTTAATTGGTAATGGGCTTATGTTAGTGAATATTCACACTTCATTGGTACTTCCAACGTCTGCCAATGTGGGGGGAGAACAGGAAAAGCGGGGGAGTGAGGGAAGCGGGGGGAAGACAGAGGAGGGGAAGGAGGAGTGAGGGGGTTGGGGTTGGGATGTAGGTGCTAATCTGCTTACGTCGTGCGGTAAAACAGGGGGTTTAGATGGTTGTTCATGGTTCCACCCTCTATAAATAATATTCCTCCGTTTTTGTACTTTCTATTCCTCCATTGTAGGGTGGATTAAGCGAAGCGTATCCACCACCTTTTGCAGATTTTGGTGGATACGCTTCGCTTAATCTACCCTACTTTCTCAATCTCACTGGAAGAGGTATGGTACAAAAATGAAGGAATATTACGATATTAAGGACGACATCCAAACTTAAACTGTCCACTCACCTCCATGACTTGATTAAGTTCGCTTCTCTTGGTAGATAAGTTATCTCGCAGTTGTTGAACTTCATAGCAGGCAGTTTGCAGAAGGGGCAGGGTAATGCCATTAAGTTATAAGTTAAGGAACACGCCGGTGGAGTGGAGGCTTTAGCCGGCCGGCGGCAGGTACACTCCAGTTGTTGAACTTCATAGCAGACAGTTTGCAGATCGCTAGGGAGTTCTTGCCAACACCCTATAATTCTCTTGGCAGGTATGAATACACTTATCCATTAACTCTCGTTCCCACGCGCCGGCGTGGGAACGTTGGCGCCGCTGGCGCGTCGGCACGGCATTCCCCTGCTTTTGCGTGGGAACGAGGGTTCTTCCCTCGTCTATCCGCCAGATAAAGACATTCCCCGGCGTTCTCTGAATCGTCTGTCGGCAAATTAAACACGAGTTCTCGCCCCGAAGATGAACTTGGCCCAGAAACGGGACCCATAGAACTCATCAAAACGAGTCCATTAGGGGGAGTGTCATCTAGGGTGACACGAACTGTCTTAAAGTCACCCCTAATGGACTGAATGTGAGGGCCACAGCCAACCAGTAACAGCAAGCCGGAACATAAAACCACGGTTCTTGCCCAAAATGTGGACGCCTTCATGGTTCTCCTCCTCACAATATCTTAGCCAGCATCTCTTTGATGCCTTCAAAGTGTTTACCGTTACTTTCGTAACCGTAAACGAAATTTTTGGCATGATACAACATTTCACCCATGGCTTTCTCGGCATCACCTTTTTGAAGACAGAAGAAGCCAATAATGACTGGTTGCGTGAAATCCTTCTCAAAAAACAGAAGAAGAATGGCATCTTCCATAGGAAAAACGGCATATTTTAGTTTGCCATACCCAACACCATCCAACGTACTGCCTATGTTACTAAATCGACCTATCCATCCAACCGCGTTTTCAACTTTGGGGTCGCCGGCAAATCCTGACACTTGACTCTGCATTGTGATATGATTGCCACTGTTTGGAAGAACGATGAAAACACCATCGATTTTGTTATCTCTCTTGGCCGCGCCATCGAGTAACGCTTGTAATGCTTGTCTTGACATTTGGTTTTCCTCTTTATCAAAGGGATTGGTGGTTTTTTTAAAGAAATTAAAGAGAGACATAACTCCCCTGTTTTAGGTTTTGATAAAATCGCGAAATTGGTTCTTGAGGACTGGCAGGTATTGTTGTTTTATCAAGGCAAACGCCGCCGAATCAGTACAGACAAAAATCAATATCAAAGAGTCTTCCGTGGGTTCGAGAACTTGGAAGTAACAGGCTGCTTCCGAAAATATAAAGGTACCGGAGTGAACTTCCCCGAATCCCATTTTACTTAACGTTGGCAAATTAAGTCTGGTCAACCAAGTCACCACCGATTCAAAATCAATATTATCATCTTGTGCCAATTTCGATTGGGAAGACAATAATATTAAGGCGTTGCTGGGATTGAACAGGAAAATTCCTCTTATACCCGTTTCTGGTTTAACCAACTCATTGATGAGATTTTGCAATTCTTCTCTTGTAGTCAGCATCTTGTTTTTCCCGAGTTAGTGGTAAGAGAAAAAAAAGTCATTTTCCCATCTCCCTTCGAGAGGAGGAGAACCATCCGTAAAGACTTTCACACCCCAACCATTAGCCTTTCCATTCCGTGTTTCACCTATATAATATGAACCATCTGGATAATTTAACCTTTCCCTCTCCTGATTCTGTTCTCCCTCCTGATTCTGATCTGACCCAAGCCCCGGTGGCAAATAAAGTTCTCCTGTCTTGTTCCACATTTCCTGATTGTAGTCCAGGTCAAACAACGTAGGTAAAATACCCCTCGTTTGCCAACCCAAAAACTGGGTATTATCAAATCTAAATAAGACCGGCACTAAGTGCGGATCGGAAGGCACACTGGGATGAACTATGGGACTAATATGGGTTAACACTTCCCATGGACTTTTTTTCATAGCGTTTCGCATCCTATCTGGCGCCACGATCATGGCCGAGGACAATATTTCGCTACCCATGATCCTTTGAACTGGTTCCAAAGTCATTTTCACTTCACGCAGTTCTTCTACACGTTGTTGCTTAGACAAACGATTAAGGTCTTGCACCACATAAATATTGGGTGCATAAAGTATATTGTCTCCTAGACGTTCCACTGGTTGAGAACGCGCATTCAGTGTTTGTTGAGTACGTTCAAATCGATTAATTTCAGTACCCCTAAGAAGGGCGCCAACGGTCTTATATAATTCCGTGACATTGTATGCCGTTTCAATTGAATCCTGACAAACAGCTAAAAAATTACAGATGGTTTCAAACATAAATTTGGTATTTTTTGTGCAATTTACACTGTACAGTCTGACAAAATAGCAGAAAGATATAGTGATATTCCTATAAATTTGTACATTATCCTCTGGAGTGCAATAAGAATTATTGCACCCCCTGCGCCCGCGTAGCGTCGGCGCGAAGCGCAAACATTTTTCTGACGTTCCAGAGGGAATCCAGAGGGAATTGTACCAGTTTGGGGGAACCTC
>JAABRD010000073.1 GCA_011391085.1 Thiotrichaceae bacterium | reverse complement strand
GTGGAGGCTTTAGCCGGCCGGCCGTAGGCATCACCCCCCCCACTCAAATTGCGGGGCGCCTACCGCCGGCCGGCTAAAGCCTCCACTCCATCGTACCTTAACTGAATGGCATTGCGGCTTCAGCCGGAGGGGGCATTGCGATTTTAATTATCTTCTGCACCCCACCGGCTGAAGCCTCTAGTCCACCTGTCGATTTATTTTAGGGGCTGTTAGTCCACCGCTATTTTAATTCTTTGGCCACTTTAATTCCTTAACTGAATGATATGGAGGCGTAAGCGTCTCATCCACTGGTGCTTTGTCACCCATTTTTTTCTCTAGTCGAAGGAGAACTCGGTTAACTAGACCAAGGACGTTTTTCCAACCTCCTTGGTCTAATTTCACTACAGAGTTATACATTACTTCCTTGTCTCATTTCCTCAACCACCGTTTTACCTTTCTCAAATTCTTCGGCAAAATATTTTCTGACCTTTTCTGGGTCGAAGGTAAGGAAGGTCCCGCCTGACTCAAAATGTTGAATGAACACCTTGCCCACTGCATAGGTCGCAGCACCACCCAACACGGCCATGCTTACCATGCCTGCCGCTTGTCCTAGCAAGGGAACCGCTTTCACTAAGCTACTTAGCGGCATGGCCCCGCCTGCTGGTACTAACACACCACCTAACAATGAGGATATGATGGATTTTCCAATATCCTTGGAAAAAGCAACATGGTATTGTTTAGATAAACTGTGCAACATTTTCAGTTCTACAGCCGTTAATGCCGCCATGTCCACCACAGGTAAGGGAATGAATCCTACGACCGCGGCGCCTAGCGTATAATATCTGACGGTGGTATTCGCCCTTTTGATTCTTTCAGGATAGTTAACTTCAGTAGTTGGATTTTGTTGTTGTGTCATGATAATTTTCCTAAATTCATAATGTTTTGGTTATCTCATAGTGGTGAAAATAATGACAGTTATAAAGTTTGCCTCAACCCCTAATACTTAATAGATACCTGGAAATACCGCCGTCTTGGTCATAAGTAGCCAGTGTCAGGGCAAACTTTATTACTTATTTATTTACCACTACCATCATTTATGACTGTAAAATAATGTCATAAACAATATTCATCTTAACATGACAGTTGGACAGAGTCAATATTTTTTTGAATAACTACCGTTGCATAACGTGTTTAGGGACTCTACCGGATGACCAGAAACTAGATGATGTTGCACACAAGGTCACCATATATTTTAATACTCTAATACTGCTTTGGCAAACTCTTCCCCGCGATGTTCATAATTCTTAAACATGTCAAAACTGGCGCACGCTGGGGAGAGTAATACGGTATCTCCAGGATGTCCTACCTTTGCGGCTTGTGCCACAGCTTCTGGCATCGTTTTGGCAAAATAAAGAGGTACAACTTCTCCTAATGCCCTGGCAATGAGGGGACCGTCACGACCAATTAAAACGCAGGCACGACAGTGTGTGGCTACGGCGTTGCGTAGAGGTGTGAAATCGGCGCCTTTTCCTTCGCCGCCGGCAATTAAAATAACTTGTTTAGGTTTGTTTAAACCTTGCAAGGCTGCTACGGTGGCACCAACATTGGTGCCTTTAGAATCATTTAACCATTCGATACCTCCTTTATTGGCTACCCATTGACAACGGTGTGGAAGTCCTGCAAACTCTTGCAATGCGGTTAACCGTCCGGTCATGGGTATGCTGACTGCTTCTGCCAATGCTAAGGCCGCTAACGCATTGGCTTGCATAATGCCACTGCGTAATTTCATGGTGGCGATGGGTAATAAGAGTGTGTCACCTTTGGCCAAATAGAGTTCACCCTGATGAATTTTCACACGAAAGTCACCCAGATGTTCTTGCAAGCTAAAGGTGAATATCTGCCGTCCGGGTCTTTGCATAGCCATGACTTGTGTATCATCAGCATTTAAGACCATGACACCATTGCCTTGAAAGACACGTTCTTTGGCAGCAATGTAGTGGGCGAAGGTAAGATGACGATCAATATGATCTTCACTGAGGTTCAAAACAACAGCAGCTTGAGGGTTCAGTGAGAAAGTGGTTTCGAGTTGAAAACTAGACAGTTCCAACACATATAAATCGGGGGCTGGGGAACGGAGTAACTCTAATGCCGGTGTTCCCAAATTGCCTCCGACTTGCACTTGCCAACCAGCGTGGCGGGCCATTTCACCGACCCAGGAAGTGACGGTACTTTTGCCATTTGACCCAGTAATACCGACCACCGGTGCATTGACATGGCGGGCAAAGAGTTCGATTTCGCTGATAATCGGCACTTGGTTAGCAATGGCGGTTCGTAGCGCAGGTTCATGTAACGAAATGCCAGGGCTAATCACGATTTCTTGGGCACCTGCCAATACGTCTGCATCAAATTTGCCGGTTAAACAGGGCAGATTTGGTAATTCTTGTTTTAAAGTAGCCAACCCAGGGGGTTGTACACGACTGTCCATTGCTTGTACAATGACTCCTTGTTGAATTAAAAAACGGGCACAGGCTACGCCGGTTTTGCCCATTCCCATGATGACGGTGTAGTGCATAGTGGATAGTGACTTTAGTGGATAGTGGATAGTGGATAATGCCATTAAGTTAAGAAAAAAAGCCCCTGAAATAAATCGATAGGTGGACTAGAGGCTTCAGCCGGAGAGTGCAGAACAGATATTAAAATCACCGTGCCCTCACCGGCTAAAGCCTCTAGTCCACCGCTATTTTAATTCGTTGGCCACTTTAATTGCTTAATTTAATGATATTAATTTAATGGCATTGAGGCTTCAGCCGGTGGACCGGCTAAAGCCTCTAGTCCGGCGTTCTTAACTGACAAATCCGGCGTTCTTAACTGACAAAGCTATGCTTTGGACTCATGGAAATAAATATATGTTAGCAACAACTATAACTTTACATCTTCTTTCTGTTATCATTTGGGTAGGTGGTATGTTCTTCGCCCACAATGCCCTCCGTCCAGTCGCAAATGCGCTTCTTGAACCACCAGTGCGTCTGCCTTTCATGTCTCAAGTATTAGGACGTTTCTTCGTCTGGGTATGGACTGCTATCATCGTGTTGTGGGTGACTGGTCTTTGGATAATTTTCGGGTTTTACGGTGGGATGGCTAAAACGCCTCTCTCGGCCCATTTAATGTTGGGGGTAGCGACGATTATGACGGTCATCTTCTGTTATATTTTTGTCATCCCTTATTCGCGTCTTCGAGAAGCGATTAGTCTTCATCATTTTCCAGAAGCAGGTCAACATTTGGCTGTCATCCGGAAGTTGATTGCGACTAATTTGCTATTGGGGATTGGGACGACGGTGATTGCGACGGTGGGGAAGTATTATAGCGGATAGTGGATAGTGAATAGCGAATAATAAAGTAAAATTTGTTTACCTCAATATCACTATGGAGAACTTAGCCAATATTGTCGTCCAAGGCGGGAAGAGTTTAGGCCAAAGTTGGTGGACCAAAGGCCATCTGGAAGCAGAGGATCAATGGCCGGAGTAATTGTTGTGGTTTAAACCCTAGTAGTTGATATTGGTTTGTCATAGGTTACTCCTCTTGTGGTTGATGATAAACGACTATTTTACATAGACTCTAAAATACAAATTTTAGCCTATGTCAACATAATAATAATCCCAATTTAGATTGTCCAGAGATTTTGAAAAACTTTGCAGGACTCCTTCCCCGTTTAAAGCACTCGAACAGGTACTCCTCAACAGTCCTGAGAATTAGGGTGTCGGTACTTATCCACTATCCACAAAACCATTATCCGCTATTCTTCAAATACTCCTCCATAGACTCAACATCCTTAGGACGCGAGAAAAAATAACCCTGCACTTGATGACAACGGGCCTCTTTCAACATGGCCACCTGATAATCATATTCCACGCCTTCGGCAACCACTCTCAATCCAAACGTGTTGCCTAAACCAATGATGGCTTGCACAATCTGAACAGACTTCCCAGAGGAATCGATTTCTTGAATAAAACTCTTGTCAATTTTTAGCGCGTCAATGGGAAACCTTTGGAGGTAGCTAAGAGAAGAATAGCCTGTGCCAAAGTCATCTACATAAAGAAGTACATTTAAACTCTTTAATTCATTGAGAACATTGAGGGCTGCCTCCGGGTCCTGCATCATAGCACTCTCAGTAATCTCAATACGACAAGTGGGACCCGAAATGCCAGTTCGTTCAATAATATCCTGAATCTGATTCACTAAACTGAATTGGCGCAGTTGGATGGCAGACACATTGATATTAACGCCTAAGTTAGCGTGATGGAGAAATTTAGATTGCCAGAGGCGTAATTGGGTACAAGCCGTTTCAAAGACCCATAAGCCGAGTTCCTTAATTAAACCCGTCTCCTCAGCCAATGGAATAAAAAGATTCGGGCTAATCAACCCATGTTGTGGATGCTGCCAACGTACCAAAGCCTCTAAGCCGACGGTTTGAAAAGTCTCTAAAGAAATAATCGGTTGATAGTAAAGACAGAATTGGTCATTGTCCAAAGCGCTACGGAGGTCGGTTTCCATGCGTAAAATATTCACGACCTGCGTGTGCATCCCCGGCGTAAAGATGACGGTTTTACCACGTCCTTGTCGCTTAGCTTCAAACATAGCCGTGTCGGCATCTCGTAAGACCTCATCCGCACTGACATAACTGGAAGAAACCAACGCAACGCCAATGCTGGCCGTGGTGTTGAAGGACAGACCTTTTAACACATAAGGTTCACTGATGCAGCGATGGACATCGCTGGCACGTTGTTCCAAAAAAGATAAATCGGAAATTTTTTCCAGCAACAAAGCAAATTCATCGCCTCCGAAGCGGGCTACGAAATCGTATTTACAAAAAGAGTGAAGGCGATGGGAAATTTCGGTGAGGAGCTTGTCACCCACGAGATGCCCCATACTGTCATTGACTATTTTGAAACGGTCCAAATCCAAAAACAGCACAGCAAAGGGAATGGTACATAGACTTTTATGGAAATCAGAAGCAACGTTGGATTGATCGGTGGCGTGCAGAAGAGTCAAGGCTTCCGTCAGATAGGCAGTGAAAGCGGCACGATTAAATAACCCGGTGAGTTGGTCATGGGTAGCATCATAGCGCAATTTTTCTTCTATCACTTTGCGCTGAGTGACATCTTCCACAATGCCTTCATAATAACGAAGGTGACCACGATGGTCACGCACTACGCGCGTTGTCTCACTGACCCAAATAATGGAATTATCTTGGCACCGGGCTTGGTATTCAAAGCCTTGGACCTCCGAAAACTGTTCTAACAGAAAAATAAATTCGGACCGCCGCTGGGAGTCCACATAGAGTTGTTGACCGATATTGGTCACTTCGGCACAAAGTTCTTCTGCGGAATCATACCCAAACATTCGGACAAAAGCGGGATTAACGCTTAGAAATTGGCCTGTGGGAGTGCTTTGAAAGATTCCTTCGATCGCATTTTCAAAAATGTCACGATATTTTTTCTCAGCTTCCAACCGGGCTTCTTCGGCGAGTTTGCGTTCCGTAACATCCTCAATCATACAAATGAGAAACGGCTGACTGGTGTCCCGAACGATGGAACAATTTTGCAAGGTCCAGACAATCGCCCCATTTTTGCATAAATAACGCTTGCCGACTCGATAGGAATCATACTTGCCCACTAGCATCTTCTGCAACATGGGCAAGTCAATGTCAGAGTCTTCAGGGTGGGCCAGTTCCTTTAAAACACGATGTTGTAATTCGTTTTCACGGTATCTAAGTAAAGTTTGTAGCTGTCGATTACTGTCTATGATTTTCAAGTTCAAATCGGTTTGGGCAATGCCGATAGCAGCTTCATTGAAAATGGCTTCGAAGCGTTGACGACTGACATCTAACGCCTTGGTCATCCGTTCTCGCATTTGAATCTCGAGGTTCAGTGCCAGATTGGTTTCCGACAGACTTTGGGTGCGCATAGAGACCAAATTTTCAGCCCACCGGGCCCTATTCAGGGTAATATATAGGTATCGCCATAACCCAAATGTAAATAACAGTCCTAGACCTAATACGCCCCAAGCATACCAGGCTAAGAAATTAAAGTTTCCCTCAATCTGCTTGAAAAATAGGAGACGCCATTGACGATTGCCGACATCGACAGGGATGGTAAAGAGAAGTGTGGAATGAATTCGAATGGATTCATCATACCAGGCGGGAGAGTAGAGTTTTTTTACCTGGACCGCGGGAGTATCATCAGTAATGCGCAAGAAGACTTCCGTTTTGAGTTTAGGCAGACGCAACACCGTATGGGCAATACTGTCAAGTAAAAAGACGCCTACGGCAAAACCAACCAGCTGGTGACGTCTGGTTTCTATCGTTTGAGGAATAGTGTCGCCCTTATACACGGGCACGAAGATGCGAAACCCCAGAGTGGTATTATTATGATGTCTGAACCGCACAGGGACCGCCCCGCTGGCGGTGATTTGACCTGTGTCTCGGGAGTTTTCCAAGGCTTTTTTGAAAGAGTCATTGGAACTGACATCATAACCCAAGGAGTCCAGATTATTTGTGAATGGTTCAGTAAATAACACCGGATAATAGGCATCACGAGGTGGTACGGGACGTTTGTTTCCTTGGGGAGAAAATTCCCAAATTTTAAATTCCCAGATGCCATCTTGTTGGGTCTGAATTTCTACCTCTTGACGTTGTGAAGAAGGCACATAAGGAACCCACTCCAATGCTTGAATAGCAGGTTGGGTGGTGAGTTGACGTTTGACAAATTGGGAAAATAGATTGCGATTAAAATGGTCTGTAATGTGATATAAACTGTTGACAGAATATATGGTGTTGCCAAAAGCGGTAAAATTTTGACGTAAGGTATAAACGTAGGTTTCCGCTTGTCTTTTATAATCGTCGATAGCATCTTGATATTCCCAACGTTTAACGTATAGAAAAGCTGTCGAAGAGAGTCCGATTCCAAGGAGGGCTATCAACAGAAGTGACATGTCCGCTTTTTTAATTTCTCTAAGCATTTTGAATGGGTATTAAGGATATGATAAAGTGTGGGGCCAAAATAAGTATTGGACTCCTTTGGGACCATTTTACCTGACGCAAGGGGTAGGGGGCGTCCCACGCACCACGAAGCCGCAATGCCATTAAGTTAAGCGCGATGGGTAGGGTGCGCACCACTCAGACACCGTGCGGTTTTCCATAAGATGCGAGGGACGCACCCTACCCATCGCGCCATCTTAGGAGAAGTTCATAAGTTGTAAAATTCCTGATGTTCTGAGGCAAACACATGAGAGTATAAATTGGCAATCCACAATTTTCCCTCTTGAGTCACCCGCAAGTAACGTAATCCATCTTGAATATACCGATTCACCACTCCCCAAAAGAACGACGGGTAACTTTTGCGCAAATCAAAAGGAGTTTGATAACCTAGTTTTTCATTTATCCCAGTTTCTTGAAATTCGTAAAATAGGGCCGGTAGTTTACGAAGGTAATGGGGGTCTGCCAATTGACCAATCAGATCGGCCGCCCGCACCAATCCCGGATAAAATGAAGTATTTTGATGATCAGAGTCGGCGGGCACGGGAAACCGTGTGAGTTCAATGTTGGCCGCAATGACTTCGGCATCAATCAAAGGATTGCCTCCAAATCGTTCGCGAATAAATAGTTTTCCACGGTCCACATGATAGGGGGACATCGACGCATCGGTAGCGCCAGGTTGCAAATTCACAATTTCATTTCTTATCCCAGTCGTGTAATAACCATCACGGTCTTCACGGCAAATTCCGCGTATGTGTCCTATATCATGGCAAAGTAATGACACAATAAAGTTCACCCAGTCTCGATGCGAGACGCCACCATCTCGAATATGCTTACCCCGCAGGATTTCTTGGCCGACGATAGTGACCATTATCGTATGTTCCATATTATGATAAAGGGCATCACTGTTGGCGAAATGTTCCAGGGCCATACGCCCAGCCCAGGCAATGATAGAACAATTCGCAGATTCTAAGGAACCGTAATTACGGCGATAAGCTGCCTCAAGTTGTTCTACAAAACCATCTATGACTAACTCTGTCGGATTAAACATATTATTTCTCACGGGTTTTTTTTACCTTGAACTATCTACATATTTAAGATATAGTCAGATTCATTCAAATTTGTACGATTAAGTTAAAAAAATCTGGACCGGGGTCTTCATTACCATTACCGCTATCCTAAACTGTCTTTGGTACAATTACATAAGTCCTGAAAAACTCAGGCTAAGGTTGATTTGACCATATTTTTTTAAATTTGTCAAATTTTAGATTTTGTTTAGCAAGATGACACATCATAACTTAAACTATGGTTGAATTTGCCGATGTGCAATCGTACCGTCTAACTTGTCCTCTTTGCCAAATCCGCATTCATTCTATCCCCGGCAACCCCTTTACTATCTCCACCGTCTTTACACTCCCCGCTTCCCTATTTCCACCCAATCAATTAAATCTGTTCTCTCGTCCCCACGCGCCAACGTGGGGATACCGTGCAACACTGTTGTCAATTTTTTCAACAGGGAGAGTCAATTTCGTGAAAATGAGAAAATGGTTAGTTTTGGATAAATTTTATGAAAATACATAAATATTGCTTAAAAGTAACTCATTTTTGCTTAAAAATATTTATGAATCATAAAATTATAAATTGGAATAGATGTTGCCATATTTATTATATAAAGCTCATTAGCAAATAGCCATATTTGAATATTTTGAGCAAATACTAACCATACACAGGAGACCCACTTAATGAACGACAATATGCATTTACCTGGATTGATCCGCAAAAAACACGAGACAGAAAGTGAAATTCGTGTGACAGAAGAAAAAGAGGGAATAAGCATTTTGGTTTTATCGTTAATTGTTGTTGCCACAGCATTGGTATTATGGTATTGGTATTTTTGATTTTTTAATGGGAGTTACCATAATTTTAGAAATTGATAAATTACCAATTTATTCAATAATTTCAGCTAGTAATATTAGCCAATAGTAAAGTAGAAAATAGTAATTTTAAGCAAAATTTTATTAAAAGACTTAAAATTACTTAAAAATAACACTATTTCATGTAAAATATATTCTTAATCAATGAATTAAGAATTATGGAATAAGTTTTGCGAAGCCATCGATAGACCTCATTAATATTTTTCCATCATGGGCCAGTCTTTAACATTCGAAGGAGTCTGAACAAAGCCTGGCCAAATACAGGAGATCAATATGAAAAAAGAACCATTGCATTTGAACGATCTTGTCCAGAAAAAACAGAATCTGGAACGAGAGATACGAGATATTGAAGCAAACATAGAAAAAATCACAAATGGGTTACCGGCTACTCAAAAGACGTCTATACGAGAAATGTTCGATAAAATGTGCGATAAAAAATGCGAAGTTTGGAAAATAAAAGAAGACCTAAAAGTGCTAACTGCTATGTGATAGAGTGAATTCAGGACAGCATTGAATTGGTTGATGTTGCCCTGAACTTCCGTCAAACTACTTCCTTTGTTCCAATCTGTCAATAAGATATTCCAAACAACTTCTAATTTCTGCGGCAACGTTACTCAATGTCGGATCAGCAGGCAGTCGGTTTCTCTTGATATACTTTAAGGCGTTGATATGTGCTTCGACGGGCAAGGTGAGACGAATACTGAGTCCGTCTAAAAACACGCGACTTGTGGTAAGTGCGCAGAAATAAATTAATTCCAGGAGTTTTTCTATTTCCCAGAGGAAATTATCAATTTCTTCTGGGGAGTAATTTTTCCCATAAATTTGCCTCAGTGCCTTTTCACCAGCGTCCTTAGCCAAGTCACGTTGATAAATCGAAAGCCATTCTGCCGCTTGTCGGCAATATGTTGGAACTTCTGGCAGATGGGCTTTTTCCTCCTCAATCTCTTTTTCAATTTGTTCTAGCCGCCTTTTCAGTTCTTGCCTTCTCTCAAAAAGTTTCTCAGTCGGGGCATTCTTCTTTTCTACTAGGTCTTGAAGAGGGACGTCCGTTTTCTTCCGTAAAGAGACAATCTCTTCTGGAGGCAACGGAGGTGGTTCCCCAGACAGTGGCTTGACAATTTTAGGACGTTTCAGAATAAGACGCAACAAATCCTCATATTGTGACGGTATGAAAAAAGAAGGATAACCACGTAACACTATCGGAATGTGGTTAACTTCGCCAACGTTATCAGGTAACACCGGGATAAACGATTTGTTGCGACTGTTGCAACAAAAATTGTCATAAAAAATCTGAGTTAAAATTGCCCCTTCCCACGCCACTCCCCTGCCTGCCCCACCCTCTCCACGCTTGTGAAAACGGTCATAATATTTTTGAGTGCAGACCAACAACACAAAGTCTGCCGACTCAATCTGTTTTTCCATCCACCATGGCCACCCCTCCTCTACAAGATTAACGTACTGGTCTATCTGACAGTCTGTCCCATCCCTAATAAGGTCGTTAGACAAAGCCAGTACCCATTTCTTGTGTTCTTCGGAATCCCAACTGTAACTGATAAATACTTTAGGACGTTGAATATTGTTGGACATACGTTTCACCTCTTACAAAACCGTTAAATGACGAGAAGAAACTAAGTTTCTCTAGCGGTTTGACCTTCACCATTTCACACTTAATGAAGTCACACTAACTATTCATGCAAAAATAATGCTAATTCCGAATATTTTTATCATTATCTCCACCCAATCAATTAAATCTGTTATAATTAAATTTTTCCAAAATGACCCTTTCCATCGTTCTCATGCAAAAGCAGTAGGAATACCGTTGCATGGGAATGAGAAACGAGAAATTTCATCCATCCGTCACGTTCAAGCAAGGGTTTCCATTCCTCTAACCTCCTCCCGCTGACGAAAACGCCCCACCCCCACCCCTTGTCGTTGTTCCTTCTTCTCCATCTTCTCCTGTGGTATTCGTAAAAATTTCACCTGCACCCGAACCCCCAACACTCTTCCAATCTCTGCCAAAGTACGCAAAGTCAGAGGGCGACTGCCATTGAGTAATTGAGTCACCTGAGTACGACTTTTTCCCAACGCTTCTGCCAATTGAGAAGTATCCCACTGTCGGCGGTGTAGTTCTTCCCAAATCGCTTCCGTCACCTCAAGGAGAAATTCTTCCTGGGCCGCCAATTTGCCACTGGCATCGGCTTCCTTCAGCCATTGTTCCAATAATGAATCAGACATGATTAGTTTCCTTGCTTACAGTTCATAAGTGAGACGATTTTTAATGGCACGTTGTTTATCTCTAGGATCAAGTTTTTCCTTTTTTTTGAGAATGTAATGACTGATGACAAATACATTGCGCCTTTGGGAATGATACCAACCATAAGCACGAAGTCCGCATCTTGCCTTAATGGCATAAATCTGTTCACCTTCATGTCTAAATTGATCAGGTGAACTTAATCTCCCCGTATCGGCCAGTCTTTGAGTCAATTTCCACAGTTGTGTTAGACAAGCCGTGTTATTTACTTGAGAAGAAATTTCATGTTTGGACTGCAAAGCATCCTTAGTGACTTCAATAGTCAGTTTTGTCCCTTCATACAATATAGTCATAACAGTAGTAAAGAAAAATGGATCACCCAGTTTTACACAATCAATGCAATTAAATGTAATAAATCTTAACAAACCACTCTATTTTTTTCAAATTTCAATTTTCAAAAAATCATAGACCGTCCACCAAACTTTGTCACTTTTGAAGAAAATCTGTTATAATTAAATTTTTCCTAAAACCACCCTTTACAAACACCCCATGCGTCTCAGTAAAATCAAACTCAGTGGCTTCAAATCCTTTGTTGAACCAACGACTATCTCGTTTCCCAGCCAACGAGTCGCTATTGTTGGCCCCAATGGCTGTGGCAAATCTAATGTCATTGACGCCGTGCGTTGGGTAATGGGCGAGTTATCTGCAAAACATCTACGTGGTGCGTCTATGACGGATGTTATTTTCAACGGTTCGCACACTCGTCAACCCATCAATCAGGCGTCGATTGAACTGGTTTTTGAAGAGGTCAATATGCCACCGTATCCCGAACATTCCGAAGTGTCGGTGAAACGGCAAATTTCTCGGAATGGGGACTCGACTTATTTGATTAATCATGTTCGGTGTCGACGCAAAGATATTACCGATTTATTTTTAGGCACAGGGCTGGGGCCGCGTAGTTATGCTATCATTGAACAAGGTACGATTTCACGTCTGATTGAAGCGCGGCCAGAGGAGTTACGCTGGTATTTGGAGGAGGCCGCAGGGATTTCTAAGTATAAGGAACGGCGCAAAGAAACGGAACAGCGGATGAAGCAAACGCAGGAAAATTTGGCGCGGTTGGAGGAGGTGCGCAATGAATTAGCCCAGCAGTTAGATAAGTTACAAAAACAGGCCAAACAAGCGGAAAAATTTACGGAACTTAGAAAAGAGGAGGAATTGCATAAGGCGCAATTGTTAGCCATACGGTGGAATGCCTTGGATATTGCGGTGCAGGAACAGCAACATGGCATTGAGGAGAAATCTGCCCAATTACAAAAAGATGTGTCAGCGTTGCAAAATTTTGATGAATTTCATAAACAGCAACGGGAGGCGCAGACTGTCGCCCGGCACACCTTGAATGAGACCCAAGCCCGTTTTTATGATATTCAAGCGAAATTGAATCGTGTGGAACAAGACCTGGCCCATATTGCCGAACGGGAAGAACAGTTACAATTGGATATGGAAGAGGTGACCAAGAGTCGTGACATGTCTCAGCGCACCTTGTCGGAAGATGAACAACAGGTAGCGGAATTGGAAACGGCCTTGGCAGAAACGGAAGCCCAATTGAGTGTCAGACAGGAGACTGAACTATTTGCGCAACAAGCATTGCAAGATGCCGAGGCGCAATTGGAGGAGTGGCAAGAGGCTTGGGAGGACTTTAATCAACGGGCCGCAGGGCCGACGCAAACGGCCCAAGTGGAACGGACGCGCTTGCAAAATTTAGAACAGCGGTTGGAACAGAATCAACGGCGGTTATTGCGTTTAGAGGAGGAAGGGAAAGGGATAGATGTGGCGGCGTTGGAACAAGCCTTGCGCGGCGTGGAAACGGAGATGACTGCCGTAAAATCGGCTGTGGAGGAGGCGGAGGAGAGGTTGCAAGGTCAGGCAGAACAGGTGTCGATGTTGCGGGAGAAGATTCATCAAAAATCCGCAGAATTATCTGAACAACAGACTCGTATGCACCAATTGAGTGGACGGTTAGCCTCCTTGGAAGCCTTGCAAGAAGCCGCTTTAGGGAAAAATAGTGCAGATTTGGAAGCGTGGTTGCATAACCAAAAATTGCGGGATGCGCCACGCCTGGCGGAATCGTTACAGGTAGAAAAGGGGTGGGAACGGGCCGTGGAAGTGGTGTTGGGGGAGATTTTGCGGGCGGTGTGTGTGGAGGACCTGGGTCAGTTGCAAAAGAGTCTGGAGAAACCGCCGCAAGGTGAACTGGCCCTCTTTGAAATTGCACCGGCACCAGCTTTCCTAAGCCTCGAAGGCTTAGGAAAGCTAACGGCGGCACCAGCACCTACCCCAGCTTTCCTAAGCCTCGAAGGCTTAGGAAAGCTACCGTTGTTGGCCCATAAAATCCAATCTCCCTGGCCGTTGCCGTCTCTCTTGTTTCAGGTTCGCACGGCCGAATCTCTTGCAGAAGCCTATCAGTTACGTTCTCAATTATCGGCACACGAATCTATCATCACCAAACAAGGTCTCTGGCTAGGTCCTAATTGGCTTTGCAGTCAGCAAGGTACAGATGAAAAAGCCGGCGTGTTAGCACGTACTCAAGAGATTGACCGACTGGCTTCTCAATTGCAAGCACTTGAACAAGCGGTGCAACAATGGTCGCAGGAATTGGAATCGCAACGAGTCGCTTTGCAAAACAGTGAGAATAACCGGTCAGAAACGCAACATCAAGTGAATGCGTTGCAACGGCAACTGTCTGATTTACAAGCCCAATCGAGTGGTAAACAAGCACGTCTGGAACATATCAAAATGCAAGTCCAACGGATTGCTAAAGAACGGGCGGAAGTGACCACCCAAATGACCGAAGACCAAAGTGATTCGGAAGCGACGCGGAAAAAATTACATGCGGCGTTGGAAGCAATGGATAAGTTGGCCGATGAACGGGAAACGTTGACGAAGCAACGGAATGTGCGTCAGGAGAAGGTGATGCAAAGTCGTGTTCACTGGCATGAAGCCAAAGAAAGTCGGCATCAGGGGGAGGTCAAGTTAGAATCGCAACGCACTGACATTGCCCGGTTGCAACAAGGGATTACGCGCTTAAAAGCCCAGTTAGAACAATTTCAGGAACAAGGTTATGAATTGCAAACGGCTTTGCAAAAACAACGGGTGCCCTTGGATAATTTGCAACGTAAATTAACCGATTATCAGCAACAAAAAACGGTGGCGGAGGAGGCATTGACGCAGGCTAAACAAACGGTGGCGCATTTGGAAGTGGCTTTAAACGATTATGAAGGGTTACGGCATGAAGTGGAAACCCGTAGCCAAACGTTGCGAACCGAATTAGAACAAGCCCGGTTAGAGTGTCAAACTCATCAAGTGCGTCGCCAAACTTTAGAAGAACAATTGGCAACGACGCCTTGGAGTCCTCTGGCTTTATTGGCAGAATTGCCGGAGGATGCCAATGAGGACCGTTGGCAAGAACAGATTCAAACGCTGGAACGTAAATTGGAACGCTTGGGTGCCATCAATATGGCCGCTTTGCAAGAATTTGAAGAAGAATCGAAGCGCAAACAATTTTTGGATGAACAGGCCGAGGATTTACATAAAGCGTTGAATTTATTAGAGAATGCCATTGCCACCATAGACCGTGAAACCAAGACACGCTTTCAACACACACTAGACAGCGTGAATAAATTTTTGCAAGATATGTTTCCCAAATTATTTGGCGGCGGTCAAGCCAGTTTAGAATTAGTGGGCGAAGATATACTGGCAGATGGTGTGTCTATTATGGCCCGGCCGCCGGGCAAACGTAATACTCACATCCATTTATTGTCAGGTGGCGAAAAGGCGTTGACAGCCATTGCGCTAGTGTTTGCGATTTTTGAACTCAATCCGGCCCCATTTTGTATGCTTGACGAGGTGGACGCCCCGTTGGATGATACTAATGTGGGACGTTTTTGCCGACTGGTCAAAGCGATGTCAGAACGGGTACAATTTATTTTTATCACGCATAATAAACTCACGATGGAAATTGCAGACCAATTGATGGGTGTCACCATGCAGGAACCGGGCGTATCGCGAATGGTGGCGGTGGATATTAATACGGCGGTGGATATGGTGGCGAAGTAACGGAATTTGTTCCGTTGGAGTACGGAATTTATTCCGTGTCTACGGAATAAATTCCGTACTCCAAAGACGATGACTATGCTAAAATAACTTTACAATTTTTTCCAAGAGGATAATACCATGAACTCCCTAATTCCCAAACCTATCGTTACGTCGTCAATCCCTTCGACACGAACCCCTAAAACTGCCGAAGACGTGCGCAAAACCATGAATTGGTTGCAACAGCACCATGAAGAGTATTTGGGACAATGGGTCGCTTTGCACCATGGCAAATTGCTAGGTGCTAATCAAAGTTTTTGTAAATTGCATCAGGTCATAGAAGACGCCAGTCAATTGAATATTGCGTTGTTTGTTAACCTGAAACTCGAACAATGGAGTGGTCAACGTGGGTGAGAGAAAATTTGAGGAACGTGAAAATGGCAAACGAATTAAAAAAAATCATGATGGAAAAATTAGAACGTTGGATAATTTTCAGCGTGTTTTTTGCCTTACTGCCTTTTTTTGGCAATCTTCTTATCGAAATGAGTAAAGGTCATGAAATAACTCTTGGTGCAGTCATTGGTAGCAGAGGTGAGTTGTTACTGGTAGGCATAGCCCTGTGTGGAGTAGGACTGGGCGAGTTACTTGGTTCTGCGGCCTCTCCAGTTTCCACTCATCCGTTACTTACTTATATCTTTAGCGGTATGTCCCTGGCAGTGATTTGTCTAGGGTCGTTATATTACGCTAGTGTTGCGGCAGGGACAGAGTTCAAACCCAATATGGTCGTATTCATCTCTACTTGGGGATTTGTGGTGTCAGTCTTTGCGAGTACAGGTTGTATAGTCGTTGCGGCGTATGCAGAAGGCAAGCATCTACAACAGTTAACGACTGGGAAAATAGCTAAAGACAAACCATCAGTTGAAAATGAACAATTAGTTGAACACGAACAATCACAAGCCTAGTTGAGACACAATATGAGACTAAAACCTTTAAACAATTCGACAATTGCTTTGGCAGGTGTGATAATGACCAATGTGGGTGTCCTTGCCATCGCGGTCGCCAGTTTTTCCTTGTTAAGTGAATCTCCCATGATCAACTTACTCTCGGGGGTTGCCACGTTAGTAGGAGGCATAGCTGCCCTCATCTATTTTTTGGACATCTATTTTTCTTCTGCACCACCCACTGTCACCCATCTTCTGGAACAAAGATATTTCCAAAGTTTGGACCTCAACCGCGTTCTCGAACGTAAAGATGGTATGGCCAGAGATTATGCCGACCTTGGCCGTTTTTATAAACAGCAAGGGAACTTACGAAAGGCGAAGGAAATGTATCAAAAGAGTATTGAACTTTATCAAGAACTAGGAGATTCTCAGGCTAAAGTGGTACACCAGTGGCTGACCGAACTCCAAACTCATCATCATAATTTACATGGAGAGAACCAAAACTGATGACCTATTTTCTATATACAAGTCTAGGTGTTCTAGTCATCTTATCAATAGGTGCCTCCTTCTGGTGGTATCGAAACCGCCGGCGCCTTCAAAACCGCAGACGTAGAGAACAGACAGGAATTGACACAGTTACGCAAGATGGAGAAACTTCCCAGGGTGAAACTGCGTCCGAATCTTCAAATATTTTATTTGATTTTTCCGAATCTGATGATTCCAAGGAGACGCAGAATCCTTTACCTGTATTGGAATCTCCCCACGAAGCGGGACGCTTTGCCCAGACTGCCGCAGAGATTCTAAACCTCCAGGCCCATGACGATACCGAGACTACTGAGTTTGCGTCTAAAGAACGGCGACGGGGGGAGGTAGCTGAGACGGGAGTGCCTTCCCTGGCAGCAGAAACCATTTCTGCGAAGGCCACTCATAAAGACACGCCAGAATTATCCAAACCATCCAAGTTCTCATTATTTTTGTTTCGAAAACGAGAGGCAGAACCTGTCATTGAAGAAAGATTCACCACCACGTTATCCATCAAGAGACGGGGAGCTACTCCGCGTCTTGAGGAAGATAACCAGGAACTGTCCAGCAAAAAACGTGGTACCATCCGCTGGTCTGAGGAAGAACCTTTTAGCAATCTCACCATGTTAGACAGCCATCGGCATGGTGCCATTTCTCCTTCTCCCTTCCCAGAAGAAGTAACTTCCGTAGCCACCCTGCGCCTGTCGAAGAATAAAAACAAAACCAAGGATGAATTCTTTTTAGCCCATCCAGAACTTATCCTGGCCCTTTATATCGTGCCTCAACATGGCGGTTTCCAAGGTCCCGACATCTTAGATGTGTTGGAAGAACTTGGACTGCGCTATGGGGATATGGAGATTTTTCAACATTATGGGGTTGGTGAAATCAAGGTGAAGAAACCTATCTTTAGCATCGCTAACATGTTAGAACCAGGCACCTTTGACGTGCAACGGATTTCCAAATTTGTCAGTCCAGGTTTGGTCCTATTTATGCGTCTGCCAGGTCCCTTTGGAGGACGAGTGGCGTTTGAATTGATGTTGAAAAGTGCCCAAAAGATTGCCGATATTTTGGAAGGTACTTTAGAGGATGACAAGCATCAATTATTAAACCCGCAGACTATTCATTTGCTACGGGAACGGATTGCGAATTTTGAACGTCGTGACACCCCACTGTCGTTGCGAAAACGCTTTTCGTGACGACGCTGTTCGCAACCTTGTAACCAGGCGAAACTTCTTCCTTTAACTTACTACAATAGAGATGTGTATGAAATATTTTGGTTCACTGACTACTCACAGTTTTTGGCGTTCTTCTGCACCACTGCGTTTTTTAAACGGGCTGACCAATGACGTTGCCCAATTTTTATCGTTCCTCAGGGGCTGGGCAGTTCTGGGTTTGTTATTAACATGGTGGTTTATGATTGGCCTGCAAGCTGGTGATTGGTTGGGACCGTTGCTGTTTTCTCCCTCACTCATAGCAGAGGCGGTGGTGTCACAGAAGTAGATGGCTGATGAGATCTGAGACCGTGATACAATGTGAGTTGTGTAGGGGCAACTTTTGTGGTTGCCCATGACGGTGGTTGCCTGTGATGATAAAAATTTCGGTAGTGATGCAATTTGGGTGATATGTTTACCCTCACCCCCGGCCCCTCTCCCAGGGGGAGAGGGGTGAAAACCACGGGTACCGCCGTTCTTCCCACGCCCGTAGGGGGAGGGGGGAAGTGTCTATCATCCACATTGCATCACTACCAAAATTTCTACTCACCACGGGCAACCACAAGAGTTGCAGAAAACTACCCACGTCGCCTCACCATACCAGTGACGAAAACTACTTTAACATCTCCTCCATCTTCTTCCACACGGTCTCTAATAACTTCTCTTGTGCCGGTGCCGTCGGGTGTAAATTGTCTTCTTGCATCAACTCACGTTGTTGGGCGACACTTTCCAAAAAGAAGGGGACCACAGGGAGTTGGTATTGTTTGGCTAGGTCCAGGTAAATTTGCTGAAAACGTTCCGTGTAGGCTTTGCCATAGTTGGGTGGAATTCGCATTCCTAGCAATAACACTTTGGCACCGGCTTGTTGCGATTGGTCAATCATAGTGACCAAATTTTTTTGCATTTCCTTCAAACTCAAACCACGTAAACCATCGTTGGCACCCAGTTCTAAAATCACCAAAGTGGGTTTCACTTGGGATAAGGTTGGCGACAAGCGACGACGTCCGCCACTGGTGGTTTCACCACTGATGCTGCCGTTGATAACCGTGGCCTGATAACCCTGGTCACGCAAGCGTTGTTGTAACAAATTGACCCATCCTTGTTCGGTGGCGATGCCATGTGCAGCACTGAGGCTGTCACCCATCACCAGAATGGTGTTGTTGCCTCCTTCAGCGACTGGGGAGGCATGGAGGGGAGTTGGAACTTGGCCAACGAGACCCCATAATAATATCCAAGCTAGAAACAGATTTTTAAACATGATAAATACCTCTACACTTATTATAACAGCATACGAATTAACTAAACAAGTCAATGCCCCAGAAGGCATATTGACCATTTTAGATCAAATTAACTTATCTGTCTATTCCAAACAAGCAGTTGCCATCGTCGGTGCGTCGGGGTCTGGGAAGTCGACTTTATTGGGACTGTTAGCAGGTTTAGACAATCCGACAAGTGGGGAAGTAAGATTATTTGAGACGAGTTTGAACAATTTAGATGAAGATGGACGGGCGCGATTACGGGCTGGCAAAGTCGGTTTTGTGTTTCAATCGTTTCATTTGTTACCGCATTTGACGGCCCTTGAAAATGTGATGTTGCCAATGGAATTAGCAGGCGATGTGAAGGCGAAAATCAAAGCGTTGACCGTGTTAGAACAAGTGGGGTTGTCTCTCCGTCTTCAGCATACTCCACCCCAATTGTCCGGCGGTGAACAGCAACGAGTGGCATTGGCAAGGGCTTTTGCGGGTCATCCGTTGATTTTGTTTGCAGATGAACCTACAGGTAATTTAGATCAAGCGACAGGGCAACGTATCATTGAATTGTTATTTTCGTTGCAAATGGAATATGGCACGACGCTGGTGTTGGTGACTCATGATCCGATTTTGGCGGGACGTTGTGAACGATGTTACTCGTTGGAAGGAGGAGTTTTAGTGGATAGCGGATAGTGGATGGAGGGTAAATTTTATGGAAGGTAAATTTTATGGTGGACTAGAGGCTTTAGCCGGTGGGTGCTGAACAGAATTGAAATCGCAGTGCCCACCCCCCGGCTAAAGCCTCTAGTCCACCGCTACCTTAACCTCTCATCATTTATCCATAACCTCTCATCATTTATCCATTCGTCATTTATCCATTTGTCAAATTCTTCACCAATAAACCATATTCCCCATTTCCTTCCCCATAGTTTGGTACTCGAATATAAACCACATATCCTGACCCCGGCGCCACTGAAATCATCTCCCCCTTTTGATTTTGCATCTGTTCTAATTGAAATGGTATCTTCCCGTGGGGAAGTAATAATTCCAAAGAATCGCCCACGGCAAAATGATTCTTGACTTCAATCTCGAATAATCCTGTCGAAGTGTCTCGTCTGAGAACTTCACCGACAAATTGTTGATGGCCAGAGTGGGTCGAACCCTCTACATAATTTTGGTATTCGTCATGAGTATGGCGACGGTAAAAGCCTTCGGTGTAGCCACGATGGGAGAGGTTTTCTAACTCACTTAACAGATGCTTGTCGAAAGGTTGTCCAGCAAAAACATCGTCAATTGCTTTCCGATAGACTTGCGTGGTGCGGGCCACGTAGTAATGGGACTTGGTGCGTCCTTCAATTTTGAAACTGTCTATGCCGATTTCCATTAATTTGGCGACATGTTGTACTGCCCGTAAATCTTTGGAATTGAGAATATAGGTGCCATGTTCATCCTCTTCTGCGGGAAAATAGTCGCCAGGACGTTCTTGTTCTTCCAACAAATAGATTCCTGTATTTCTCTCCTCTGGTGACAGAGAATGCAATTTGTAATTCCAACGACAGGCATTGGTACAAGTCCCTTGATTGGCGTCACGATGATTGAAATAGCCTGACAACAAGCAACGTCCAGAATAAGCAATGCAGAGGGCGCCATGAATGAACACTTCTAATTCTATGTCTGGACAGGCTTGACGAATCTCGGCAATTTCTTCTAAAGAAAGTTCACGAGATAAAATGATGCGATTCAATCCAATGCGTTGCCAAAATTGCACTGCCGCATAATTGACTGTGTTGGCTTGTACAGAGAGATGAATCGCCATATTTGGCCAACGTTCTCGAACCAATGAAATTAGTCCCGGATCCGCCATAATCAAGGCGTCTGGTTGCAATTCCAAAACGGGAGTCAAGTCTGCTAGAAACGTTTTGAGTTTGGCGTTATGAGGGAGGATATTGCAAGTGACATAAAACTGTTTGCCTTGACGATGGGTTTCGCTAATTCCTTGGGCCAAATGTTCCAGTTTATCAAAATCATTTTGGCGCACCCGGAGACTATAGCGGGGTTGACCTGCATACACCGCATCGGCGCCGTAGGCAAAGGCATATCGTAGGTTTTTTCGAGTACCGGCTGGGGAAAGTAGTTCTGGTTTTTTCATAATGTGGATGTAAAGACAAATTCAAATTTTTTGCGAAAGGGAGGAACATAACTCATTCAAAATTCGCCAACGCTTCTCTAATATTAACATACAATTCCGGCACCCACGGGCGACTGAACAGACTCTCTGCTATCTGATCCATTTCCTTTTGCGGTGCCACTATCACGGTCACTTTTTCTAAACCCATGGTTGCCACCAATACAAATAATTCTTCAATCGCCTCATCTCCCATAGCTAAACATCCCACAGAAGAAGCTTGCCCATGGATAAAAATTTCTCCACCAAGATTCGTTCGCCCCTCCTCTGTCGCTTTCTGTTGTTCAAACACGTTGGGATAATCAATTTGCATGGATAAATGAAAACGACTGTTGGGATTTAAAAAAGTGAGACGATAAATCCCTTCTGGGACTTGACGATCCCCTTCCCGCAATTTGGGACCTGCTACACCACTGGCAGCTAAAATTGGATAAGTGCGTATCCATACCCATTTCTCCCCCTTCTCTGCCCACACTTCCAATTGTCGTTCAGCTTTGAATCCTAACAAAGCCAACCGCTGTGGAGGAGGATAAGAGACGTTAGCGTTCGCAAACCATGGTGAAAATCGTTTTTGAACCTCTGTACCAAGGCGGGTAACAACGTCATGAATTAAGAGTTGGTTCATACAAATTGGATACCATAGAAGACCGCTTGACAATTTATATTAGATTCACGCTGGAGCGCAATAAGAATTATTGCGCTACGTTGCGCCGACGCTACGCGCAATAATTCTTATTGCGTTCCAGCGGAGGTGTACAAATTCATAGGAGTATTACTGAAACTAAGTTTCTCCCAGAAACTTGGTTTCTCGCCAGCTTAGATTAAGCTAAGAAAACTTATAATGTTTCCTCACCCCCTTCCGAATTTCCCAGGTACACGTCATCCCCTTGGGAAAATTCACCAAATCCCCCTCTGTTATATGTACCGGTTCCCCCTCACTGGGGGTCACCGTGACATCGCCCTCTAACAAATAACAGGTTTCATTACTGTCATAATGCCAAGAAAATTTGGAAATCCCTTTTTCCCAAAGGGACCAATCATAGACCCCCATGACTTCCAATTTGGCCGCTGAAGGGTTGTGTTCAATGGTAATGTTATCCATATCTATTGCCTTTGTTGAAAAAACAGTGTATTGTATTAAAGATAATGAATAATGAACCATGAATAATGGTTATTCATTCTTTACTGAGTTCTATAGATTAGCAACTTTTTGGGGAATTGGGAAGGAGAATTTCAATTATGTTTGACAACATCATTGCCCGGACTAGAGGCTTCAGCCGGTTAAACTGGACTAGAGGCTTCAGCCGGTGACGTGCCACTCCCACCGGCTAAAGCCTCTACTCCGGTATTTCTCTATTTTCCATTTTCTATTATATTCATTATCCATTATCCATTCTATCCGAGGAAAACCATCAACATGAAAAACAGTATCATCACCTTTATTGGCGGCGGAAACATGGCCACCAGCTTGATAGGAGGACTCCTCCAAACTGGGGTGCCGCCAGAAAATTTACGAGTCTCAGACCCGTTGTCACAACCGCTTGCCGTTCGCTTCCAGATCTCTTGTTACACCGATAACTTGACTGCTATCGCGGGGGCTAATGTGATCGTCTTGGCCGTCAAACCCCAAACTTTACCGGACGTGGCTAAGTCTCTTGCGACGGCCCTGTCAGATCCTCCACCTTTGATTATCAGCATTGCAGCAGGGATTCGTCTCACTGATTTAGCCCGGTGGTTGGGGGGGGCACAGCAACGACCTGTTCCGATTGTGCGAGTGATGCCTAACACACCGGCCATGGTTCAATGTGGTGCCTCGGCCCTGTTTGCAGGTTCTCAAGTTAGTGAGGAACAACGGGAATTGGCCGAAAATATTTTGCGGGCCGTGGGACTGACTTTATGGATAGCCGAAGAATCTTTGATGGATGCCGTCACTGCTTTGTCAGGCAGTGGCCCGGCTTATTTCTTCTTGATTATGGAAGTCTTAGAACAAGCAGGCGTCCAGTTAGGTTTACCGGCTGAGGCAGCACGTTTACTCACTTTACAAACAGCCCTGGGTTCGGCTAAAATGGCGTTGGAAAGTCAAGAAGAGGCTGCCACTTTGCGAATGCGAGTCACTTCCAAAGGTGGCACCACGGAACAAGCTATCAACACTTTACAAGCCGGCGGATTACAAACGTTATTTGAACAAGCCCTGCAAGCGGCCCAACAACGCGCAGTTACGTTGGCTAAACAATTTGGAGAACAATAAATGATGGTCGTCACTAATCCTCTCATCACTGCCTTAGTCTTTCTACTGAATGTCTTCTTTGGCACTTACATTTTCCTGGTCATGTTGCGTTTCCTGTTGCAACTGATACGGCTGGGAATCCGTCATGACCCCTTGTTAAAACTGGTCTGGAAGGCGACAGATTTGCCGTTGTTGTTGTTATATAACTTCATTCCAGGTTGGCACAATATTGACTTTGCTGCCATCATTCTCATGTTTTGCTTGAAAATGATGGAACTGTCTATTATTGCCTGGCTATATGGACAACATTTAAGTCTGTTGGCCCTCTTCATTGTGGCCCTTGCCAGCCTGTTATCATTGTTGCTAAATGTCTATTTCTTCAGTATCCTCATTGAAGTGATACTCAGTTGGGTTTCACCCCATGACAGTCACAATCATCCCTTGGGTTATCTGTTATCTCAATTGAATGCCCCTCTATTACGCCCAGTGCGCCGCGCCATTCCACCGGTGCAGGGGATTGATTTTTCAGCCTTCATTGTGCTTATCGGTCTGCAATTGGTAAATATTCTGGTAGTGGAGCCGTTGTTACGGTATTTGGTTGTCTAAAATTGGAATCAGTCCTGATTGGGACGATGAGAAACTAAGTTTGCTTTCCGAAACTTAGTTTCTGATCCAGTCTATAAATAATACCGTCGTTTTTATCAACGCCCTCGCAAAAATCTGAATCAGAATTGAAAGATATTTAAGAATTTTCAGAATGGGTTGACTTGACCATTCGGTTAATTCGTGTGCTGAAATAAGTAACCAAGAACCAAGTGGTTACGAAAGAAGGTCAAAAATGAGGTGCGATTCCTCCGCCACTGATGAGAGGTGGTGTGCT
>JAABRD010000072.1 GCA_011391085.1 Thiotrichaceae bacterium | reverse complement strand
GCCACACATTATCCGCCGTCCCCACTCCCGTTGCCCTCACCCCCGGCCCCTTTGCCCTCACCCCCGGCCCCTTTGCCCTCACCCCCGGCCCCTCTCCCAGGGGGAGAGGGGAGGGAGGCGTGGTGAAAATTGCCCTCACCCCCGGCCCCTCTCCCAGGGGGAGAGGGGAGGGACGTTAGGGGCCATTGGAGTTTTTGCCAGGTCAACGTTGTTTGAAAATGCGGTTGATTGCCAGCCAAACTAGCCTCTGCTTGTAAATTCAGAAGCGTTTGAGTTTCGGGTAACTCAAGAGTCCATTGGGGAATCTTCACTTGAGTATCTTGCCAATTTGCAGTCAGTTGAGAGTTGAGGGTGACATTAGCGGGCCACTCTTTCCAAACTTCAGTCAAATTAAGTTGCTTGGCTTCCATAGACAATTGGGCCGCAAGAGTAGGTTGCCAATGAATTTGACCAGTGGCGTTGACCACACCTTGCAAAAGGTCGGCGCGTAAGGAGTCAATGATAAATTGTTGTAAGTTACCTCCTCCCGTGAGACGTAGGTGGCTTTGTGGAAATTGGGTAGAAGACAAATTTGTTTCTAAATCAATCTGATAGTCTTGCAACGTGCCAGCGACTGTCACTTGCCCTTGAGGACTTTGTATCAGCGCAGTAGTCCCCACCAGCGGCCATTGAACCTCTTTCCAAGTCAACGTGGTGTTAAAACTGCGATTCTGTTTATCTGCTAAGGAGCCTTCTCCCCGTAAAGACAGGGTGGCAGAAGTGGGAGGCAAGGTGAGTTCAAAGGGGTCAATGGTGAACTTGTCACCGTCTAATTTCGCCACCAGTTGGCTATTCAATTCCAACTTAGCAGGCCACTCTTTCCAAAATTTTTCCAACGTTATCTTCGACGTGTGGAGGTTCAGTTGGGCGGATAATGTCGGTTGCCAATGAACTTCACCGGTTCCTTGGAGGATGCCATTTAAAATTTCGGTTTGAAGTTTTTCCACTGCCACTTGTTGCAAATTCCCTTGCCCGATGATATTCCATTGACCTGCGGGAATTTGCGCCCCTGCTAATTGCGTGTCTAAATCAAAGCGGTAGTCTTCCACATTGCCTGACAAGTGGAGACGACCCGCGGTGCTACTCGTTAGAGGAGAGGTGCCTAGCAAGGGCCATTGTAGATTTTGCCAATTCAATTTGGCTAGTTTCAACTGCGGTTGGAGGTTCTTTAAGAAACCTTCGCCTTGCAAAGACACTTGGGCCGCCGTGGGTGGTAAGTTGACTTGTAACTGGTTAATTTCAAAATTTTCCCCCTCCAAAGTGGCCACCAATTGACTGTCGATTTGAAGTCCTGCGGGCCAGTCTTTCCACACCTCTTGCAAGTTCACGTCACGGGTATTTAAATTCAGTTGTGCGGCCAATTGGGGTTGAAAGGACACTTTCCCCCTTGCCTCAATGACTCCTTGCAACAGTTCGGCATGAAGTTTTTCCAAAGTCAATTCCTGCAAATTCCCTTGTGTACTTATCTGCCAGAGTCCTTTTGGAATCTGCTTACCAGATAAATGAGTTTGTAAATCAATATGATAATTATCCAGAGAACCTGTTAAGGTAAACTGACCTTGTTGACTCTTCACCATAGCTGTTTCTCCCGTCACGGGCCAATATAACTCTTGCCAGGTTAACTTGGTATCAAATTGCACGTCTTTCAAAATATTCTGGAAGGTGCCATTCAGTTGAACTGCCAACGGTTGGCTAATCGTGGAGGTCACTTGCAACGTTTGCATATCGCCCTTGACTTCAGTCTTTCCTGTCACCGTTAATGCTTGCTGAGGTAATGGTGCTGACCATTCCAAATGTAGTTGCACCGCATGAGGCGTTTGCAGTTCCACTTTGCCGGTCAACGTCGCATTAACCAGAGGAGATTTGACTTGAACGTGGTGAAGTTCTAAAGTGTCGGTAGTCGTCGAACGTAATTCCACGTTATCAATCTGAATCGGGTCGGCGTCAGGGCGATGAATCGTGAGGTGATGGATTTGTACATCATCTAAGGCGATTTGTACAGGTAACTGGAGGGAAGGCAGTTCTAACGATGTATATTTTTCCTCTTGTTCCGTCTTCTTTGATGTGGGCAAATGTATTTCCACTTGGTTGACATGCCACTGGATTAGATGCACTGTGGTGTTCCATAATGCGGGTGCTTCCCACGCCAATTGAAAGGAAGCGATTTGGATTGCGAAATCTTGATATTGATAAGATAGTCCTGTGAAACTGAATTGATCGAGTAAGCGTCCTTGATAAGATTGAATTTTCAATTCGCCGGGGGCCCATCGCTGGGCTTGTGTGATTAGCAAGTGTAAGCCAGTTTCGGTGCTAATTAGCCAGGCGATAAGGAGGCAGAAACTCAGTGATAGCAATGCTAGGGATAGGAAAAAATGTTTTAGCAATAACCTCAAAAACCTCAAATAGTTTCGGTTGTGGAGGTGATTGGAGGGAGATGAATTGGGTTCTGAGGTCATGTTTAAAATTGGGTAGTTGGGAGAGATATGGAAGATTATACCAGTTGACAAAAAGATTTGACAACTTTTCCAAAAGTTGTCAAATCTTCAGCGTCCCCTAAAATTTCGGCATACTACCCACATCTATTGGTTTCGCATACAGCATTTGATTTGCATCTGCGGCATTCTTGCCTTGATAAATCCATTGCCCAGAGGCATCTTGGTTCAAATAAACCAACCGTAACGCCGTTTCCCAATCCAACGGAATCGGAATCACGCCGGGCATGTTCTTGAGTTGCTTACTGGTCTCATCCCAAGTGGTTAAGGTCATCGTACCAGTGTCCTTGTATTCATTAAGTGCTGGGCTATTATGACATTCACCGCAAGTGGTGTCACTGGTTTTTTGAATGGTATGCGAGAAGTAGGGTACCACCGTTAGCAACGCATTACCTTGAAAAGAGGTGAAATTCTGGATGTTACCACTGGTGACTTTACCACTGTGGGCATCCTTCACTAAGATTTTCCAGTCCCCGATGGGTTGAGGATAGAATTTAAACTCGTCAAAACCCTTCTGTTCAGAGAAGTGGCAATTGTAGCAAGTGGGTGTCACTTTGACATGGCAAGCGGCGCAATCCAGATCATCGTGATGCTGTTTGTGCATCGGTTTATCTTGGTTGAGTTTGGTATGACAATTGGATTGTTGACAATTCACTTTGGTTGGTTTCTCAAACATGGTGTTATACTGTTTGCCATCACCATGCACTTGTTGGGCGGTATGACAATCTGCACATTGCATCCCTAACCCACCTTTGGTTTTTTCCAACAGGTGAAAATCAGGGGCAAACTTTTGTTCAGTTTGTTGCTTATTGTGACACTTTAAGCAAGCGGCATTGGTAGGTTTGTCACCCGTTTTCTGGTGGCATGTTTCACATTTGCTGGGTTCGACATGGCATGTCTGACAGGCGCCCAGTTTTTCATAAGGAACATGAGTGAATGTCTCAAAGCCACCCTGTTCTTTGGCATAAAAATATTTCATCCCTGCCGTAGTGGAATGCAGAGACGTTGACAATACCTGTTGTTGCGGGCTAATTTGAGAAGAGGTCGAGGGGGTGGAAGGGGTAGTGGTGGATGTGGATGGAGTGGTGGTGGACGCCGAAGACGTAGCATCATCGTCGTCGTTGCAGCCTGTGACAATAGCTACATATAGTATGAGTGATAACAACATGAGTCTTTTCAACATAACGTTAATCCTCTTTAAAGTGAACAATCATCATTGAACGACCAGCTAATTTATATCTTAAAATACGTTGTTATTTATGTAGAACTTAGCTTTTTCTGGGGATAACCTAAAGATTAAATATTAATAAATATACTGCATATTTTAGATACGTCTATTAATCTAGTCGAATCGTTTTAGTCTTGTCAAGCGGAGTGACAAATTTTTTTTGACCAGCACCTCTTGAAATTTTTGACCATACTATGCTGCGTAAATATTATGCCAAAAACCTAGATATTTCAGAATCATTTAGGGTCTATATGAAAAATCATCTTCATTTTTTGCAGGGCGAGGGTAATTTATGGCATAATGAAATGATACAAAAAAAATAATATCTGAATTGGCACACTGTGCTAATCCTTAACAGATGGAGATATTTGATGAACGAAACTACCATTCACCCTACTACCACGACTCAACGTGAGAAAACCTCCGAGGTGGCCAATCTTATTGATAAACTTAATCAGATTGGTACGCCCCTTGGAAAATGCCTCACGGGGAAAATTTACCGTGGACTCAAAACAGGCTTCAGCAAAGCCTTTGTGATTGATGCGGTCACCCGCGAAAAACTGATAGCACAAGATGCCAACAATGCTGACTTGATTAAACCTTGGTTGCGCGGACGCGATTTGCGCCAATGGCAGTCCCCTGTTGCCAGCGCGTATGTCATTGTGATCCCTTCCAGTGCCAATTATCCCTGGCCATGGGCCAATGCGGCCGATGCAGGAGAGGCTTGGCAGGTGTTTGAACAAACTTACCCAGCATTACATGCCTATTTCCGACAGTGGGAAAACGAATTGCACCAGCGCCATGACCAAGGTAAATATTTTTGGGAATTGCGTTCTTGTGCTTACTATGGCGAATTTGCTAAACCCAAAATTGTTTATCCAGAATCCAGCAAATGGATGCGGGCTTGTTACGACACCAGCGGTGCTTTGTGTACGAATACCACTTACTTGTTGCCTACAGAAGATTTATATCTGTTAGGCATTTTGCATAGTAAAATTTTTGATTGGTATGCCAGACATGAGTTTCAAGCGGTGGGCAACCCCTGGTCCCTGACAGGACGATTGCGTTTCTTAGCGCACTCGATGGAAAAATTCCCGGTTGCCCCACTAGGTCAAGCTACTTCCATACGGGAACGTGTCACCACCCTGATGGGAGATGACACTCTCAAGCAATCTCAGGGGAAAGAGGAAATGGATGAACTGCTGTTTGATTTATATCAGTTGACTCCTTTGGAAAGGGAATTGATTCATGCAGATGCAAAGTTGCATTCCTTTACGGAGAAATATGCCGGGGCTTATGCAGAAGTACCAGATGAGGAGGAATAACCTTGAGTGCCATCATCAAAAATCTTGCTGAACTGCCTCAGGGTTCTCGTGTGTTTGTGGAGGCTGATATTTTTGATTTGTACTATAAAGGCAAATCAAACAGTTGCAAGAAACTTATCGAGAATCTTGAAGTTGGTAACGTGTTTGCCTATGTGAATGCGCAAGTCATCACTGATTTGATGAATCAAGTCATGCTGGCAGAGGCGTATCAAAAAGGTTGTATCAAAGGAGTCAAACTGAGTCAATTGAAAGACTGGCTGTGTCGTCATCATCATGAACAAGCGGCCACGCTAACGGACTCGCACCAACAGGTGGAGGATTTAATTAGGTACGCCCGTCTTAAATTGTTGCCTATCACTCGTGATTTGTTGTTGGAGACCAAACGAGAACGGGCAAGTTATGGTTTGCTAGTGACTGATTCACTACATCTGGGTTGTATGAATCGTCATCATCCCCACTTGACTGACATGGTGTGTTGTCATGGTCGTTTCGAACAGGTTCCAGGAATAACAATATGGAAGCCTATGGATGTCGTGTTGAATCGGCGGTTGTTACAGTCTGAACTCTGATTAGAATGATTTTCAGATGGACTCTGATTAGTCAAGCCTCCTTTCAGAGTCCTCCTTTAATCATCTCAATCAGAGTTCCAGAATGTCTGAACTCTGATTGGGGTGATTTTCAGATGGGCTCTGATTAGTCAAGCCTCCTTTCAGAGTCCTCCTTTAATCATCTCAATCAGAGTTCCAGAATGTCTGAACTTTGATTGGGGTGATTTTCAGATGGATTCTGATTAGTAACTCCCCCTTATCAGAGTCCTCATTTAATCATCTCAATCAGAGTTCAAGACCGACAAATTAGGCGCCGTGCGGTTTCAAACATGGTGCATGGGGGGCAAACCACTGGTCAACTTTTCTCTTTCAATTTCTCCTGTTCCAAAGCCTCTTGCAAATCCTTTTCTTCCCTTTCCATTTCACTTTTAAACAATTCCGTCGCGGCCGAGAGGTCTTGGGCCTGTCCTAAGGCTTCCAACTGTTCACATAATTTGACCATGCGAGAGGCGCCTAGATTTTTGCAACCGCCTTTAAACTTATGGGCCTTCATATATAAAAGGTTGCCATCTCGACCGGTAATAGCTTGTTGGAGTTCGTCCAGATAAGTAGGTAACTCATTTAGAAAGACGTTGATCAACCAGTTGATACCGCGGCCACGCATGTCTTTGCGCATTTGCGTAAGCAGGGCCTGATTCAAAATGGGCAGGTCGGAGTGTTGTTCAACGGTGGTATGAAATACCGAGGGGACCTGAACCGGTTCAACGGATTTGGGGAGGTTTGGATGGGCCAGGAGGTAACGGGTTAGCACTCTTTGAAAATCTGCCGTCTTGACCGGCTTACTGAGGTAATCATCCATGCCCGCGGAGAGACAGCGTTCTTGATTATTAGGCATGACGCTGGCAGTGAGGGCAATGATAGGGATATGAGGTGTGTTCGGAGTGGTTTGTTCTTGTAAGCGAATCTGATGGGTAGCCTCAAAGCCGTCGATATTAGGCATGTGGCAATCCATAAAGATGAGGTCGTAGTGACTTTCTTGCAGTCTTCGTAACGTTTGTACCCCGTCTTCTGCCACCGTCACGTCACAGCCTAAACGAGATAACATGGCCTTGGCGACTTCTTGGTTGACGATGTTGTCTTCAGCAACGAGAATGCGTTTGCCCGAAAATAGGGGAGAAATGTCAGTTCCATGAGAAAGATTGGATTTACGCATGGTCAAGGATGAGGTTTCAAGCAAGGGGTTATCCGTACCTATCGGGCGGCGTGAATCATTCTGCGGGTCGCAAGCAGAGGATTGTTCCGTGAGAGTAATCAGGCATTCGAGGAGTTTCGATGGCAGTATGGGTTTGGTTAAACATTGTTTGGAATGCCCGGCACTGGATTGATCCAAAGGATTGTCCATGGAAGTTAAAATAATCCATTGCGTTTTGCCTAATGGCCAGTTTGCGAGTTGCGATTGCCAGGCGGTCCACGCACTTTCTTCAATAATGACCAGATCCAGTTCACAGTGGTGTTGCAACACCGTGGTGGCATTGCTTTCTTGAGGGTGCATTCCCCACACATGAAGTTGTTGGGCCAGCTTTTGCCGACATGAGGGATTAGGTTCCACAATCAGGAGTTTGAGGTCTTTAAGACGGTCCAATTGTGCCAGTTGATTGGCTAAGAAACTGGGGGTGGAGGTTTTTGGGAAAGGCAGTTCAAACCAGAAGGTGCTACCTTGTCCTAGTTGGCTGTAAAGATGGATTTCACCTCCCATGAGGCGCACCAGGCGGCGGGAGATGGCCAGTCCTAGTCCACTACCACCGTAGCGGCGCGTGGTGGAACTGTCGGCCTGGGAGAAGGCTTGAAAGAGTTGTTGTTGAACGGTGTTGCTGATACCGATACCGGTGTCGGTAATTTCGAAGTGAATCGTCACTTGATCAGCCGATTCAGCCATGACGAGGGTCTGTAAGGTAACTTCTCCATGTTCTGTGAATTTGATCGCATTGCCCAGTAGATTCGTTAAAATTTGGCGCAAGCGGCTGGGGTCCCCTTGTAAATTGACTGGAAGAAGGGGAAATATCTGACAAGTGAGATTGAGTCCTTTGCGGTGGGCGGAAACTGCAAAGAGATTAGTGAGTTCCTCGATGAGACGAGTTAGGTCAAATTCAATAATGTCCAGGGTGAGTTTGCCGGCTTCCACTTTGGAGAAGTCGAGGATGTCATTGATAAGGTTGAGGAGGGCTTCACTGGAACTGCGCAAAGTTTCTATATAGTGAGTCTGTTTGGAGTCCAAGGGAGTCTTACTGAGGAGTTCAATCATACCAATCATGCCACTCATGGGGGTACGAATTTCGTGACTCATGGTGGCCAAAAATTCACTTTTAGCTTGATTGGCATGTTCGGCTACTTCTTTGGCTTTTTGGAGTTCCGCCAGGGTCGCTTTGCGGTTACTAATATCGTGCATGATGCCAATGAAGAAGTGTTTATCATTGACTTTGACTTCGCTAATCGACAACTCCAATGGAACCAAAGTGCCATCTTTACGTTGCCCCAAAACCTCGCGTCCCGCGCCGATAACTCTGGGTTGACCAGTTTGAAGATAACGTTGTATATATTCGTCGTGATGAATGCTGATGGATTCTGGCATCAGTAAGTTGATTTTGCGGCCACTGACTTCAGTGGCCTGGTAACCAAAGATTTTCTCGGCCGTTGGATTAAAAATTTCAATATATCCTTGTTCATCCATGGTGACAATAGCATCGAGAGCATGGTCTAAAATAGCTTGTAAATATAATTCATTAGTATGATATTCGTTAGCCAACGATTGCACTTGGCGCGCCTGGGTACGCAGAAGATGTTCCCGTTTGACCACGTCAGACATATTGGTGACTTGAATCAAACAATGACGCGGTTGGTCGGGCACAGACAAGGGAGTGATGGTGACTGACTGTTGCAATGGTTCACACGCTTGGGGAGGTGCGGGAGTCGTCAGGGGGTATAATGGGAACATGGTGCCGTGCAGGCTTTGGGACAGAATCGAGGAGAGTCCTTGAAATAAGGCCATCTGCACGGCTTGTTCAATTCGGGAGTGGGCCAGTTCTGGAAAAATGTCTGCCATGCGACGTCCTACCGCTTGGTCCATGCTAATTCTGGCATGTTTGACCATCCACGCATTCCATAGCACAATCTGGGCGTCTTGGTTAAGAAGAATAATTCCAATATGACAAGCTTCTATCGCATTGTGTGCCAACATGGTCTTTTTTTAAAGGGTAATGGAAAATGGAAAATGGAAAATGTGTACTGGACTAGAGACTTTAGCTGGCAGGTGGCAGACTCTCAATTGACAATTCCTCCTAAGTAGTTGTCAATGCTACATTTAAATTGTTCAATGGAGGGGATTTCTAAGACAAAGGCGACATAGCCGCTGATGTCTTTTGCTTGTAATGCAAAGTCCATGCGTAAAAATAATACCATATCGTCGCCTTGGGGTACACAAGCATCCAGAACTTCCTTGGCGGTGCCTGAGATAAAAACAGGTAAATCACTGGTCAGTTCATGCGCTAAAATATTAGCGAGGCTTCCCAAGCAGGAGTTGAGAATGATGTTACCCACTTCGGTTAAGGCGTCCTGTTCCAATTCCGTAAGCATAGCCAGTGGCATGTCATCATCTCGCATGAGAGTGCGGACCAGTTCGAGGCTTTTTTCTTGGGGAAACAGTAGCATCGCATCTCCCCAGAAAGGGCCTTCAAAGTGTTGCTTAACTGCCGCAATACGTCTTTGCAAGTGACCATTAAGGCGTGCGAGGGCTTCTGGTCGGGAGATGAGTTCGACGCTGGGGATGGCGAGTTTGACCTCTTCATGGACCATTTCGCTGAGGGAACTCGCCGCTTGTCCCATGCCAATGTTAAGCAGTTCGGTGATAGCGTCGCATTCTAGTTCATTGAGAGTAATGTTGGGTTGGAGGGTGTCACCCATAGATGAAACTCAGAATTTTTTCTTCGGTGATGGGTTTAGAGATAAAATTGATGCCCAGGGCATCGGCCTTTTCGCGCACCATTTGTTGAATGTTGGCCGTAAGCAGTCCAATTTTGGCCTTCGGGAAGCGTTGAAGGAGTTCTTTGGCTAATACGAGACCATCCATGCCTGGCATATTGAGGTCTAAGGTGGCAATGGTGATAGGGGTACTTTGGGTTTTGACCAGGGCCTCATCACCGTTACTGGCTTCAATAACTACCGCTTGGGGGTCTGCATGGGCAATAATGGCACGTATCAGCATTCGAGAGACGCGACTGTCGTCAACAACTAGGATAGTGTGAGAAGTCATCTGTGTTTCCTAATTTCCTATTTTTATGGTTAGTGGTTAATGGATTTGACTCAGGAGACAAAGCTACGCTTTTTCCTCCCGGGGAATACCTAAGTATTCTTTCAAACAGTTTATCGCTTGTTCTAATGATTGTCTAGGCGTATAAAAGTGAGGTGAGAAACGGATTCCGCCGCCGCGTTTTGCACATATAATACCTTGTTGTTGTAAATAACAAAACAATTCTTCCACATCGCCATGCCGTGGACGGAAGGTAACAATACCTGCATAACGACCTGTCATTTGCGGTGTCAGAACCTGTACCCCTGACAATTGCGACAACCTCTGAAATAAATAACGGGTATTATCCAAAACATGAGTTTCTACCGTGGTCATGCCTACCTCTAAAAGTAATGACAGGCTGGCAGACAGTCCATGAATGCCTAACATATTGGGGCTACCACATTCAAAACGCCGGGCGTCCGAGGCAATTCTCCAGGTTTTAGCATCATAACAATAAGGTTGATCCACGTTATGCCATCCAAACTGTTTCAATTCCAACAACTCTCGCCGTTCTGCTTTGCAATAAAACACGGCAAGACCTTCTGGCCCTAACATCCATTTGTGACCGTCGGCCATCACAAAGTCCGCACCGCAAGTCTGCACATCAAAAGCCAACGCGCCTAGACTTTGGATGGCGTCGACACCGAAGAGAATTTGTTCATGTTGACAGAACTCCCCAATTTTGGTCAAGTCCATGCGTAAGCCAGTCGCATATTGTACGGAACTGACCGCAATGAGGCGTGTGTGGGCATCGGTTTGGGCAAATAATGCGGCTTCGGGGTCCGTGGTGTCAGAAATATCGGCTTGTCTGACGGTGACGCCTTGATTTTGTAGGGATTCCCAGACGATTCGATTCGAGGGAAATTCTTGATTAGTAATCACTATATTATCACCGTTTTGCCAGCGGATACCATAGGCGACGATGGAGAGGGCTTCTGAGGTATTTTTCAATAAAGCAATATCGTATGTATTGGGGGCATTTAGTAGAGTGCATAATTGTTCGCGGAGTAAGTGTTCTTGTTGTTCCCAGCGAAGGTAGTGTCTGGCCCCATAATTCATATTCTCTGTTGCAAAATTCTGCACGGCTTGGGCCGTGCGTCGTGGCCAGGGCGCGACGCCTGCATGATTTAGATAGACAATATGGTTGTCAAGGGGAAATTCTTGGGTTAATGGCATAAATGAATAAATAATGAATAATAAATAGGACTTGATGGTGATATTCATATAAATTTGTACCTATTCTCCAGCGGAGGTGTACAAATTTATAGGAATACTACTATAATGATTAATTAAATTGGTATGCCTCAATAGTTTATTTATTTTATCATAATCAAACATAATGAAAAATAATTGTCAAAATTTCGTCATCTGAGACTAGGAATCATCCAGCAGAAATTGATTCTCTTCATCAAAAAAATGTTAAATCTTTTCAAATTCGCTTGCTATGGCTTACTTATTGCGTATAAGAGACTCAAGGTTTCATAGCAATTATTATTCCTATAATGATTCTACACTCGGAACCTTTATTAATGATTGAATGGGAGAATATTAAGTCATGCGGTCACGGGTCTTAATTTTTATAGGTGTTTTTCTTTGCAAAATCAGTCTCACTTTGGCAGCCGATTTTACTAATCATCTAGGAATAGTGTTTAACATTCTTGAACCTCAAACTTTTTTTATGGGTAGTTGTCCGCGGCCCTCTCAAAATTCGGTGTGTCCGGCCAAAGAGGGTATCGATATGGAGGCCACTCATTATGAATTGCCACAACATAAGGTGACTATAACACAAATTTTTGAGTTGAGTGTATATGAGATTACTTTTGAACAATTTCAACCGTTTATGGAACAACGGCGGCCTGATTTGTGGACTGACGAGTTTGACGAGTATAATCCTAAAAAACCTATGGTGTTAGTCTCATGGGAAGAGGTACAGGCTTATATAAAATGGTTAAATGAAACTAAGCCTCTGTATGACACAGGCACATATCGTCTCCCTTCGGAATCCGAATGGGAATATGCTGCACGGGGTGGCACTCAAACGGTGTATTGGTGGGGTAGTGAAATCAGAAATGGGAAAGCCAATTGTGATGGATGCGATAATCAATGGGGTCCCCAACAAGTGTTGCCAGTCGGTGCTTTTCCTGCCAATGCTTATGGTTTATACGACGTGGTTGGCAACGTGAGTGAATGGGTACAAGACTGTTGGAACCATAATTATATCAGTGCGCCTACCAAGGGTTCTGCCTGGATGACGGGTGATTGTTTGACCCATCTGATTCGTGGCGGTGCCTACAATGACCCACCCTCGCGAATCCGTATTGCGGCGCGTGACTGGCGTCCCAAAGGCTTTCGTGACTCCAATCTGGGGTTTCGGTTAGTTAGACAGGTTCAATATCGGCAAAAGTGATAATGTCCAGGCGGAAAAAGCGTCGCTTTGTACGCACACAGCTACGCTTTGAATTTTTCAATCATTCACTTCAGGTTTGAAGAAATGTAAAGAAAATTGTATAATGACATTTCTGTTTTTTGTTTTTCATTTTCCATTAATTTTCCATTAAGTCCATTTTTAATGATTGAACGAGAGTTCCAATTTTCTAAACGAGATTTTGACTTACTCCGTGAGTTGGTGAATAAACACACGGGCATTAGCTTGTCGGACCATAAACAAGAAATGCTTTACAGTCGCTTGTCACGGCGTTTGCGGGCCTTGAATTTAGACAATTTTTCCAGTTATTACAAATTATTACAAGCAGATAATGGGGAAGAATTGGTACAATTTGTCAATGCGGTGACGACCAATCTCACGTCATTTTTTCGGGAACCTCACCATTTCAAATTATTAGCCGAAGTCTTGTTGCCCAAATTGATGATGAAAAAACATTTATCCAAACGTTTACGGATTTGGTCAGCCGGTTGCGCCAGCGGTGAAGAACCTTATTCTATTGGGATTGTCGTCAAAGAAATGGTGCCGGTAGATTGGGATGTCAAAATTCTAGCCACCGACTTAGACTCTTCGGTATTAGCCAAGGGCATTGATGGAGTATATGAGGAGGACAAAATAGCCACGGCTATTTCACCAGATCGTTTACAACGATGGTTTAAGAAAGGTTCAAAAATTCAACTTGGACGGGTGCAAGTGATCCCTGAAATACAATCTTTAATCACGTTTAAGCGACTTAACTTAATGGATGCGTGGCCGATGCACGGACCGTTTGATATTATTTTCTGTCGCAATGTCGTCATTTATTTTGATAAGCCGACGCAAAAGGTCTTATTTGAACGATTCGCTAACTTGCTGGATGATGATGGTTATTTACTCATTGGACATTCTGAAAATCTTTTTCAATTGAGTACACGCTTTCGTTTATTGCAACAGACTGTTTATATGAAAGGATAACGAGTCAAATGAATAGTGAATAATGAATAATGAACTTTGAATTGCAAGTCACCCACCTTCTCAAATATTGAAAGTTTAGAAAGATTGATTTGCGTGGCTCCTATGAAGCACAAGTCACCACCACTCATTACTCATTATTCATTCCACACCCTAAAAAATGATGATGATACTACCTTCTCCTCCTCCTCCAAGCCTACCAGGTTATGAACATATCAGGCGTTATTGGGACCATCACAATAACAGCTATATAGCTAAAATCTTGCCGGGGGAATACTATGTGACACGCCATGATGAAATTTTAATTACCGTCGTAGGTTCTTGTGTATCCGCTTGCATTCGAGATAGTATCAGGGGAATTGGTGGTATGAATCATTTTATGTTACCCACACATACTTTTAGTAGTCATTGGGACACCACCCGGGTCAATGCGGCCACTCGTTATGGCACTTTTGCTATGGAACACATGATCAATGAAATTTTAAAATATGGTGGCAGAAGAGAAAATTTGGAAGTGAAATTATTTGGAGGAGGACGAATCATGGCTAACATGGGCAATATAGGTCAGCAAAATATTGATTTTGTCAAAAATTATGTGAAGACCGAAGGACTCAATTTACTTGCGGAAGACTTGGGTGATATTTATCCTCGTAAAATCCTGTTCTTCCCTATCAATGGGCGCGTGCGTGTGAAAAAACTACGGGCGATGGAACAGACCATATTAGAACGTGAAAATGCTTATCGGCGTGATTTGGAAAAACAACCTATTGAGGGTGAAATTGACTTGTTTTGACGGGATCGAAGGTAGCAGGAAGACAGTGAATCAAGGCGACGTGAAAGGTATCCTCTGGCTGAGGTGCCAATTTGACCGGCTAATGCCTCTAGTCCAGTATTGACGTTTCAGCATAGTCCGTTCATATTCTATCTCCTATTTTCCATTTACCTGTCAATGCCGCTATATTTTCCATTCTCCATTAATAAAGAAGAGGGTATCGTGTCAAAAATCAAAGTATTAATCATTGACGACTCTGCCTTAATTCGGCAGATGTTGACTAAAATTCTTAATTCCACAGATGACATTGAAGTCGTAGGTACAGCCGCGGACCCCTATATTGCCAGAGAAAAAATTAAACGTCTCAATCCTGATGTATTAACTTTGGATGTAGAAATGCCGCGCATGGATGGACTCGCGTTTCTAAATAATCTGATGCGCCTACGTCCCATGCCTGTCGTGATGATTTCGGCCCTGACTCAAAGCGGCGCAGATACGACTTTGCAAGCCCTTGAATCAGGGGCCGTGGATTTTATCTCGAAGCCACAAATTGATATAGCCCAAACGCTGGATTCTTATGCAGAAGAAATTACCAGTAAAATTAGGGCCGCCGCCCACGCCCGGCTTTCTCCTAGCACTTCCTCTACGGCCGCCGTCAAAGCACTAAAGACGCCCATTAAGATTGCCCCAAAATATTCCGCAGATGTTATTATCAGTCAGACTCAAACCCCTAAACTTTATTTCAAGACCACTGATAAAATTATTGCCATTGGTGCCTCCACAGGTGGCACCGAAGCAATTAAGACATTTCTGGTAAAAATGCCTCCAGATGCCCCTGGCGTGGTGATTAGCCAACATATTCCAGCAACGTTTAGTCGTTCTTTTGCCATCCGCATGAATCAAGTCTCTGCCATGACTGTTGATGAAGCCTCCCAAGGTAGCGTCATTTTGCCAGGACATGTGTATATTGCCCCAGGGAGTCATCACCTGTTGGTGGAACGAGACGGTTCCCGCTATGTCTGTCGCCTCAATGAAGGCAATCCAGTCAACCGTCACCGCCCCTCCGTAGATGTCCTCTTCCGTTCTGTTGCCCAAAACGTGGGACCCAATGCCATAGGTATTATTCTGACTGGCATGGGGGATGACGGTGCGCAAGGAATCAAAGAAATGCACGAAGCGGGGGCCATCACGGTGGCCCAAGATGAACAAACCAGCGTGGTTTGGGGAATGCCTGGGGAGGCGGTGAAACGTGGGGGCATCGATTATGTGTTGCCGATTCAAGAGATTGCGGCTAAAGTATTGGCATTGTGCAATAATTCCAAAAACTATACTTTACCGAAGTCTAATCAAGACTCACAATAATGGAAAAACGCGGCCATCTATTTACGTTTTCAACAGACAATGAGAAGAATCTAGCTATGCAACAGACTTTCCGAAATATGGGGTTAAACATCTGGTTACTGTTTCTGGTCAATCCGACTTTTGCAGAACCTCCTCCGCAACCAGAATTTAAACCTTTCTATGACAACGGCTACAGCGACGGTTTTGATGCAGGGATCGAATACTGTCGCAAAAGTCCCGCCTCTTGTGGCATCAGCGTGGGTCAAAACACCGACGGTTCAACTCAAGCAGGCATCGACCAATGTCAAAAATACCCGTTCTCTTGCGGAATCACATTAGGGGCTGAAGATGGGATCGAGGAATGTCGCAAGGACCCGAAATCTTGTGACATCGAAGTGGATCAAAACACTGATGGTGCCACTGAAGAAGGTATCAAGAAATGTCAAACGGATCCGACGTCTTGCAACATAGATGTGACTCAGAAGGGGGTTGAACAATGCCAGAAGGACCCCGCCTCGTGTAGTATAGACGTGAACCAAAATAAAGATGGTTCTACCCAAGACGGCATTGCCCAATGTCAAAATGATCCCACTTCGTGCGGCATCGATGTCAACCAGAACCTGGATGGGGCGACGAAAGACGGCATTGCCCAATGCCAAAATGATCCCGAATCCTGTGGCATCCCAGTCAATATCACGGTTCAAGAAGTGTTAACTCAATGTCAACAGGCCCCCGCTTCTTGCGGCATCAACGTGAATAATTGCACCGCCACCTCGCCTGGCCCCACTCTCCCGCCTGGCGTCAATCCGATTCATGGTATTTATTATCCGATGCACGGCAAACTGTCTCTACCTGCCGTAGATGTGCCGAGTTTATTTGATGAATCAGTCACCACTTATCAAGTGGAAATGCAATTAATTCCAGGCGTTGAACCCTTGTCATTTTCATTGACCAGTGTGGCGCCCTCTGAAAAATAGTGTTTTGTCCAAACAGACAAAAAAAAAGGAAAAACCAGGTCCTTTGTTAAGAACCTAGTTTTTCCAACAACAAAGAGAGGTGGGATTAAAAAAGGTGGTTGTAATTATCAGAAAAAGGTCTGATTAACAATTAAACGGCAGATAACTTACCATACTCTCTAAATTTAAAAAAAAAGGAAAAACTAGGTTCTTTTATTTAAGAACCCAGTCTTTCCAACAACAAAGAGAGGTGGGATTAAAAAAGGTGGTTTTCAGTTACCAGAAAACGGCCTGAAAAACAAATAACAAAATCACAATTATTACACTCTCTTGACTTTATAAAAAAGGGAAAAACCAAGTTTCTTATAAAAACTTGGTCTTTCCAACAACAAAGAGAGGTGGGATTAAATAAGGTGATTTTAGTTATCAGAAAATGGTCGGGGTGAGAGGATTTGAACCTCCGGCCTTTGCCTCCCGAAAGCAACGCTCTACCAGACTGAGCTACACCCCGCTATTTTGTTCAGCGGATAGCGGATAGCGGATAGCGGAGACCCTACACCCTCTGTTATTCACCAACAATCAGTTGGGTACAGATATAGTTTTACGTTAGCTTAAATATAAGGACTGTTTTTTACGATTCAAGTGGTGTAAACTAAAAACCTTTAAACATCAACCTAACTCTTTGATAATGTTGATTTCCATAAAAATCTAAATGAGAGAAAACCTCAAATGCCCATACTGTCATTCCGTCACATCACTTTGATAACCCTCATGTTATTATTCACTCTATCCATTTTAATGAATGGAATACTAGCTTATGCCCTCAAAAAATACTATACCCAATTTCGCCTGGCCACCGTTTTCCCCACTCACGAGAATTTTTATCAACGTGCTAACAAGGAGTTACCTCCCAAGCAACGAAGGCGCGTCGTGTTATTTGGCGATTCCCGCATTCAAGAATGGGAAAATTTGCCCACGGTCGACGGCCTTGAATTAATCAACCGTGGCATTGGTGGAGAAACCAGTCAACAATTACGGGCGCGTTTTGAATCTGACGTGTTAGCCTTATCCCCCGACATTGTGATACTACAATTGGGAATCAATGATTTGGTAGCCATAGGGACATTGCCCCAGCATACTAAAACCATTCATCAACAATGTCAAGAGAATCTCAAATTTTTGGTAGAAACTCTATTAGAGAAATCAATCACGGTTATTCTCCTCACCATTGTACCCCCAGCCAAACCCAGTATTACCCGTTTGCCCGTCTGGAGTCCGCAAATTTCTCAAAGTGTCACAGACATTAACCAATACTGGCTGACTCTGCCACCCACACAAGGGTTATATGTGATTGATACCAAACAGATACTTCAAAATGACCAAGGGCAATGGCATCCCAAAGTCAATCGAGATACACTACACTTTACGCCGACTGGTTATGAATATTTGAACCAAGCGGTACGGACGATTCTTAAACGATAATGGAAAATGGAAAATGGATGGTGGACTGGAGGCTTTAGCCGGCACGACCACGGTGGACTAGAGGCTTTAGCCGGAAACGACGGTGGAGTGGAGGCTTTAGCCGGCCAGCAGTAGGCATACTCCAGGTCTCAAACATGGGGGGCGCCTACCGTTGGCCGGCTAAAGCCTCCACTCCACCAACGTCTTAATTCCTTAACTTAATGACATTGCGGTTAACGCCTCTAGTCCAACATCTATTTTCCATTATTCATTATTCATTATTCATTATTCACTACCCATGCTATTCAACAGTTACATCTTTGCGATATTCTTCGCACTCTTCCTCCCCCTTTACGTGCTACTGCGCCACCGCTTACAAGCACAAAACCTACTTATCCTAATAGCGAGTTACATCTTCTATGGCTGGTGGGATGAACGTTTTCTCATCCTCATCATGATTTCTACCGTCACTGATTTTGTCACAGCCCTTGGTCTGGTCAACCAAAAACCTAGCTTACGTCAAGGTCTCGGATTAACCGCCTTCCTCCTCCTGGGTGCCACCCTTCTTAGCCTTCGCACTTGGGATCAAACCGCCTGGACCCTCATCCCCCTGTTCATCTTTGTCGCAGGTGGCTGGTTCTTGCACCGATACTTGATGACACTAGAAGACCACACCCGGCGCAAAGCCTTTATTTTTGTCACCATCATCACTAATTTAGGACTCCTGGGCTTCTTCAAATATTTCAACTTTTTCATAGACTCCTTCCAACAATCCGCTGCCCTGTTAGGTTGGCAAGTGGACGCCGTCACCTTAAACATCGTCCTCCCCGTCGGCATCTCCTTTTACACTTTTCAAACGATGAGTTACACCATTGACGTTTATCGTGGTCAATTTCAACCGACTCGCAACTTTATTGAATTTTCCGCGTTTCTCGTCTTTTTTCCCCAACTGGTTGCAGGTCCGATCGAACGCGCTTCCCACTTACTGCCCCAATTTCAACGCCTCCGGGTCCTCCAGTGGGACGCCATTCGCACAGGCACTTGGTTATGTATCTGGGGACTCTACAAAAAAATCGTCATTGCTGACAATCTTGCCCCCCTAGCCAATCGCATCTTCACCGACCCTAGCGCCGCCAGTAGTGGTGAATTAATAGCTGCCATTCTCGCCTTTACCTTCCAAATTTATTGCGATTTCTCCGGTTACAGCGATATGGCCCGCGGCCTATCGCGCATGTTAGGCTTTGACATCATGGTCAACTTCAACCTCCCCTACATTGCCAGAACCCCCACTGAATTTTGGCGTCGTTGGCATATCAGTCTCTCCACCTGGTTAAGAGACTACCTCTACATCTCCCTGGGAGGCAACCGTTACAGTGCCCTCTTAACCTACCGCAACTTAATGATAACCATGCTACTTGGTGGCCTCTGGCACGGTGCCGCCTGGAACTACGTCCTCTGGGGCGCCTACCAAGGATTCATTTTAGTCCTCTATCGCCTCTTCCACATTGATACCTGGATAGCCCAGCGCCAAAGTTCCCTCGTCGTCCAACGCCTTCAAGACCTCGCGTTAATCGCCATCATGTTCATCCTCATCTGCTTAGGTTGGCTACTTTTCCGTGCCCCCTCCTTGCAAGTGATAGGAACATTTATCGCAGGCATGAATAGCCTCGAATACGTTCCTCAACTGACCACCGTCGCCTTTTATATATGGCCATTGCTAACCTATCAAGCATTACAATTATGGCGTGGCAACTTGGAACCTCTTACCCAAGTTCCCTGGTTTCTCCGTTTCAATGTCCAACTCTTTGTCGTCTATAGTCTCCTGCTTCTCGCGTCTAAAGGAGGACAACAATTTATTTACTTTAATTTTTAACCACCTAACCGAACTTTCCTAAACCTTTGAGGTTTAAACCTGACAGGTCTTTGAGACCTGTCAAGTTTTAATCACGACGACTTCCATGAAAAAAATTCTCTACCTCATTTTGGCCCTCTGCTACTGCCTCCTCTTTGGCGAATTCTTCGTGCGCCTCTTCAGCCCCGCCCCTCTCCTCCCCCGCTATGTCACGGCGGCCCCCTACGGCATTCGCATAAATGTCCCCCATGCCCACTACTGGCAAACCACGCCCGAAGTCCAGGTCCAGCTTCGTATCAACTCTCAGGGCATTCGTTCGGACCTAGAATATACCTATGACAAACCTAAAGACCAATGTCGCATTCTACTCCTGGGCGACTCCTTTTTTATGGGCTATGAAGTCGATTTAACCGACAGTTTTGCCTACCTCCTTGAACAAAAATTGAATGCCGAGGGCGTCCCCTGCCAAGTCATTAACCTTGCCGTTAGCGGCTATGGCACCGCTGAAATGCTAATAGCGTTAGAACAAGAAGGACTCAAATACCAACCCGACCTAGTCATCTTCCAATGGCACATCACCGACCCTGATGACAATGTACGTTCCGCCCTCTTCCGAATCAAAGACGGCGAACTGGTTCGTCTCCACTCCACTTACCTCCCCGCCGTCAAACTCAGCGACTGGTTAAGCCAATTTACCCTCTACCGCTGGCTGATTGAAAACTGCCAACTTTACGCGGCCCTACGCGAAACTGCGGCGGCACGAATCAAATCTTTCCTCGCTTCTCTACGCAAACGTCAAGGCGAAGCTGCCATATCCAAAACCACCGCCGCGGAATCTCCCAACCTTCCCCAGGCCACTGAATATGCCTTACGTCTCAGCACTCGTTTACTTCAAGAAGCCAAGCGAATTAGCAATGCACACCAGGCGCAATTTTGTGTGTTAGAAATTCCTGACCGTCTGGGACGCACTAAGTTTAGAAGTCACATCACCGAGTTCTTTACTCCTCAACTTCGCCAGGAGTTACAGATTCTGACGCCTCTACCTATGTTTGAAGCGACCAGCAGCCCAGCTTTGAAACTTTATTATGAAAAAGGACACTTCCACTTGACTCCCGAAGGGAATCGGTTATTGACGGAGTATTTCGGGTCAGAATTAAAGAAAGCGGGATGGTTAAACCATTAGAACTAAACCCCAGAACTAACCTCCAGAAGTCGGTAGTGATGCAATGAGGGTGATATTTTTACCCTCACCCCCGGCCCCTCTCCCAGAGGGAGAGGGGCCGGGGGTGAGGGCAACTCTTATGAATATCACCCACATTGCATCACTACCCAGAAGTCCAAAGCGTAGCTTTGTCAGACAAAATCTACGCTTTGAACTCCTGTCAAACTGGAAATCTATTAACGACGACAGGTAGCGAGGCAATGTGGGTTCTCTGTCTGAACTCTGATTAGAATGATTTTCAGATGGACTATGATTGGTCAAGCCGCCTTTCATAGCCCTCATTTAATCATATAAATCACAGTTCAAGACCGAAGAGAAACCTCTCGATATTTAACCCACATTGCATCATTACCCAACGACAAATCCACTATATGATATTTTTAGAAAAACCCTACCTCCTTGCCCTTGCAATCACCGCCGCTTTAGCTATTTGGTTAATTTCTGGTCAAACCGCACAAGAACCACCACCCTCTTCTCAAACGCCTTCGGTGGAATCCAAGTCGGCGCCGATGGAAGTGCAAGTGCGCGACCAAAAACCCGAATGGTTACCTCGTGAAATCACCTTGACAGGTTACACTGCACCGTTGCGCACCGTCACCTTACGGGCCGAGATCGATGCCAAAGTTATCACTATTGGGGCCACCCGCGGCGCCCGCATCAAACAGGGAGAAATGATTATACGGCTGGCCACCGAAGACCGCCAATTACGACTCAAAGAAGCCCTCGCACTGGCAGAACAACGAGAATTAGAATACTCTGCGAAGAAGAGTTTGCAGCAAAAAGGTTATCAAGCCCAAACTCAAATGGCCGAAGCCCAAGCCCTCCTGGAAATGGCTAACACTCTCGTTGAACAAGCCCAACTGGCCCTAGCAAATACCCTCATTCAAGCCCCCTTTGACGGCATCTTGACACAACGTTTTGTAGAACAAGGTGACTATGTTTCCAAAGGCAACCCAGTTGCTGAACTGATGGATGAAGACCCGTTTCTCATTATCGCAGATGTCACCGAATCACAACGTCCGCTACTGAAAATTGGCAACCCTGCCACTGCCCAATTAGTCACGGGGGAAACCGTAACAGGCCAGATTTCCCTCATTTCAACTCGCGCTGATTCAGCCACTCGTACCTTTTCGATAGAAATTGAAGTGCCCAATTCTGACGGTCAAATAGCCGCGGGAATCACCGCCGACATTCGAATCCCTATAGAAACGGTGACCGCCTATAAAATTTCCTCAGCCTTACTCTCCTTAAATGACGAAGGTATGTTAGGAGTCAAAGCGGTCAACGCAGATAACCGAGTCGTCTTCTACCCAGCTAAAATTGCCCGTGCCACCGCTGACAGCATTTGGTTAATCGACCTCCCCACCTCTCTACGTTTCATTACGGTAGGACAAGGATTTGTACGTCCTGGAGAAATTGTGCGTCCTAAATTGGAAGGCCAACAGTTAAACTAACCAGAAGCATATCTGTACGTACTCTTTGGACTCATGGGAACATTACTCATTATTCATTATCCACTATGAACCTCATCATCCTTGACCGCGACGGAGTGATTAATAAAGACTCCGACCAATTTATCAAATCGCCCGACGAATGGGAAGCGATCCCAGGCAGTCTCAACGCCATTGCCCGCCTCAATCAAGCTGGCTATCGGATCGTCATTGCCACTAACCAATCAGGGTTAGGACGCGGACTCTACACCCTCGACGTTCTTAACCAAATCCATAACAAAATGATCAAAGAACTCTCCGAGGTGGGAGGCAACATTGAAGCTATTTTCTTCTGCCCTCATGCCGAAAAAGACAATTGTACTTGTCGCAAACCACGTCCTGGTATGTTTCAAAACATTGCCACACGGTTGGGTATCTCGTTAGCCAACGTTCCTGCCGTGGGGGATTCCCTGCGGGACTTACAAGCGGCCATCGTGGCCGGCGCCCAACCTGTGTTAGTCCTAACTGGTAAGGGACGAAAGACCTTAACTCAGTTGGAAGAAGGTTTTCAAGATGTTCCCATCCATGATGACCTCGCCACCTTTGCAGACAGTTTCTTAAAAGAACGCGGTGAACAAGCATGACCCTAACCCTAATTTGGCGTTCTTCCCTCTTTTACCTGGGAATGATCGTCACGCTTCTCATCGCCTTATGTCTGGCGATCATTTTGTTGCCATTGCCTTTTCGGTATCGTTATCGTGTGTTAATTCAGTGGCCTCATCTCATGTTATGGTGGTTAGAAAAAATCTGCCATCTAACCTATCAAGTCCAGGGACGCGAAAATATTCCGCCTGGGGCTGCCATCGTGTTGAGTAAACATCAATCCGCCTGGGAGACGATTGCTATCACCAAGATATTTTCCACCCAATGTTGGGTCCTCAAGCGAGAACTACTTTGGGTGCCTCTATTCGGTTGGGCAATCGCTACCTTGAAACCAATTGCTATCAATCGCAAACATCTGCGTCAGTCTATGCAACAGATTACGGAAGTTGGTCGGCTTCGACTTGCCGAAGGCATTTCTATCATCATTTTTCCAGAAGGCACACGAGTGGCCCTTGGTGAAAAAGGACGCTATAGTATCAGTGGTGCCTTATTAGCCACACAGACTGGTTATCCCATCGTCCCTGTAGCCCACAATGCCGGGAAATTTTGGCCACCGAGAAGTTTTCTCAAAAAACCAGGGACGATTCAAGTCCGAATTGGTCCTGTGATAGAAACCACTGGCAAAAGTGCTAAGGAAGTGAATGCACTGGTCGAAGAGTGGATAGAGAAGACGATGTTGAAATTGCCGTGACAGGATAATTAGGATAGTATAGAATAACCAGGAGTCCAAAACGTAGAATAACCAGGAGGAAAAAGCGTAGCCTTGGACTCCTGGGTAGTGATGCAATCTGGGTGAAATATCGTGCGGTTTCTCTTCGTCTTGAACTCTGATTGAGATGATTAAATGAGGGCTATGAAAGGAGGCTTGAGACTAATCAGAGTCCATCTGAAAATCATTCTAATCAGAGTTCAGACAGTACACCCACATTGCCTCATTACCGACTCCTAAATATCTATCATTTTATCACATAGAGGAACACAACATGCAAGTCACATTGATGCTTGACGACCATTTGTTGCAACAGGCAATGCAAGTGAGTGGAATCACCACGACGCAAGAAGTGATGGAACGGGCGCTACGTTTCTTTGTGGTGCAACAGACAAAACCAGCTACTTTCACTATGCCCGCTAAACCAAGGACGAGGCGGATTGGTGCGTTGAAAGGACATCTCACCATTGCAGAGGATTTTGATGATCCGCTACCAGAGGAGATGATAGCCGCGTTTCGAGGGGAACGGCCATGAAGAAGTTGTTATTGGATACTCATGTGTTACTGTGGTGCTTGGCAGATAGCCCGCATTTGAATCAGGCTACACGAGAACTCATTGACGACCCTTCTCTGGTTGTTTATATCAGTGCGGCCAGTATTTGGGAAATTTCCATTAAACAGGCCCGTGGTAAATTACAAGTGGTCATGGAGAAGTTATGGTCGGCATTAGCCACTGGTGATTATGAGGAGTTACCGGTGACTGCACGTCATGCGTGGCGGGCTGGACAGTTGCCTCCCTATCATCAAGACCCATTCGACCGAATGTTGGTGGCACAAGCCCTCCAAGAAGGTTTGACGCTGGTGACACATGATAATCAGTTGAAATACTACGAAGTGCCGATAATTTGGATTTAATCGTGGCTACCTCTTTAAGAAACTCAATTTTTGGAAAAAACTGAGTTTCTGATTTAGTGTTAAACCTGACAGGTCGCAGAGCACCTGTCAGGTTTGGAGGTTTGATGACTCCCTCTAACGATATATAGCAATTCTCACTTGAATAAGTATCACTAAAGACAATGTCTAAACCAGGCCAGAGAGTCCTCTTTAGTAATCTGTGCCAAAGCTTCTTGAAGTGAT
>JAABRD010000071.1 GCA_011391085.1 Thiotrichaceae bacterium | reverse complement strand
AGTACGGAATTGATTCCGTTGGAGTACGGAATTGATTCCGTTGGAGTACGGAATTGATTCCGTTGGAGTACGGAATTGATTCCGTTGGAGTACGGAATTTATTCCGTTTCAAGCGGAATAAATTCCGTACTCCAAAACCCGTAACCATTACCTTTGCAACACTACTTAAAATTGAACCACTTGAGGAATCTCCAAAAACGAGTCAATCACTGCATCCGGTGCCGCCGTGCGAATATCTTGGCCATGATTATAGCCATAGCTAACGCAAATAATATGAAATCCCGCGGCACGGGCGGCTTGTACATCGTTGATGGAATCTCCTATCATTAAGGCGTCTTGCGGGGCGACTTGAAAAAATTGGGCCGCATGTAACAATGGCAAGGGGTCTGGTTTCTTCACGGATAACGTGTCGCCACTGATAATTAAGCGAAACTCGCTATGAATGCCCAAAGCCTTTAACAAAGGCAGCGTGAACTGTTCCGCTTTGTTGGTAATACATGCTAAGGGACAGGTTTGCGAGGTTAGCCAAGTCAAAGTGTCACGCACACCGGGAAAGAGGACGCTATGACGACCATTGCATTCTGCATAATATTTTTTAAAGATAGGCAAGGCTTGAAAAAATACTGCCTCCTCTGGTTCGCCTTCTAACTGACCTAACAAGGCCCGTTTGACTAGCCGTTCAATGCCATTGCCTACCCAGTGTCGCACTTCTGATTCGCCACGTTGTGGGAGGTTTAATTCCAACATCATCTGGTCCACGGCATAAGCCAAATCGGGCACCGTGTCGATCATGGTACCATCTAAATCAATCAGAATCAATTTAGGAGTAGGCAATGCCATTATTTTTTCACCTTTGCAAGTTCCGCCCGCATCGCTGCCACGGTGGCTTTATAATCCGGGGTGCTGAAAATAGCGGATCCGGCGACAAACGTATCGGCCCCGGCTTCGGCGATTTCACGAATATTGCTGGTTTTCACGCCCCCGTCAATTTCTAGCCGGATGTTTAACCCACTTTCGTCAATGAGTTTCCGGGCTTCCCTTAGTTTCGGCAAACTGGAGGTAATAAACGATTGTCCTCCAAAACCGGGGTTGACGGACATTAACAAGATCATGTCCACCCTGTCCATGACGTGTTTTAAGTAATCCAGCGGGGTGGCAGGATTGAAGACCAATCCAGATTTGCAACCCAGGTCGCGAATCAATTGGAGGGATCGGTCAACATGTTCACTGGCTTCTGGGTGAAAGGTAATATAAGTGGCCCCGGCTTTGGCAAAATCGGGAATAATACGATCCACCGGTTTCACCATCAGATGGACATCAATAGGGGCAGTGATACCGTGTTTACGCAAGGCTTCACAGACCAAGGGGCCAATGGTGAGATTGGGCACGTAGTGATTGTCCATCACGTCAAAATGAACAATATCGGTGCCAGCAGCTAACACGTTTTTGACTTCTTCACCAAGTTTGGCGAAGTCAGCAGAAAGAATCGAAGGTGCAATGAGATAGTCGCGCATGATTTTTTGGTAGTTCCTGTTTTTTATAATGGAGAATGGATTTAATGGAAAATGGATAAAATTGGGGTGGACTAGAGGCTTTAGCCGCAATGCCATTAAGTTAAGGTAGGGTGGATTAAGCGTCAGCGTATCCACCATCCCCGAAACTGGTGGATACGCTAACGCTTAATCCACCCTACATTGGATGGATATTCCTTAACTTAATGGCATTGAGGCTTTAGCCGGTGGGGCAAAACCTGATTAAATGTCGTGGAACAACCCCCGGCGAAAGCCTCAATGCCATTAAGTTAAGAAAAAAAGTCCCCCGAAATTAACATACAGATGGACTAGAGGCTTTCGCCGGTGGGGGCCGAACATAATTGAAATCGCGGGGAACGCCCCCCGGCTGAAGCCTCTAGTCCAACGCTATTTTAATTCCTTTGCCACTTCAATTCCTTAACTTAATGGCATTGCGGCTGAAGCCTCTAGTCCAACGCTATTTTAATTCCTTTGCCACTTCAACTCCTTAACTTAATGGCATTGCGGCTAAAGCCTCTAGTCCACCAAAATTTCTCTATTTTCCATTAAATCCATTTTCCACTATTTTTCCGCCGTTGCCAACAATTCAAAGATTTTTTTCCTCCTTTCCACTCTCACTCGTTGAAAGCCCACGGCAATGAATTTTTGCCCAAGTGTTTGCGCGGTAAATCCAGTTTTATGTGCCATATAGACATTTCCCGCCTGAATAAACCCCCGGTGTCCCCACATCACATCAATAGGAGAAATGGGACCCGCAGGTGATTGATAGAGGACTCCTTCCAAATTATCTTTCACAATCTCTTCTGCCACCGTTTGAATATCAGGCAATGCCACGTAGGCAATGCCCTGTGGTTTGAGAACGCGATGAAATTCTCTCAAGGCTAGATAAACTTCATGGGCATAGAGATGTTCCAAATTGTGTGAAGACCAAATCGCGTCATAAGATTCGTTGGGAACGGGACTCATCTTCGTGATACTACATACTATATCAGGTTTCACCGCGGGGTCAATATCTAATCGAGTTTCCTGCCATTCTTGTGCAGAGAAATGGGCATCAATCGGCCGCGCACCGCAACCGACGTGTAAGACAGTTTTCTTGTTCATAAGTTAAAGTTTACCTGATACAAAGGAATATCCAGCTAACGTAGGGTGGATTAAGCGAAGCGTATCCACCCTACCTTAACTTAATGGCATTGCGGCGTAAGCTTCTAGTCCGGCCTTATTCTTTATTACCTTTAGATAAACCTTCTCCAAGTTATTTGTAAATGAAACCGCATCCATTAAAGGAGAACTCTGCATCCTATTTCGCAGTTCTCGTCGTAACGTTTGTAAATATTCTACCTCATTCACCAATTTAAGGCAAATCCGAAGATATTCCTCTGGCGTCTCTGCAATCAATTCTGTCAATCCCAACGTTGTCAAAATACTCAATCCCATCCTTGACACATGCCGATTACCCACTAACGTGACAACGGGGATGCCCATCCATAAGGCTTCACAAGTGGTCAATCCACCATTGAAAGGATAAGTATCTAAGGCAATATCCACTTGATGATACGTTTGCAAATAGGCCGGCGGCGGGGTCCGATCCTCTAACAACAATTGTGACGGTAGAATACCAAACTTTGCGAAACGGTCTTCCAAGTGTTGTTGCACCGCAGGTTCACTGACATGTCTGGTCTTAATCAGCAATGTTGAATCAGGTACAGCATTCAATATCTTCGCCCATAATCTCAGAATTTCAGGACTTAATTTCGCCAAATTGTTGAATGAACTAAACGTGATTCGGCCAGTTTGCAACATTGGCAAATTATTCACTGGAGGACTGTCTGCATAAGGTTGATAACAGAAGAAACACGTTGGTAATTGGATAGGCACTTCGGCATTCCAGGAGTCATTGAGGCCGGTGACATCCACATACTTATCTGTGATTCGATAATCTATCGCAGTCAACCCCGTGGTCGTCGGATAACCCAAATAAGTCATTTGAATGGGTGCAGGTCTTCTGGCAAATACCAAGAGACGATTTTTGCTGGTAGGTCCTGACAAGTCAACTAAAATGTCAATTTGGTCATGTCTAATACGGTCCGTCAACTCCTCGTCAGAAAGACTACTACAATTTATCCAATGGTTTGCATAGCTTTGTAAACGTTTATTAATTTCATCTGCCACGGTGTTATTATCGTAACAAAATATTTCAAATTGTTCATGATGATGCTGTGCCAAAATGGGTGTAATAAAGTAAGCGACAGAATGTCTGCGAAAATCACCTGACACATAACCAATTCTTAACTTGCGGTTGGTAGAATATAGGTTTTCCCCCCTCTCCCCCTGGGAGAGGGGCCGGGGGTGAGGGAATAAGTGAGGTCTTATCTTCTCTGCCAAAGGTAGCGCAAGTTGGTCATTGAATTTCTGATGTTCTGTAAAAATCGTGGCACCGTCATAATTTGCCGCATAATTCATGGTCAATGAAAGACTGTTCCGAAAAATGGCCGTAGCAGGTTTTAACCTCAATGCCGTTTGAAAATGTTCAATAGCCTGTTCCACTTCTCCCAACACACACAGAACCAATCCCAAGTTGTGATGTGCCTCAGCATGATTGGGATTGAATTGCAAGACCCGTTGATAACAGGTCATGGCTTCTGTTAGACAACCTAGATGCCAAAAGGCCAGCCCTAATCGAAATTGAAAATCCTCTTCACCAGGCTGAAGTTCCAAAGCCCGCCGTAAACATGCAATAGCTTGAGAGTTCTCCCCTTGACTCTGCAACGCAATTCCTAAATTGTAATGACCGTTAGCATAATTTGGGTCTAGTGCTATTGCCCGTTGATAACACTGAATTGCCTCCTCCAAGCGACCTTGTTGTTTTAACACAATGCCTAAATTATTGTGGGCGTCCACGTAACCAGGAAAGGCCACGAGGGCTTGCTGGAAACAAGTAATCGCTTGGACGAGTGAACCTTGTTTGGCTAATTCAATGCCTTGAGTATTGTAAGTTTGAGGAGTCATTGTCATTATTATTTATCGATATCCGGGAGTCCAAAGCGTAGCTTTGTCTGGCAAAGCTACGCTTTGGACTCCTGAATGATTATTATACACTTCAGCCGGACCGGGCGGGACTAGAGGCTTCAGCACCAATCGAAAACCGGTTTGGAGGGCGAGAATTTCCCCGCCTTTGAACACTCGTAAATAATATCGTAACAGTTCAAAGAACCATTGATACTCCAAAATCGTCAGTTTCTCGGAGGCGCCTTTTTCCTCTAGGTAACCATTATTCCATTCATAATGGTGGTCAGAATCTTCGTAATAAGATTTCCAATATTCAGCCTCACTAATGAAGGTCGGGAGGTCCACCTCCGGAGAGGGTTTGAAAAGAGGTAGTGCAGTGTGGTTGTAATAGACTCATGGTGATTCGGTTCTCCTGGAAAATTGAAGTTCAAGTGGGTTGGACTTCGCAGAAGCGAAGTCCTATCCCGCGGTTGACAAAGCTACGCTTTGGACTCCTGAATGGTTGACAAAGCTACGCTTTGGATTCCTGAATGACTATTATACCCTATTCAGGTGGTTGACGAAACGTGGCCGATTGTGCCTCCCATTCTCGAAGTTTCGCTTCCAGGCGTTGACGGGCCTCTCGTTCTTGTTGCACCTGGGCTTCGGCAAGGAGTCGGGCGTCTCGTTCTTTGAGTCGGGCGTCTCGTTCTTGTTGTGCTTGAATCTCGGCAAGGAGTCGGGTATGTCGTTCCCGTTGCATTTGAACTTCTGCAAGGCGTCTGGCGCCTTGTTCCTGAAGTCGGGCGTCTCGTTCTTGTTGCGCTTGGGTTTCAGCAAGACGTCGGGCCTGTCGTTCCGCCTGGAACGCTGGCAACATAAAACTTTGATAGACGCTATCCTCACTCATTTTTTCAGGCGACGGCTGTCGTTCTAAATCGGACACGCGAAATTGAAAACCGGGTAAGACACTGGAACATACAAGGTCTGGAGGATGCCGTGGAATCGGGGCATAGACTCCCGCGGGTGTTAGCCGATAAAACTCCTGTGGTTCACCGTGGGCATACAAAATGTAGTATTCCTTTACGCCTGTTTGTGCATATTCAGTGAATTTCGTCACCGTATCTCGTTCGATCTCATCGTCTGTCGAATCAGATAAGGCTTCGACACAGAGGTCACAAATCCCACGATAGGAACGGTCCAGGCCGCGCCACAGCACGGAATTGCTATTCAAGATCACGGCTAAATCCGGTTTGCGAATCGTGGTTTTACCCGGTAAAACCAGGCGAAAACCCGTTTCCAGAGTCATCAACTGCCCAATTTCAGTGACTCGTAAATAATTGCGTAACAGTTCAAAAAACCATTCGTAATCGAGGGTGGTAAATTTATCAGACACGCCCTTTTCCTCTATGTAACCATAATTCCATTCATAATGGTGGTCGGGGTCTTCGTAATAATATTCCCAATAGTCCGCCTCACTGATGACAGAGGGCACCACCACCTTCGTAGTGGGGGGGCGAAACGACAGCGGACGGTGAAATTGAGGTTGCAGTTGTGACAGACTCATGGTGGTTCGGTTCTCCTTTTGCCCTCACCCCCGGCCCCTCTCCCAGAGGGAGAGGGGAGGAGGGCGGCACCTGTGGTTTTCTCCCCGCACCCTCTGGGAGAGGGGCCGGGGGTGAGAGAAATTAAACTAAAAATGCAAATGATGCAACCGCGCCCCCAGCCGCAATCGTAACGCATGGAGTCGAATGAATCCTTCGGCATCACGTTGATTATACGCACCTTTATCATCTTCAAAGGTCGCAATGCGGGTGTCAAATAAACTATGCGTTTCGGACTTCCGCCCCGTCACCAGCACGTTGCCTTTGTACAATTTGACGCGAACTGTACCATTTACCGTTTCTTGGGAGGAGTCAATCAGTTGTTGCAACAATTTGCGTTCGGGACTCCACCAGTAACCGTTGTAAATGAGACTGGCATACCGTGGCATCAATTCGTCTTTCAGATGCGCCACTTCACGGTCTAGGGTGAGAGATTCCATCGCCCGATGCGCTTTTAACATCACGGTGCCGCCCGGCGTCTCATAACACCCTCGCGATTTCATTCCCACATAGCGATTTTCGACTAAATCGACTCGTCCCACGCCATGGTCCCCTGCTACCTTATTTAAATGGGTCAACACTTGGGCGGGAGACATTGATTGACCATCAATGGCGACAATATCACCCTTAACAAATTCCAACTCCAATGTCTGTGGTTGGTCTGGTGCCTTCAAGGGAGAAAGAGTCCAACGCCACATCTCCTCCTCTGGTTCGGCCCAAGGGTCTTCCAAGACGCCACCTTCATAAGAAATATGTAGCAAATTAGCGTCCATGGAATAGGGCGATTGGGTGCCACGCTTCTGTTCTATGGGAATCCCATGTTGTTGGGCATAAGCTAACAACTTCTCACGGGAGGTCAGTTGCCATTCACGCCAGGGGGCAATCACTTTAATGTCCGGTCTCAACGCATACGCACCCAGTTCAAAACGCACTTGGTCATTGCCTTTCCCCGTGGCCCCGTGGGCCACCGTGTCGGCACCACAGCGGTTGGCAATTTCTACCAAATATTTGGCGATCAGGGGACGCGCAATCGAAGTGCCTAGCAGGTATTCCCCTTCATACAGGGCATTGGCCCGAAACATGGGGAAGACAAATTCGCGAACAAATTCCTCGCGTAGGTCCTCAATATAAATCTCCTTGACGCCCAACGCGAGGGCTTTGGCACGGGCTGGTTCTAACTCCTCCCCTTGCCCAATGTCTGCGGTAAAAGTCACTACCTCACAATGGTATTCATCTTGTAACCATTTGAGAATCACGGAAGTGTCTAGCCCACCGGAGTAAGCAAGTACAACTTTATTTAGGTTAGTCATGTCGGTTCACAGTTCTTACAGTTATCAGTTTGAAACGAGATAGGGTATAAATCTGGGGTGGTGTCATTCACTTTTTGGTTACTACATCATGCCAGGCAATGATGTTGCGCACCAAATTTTGCGAAAGATGTTCAAATTCGCTACCATACTCAATGGCCATTTTCGCCTCTGTGGTTCTCCCCCGTGAGGCCAGATTCACAATTTGGTCTGCCTCTTTATGTAACTTATTGTGCAAATCTACTATGCTTGAATAGTGTCGATGTGAACTTAGCAGGGCGGCATGTTCCTTCAGCCATTTGCCTAGTTCACAGTGTTCCACGTCAATGTCCTGGGTCTTTTTACCAGTCTCAATGACTTGATGTAAACGCTTTTTCCAAGCGGTATGTTTGACAATAGCTTGATAAATTTCATTAGCTAAGTTGTTCATGGAAACTCTTTTCGTTGGATATTAGAAATAAAGTATATCTCTGGTTAAAAAAATATTCAATATGGGCGACGATTGAAAATACGGTAAAATTTCTGCTTCGGTACTTATTTATCACTACCCAATGTAACACTACTCAAAATCGGTGTTGGACTCCATGTTAGTAGGGATTAGCGGTAGTGATGCAATCTGGGTGATATGTTTACCCTCACCCCCAGCCCCTCTCCCTACGGGTGCGGGCAACTCTATGAATATCACCCACATTGCATCACTACCGGGTTAGCCTTGGGCATTTGCTTTTATGTAAAATCCAGAAGGTGCAAAGGTAAACCCAAATTTCTGTTCACGTACTACATCGTAGATTAACAAGGAAGGGTTAGATTGTATAAATTCTTGAACGGCTTCCATTGGACCTGGACCAAAATCGGGCCGAACGGGGTGGCCATTGATACAAGTATCTTCTACCACTAAATAGTCGCCTGTTTTCAGTAACGGAACATAGACCATTAATTCCTTCAAGACATGTTGTTTACCGTGGTCTGAATCCAAAATAAGGAACAGTCTCCCTCTTTCCGACAGGGGTGGCAAGCAAGAAACGACCTTTGTCACGACTTCTGGCGAGGTGCTGTCACCTTGTAGGAAGATAATTTTAGGGTGATGTTTGACCTTCTCATCTAATTGTGGGGCACAATCTACACTGATAACTTGTCCAGGGGCATTTTCAGCGGTCAACAAATCTGCAAAAAAGAGAGTGGCGCCACCATGACGTGTACCCATTTCAAGCACCCATTCGACTTTTCGTTCACAGATGATTTCTTGATAGTTCCATAGATCACTGACACTTTTTAGCGTTCTGACGCCTCGATAATAAATTTGTTTCCAAATTTGCGTATCGTAGTACCAACGTAAATAGTCTTCTCCAGTTTTTTCAAACATTTAACCTCCTCTTTAACTGGTAAGTACCAAAGCAGAAATGTTACCGTATTTTCAATCGTCGCCCTCACCCCCCGGCCCCTCTCCCAGAGGGAGAGGGGCCGGGGGTGAGGGTAAGGGCGTCATTATACCAGAAAATTTCTACTTCACTACTTAGTGAAGCACAAGGTAGTGGTAACTGACCTCAAACCTGACAGGTCGTAAAGCACCTGTCAGGTTTAAACTACTACCTTGTGCATCACTACACTTTAACTGGAACATTTTGGACTAGAGGCTTCAACCGGGGACGTGCCACCGGCTAAAGCCTCTAGTCCGGTCTTCACTCATTCTACACTATCCACTATCCACTAAAACCACTATCCACTAAAACCACTATCCACTAAAACCACTATCCACTGATTCATAAACCACTCGCCCATTGACCACCGTATAACTTACCTTTCCCCGCCATTCCCAACCTAGAAATGGTGAATTATGTCCTGAACTACGCATTTTCGAAGCGGTCAAAGTCCAAGTGCAATGGGGGTCAAAGATACATATATCCGCTGGCCGACCCACGACTAACGTGCCTGCGGGGATTCCCAAAATTTGGGCTGGTTGATGGGTGACATAACCTAATGCTGTCAGCAAATCTAATTGCATCTCATCGGCTAACTTCAGAGTTAACGGTAATAACGTATCCAACCCAGAGATGCCAGGCGCCGTCAGGGCGAAAGGACTCAACTTGGCATCTGCTTCATGCGGTTGATGGTCCGAACAAATCGCATTGATTCCTCCTTCGATTAGACCAGCGCGTAATCCTTTTTTATCCTCTTGAGTACGCAATGGTGGAATGACGTGACATTGATTATGATAGTCACCAATATCCGCGTCTGTCAAAAATAAATGATGGGTACTGACATCCGCTGTCACCGGTAATCCTTTGGCTTGGGCCGCTTTCACCATCTCTACTGCCCTAGCTGTCGACAGACGACAGAAATGGGCCGTCACTCCAGTCATTTCTATCAGGAGGAGATTGCGGGCCACTTCAATCGTCTCGGCAGCTTCTGGAATCCCTGACAGACCTAAACGGGTGCTGACGGCACCTTCATGGGCACACCCTTTACGTCCTAACCACGGGTCTTGGGCGTGCAAAAAAATGGGTAGATGACAATTGGCCGCATACTCCATAGCATAACGTAACACATTGGTATTGCCGATCGGATAAACGTTGCTAACGGCAATACAACCCGCTTCTTTCAAGTCACCCATTTCCGCCAAATGTTCACCGCGCAGTCCCTGAGTGAGGGCTGCAATGGGGAGAATTTTGGCCATGCCCGACTTGGTTGCCCGTTGTTGTAACAGTTCTGCAACGGCTGGGGTATCAATAACTGGGTGGGTGTCCGGTGGGCAACAGAGAGTGGTGATACCATTGGCCGCCGCCGCCCGAGTTTCGCTAAGAATCGTCCCCTTATGTTCGGCCCCTGGTTCTCTTAAGCGAACACTCAGGTCAATCAAGCCGGGACAAACAATTTGATGGGTGGCGTCAATCTGTCTCTCCGCCACAAAACCGGCAGGTGGTGTGCCAAGGGCGATAATGCAGTCACCTTCGATATGCACATCGGTAATCAGATCAGTAGCAGAAGCGGGGTCGATGACTCGACCGCCTAAAATACTAAGTGTAGCCATTTATTATAATAGTGGATAGTGGTTTTAGTGGATAGTGGATAGTGGTTTTAGTGGATAGTGGATAGTGGATAATGAAAAAACCAAGGCCGGACTGGAGGCTTTAGCCGCACTGCCATTAAGTTAAGGTACGGTGGAGTGGAGGCTTTAGCCGGCCTTCGGTAGGTGCCCCGCAATTTGAGTGGGGGGTGAAGCCTACGGCCGGCCGGCTAAAGCCTCCACTCCACCGGTATTTTCCTTAACTTAATGGCATTGAGGCTTTAGCCGGTGGGAGGGGCACGTCACCAGCTAAAGCCTCTAGTCCACTATCCACTATCCACTATCCACTATCCACTATCCGTTATCCACTAAATAGTGACAACACCCAATGTCATCGCCATCACAGCCATTCGTACTGCGATACCATTGGTGACTTGGGGTAAGATAACAGAACGCGGGCCGTCGGCCACACAAGAATCAATTTCAACGCCTCGATTAATCGGTCCTGGGTGCATAACAATCGCGTCAGGATGGGCGATTTTTAAAGTTTCCTCGGTCAATCCATAATATTGAAAATATTCATGGGCACTGGGAATGAGGGCATTTTCCATACGTTCTCGTTGGAGACGTAACATAATGATAACATCCACGTCTGCCAATCCGGTTTTGAGACGATGAAACACTTTGATGCCCAATTCTTCAATGCCTGTGGGAATCAGTGTTTTGGGCCCCACCACTCGCACTTCATTCACGCCCAAGGTGGTAAGGGCATAAATGTTCGAACGGGCTACTCGTGAATGTAGCAGGTCGCCCACAATGGCCACTTTCAGAGGCGCAAAGTCACCTTTGTAGTGACGAATGGTGTACATATCTAACATGGCTTGCGTTGGATGTTCATGGCGGCCATCACCAGCATTGATAATACTGATATGAGGTGCGACATGTTGGGCCATAAACAGGGCGGCGCCTCCCGCTTCGTGACGCACCACAAACATGTCACAGTGCATCGCTTCCAAATTGCGCAACATGTCAATCAGCGTCTCCCCTTTACTGGTGGAGGAGGTGCTAATGTTGAAATTCAAAACGTCGGCAGACAACCGTTTGGCTGCCAATTCAAAGGTGGTACGGGTGCGCGTACTCGGTTCAAAGAAGAGATTGACAATGGTTTTGCCACGCAACAGAGGTACTTTTTTAACACTTTGCGCATCCACACTGAGGAAGGAAGAGGCTGTATCTAAAATTTCTAAAAGTAAAGTACGGCTTAATCCTTCAATTCCTAAAAAGTGTTTCAAACGACCGTGACGGTCTAATTGTATGCTATTCATGGACAGTTCGCATTTCTAAAGAGAGTGGGTCAGGGCCACAGAGTTTGATATGTTTGTCCTTCTCCAGATGCAGAGATAAACCTACTACATCGGCTTGAAAGGGTAATTCGCGCCCATTGCGTTCGATTAAAACCACCAGCGTAATGCCTGCAGGTCTCCCATAATCGAAGATTTCATTAAGGGCCGCCCGGATAGTGCGCCCCGTATAGAGTACATCATCGACAAGAATAATGTGACGGTCTTCCACCTTAAAAGGGAGAGTCGACGGTGTGACTCGCGGATGCAGACCACTGCGAGTAAAATCGTCGCGGTAAAAAGCGATATTCAGTTGTCCGAGGGGTTTGGGTAATTTTAGCAAACGATGCAGACGTTCTGCTACCCAGACCCCGCCAGTATGGATGCCGACCATGACGACCTCTTCCAAATTATGATGATGGAAGCGGTGCTGGAGACGGTTGGCCATACTATCCAGAAGTGTGTCAATGTAGTTGATAGACATTTTGGTTAACAAATAAACGATTACTGGGTTTAAGTTGCAAACCCAGGAGTCCAAAGCGTAGTTTTGGACTCCTGGGTTTGATTTGGACTCTTGGATTTAACTCGATGTTCAAGTTTTTCTTCAGTTAAACCCTGCGGGACTAGAGGCTTCAGCCGGGCCGGGCGGGACTAGAGGCTTCAGCCGGGCGGGACTAGAGGCTTCAGCCGGGCCGGGCGGGACTAGAGGCTTCAGCCGGGAAATCTCTATCATCCCGGCCCGGCTGAAGCCTCCGAAAAACTTGAACAACGAGTTTAATTCTGATTTCCCGGATTTAATCCTGAGTTTAATACTTCCTTACCAAGGCATCACCTGATTGAAACCACGAAAGGAACGAGACACATCATGCGACATCACACCCACATCTTTTGACATGATGCCGATGCCATGACTCATTTGACCGGTATGAATTTTCATCTCGTCTAAGTGAACCACCACGGTGTCTAAATCCGCCACCACTTGCCGAAAATCTTTATGAATACTCGCGATTTCTTCGGAAACGAACAACACCGACTTTTGCATATTGGTTATCTCCCCTGACATTTTCATGATAGATTTCTGAGTGTCTGTCATATCTGAAGAGACGCGCAACAAGGACGTGTTCATTTGTTGTAACGAGACTTTGATACCATCTACGGCATCACTCATATTTTGAGTTGATTGACTCATTTCTAACATCGAGTCATTCATCGCATTCATCGATTGTGTCATCCCCTTGTTCATCGCCGTCATTTGAACACCTATGCTTTGCAACTCTTTGGAAACAGTGACCACTTCGTGAGTGAGTGCCTCTAAATGGTGACTGACTTCACGCATGTCAATTGTCACCGCATAGATGAGGAAAAACACATAAGAGGCAACGATTGCCACTACCGCAGTGACGACTTGCAACAGTTTATCAGAAAACTCTTGACGGGACTGACGCTTCTGAAAGTCTGCTAACAACGGTTGCAATTGTTGAATAAAACTCTGCACCTCGCTAGGTGAGGTGGAATGTACTGGATGATCTGGCATATTGAAAATATCCTTGCGGTTAGTTACTCTGTGACAGCCTCACGGACAATGCCATGTAACCATTCTTCAAGTTCTTTGGCAAGCGCGGCGGAAGATTTCATCAATTTGGGTTTATGAAAAGCCACATAAACTTGTTTAGGTTCTGTAACGGTGACATAAACCGTAATCGTCAAAGGACAAGCCGCAATATTAGCGGGGTCAGCCTGCATCATGCGGTGGGCAAATAAGGCACTGCAAAATTCCAACGCTTCCGCCTTGAGATAGACAGGGTTAGGAAATCCCAAATCGTTGCCCGTGCGACGTAGCATCTCGTTGATATGTAAGGTATTACTGATAGTGACACCGCGGTCCGTGATGGCCGTTTCCAAGTTGAGTTTGACCGTCTCAAAATCGTCTTTGGCACGGTATACTATCATGGTATCCTCATCCTTCACCGCCTCTGCTAACAAGTAACTAGGTAGGCAAAGTAGCCCAACTAACAAATATTTGTGCATAAACATCCTCCATCATTATTATAAATAGAATTTTCAAAAACTAAATATTCTTGACTTTTATCAAGGTAAAATAGTCTCAGTTTAATCTCATAACCCAGACCATCTTACTCAAACAACGTCGCAAATTGGAATTAGCGAAGAATGTGAGTTTAACAAAAATGGTTTCAAATATAAATAGGATGGTATGGACAATAGAGAAAAGAACAGGGAAAATAAACGCTGGACTGGAGGGTGTAGTCGAAAGAAAGTACCATAGCCACCGGCTAAAGCCTCCACTCCATCCTAATTTTATTCATCATTCATTATTCATCATTCATTAAACCCATTATGTCCCCCGAATTTTGGCACGCCCGCTGGCAACGCAACGAGATTGGTTTCCATGAAGAGAAAATTCATGTCTATTTGCAAGAATTTTGGTCGCATGTACACCTTCCAAAAGGTCAACAAGTGCTGGTCCCCTTATGTGGGAAAAGTAACGACATGTTATGGCTACTAGAACAAGGCTATCCAATTTTGGGCGTAGAACTCAGTCCCATTGCCGTTGCCGCTTTTTTTCAAGACAATCAATTGTCACCACGTCAATTTCAACGAGGAAGTTTCACCTGTTGGGAACAAGAAGACGTGCAAATTTTAGGTGGTGACTTTTTTGCGTTGACACCTTCTGACACCAGCACCGTGACAGGTGTTTATGACCGCGCCTCTTTGATTGCCTTGCCAGAAGAGATGCGAAAACGTTATGCGACTCATCTTATCTCCCTGTTACCACAGGGCACCAAGATGTTGTTGATAACTTTGGAATATCCAAGTCAAGAGATGACAGGCCCACCTTTTTCGGTTGGTGAAACAGAGGTTAAGAGATTGTATCAAGACCATTTTACTATTCAACACTTTGCCACCAAAGAAGCGTTATCCGAGGCGCCTTCCTTAAAGGCTAGAGGCGTTACCAAATTGACAGAAAGTGCTTATTTGCTAGAAAAACAGTAGAGGTTGAAAAGCATGAATCACATCATTGCTAACTTGGAAACCTTGTTGGCCAAAGGTCCAGACAACGTGTTAATACGCTTTGGATTAGGCAATGCTTACCTCCATGCCAAGGAATTTTCCAAAGCCGTCGAACATTTTGCCAAAGCCGTCGAATTTGACCCGCGTTATTCCGCCGCTTGGAAAGGATATGGTAAAGCATTGGCGGAAAATCAGCAACTTCCAGAGGCTATCGAAGCCTATACGAAAGGCATTGAAGTTGCCGAAGCCAGAGGAGATATTCAAGCGACCAAGGAGATGAAGGTGTTTTTGAAACGGTTACATGGGAGTCCACCACCTGTTTTGGATTCCTTAATAGCGTAGGGTGCGTCCTACGCACCATGCCTCCGACCACCCGTTGATGGTTCGTAGGACTACTCCAGCCAAAAGGGAAGGTCATGCAAGATAAATACATCTTTTTGGATATTGATGGCGTCTTGGTGAAAGAAGATAGACCAGAGGAGGAGATTGATCTTGATGCCGACGACCTGCAAACTCTCAAGTTCGACACGCAATGTGCTAATCGATTTGAAACTATCGTTCGCAAATATAAAAACGTCAAGATTGTCATTTCTTCGTCTTGGCGTGAGATATTTACCTTAAACACGATAAAATCTAAATTTTCTGATGATATTGCGGCAAGAGTGGTGGGTGCAACGCCAACCAAAAGTTATGATGTTGATAAATATTATCGCTACCAGGAAGTACTAGACTATCTACGCCAACACGGCTTGGAAGAAAATCCTTGGGTCGCCATTGACGACATTGCAGAACATTTTCCACCTTCGGCACCGGTAATAGTAACAGACCCTTTTGAAGGTTTTGATGAAATAACTGCGCTTGAATTAGAATATTTCTGCTTAACCACAGGAAAATTTTAGAAAGATTTTAGAAAGGAGGGAACGTGCAATAATTCTTATTGCACTTATCCTCTGGAGTGCAATAAGAATTATTGCGCCACCGCTACGCGGTGCATAATGCAATAATTCTTATTGCACTCCAACTGAAATAATATCGGTTTAGGAGAATTTTACTATATCATCCACATTTCATCACTACCTAATTTTTAGGAGAAGAACAAATGGCCTTTAGTGACTTTAAATCGATTGCCGAAGTGCAAGAAAAATATCAAATCAAGTATACCGAAGCAGACTTTATTGAATACATTGACTTGAAACCTTCGGAACAGTTTATTCAAGAATTTGAGTTTAATGAACAAAACATAGATGTATTTACTTCCGAAGCGTCCAGATGTGAGAATGTCATTTATCCTATCTTACGGGAAGTTTATAAACCCTTTGCGAGTCAATATGCGTTGTGGAGTCATAAATCCATCACCTACGACAATCAACTCACAGGGACACCAGATTATTTGTTCTCCACTAAGTCCGAATTAGGTAAAACGGTGTTAGGTTTCCCACTCGTCGTCGTCGTGGAAGCCAAACAAAATAATTTTACGGAAGGTTGGGGACAATGTTTGGCAGAGTTAGTCGCCACCCAGAAGTTGAATCAGGACGAGAATTTGCCAGTGTATGGCATGGTCACCGACGGCGAATTGTGGCAATTTGGCAAACTGGTTACTAAACTGTTCACGAAACAGAAAGCGAGAGTGACCCTCAGTGACTTGAATAAACTGTTTGGCGCAATTGGGTTTATCTTGGCGCAGTTTAGTGCGAAGAGATAGCCAAGTGGTGAACATATCTCCTCAAAAAGGACACCGCGAGACGAGAAGTTTTAACCGCCATTTGGGTAGTGATGCACAAGGTAGCGGTTTAAACCTGACAGGTCTTTTAGACCTGTCAGGTTTGTTATCAAGTTTGAGTTGCATTCCGGTAGTGGTGTCAGGACTGCCAGTCCTTGCCTATCCCCCACACGGCATCACTATCTTGCATTCCAAATCAAATTAGAATAAACTCAGGAACATTTATAGTGATATTCACTTCTTCTTGTACCCCCCTAACCCCCCGTACACGGGGGGAGTGACCCCCCTGCGTGCGGGGGGCTGGGGGGGTACAAAAATGAATGAATATTACTATAACTCTATCTCCCACCTCTTATCATTACTGTTATTTCATTTCTTATGAAAGACCTCTTTATGCCACCTGAGTGGCGTTTACATCATTGCTGTTGGATGGGCTGGCCGGCGCGGCGCGACAGTTGGCCGTTTGACTTGACGCGGGCCCGTGCCAGTTGGATAGCCGTGGTACGTGCTATCGCCCAATTTGAACCCGTGAAAGTAATTGCCTCACCAGAGGAGAGTGAAGAAGCCAGACGATGGTGTAGCAACTTTGCTGAAGTGGTGACGTTACCTATTGATGATATTTGGTTACGCGACACCGGCCCCACCTTCTTAATCAATGGACGTGGCGACTTAGCAGGCGTGGCATGGCAATTCAATGCGTGGGGTGAAAATCGCGAGACCCTCGATGATTATCAACGAGACGCTACCTTGGCCAAACGGATTCTAGCATATTCGCAACTCACTTGTTATGAAGCACCATTATTTTTAGAAGGCGGTGCCATTCATGTGGACGGTGAAGGTACTTTATTGACCACCGAAGAATGCCTCCTCAATCCCAGTCGCAATCCCAACCTGAATCGAGAACAAATAGAAGCGTGGTTAGACCAGTATTTAGGAATCACTAAAGTCATTTGGTTAGGTCAAGGATTACAAGACGATGAAACCGCCGGCCACATTGACAATTTAGCCTGTTTTGTCCGCCCCGGCGTCGTCTTAGCCCTCAGTTGTCGCGACCCTGAAGACAGCAATTATGCCGTGTTGCAAGACAATTTACAACGGTTACGCAAAGCCACCGATGCCCAAGGACGCAAGTTAGAAGTCATTGAGATTGAACAACCCAGTCGCCGTGACGACCCCCACGGGTTACGATTGGCATTATCCTACTTAAACTTCTACTTAGCCAATGGTGGCATCGTGATACCCACGTTTGATGACCCCGCCGACCAGGCCGCGTTGGAAGTGTTGCAAAAAATCTTTCCAGAACGTCGGCGAGTGACGGTAGCAGGATTAGATTTGGTCTATGGAGGAGGATGTGTACATTGTATTACTCAGCAACAGCCAGTGCCGTAATTATAGTAATGTAGTCATGTAGGGTGGATTAAGCGAAGCGTATCCACCACCGCCGACACAGGTGGATACGCTATCGCTTAATCCACCCTACCTTCAGGAGATAGTTGCGTTACTTCACCAACCATCTCACCTCCTCCTTTCCTCCTTCTCCCCCCGTAAATTGACGCCTTAACCAAGGCAACAATGATTCCAACTGTTCCTTAAATTGCCACGGTGGATTGAGAATAACCAGTCCTGCGCCATTCAATCGAGAAGCAATATCGTCGGGATACAAACATAATTCTGCAACCAAGATTTTTTCCATTCCCAACGTACTGAGATGACGATGAAATCGCAGGACTTCAGAACGCGCTTTGATGGGATACCATAAAACATAGATGCCCGTTTGCCAACGTTGATAAGCATATTTTAAACCTGTGAGGACATCATCAAATTCGGTAGGAGTTTCAAAGGATGGATCAATCAACACCAAACCCCGCCGTTCCAAAGGAGGTAAGCACGCTTTCAAGGCTTGATAACCATTCTCATGGTGAATCACCACTTGCTTATCTTTCAGAAAAACTTGTTGTAACTCTTGAACCTCTTGCGGATGTAATTCATACAGTAACATCCGATCCGCTTCGCGCAGTAACATTTTAACCAAGCAAGGAGAACCAGGATAGATACGCAACTCCCTGGAAGAATTCCAATGACGCACGAGAGACAAATAAGTTGTCACCACTTCTGGAACCGCCGTTACTGACCGTAACGACCAGAGTTTAGTAATACCAGAATGAAATTCCTTCGTCTTTTGAGATTCCACCGAATGAAGGTCGTAAAGACCCTTACCTGCATGAGTCTCTAAGTAACAAAAGGGTTTGGGTTTTCGTTGCAAAGACTCAACGAGGAGAATCAGGGAGAGATGTTTAAACACATCGGCAAAGTTGCCGGCGTGATAGAGGTGGCGATAGTTCATGGTTAGTTATGGTTGTGTAAAGTGGTTGTTATATGATGAAATTTCTCCCTCTGGAGCGCAATAAGAATTATTGCGCTTGATGAAATTTGGTTGCCCAATAATTCTTATTGCGCTCCAGAAGGTACGTGCAATAATTCTTATTGCGTTCCAGAGGGTGAGTATTGTCTTTTTCTCATTCCACCTGAATCTCCTTTTGAATATTCGCCATCTTTCGTATCCACGGTGGATTACCCTTACGCAACGCCTCTGGCAGTTGTTCCAAGGCTACCGTTGCCTGAGAACGATTCGAATACACACCAGAGACCAAGACAAACCATTCTTTGCCATTATGAAACGTTTTGAACATCGCTAACCCTCCTCCTCCCGTTAAGGAATACTGGGTGAGAAAATTTTTCAACGTCGAATAATCGTATGCCCCTAACAACTGCACCGTGTAAGTCTCCGCATTTTGGCGTAACAACCAACCTTGATTTTTAACATCCCTCCTACCCAACAAATCCGCCGGCACCAAGTCTGCCGCAGAAGGAGGTGGCGAAATGGCCGAAACCAACGGTGACGGTGGTACCACTGGCAGGGCTTCGGCCAAAGCAGAATGGACTGGTGGTGGCACAAGAGGAGGTGCCGGTGGACTGAGAGGTGCCGGTGACAAAGGTTGAAAAGAAGATGCCGGTGGCAAAGGTGGCAACTCAGGTAGTGGGGAAGTCGAAAATGGCCAATAGACAAATAACAGCAAACTCAAGAGAATGACAACGATAGGGATGCCCCATAACAGTTTGGTGCGAGAAAATGAATGCGGCCAGAGAAAATCAGCACGTTGTTCGGTGAACTTCTTTAACACTTCCTGGGCATACAAGTTAATCTCACCAGGCAAACCTTCCGATTCCACATAAATCTTTTTCAGCATGTCACTGTTGAACGGATGAATCGTTGTGTACCGAGTCCCTTCCAAGCGAAATTGAATATAATCACGAGTTTGAGACTTCGAGAAAGTTGGAATATCCAACGTATGAATCAACGTATGATGCACCATATCAAATTCGGGCGTCGCCAAAATGCTAGTCATCTGTGGTTCACAGAACAAGACCACGCGCATCTTCGTTAGACTTTCCCCAACAATCGCCAACTCCATAATTAACTTTAAGGTCGCCAGCGGGAGGAGATGGGCATCGTCAACCAGTAAGACGGGCAATTGACCATTGTAACGAGTCGAAGTCAGGTGATTACGCAAACTGTCTTGTAAGATTTGAGAAGGCTTGCCGTTTTGACGCACCTTAAAGCTGGACAACAGAGTCGAAATCAGCGTATCTGCCGACAACGCGGGATTTCCTTGGAGGGTATATACCCACCAATGTTCATGATGCTTGGCCACCATCTTTTTGAGTTGATTCAACAGCGCGGTTTTACCACAACCGGTCTCTGCCAGAACCAATAATAATTGTTCACTATTTTGAATCAGGTGACGAATCAGATTCAATCGTTGATTTAATTCGGGCGTGACGAAATACTTAGGTGACTTAGAAGAGAACGGGTCACGCTGGCGAAGGGAAATATCATCGTCGAGGATTGGCATATATTGAAATCGTTTGAGAAAAATGTTAAATTGGCAAGGGATGGCCATTTAGGAAACTAAGTTTCTGCGGAATTGATACACTGAACTTCACTTAATGAGGTTCAACTGGCGCAGGTGCCGCGGGCCTTATTCATAATAAATTTGTTACTCTTCATGGAGGTCAATGATGTTAGCAGAAACAATCACGTTAAATGTACCGACGACGTTGGCTAAAGAATTGAGTGTCGTTAGTCAGACGTTTTTACTGGACATTTTAGAACGCGGATTACGAGATTATAAAATAGAACGGGCCTTAGAACAATACCTGGGAGGGAAAATGTCATTTGGTGCCGCAGCCCAACAAGCTGGGGTGTCTCAAACTGAGTTGGCACAGTGCGCCTATGCCAAGGGAATGCAACCGCCGTTTAGTTCCCAAACGGTGGAGGAAGAGTTGAGTTATGTCAACCGTTCTCAGTAATGCAGGCCCCCTGATCGTGTTAGGGAAACTAAATCGTTTAGATTTGTTGGAAACCCTCTATCAAAAAGTTCAAATTCCCCGTGCTGTTTATACCGAAGTCATTACTCAAGGGGTACGGCATGGCGCCCCTGACGCCCTAACTATCCGTGCTTTTTGGCAAAGCCGGGATTGGCCAGTCATCGATGTACCTCCTCATCTGTTAGCAACCTATGTGCCGTCAATGATTCTTGACCGCGGCGAAACAGAACTGTTGGCGGTGGCCCAAACTTTTTCTAATCCGTTAGTGTTGATAGATGACGAAACTGCCCGCTTCGAAGCACGACACTTAAAGTTACGTGTACACGGTACATTAGGCGTCCTTGCCCAAGCCTATCAACAACATTTGCTGTCGTTTTCACAAGTGAAGTGGTTATTTCAAGAAATTGCGGCCAGAACAGATATTTGGATTTCGGCTAAGTTATGTAATCAAGTGCTTAATTCGTTACCTGAGAAAATCTAAACTAACGTGGGTTGGACTTCACATAAACCAAGTCCAACCCACCTGGTCGACGTCACCTACCTCATCAACCTCTCCTGCGCCTCCCAATACTTCGCCACCGTTTTTTCCACAATCACCGGTGGTAACGCAGGTGCGGGAGGTTGCTTATTCCAAGCAATACTTTCTAAATAGTCACGTACAAACTGTTTATCAAAACTGGGAGGATTGCTACCCACTTGATATTGATCCAGTGGCCAAAAACGAGAAGAATCGGGGGTGAGAACTTCGTCAATAAGAAACAGTTGACCTGTTGCATCTATCCCAAATTCAAATTTCGTGTCAGCGATGAGAATACCTCGTGTTAACGCATAATCGCGGGCGTGCGTATAAATGTCAAGACTCACCTGACTCACCTGTTCTGCCAATTCCTTCCCAATCAAATTGACCGTCTGGGCAAAGTCAATATTTTCATCATGTTTCCCCACCGCCGCTTTACTCGACGGCGTATAAATGGGCGTAGGCAACTTCTCGGCCAAAGATAAACCCGCTGGTAAAAAGATTCCACACACCATGCCCGTGCGTTGATAATCTTTCCACCCGGTCCCTGCCAAATAACCTCGGACAATAGCCTCAATCGGCAACGGTTGCAACTTGCGCACAAGAACCGCCCGCCCTGCGACGGTTTGCAATTCCTCCTCTGGCAAGTAGTTTTCTAATTTTAACTCAGTCAGATGATTAGGCACAAGGGGGCGAGTGAACTGAAACCAAAAATTTGACAGCGTAGTCAGAATAACCCCTTTGTTGGGAATAGGCGTTGGCAAGATCACGTCAAAAGCCGATATTCTATCGGTGGCCACAATCAGCATAGATTCTTGGTCAATCGCATAAATATCGCGGACTTTTCCACGATGCAACAGTGGCCAGGTTTTGAGTTGAGAGTGTAATAAAGGCGTCGTCATTGAAAGTATGGTAGAAAATATTGAAGAGGTTTCATTATAAATTTAATAGAAGAGGTAGTCAAGAGAAACTCGGAGTCCGGAATTTATTCCGCCCAGAATTTGGAGTCCGGAATTTATTCCGCCCAGAATTTGGAATCCGGAATTTATTCCGCCCAGAATTTGGAGTACGGAATTTATTCCGCACCTGGAAACGGAATAAATTCCGTACTCCAAATTCTCGTGTTATACTCCAAATTCTCGTGTTATACTCCAAATTCTCGTTCTCTCATCTTTCCAAACTATACCGCAAATCCACCCCACTTTGCTTCCCCGTCTCGGTTTCCAACGTCAGTCGTTCCGTCAACTGATAACGAATCCGTAACACCGTACTGGCATCAAATAAACCGACGCCATAACTGATATACAATTCTGGGGATAAATATTTGCCCATCACTAACGTCGCTTCCGCAATTCCCTTCTCTGAAGAAATAGTCGCTTCATCCAACCCCACTTGCTTGCCAATTTTTTGCGGCAATGATTCTCCTCCCGCCCCTGGTAATTGAGAAGCAATAGCAGCCCCTAGCAATGCCTTCCCTTCCTCCCCAGATGCCTTCGCAATCGGCTTGCCTAATACAATATAGGACAACGTGTTGCTTTGGTCTAAAGCGGGCCGCGAGTACAAGGTCACTTGAGGTGATTTGGCCACCCCATGAATATGAACCCCAGCAATCACTTCCTCATCACTCTTAACTGACCCACTCGTGGCGTCGCGATAACCACGTTGATAAATGCGCCGAAAAGCGCGAATGTCTAAGCCAGGGTTATCCACAGGACCGCTGGAAAAAATCACTCGTCCCTTCTCCACTTTCAATGCTTGACCATAGGCTTTATAAATACCATCAATCAGTAACTCACCTTGACCGGTAGGCACTTTATCAGGTTGACTACGGATGCGTAAGGACCCTGTGATACGGCTGTTAAAACCGGCCCCCGTAAAGGTCACATTCTTTCCCAATATCACTGTCACATCGCTGGATATGGGTAGCGTTTGAGACGGTGATGATTCTGCTGGAGTCGACTGAGAACCCACGATGACAACATCTTTGGAAACCGCTATCACTTCGCTAGTGGTTTCAGGAGGAGTAATGATCACCGTGGGAAGTGTGACTTGACCGGTCACTAAAATGCCGGCGGGAGACAAATGAATCTCTAATTGCGGCGAGACTTGTGCCAACACCACGGGAAGATTGACCACTTCCACATCCTTGCCAGACAGGGTCAAATGAACTAACCATTGAGTGAATGACAGCAATTTCGCTTCTCCTTGCAGAATCAGTTGACCTCCTCCAGAATTGACTTTTGCTTGAATTTGAAAGGTATCACGTCCATGGTCTTGAATCGTGACACTCCCGTTTTTGAGTTGCAAGCCCGCGTCTGGTAAATCCACCGCCACGTCTTGAACCCGTAATTGGCCACGCACCGTCGGCGCCGCTAGGGTTCCATCTAACATCACCGCTAGATTGATTTTACCTTGCGTTTTTTCAACTGGTGGGATGACAGAAGGTAACAGACTGAAATCATCAAAGGTCATTTGCAATTGTCCTTGCACATTGTGGCCAGTGTCAAGCGGCAGCCGAGTCAGTTGAGGAATCCGCACATTGCCTATGATACTGCTGTTCTTTAAAAATTTCAAGTTGATACTGGCAGTCAACCCACTTTGATTAATTTGGGCGACAACGTTTCCACCTTGATGAGGAAATTCACGCCATTCCTCACCTACCACAGTCTTCAAAATACCAGGAGAAAGAGACAAATTGGTATCGGTAGTGAGAACGCCGTCAGGACGTAAATTCGCTGTCACCGTCCCTTTTATTAAGCCCGTCGAATCTAACTGGGAATCTGGAGGCAAAAAGGCATGGAGGAGGTTTAAGGAAAAATTTTCCACCGTCGTTTGCACCGTGCTAGTGTCATTGGGTTGCCAATGCAATTGGGTACACCATCTGGCACTTTGCGTATTTTTTAAGCACAGCGGGGAGAGTTTAGCTTCGGTGGAAGACGCTGTGAGAGTGACTGGCGCCTGTAATCGCCAAGCAGAGTCGAGTTTAGCCACCGTGACTGTCAAATATTGCAGTGTGCCTTGCCACTGCGGTGATTTCAAATTGCCTTCCAATTTTAGAAACATCTGATTTTTGGGAGAGTGAAGCACGTCCATCTGAAGCGAGTGTTTCGTCACGTCCCCTTGTCCTTGCAAGTGAACTCGTTCCACAAGAGTGTCACCTTGTTTAATTCCTGTCGCCAAAATATTCAATTGGGAAGATTGCCCAGTTTTCCAATTCACTGCGACATCGGCTTGCAACGATTTCACTTGCTTATCTAAAAACTCCAACGATTTTCCATTGAGGTGGACGGTGACATTAGGTAAGTTAAGTGGGCCACTTAACTCCCCCTGCCCGGCGAGAGACCCCTTAGTGTCAGGCCAGAGGGTAGCGAGGTCGGGAACCTTGATTTCCCATTGTAATTGCGACTGTGACCCCAATTGACCAGTCGCCGTAAGACGAGATTGACCTATTTGAAACTGCAATTTTTTGAGATCGTATTGACTCCCCTTCACCCCCACTAGAGTTTGTAATTGCAACGGGTAATTGCGTAACTTGCCTTGCAATTTTTTCACTTCCAGTTGCGTTTCTAACCTGCCTTGAATCAGTTGTCCTTGAGTTTGAATATCCAATGCCAATTGCCCAGGCCATTCTTGCCATTGATTGCCAGGATTCAAACCGTTCCCTTGCAATGCCAATTCCCAAGTGACCGCTGGTTTCCAATTCACTCGCCCGGTTAGGTTCAACTGTCCTTGTAACACGTCCCCTTGGAATTTTTTGAGGAGGAGACTTTGGCCATCGCCTTGTCCAACGGCTTGCCAATGACCGTTGGGAATGTTGACGCCGTGTAGATGAGTATCTAGTTGCAACTGGTAGGCGGAGGGAGTTCCAGCCACAGATAATTTGCCGTTGGGACTGTTGATTAACGGGTCGTGATGAAAATTGCCCTCACCCCCGACCCCTTTGCCCTCACCCCCGACCCCTCTCCCAGGGGGAGAGGGGAGGCATATCACCCACA
>JAABRD010000070.1 GCA_011391085.1 Thiotrichaceae bacterium | reverse complement strand
ATCACTTCAAGAAGCTTTGGCACAGATTACTAAAGAGGACTCTCTGGCCTGGTTTAGACATTGTCTTTAGTGATACTTATTCAAGTGAGAATTGCTATAGTGCGTTGTGAGAACGCCAAAAAACAATTGTCGGTAAAAGATAAAACGACGCTTACCATTAGTCATGAGGGTGAGAAAGCCACGTATGAACTGTCTCGTCGTCAATTTGAGGAGTTAACGCAAGATTTAATGGAACGTACCCAAGCCTTAACTGAACAAGTGCTAACAGAGGCGGGCTTGCAGTGGAAAAAATTAGAGGGAGTGTTATTGGTGGGAGGTTCCACCCGGCTACCCATGGTAAGTCGGTATGTGGAACAAATGTCCGGGAAGAAACCGATGACGGGCGTCAATGTGGATGAAGCGGTCGCGTTAGGGGCAGCCATTCAAGCCAGTATGGATGCTGGTGAGACCAGTAAATTTAGTTTAGCTGGAAAAAAGACGATTCAAGATGTGATGAGTCACAGTTTGGGCATGGTGGCGGAGAATCAAGACCGTTCTAAGTATATCAACAGTATCATTATTCCCAAAAACAAACCGATTCCTTGTGCCGAAACGAGACCTTATCAATTACGTACCACTCGTTCTAAACCTAATCAGTTGGAAGTGTATATGTTGCAAGGGGAAAGTGAATACCCACTGCAAACGGTTATCTTGGGTAAATATACGTTCTCTGGCATTTCGCATGTTCCCAATCAGCCCGCAATTCTTGACATCAAGTATGAATATGATAGAAATGGGGTAGTGACGGTCTCGGCGCTGGAACGTTCGACCTTGCAGACGCTACGGATGCAAGTGGCACCGGTCCCCGCAGATAGGTCCTGGCTATCGCGTCCACCGGAGAAAGAACAAGTGGTGCATCTTCATTTGTCAGTCTTAATCGCCATTGACTTGTCTGGCAGTATGAGTGGTGAACCGTTACGACAAGCGCAAGCAGCGGCGAAACGTTTTATCACGGAAATGGATTTATCTCATACTTCGGTCAGTTTGCTAGTCTTTGCTGATAGTGTCCGGGTGACTCAATCTTTGAGTCAAAATGCCAAACAATTGAATACTGGTATAGAGGAATGGACTGCTATCATGGCCGCAGGGACGGTCAGTTGGGGAAATCGTGCCGAACCTTTTTCAGAAGCGTTACGATTATTGAAAGGATTAGAAGACCCACGCTTCTTAATTGTCTTAACCGACGGCGTTTGGTCTCATCAAGAAGAGGCTATTCGGTGTGCCAAGCAATGTCATGCCGAGGGTATCGAAATTATTGCCATTGGTTTTGGTAGTGCAGATAGGGCATTTTTGCAAGCCGTGGCCACTTCGGATGAGAACGCCCTATTTACGGACTTGACCACCTTGGTCAGTTCATTTTCTAAAATTGCCCAGGTGCTTACGGAATCGGGTGGCGGAGTTCAAATAACAGAAGATGGGAAGAGGAAAAAAGGGGGACTGTTGAGTTTTTTCAAATGAAAAGAACAATGAAAAGAACCTGGACTAGAGGCCTCAGCCGGTGGGGGTTGACACGCGACTTCCAGGAACGAACCTCTCCCAAAAGGTACCGCTGGACTAGAGGCTTTAGCCGGTGGAGGGCTGCCCCCTTCTTTCGGTCGCGCACCCACCCCCACCGGCTGAAGCCTCTAGTCCGGTGGTGATAACTTTTTGGAATAGATTCCTGATATGGTTCCCCTTGATGGAGTACAACGAATTTAGAAATAAACGAATTGACTCTCTCTTACCTATTCGTTTATTTCCAAATTCGTTGTACTCGCTGTTAAGGAACAGCATCATCGCACTATCTTTGCAATATTACCAATTTTATACTATGAACCGAGACAACTATTACCTCATTTTGGAACTTTCCATTAATCCTCCTGAAACTGACCCTAACAAAATTGAAACGGCCATCAAAGCCAAACAAGCAGAATGGTCTCGCCTACGTAATCACCCTACCAAGGGACGCAAAGCCCAGCAATATTTGGGATGGTTAGGCGATATAAAACAGGTCATGTTGAACGACGCTACCGCACGTCAAAAGGAGGCACAAGAGGCACAAAAAATAGCCAGTGAAAAATTCAAAAAGTTAGATAACTATATTGCCATGCTTGCTGCCAAAGGATATGTTTTGGAAGAGGAAGTTACCAAACTGGTGAAAGATTTTACGATGCTGCCTGAAGCGGAGATTCGAGGCCGCATCAAAGTGAAAATTCGTAAGGAGGAAAAAACAGAAAGTACCACTAACAAAGTTCAACCTTTAGAGAAAACCACCGCCAAAAAAATTACCGAGGCTTTACAAATTGTCGGCAAGTCATCGCTGTACGAATTTTTAGGACTGTCTCCCACTTCTAGTTTGAAGACGTTAATGTCCCGTGCCAAGGACCAAGACGTGGAAATTCGTAAGATTGCCCAAAAAGATGCAGTCATAACAGCCAGTGGCGAGTTAATCGGATTTTGTCTTACGGTTTTTAAAGACCAAGATACTCGTGACCGATATGATGTCACTTTAGCACAAGTTGGTTTAGAGGAATTAGATAAAAGAATTCGACTGGCGGGCACTGGTGGCAGTATTTCTACACCGACCTACGAACACTTGTTAAAAGAAGCTATCACGGCCGGTTTGTCAAAGGAGGAAGCAAAGGAATATATCATTAACTTTTGCAAACAAAATAAATGGTATATTGAAGTACCTGCCAAGTCCGTGGTGGAAAATTTACCGCAATGCGGGGTGTGTGGACTTCTGAATACTAGAGAAGCCCGTCATTGTGAAAAATGTGGCTATCCTCTGCAAGTAGAATGTCCTTCCTGCAAACAACGGCACCCTTCTATTGCCAAGGTTTGTAACCATTGTGGGTTCAATATTGGTGATATGCCCAATGGCTTAGATTGCTTACGACGTGCGAAACTCGCGCTGGCTGAAAATAATTTAGCGGTGGCTGAAAGTCTGTTACAACAGGTTGACGTTTTTTATCCCAATCAGGCTGATATTAAACCACTTTTGGCGACGGTCCAAACTAAGAAACAGGAAATTCAACAAGTGGTTCAGACTTTGCAGGAAGTTATCAATCAAGGTAAGTTTTACCAAGCCCGACAACTTGTTTCTAAACTGAAGCAACTGGATGCCAAGCATCCTGAGTTATCCTTAGCTTCTCGCATTGAACAACGTATTGCTGCCGCAGAAAAATGGTTACAACAAGCTAACACGGTCACCAAAGCAGATGCCCGTATTGAGGCTTATACGCAAGCATTAGCGGAAGCTAAAGATTGTCAAGCGGCTATAGAGGAAATGACCAAATTGCCTCCTGAACCGGCTTATCAACTCAAGGCAATGCCAGTCTATCAAGGAATTTTCCTCAATTGGTCAGTGAGTTCCTCAAAGGGAAATATTTGGTATCGAGTCATTCGTAAAGAGGACTCGAAGCCACTGAATAGCAGTGATGGTATCGTCCTTGGTGAAACTTCGCAACTGAGTTTAGAGGACACGAAGACTATCGCAGGACAAGAGTATTGTTATGCCGTCTATGCAGTGCGTGGCGAAGCATTGTCATTGCAGGCAGCATTGGCAGGACCCGTTATGCGTCTGGCCGAGGTGGAGGCACTGACATGGGTGCCGGGAGATAAGTGTATTAATCTGCATTGGAAACTACCAGATAAAGCCCAGGGTGTGGAAGTGTGGCGTAAACCCAATACTCTTCCTACTAAACCAGGTGATGGACAACGAGTAACGGGAGTCAGACGGGATGGGGTGATGGATACGGGTTTAAGTAATGGTATGAGTTACGGTTATCTCGTCTTAACCATGTTTCAAAATAGGCAAGGTGACACATTGGTTTCTAAAGGTGTTACACAACGAGTCATGCCCGTCGAACCCCCTCAACCTATCACAGATTTGATGATTAATAAACAAGGGGACATTTTGCACCTTAGTTGGACACCCCCGAAACGGGGTAGTGTGCAACTGTTTTATTCGGAAACGACACCCAGTTTTAGCCATGGTGAGAATCTGGCTACGGCTAATTTGTCTCAATTGGGGCAACCTCTTACGACACAACGGGCGGGGAGTACCCAGTGGAAAATCAATTTTCAGGGACGAGTGTTTATCACCCCGGTTACGGTGGAGGGAGAAGTCGCCGTGGTGGGGACCTGCAAGGTAGCGACCTCTATGAGTGAGGTGAGTCAATTACGTCATCAAATAGACCAAGATAAATTGTATTTAGAGTGGAATTGGCCACCAGGGGCATCTCAAATTCTGGTGAGTTGGCGTCAGGACCAGTACCCCGATGGTCCAGAAGATGGGAATGCCGTTCGTAAAACAGTGACGCAACCGGAATACGAGAGAAGGAAAGCCTTTATTCTCGGAAAATTGGAAAAAACCGATTACTATTTTAAACTGTTTGTAGTCGCCGGGGAAACTGGCAAGAAGATTTACTCGGCGGGGGAATCCTACTTTCTATCTCATAGAGAACCACAAGAGATTTCTTATGAAGTGCGCCTCAGGAAAACTATTTTCGGCAAGCTTCAAGCGGTGGAATTATTGTTGAAAACGCCGGGAGACGACCTCTTTTTACCTGAAATGGTCTTAGTAAAAAAAGTCGGCAACTTACCATTACGCCGTAATGATGGCACCGTGGTTCTCAAAATCTCCCCAAATACTTTAGTCAACCGACAAGGGACCGTCTTACGGATTCCAGAAACGGAGTGGCAACCGAACGGGTATGGGCGGTTATTTTTTACAGATGATGCGCAAAATATCAGGTATCGCTTGCTAACACCTGCGCGGGAAAGACTAAGATTGGGTTAAATATAAACTAACTTTAGGTTTGCCCTCACCCCCCGCCCCTCTCCCAGAGGGAGAGGGGCGGGGGGTGAGGGTAAACATATCACCCACATTTCATCACTACCAACTTTAGAAGGTATCATAACCTATGAAATTTATTTGTCCTTTCTGCTTTACTCGTAATAATCTTTACGAGGTAAAGTTTCGTTGCATTAATTCTCCTGGGCGTTGTGCGCAGGAACCAGATGAGAAGCATTCCAAATTTTTGGAATTATCTTCTCCTCAACTGTTGAACAAAGTCATTCAACCCAAATCGCCAGAAACGGTTTCCGAAGGGTGGATTAGAGGAATACCCAAGCAGGTAACTTGTCCTAGTTGCAATGAAATCAGCCACAAACGTATTTGTCAAACGTGTCATTCCGAACTGCCTGACACCTTGGGTGATTATAAAGACCTTATCTTCGCTGTTATCGGTGCTAAGGAAGCGGGTAAAAGTCATTATATTGGGGTATTAATTGACCAAATTATCAAACAACTCAGCGGTTCCTTCAACTGGAATCTCGAACCGCTAAACGATGCTACTATTCGTCGTTATCGGGACGATTTTTATAAACCGATTTTTGACCAGCACATCCCGATTAACGCAACTAAATCAGCCCGTGCTGACGTCAACGTCAGGACGCCGTTAATCTATACTTTGTCCTTTTGGGGCAAAAATTGGTTGGGCCAAGAACGAGTGTCCAATTTAGTCACTCTGGTGTTCTTTGACACCGCGGGGGAAGATTTGGATGCTGAAGATTTAATGCGTACCGAAAACAAGTACATCTACAATGCGACAGGAATCGTTTTATTGCTGGATCCGTTACAGTTGGACGCGGTAAGAGACAAATTACCCAAGGGTGTGCCGCTACCAAAGAAGAATACTGAATCAGAGGATATTTTGACTCGTGTGGCCCGGTTGATACGGTCTGCCAAAGGATTAAAGGCCACGGAGGCAATTGATATTCCTCTCGCGGTCACTTTTTCCAAGATGGATGCGCTAGACAGTGGCAGTCTGCTTGACCTTTCGAGTAATTTCAAGGCCGACAGTAAACATCAAGGACACTTTAACTTGGCAGAGTTTAACAGTGTCAATACCGAAATGGAAACGCTAGTGCGAGAATGGTCAGGAGGTGGATTACTGGCACAACTCCAGCATAATTTTAAGCGGTATGCGTTCTTTGGTGTCAGTGCGTTAGGTTGTAATCCGCATGGCACTAATAAAATTGACAAAGTGATTCCGCGTCGGGTGTCGGAACCGTTGTTGTGGTTGTTGTGGTTACAAGGCTTGATTCACGATGAGAACTGGTTTAGCAAGGCCAAATTGTTTTTGCAACGTAACAAATTTATTTTGTTCACGGTGGGATTGGTGGTATGTTTTTTTTTATTTTCGGTGTGGTGGAATGAGGTTTATCGACAGGTTAAACAGGAATATTTAGTTATGAAATGGCAATACGACCATGCACTAAACAAGGTGAGTTCAACCATGGAGGAGATTGAGAAGTTGAAACGAAAACTGACCTCTGCTGAGGAAAAACAAAGAGAGTGCAGGAAAGCATTGAGGCAACGAATGAACTCATCACAACAGACCATTAATGAAAACGGCCACGGTTGTGGTGCAAATCCAGAACCACAGACAAATGATTCAACTGTGTCCACTGAAGATTTTCCAGGATTTAAAGATGAAGGCTTTCCCAAGGACAGTTGTGGAGATGATAATCCAGGCGGAATCAATCAATGGTATCCCGTGTGGGTTGATTACAGTCGTGAAAATCTTAAGAAAATACGTTCTCACTATTGCCTCGATGCCTTTCGTAAAACCAATGACAATATCATAGAAATACAGGTAGCTTCTTTTTTGAGTGAGTCAACGGCTGAAAAATTTGCCCAATTCATGAGGGAAGTTATGGGTAGTGGAAGAGTTGGGGAGATGACGGAACGTTAGTCCTATCTGACTATTTTGACTCAAGCCCAGTTTGGTTCAATTATCGTTGTTCATCCCGATGGAGGTGGTCATGGTACTAGGAGACAGGTTTTGCTACAGTTGATAACGGAACACGACTAAGATAGTCTGGTTGCCACGACTTCTGTCATGTGCTTCCTCCAAGGAATTTATGATTTTTGGTTGGTTTATAGATAATTGAAAGAGTATACCTGGTTTTGAAGAAAATGGGTAGTGAAGTTTTTTAGGGGGAATTAAGAAGGGGGGGGAGATGGGAGTGGGAGTAAAGAAACTAAGTTTCTCAGCACTCCCTGCAACCAGCAGAACCAGTCTCACTGAATTTCAAGATAAACCAAAGTTTGATTGACCAACTGATAGGCAATTTCTCCAAACGTCATGGGGCCCACAAAATCCCCAGTGGTTTTGCCTTCCAATTCTGAATAAAGGTAATTTAAAATACAGTTACAAGTGAACACGGGGGGAGAGGTAATCGGTTGGAATGACAGTTCTTCTTTAAATTTGGTTACATAATCTTGCAGAGGAACTGCCAGTTGATAGGTGATATTTTTGAAGACTGGGGCATAGAGTTTAACGATTTTCGCTGTACTATCAATATTTTGGAAACTGACATTGACTGGGGTGCCAAAATAGTTGGCGACTACAGGAAACTTTAAATCTATCTTCTTTTCCAGTAGATAACGGGCAAAATTTTGCGGTTGTCCATTGATGAAGCATTCTGTCACTTCAAAACCTTCTTTCTCAAACGTGAGAAGGTCCCCATCGGGATTGGGTTTAAAAAGGTTGATAACCTGAATCGTGGCTACTTTTTCCAATGGCAAAGACAAGTGCATCACGACGGCTTTTTGTTCAAAATGTTCTGCGGTTTCTCCATTAAATACTTTGGGAGTCATCTGACCCATTTTTTCGAGATGGATTCCGGCAATCCATCCCAACAGAGGCTTTAAGGATTTGAGGTAACTAGGGGCGTTTTGGGCGTAAGCAAAATGAGGACGGCTTGCATAAGGGATGATAATCAACGAAAAGCCATTGTCACACGCATCTATAGGAATCCGTCTCAGTTGAGGTTCTTCATAACTGATAATTTTGGAATCCGAAACGAGAGGAGGCACTTCATTGACAAAAATTTTGTCAGTCGCAGACAGTCCCCCCTGTTCAGTCATGAAATAGGGAATCGTACCGCCTATCCAACGTCCCTTGGGCAGTTGGCGTAACAAGGCTTCTTCTCCAGCAAGAAACAAAATTTTGCCTTGTTTGATTTTTTTAGCGGTTTCCTTGAGAGTGAGTAACATGACAAGATACCTTATCTCCTAGTTTCCTTTAGACGTTTCACTATAGTCGGCCCGTAAGGGGATGACTTGTTGTTTGGGTTCAGTGGACAATTCCATGTGGTAAGCGAGAAACCACATCATGGCCACCCCCACCATCCACCAAAGCAGTTGCCATACCCAAATAGAAGGCATCTTTAAAAACCACCAGGTACTAAAATCATTGGGGTCGCCAAAAAAGTTGTTGCCAATCAGTGCCCCTGGTCCCACTGCAAAGAAAAACCAGATGAACACCCATGACCAGGCAATGAACACTTTGACTCCTCTTTTGTCTTCAGACAAGCCTGCATGTTGTTTCAAGAAGCGGTGAAAACTTTCCCGATGTCTTCTTTCTTCGCTATTTTGCGTCATACAGGAAACGATAATGGCTACCAAAAAGTTGCAGACAATCCCCCAGCCTGCTGAATGAATGGTCAACGGCCAATGAATCCAGTTCACACCAAATATTTTAAAAGGATTCTCGGTCACTATCACGGTCAGCAGACCTATCAGCAATCCCCAAATGATGCCTTGCCTGGTGAGAAATGACCACCAGCAAATGCCGACCAGGGCCGGCCATAATTGAAGACCAAAAGCTACCGCAAGTCCACCCACTAACGCTATCGCATCTTTGGCCAACAAAGCCACACCAATTGCTAAGACGGCAATTAGCAAGGCACCCAGGCGGCCCCATTGAATTTGTTCTGCTTCGTTAAGATTTGGTTGATGACGCTTAATGATGTCACGGCTGAACATGCTTCCAAACGTAGCCATATAAGGTGCCGCAGTCGATTGCATAGCAGCTAGGGCACAGACTGCAAAAAAACCGATTAACCAAGAATTGTTAGCTAGTATCAGAAGAATAAGTCGCGGCAATAATTGTTCTCGTTGTGCAGAAGGAGAGGTAGGTACTTGGGGCAAACCTTGGCCAAATTCTGGATGTGTCTCTAACAACGCTTGATTAGCCCCAAGTAGATGGGCCCCCATGCCTTGTATAGCAGTGAATACAAACAGGAGGAAACCAATAATCAAGGCCGAAAAGACCACTTGATGCCAAACAAAAGGTTTTGGACTTTGGTTAGAGAAGGCCCACATGGAAGAGGATGGGGAGGCTTGATTACCCAGCGAAGCCAATCCATAGGTGAGAATAAAGGTGGCGGTCCAATAACCTCCTTGATTAATTAGATCATCAGCATTCTTGACTGGTTCATAAAGGGACGGAATGACCAAGAAGTGACTGTAATCATTGGCGCCTGCACGATTTGGATCAAACTCAGACAAAGTGATTATACCCTTTTTCAACCCTTCGAATCCTCCCACTAAGTCCAATACCAAATAGCCAATGACAAAGATACCTGCACTTAGCAATACCGCTTGCATGGTGTCCACGTAAGCCACCGCACGTAGTCCACCCCACAATACATACGCAAGTACCACGAAGGACAGTAAAATCATGCCAACTTCGGTTGGCAAGCCAGTGAGTACATTAAACAAAAAGCCCGAGGCGAGGAATTGAATGCTTATGTAGAGGACGGAAACAAAAAGGGCGACTAGAAGCACTAACCAGCGTAACTCGTCTATTCCGGGTTCTGCACCAGATTTTAAGGCGTGTGAAGACTTGAAATATTCACCAAACATTTCGCCTGGCGTGATAAAGCCATAACGTTTGCTGAGGAGCCACTGACGTTTCCAAAATAGCATCCCGGCAAAGGGGATAAAAATGACATAGAAAGAAGCATACGCGGCTTGGAAGCCATCACGATAGATTAAACTGGGTTGACTCATAAAAGTCCATCCCGAATAATAGGTTGCGGTGGCCGCAAACACAAAAGTGATAGTTGGGAGGGAACGATTGGCAATGAAAAAATCACGGGCGGTTTTGGTGGAATGAATATCTTTGACACTCCACCAAATGTATAACCAATATCCTACCACCCAGACCCAAACCCAGGCGTGTTCTAAAAAAATAGTTTTGAAATCCATGAATTTATTTCCTATTGAACTTTAGATTTTTGGAGTGTGTAACATTAGAGTTTACATTTTCCCAATGCTTAGGGATTGACATTTCTGAACGTATGGGATAACCTTTATCAAACGGTGTGTCAAGTGAGGCAGGTTTCCTAAAACCTTCGAGGTTTAGGAAACCTCGACAACCGTTGTCATTCTTTCTTTCAAATAACTGGTAATAACACCATGAATATCAATATAAGTTTCGTCAGCTTATGGTTTGGGCTACTCATCCTCAACCCATCCTCCGTTTGGGCAGATGTGAAATTTGGTACCGTATTCCCCACCGCAGTTAACTATGTTGACAGTGACATTGTGTTTCGTGGGTTACAAGCGGCTGTTTCACAGGTGAAAAACCAAGTCAGTTTGACCATTCCGATAGAACGTAGTACCTATTCTCCCAATGATTGCAACGACGCGAGTAACCAGACCAAACAACTGCTAACGGAAAAATCAGTCAGTATCCTTTTTGGCATCGGTTGCAGTTCGGAAATCAGTCGGATTACCAAAGAACACCAGGTGCCTTATGTGTCATTAATGCTTACGGTACTCAAAATAACGCCACAAGCAGAACCGTGGTTAAATGTTTCTTTGCCCGTGTTACAACCAGATTCCTCCTATACTACATGGCAGGTAGAAGTTACCGACAAAACTCCTAATACTTCACAGGAAGTAACCAGGTTAACTGGAGAACTGCTTGATAAACTTCTGCCCAAAGAAGCCTTTTCTCCTTCCTCTCTTCTGACGGTACAAACTCCCTTCGCCGGTCTCCGGGAGAAGCCTGCGAAACAAGGACGGGATGCCACCTATGAAGGTGAAAACAGCATCCTATATGTCTTGAAAAAATCAGAAACAGTCATGGTCATTCCCAAAGAGGAATATTGCCAAAAAGCTAAACAAAACAAGACGTACTGTGACTGGACTTATACCAGCGATTGGTGTTATGTTAGGTCCTCTACCGACCCCAATAAAGTGGGTTGGATTCATAAACGGCTGTTATTGTCTTTTAACAATGACCAAAAAGGTTGCTATTCTTCACCCAAAAAGGCGCAATAATTCTTATTGCGCCCCAGCAGGAATTATACAGGTCTAGGAGAATATTACTATATCGTACCAACCTATTGGCAATCACTCGGAGGAAACAATATGCCTAGTTTAACCATGACTGGCGTTCCAGAAGACTTCTATCAACATTTACTCTCACTGGCACAGTCACACCAATACTCTTTGGAAGAATTCACCATGATGCTACTTAAGCAAGCGGTGCAAGTCGATTCCACTGCCACCCGACAGCAACAACTCCTGACGGCTATGAAACGAGACCGTTTTGTACCGCCACCTGGGACACCAGATAGCCTGGAATTATTGCAGGAGGTGCGGCGATGAACTATTCACCATTGATGGCGGTGGTAGATGCCAGCGTAGGTATCAAGCTATGTGTGGAGGAAGAATTGTCCAATGAAGCTGATACCCTGTTTGCTTATCTGACTGTCTATCCTCCTGCACAGTTGTATGTTCCTGATTTATTTCTACTGGAATGTGCCAATGTGTTATGGAAATATGTTCGCCGCGTTGGTTATCCGCCTGACAAGGCCCGAGAAGATTTAGTCAATTTGTCGCAGTTAACTTTGCGACGTGTACCCACTACAGAATTGCTATCTGCGGCACTGGATATAAGTCTAACTTACGGAACAACGGTGTATGATGGTTGTTATGTCGCATTGTCTGAACGATTAGCGATTCCTTGTGTGACGGCTGATAAAAAGTTAGTGAATATCTTTGCTAACCATCCCGTTTTCCATGTTTATTGGTTAGGCGACTTTTTAAAATCTGACTAAATCACACAGAAGCAAGGAATCCTTGGTATTTACTTGGGTTTCCTAAACCTCGAAGGTTTAGGAAACCTTGGCGGTTACTTCCTAGTTGCGGTTACTTAGTTTCTGTTATCCAAATCTCACTCACTTCCTCCACATCTTTGAGGTGGAGAAAGAACGATACCTCTACTGGTAATCTGTTGACATTGCACATGAGTTGCATAATCCATCAATGTTGTTTCGCCAGGGAGTATTGGTATTTGTAAAGTATCTCTTTTTGTTCGTAAATCTCTAATACTCAAAACCTTGCCTATAGCCTCGCTTAACAGTGTCTTGGCATCGGAATTGTCTCTATTTCTATTCAACTCCTGTTTCAACAATTCCACCGCCACTCTTACATCAACTATAGTCCAATCCGTTTTATGAAGTGCCTCCCTTGCTGGATTCAAATATTCAGGTGGTGCTGGTAGTGGTGCCGGCGCTTGAGTCTGATTATTTTTATTTGCATCATCCAATGCTTTTGCCTCTTTCAACTCCTTGGCAGCCACCACAATGTCTTTAGCCAAGAAACTCTTTCCCGCCTTTTCCCCCGCCTCCTCATACAAACCCTTATTCCATGCCTCATTTGCTTCGTTGGCAAATTTTTCGGATGACCTTTGTGTTTGCCCCATCACTATCCACAATAGAATAGGCACTCCTATTAAAGCCATCCGCAAAGGAATGGGCAAAGGTGCCAGCAGTTCAGTGACAATGGTGTACAGTTGTCTTAAATTAGCCGGACAATCCATCTCCATTTGGGACGAGAAAAAGCGTACCAAAAATTCATCAACCGTTTTAATCCTATCATTTCGTTTAAACGCCAAACCATCTGAAATAGCTTGACTCTTATAAAATTCCAACTGGTTAAGCGTTTTTAGAGAGAATCCCTCCTGTATAGCCTCCTCTACGGTCTTTCTCTCAAACGGGTGTTGCCCTGACAACAATTCATAAACAATACAAGCCAACGCATAAACATCATCGTTATCCGCCGGTTCCTCCTCTCCTAACGTTTCCAAACAGGCATAAGGGTCTTTTCGAACCGCTTCGGGGGCACCTTCAACTCGTTTGATAGTGCGATTCAATCCAAAGTCAACCAGTTTGATACTTTGTTGCAAAGAGTCATAAAAAATATTGACAGGTTTCAAATCTAACCGCTTCACTCCTTTATGATGAAGATGAGTCACGGCTTCGCTGATTCCTTGAATCATTCCTTCGGCTTCTGGTAAAGAAATGCCATTGGGATGCTGTTTGATAAAAGCACTTAATGGAATGCCAGGGAGAAATCCCATCACTAGGTAAATTTGACTGCCCACGCAGTTGATTTCGAGAGTTTTAGCAATATGCGGGTGGTCGATTCTCTTATATTGTTCAAATTCACGCGCCAGAATTTTGAGGGTATCAGGACGTGTTTGGAAAAATTGTTTGGGCAAAAATTTGATGACCACTTCGCAATTCCGTTCCCCGGCGGCAAATCGTTCCAAATCAGTGGCTTTCCAACTGATTCCCAGGTCCCCCTCACCCTCCTCTTCCTCTAAGAGAGTGGCTAGACGATAGTTGTCGCCCACCGTGATACCTTCTTTAAGTTCAATTTCTTCACCACAGGGAGATAATAAACGACTGATCAATAAATTGACCCAGGCCGGTTGCTTGCTACTCGTGGTTGCTAAAGACAAACTTTCGGTAAATTCTATTTGAACTGCCATTTTATCGTCGGCCTCTACATAAGCTAGAATTTCATTCTTCACCGCTTGGGTGTTTGCTTCGCCCTCTAACTCTTTCTCTTCATAGTCTTTGATTTTCAAGGAGTTGATTTTGTTGTTTCGTTGCAACCAATCCAGGAAAAATTCTTTGAGGTTTTCTGGAACTAAGAGTATTGCTTGTTTTTCTGCAAAACTTTCCAACAGTCCTTCTAATCTTTGTTGCGTTTCAGCACGGTTTTCTGGACGGTTGGATAACAAATAGCAAAAGCCTACCAACCTTCTCACGTTGTCTAAACGGGCGTAGGTGGCAGTGGAAAGAATAGTCGAGTTGGAATGGTAGAGGATGATTTTCATGGTTTGTAAAACCGACCTTTATTTTTTAGTCTCCAGTAAGGCGCCATAGGTTTTTTGAAAACTCTTCAGGTAAATGTCTAAGTCATAAATTTGGTCCAACAACACGCCCTCATAATCATTCTCGGTATAACCAAGTAAGTCCTTCTGATATAAATGTAGCGGTAAGACATTTCGTGGACACTGGTCTCTTGAACTATAGGCTTCTAACAGGTTAAAGAAATATTTGTTGATGTCTTCTTCTTGAGATACCCTTTCTCTGGCCTTTTTCAGGTCACTGACAAATTTGCTAAAACCACTGGCCTGAGTTATTTTGCCATCATCGGCTAACTGGGCTAATTTTTCCAGTTGCTTGATTTTTATAATATTACCATCCGTGAATTGGAGCCATTTAGTCCATGTTTCTACTAAACCAGGCGGTTTAGAGGCCAGTAACTGTCCTATAAAAACCGAACTAAACAGATGTATAAAGGGATTGCCCAGAGGGTTTTTTAGTTTACCTTCAAGAGTCTTTGCCACCATTGATACAGAATCAAACGCCGTATTATGAAGGTTAGTTGAGTTCTCGTTATCCGTGACAATTAACCCGGCCAATTGACGATAAACCCAGATAAACCAAATAAACATATTTTCCTTGTCAAAAAACTCTTTCTGGGGTGATTTCTTATAGTCCTCTTCCTTGGCAGAAAAAATATTGCAAAAGTGATAATTAGTGTCAATGATGACTGTATCTATGGTGAACCCAAATCGTTCTTGCATTCTTTCCGGCCTAAAGGTTTTCTGAATCGCTAACAACAGCTTGCCAAAGGTCGCCGGGTTAAAAGTTTTAAAGGCATCATCAGGCCAACCATTGATATAATTTAATCTTATGTCTGGTGTGAAAGGTACCCGTTCGAAATGAAAATAACCTAAGTCTTCACCCAAATTGACAAACAGATAGTCATCTGGAGACCGTTTCTGTCTATTATCGGGGGCCAGCAGGCGTGACAAATCCGCATTCATGCCATTTAAGTCCAGAATGAGAACATGGTCAGTGACTGCATGATAGGCGGTTAACATCAGGGAAATTAGCGTTTTACCCGCGCCACCTTTGCTACTTGTGATAATATGCCAATCCATTATTTATTGAGTGTACCGTTGCGTGTTGAAAAGGTTATTCTTGGTAGTCATCAGCATTTCTCCCAGCCTTATTTTGGCTTTTTGACTTTCAATCCTTTGCTTTTCGTTGTGGTTCCTTTTAACTCTTTATAGCGGTCATAATGTTTCAAGGCTTCATAACTGAGAAAAACTAAAGCTCCCCAAGTGATTATTGGCAATATTCCCGTCATCATTCCGGGCAACTTGGCAAAGATGAGGACACTGATGATAAAGGCCACTGCACTAGATAACCACCAAATAATTCTCTTTAGAAAATTTTCCATTGTGGTCGTCCATTCTTGTTTGACGGAACTTATCTTTCCGACAGAATTTTTTTGAACTTGTTCTTCTGGCGTTCCCCCCTCCCATTTATCCTTACTGAGTTTCAAGAATTTCATCGTTTCTTCAAACAAGGAACCACCATCAAACTCTCGTGACTGCTTTTTGTAATAGCGTGCCACCCAGTTCTTTGCAACATTTCCCTTCTCTTTCTGCCACTTTAAGGCTCTGTTCAAATCAGTTTCTTGCCACAGTAATCCTTCTTCCCCTGAAGAAGTATTGCTACCGTCTTTAAGGTTCTCCCAACCCTTGGGTTGTCCCAATTTCTCCTTACGATCACGATAGGTAACCGCATCCTTTTCCAGCCGTAGATACAACTCTTTATCCTCGGCCTCTTCCACTGCCCATTTTTCCAACCTTGGCCAATAGCGAATCAAACTGGCATGGCTAAGTTCTAAGATAGTCTCTTCTGGGGACAAATTCTCACAGGGCTTTATAAAATTAGGTTTATCTGTTTCATCTGTGCCGAGACAAAATACCTTCACTATCTCAGCTACTACTTCCCCTGACACCTCAGCCAGGGGGGCCACTTTATCCAGTCTCACTGGACTGCGGCATAAGTTATCATAATCATCACGGTCAGTTAAATTACGAAATAATACTTCTGCAATCTCCTGTTGCTTAGAAGTCAACTTATTATAAAGTTCTTCAGCATGTTTCGAAAGGGCGTTTTTCTCGCCTATGTCTTTATAGTGATTTAAAGTCAGCTTAATTTCTGTGTTCTTCTCAGCCACCGCTTTATTCCACATCCGCATTAACGCATGTTGCATCAGCGGTAACTGGTCAGGGTCATCACCAAAGTCGGCCACCAATCGGTCCACCAATGAAGATTCCACCTTTCCAAAAAAAATCCGTGCTGGGTATTCAATGGCTTCTCGTAACTGTTCATGGGTTAACCGAGGAACTAGAAAGCTACCTTGGTTAATTGCCTCTGTTAGACTGTGAAATTGCGCACATTTCCCTGAATACTCGGATTGCATGGAAATCACCACATAGACATTTGAAAGTTGACTAGCCCTTAACAACTCTGTGACCAAAGTCTTGGTGTTTTTATGGGTTGAAGAAGTATGAGTAAAAATTTCTTCAAATTGGTCGACCAGTAACAATAGGCACGTCCCTTCTGGTAAATACCAAGAAGGGTTGCGAAGTTTGATGATATACTTTTCATCGGGTAAACTGGGTTCCGAAGGAGGCGAAGATTCCTCCTCTCCCGTTGGTGCAAAAGCTTTTTTCAATTCGGTCGCCAAATTCGTCAGCGGTTTTTCGCCAGGGTGCAGTTGTGCAACACGCCAGCGTATCTTGGCAGAATCCAAAAAACCCGCTTGTATGCTACTTACCAGACCTGTATTGACCAAGGAAGACTTGCCATGACCAGACTCTCCCAAGACTACAATGAAATGGGTCTCTTTTAGCTTTTTCAATAACTCTCTGGTATGTTCATCACGTCCGAAAAATATGTCGCTTTCGTAGCGTGTAAATGGGCGTAACCCTGGGTAAGGGAATTGGGTTAGAGGTGGAAATTTTTTCATCGTCATTTTTACCCTATCGTTAACCAGACAGACGCCGACAGTTATCCAGCTTGTCGCATATGAGTATTTTTTGTTGACCCGTTGTTAGAGGTGACAGTTCTTGTTGTCTATGTGTGGGCACTCCCCACACCAAAATAGGTACATCATTATGACATTGAATACGAATTCTACGAGAGAACGAGATTAGTTCGCGGCTATAATCAGGTGCATTCTCATCCCAAAGAATGACTACCTTATTACAGTATGAAAAATCTTCCCAATGCGTTTGAATCTTATCAGTTTCAACAATGATGAAACTTTCTGCCACATTTCCTTCTGGTCGCTTATTGATAAAGAGTGTATCAATTCTCTCCTGTGGTTTGTGATTTGCGGAGGCAACATCTTTAAGTTTTTCTGCTGACTCCGTCAGCAATCTTCCCAAAATTTCGCGGGGAAGTTCCTCAAAAATACCGTCAAACTCAGTTGGTTTTTCACTCACCGTCTTTTGAAGATCATCGATACTAGAATTTGTCGTCACCAATCCACTGACAAACCCCTTATCCACGAAAAAACGTAGTGCGCGGGCCCGTTCCGTTTCGTCTACAAAGAACTTAGGAACAACCGCTTGCCAAATTTCATGAAAAGTTTGTAACCTCTTCCAATTCTCACTCAGTTCCTCATAAATTCCTCCAACGCGGTCTGCCTTCACCTTTACCGCTTCGCTATTTGCAGATTCTATGGCTTTGTTAGCTTCGTTTTCATTGTGCAGAGGGAAGGGATAGCCCAATAGGCGGTTGCGAACAAATTGATAAATTTTATCATCTCTTTGACAAAGTTTATTGGCAGTTTGGATAACGGCACCCCGGCTTTTTTCCATAGCTGGGTCTAGCCCATTTAGAGAAAAAGAGAGGGCTTTATAGGCATAATACAAGTTTCTCAGTCTTTTCCGTAACTCTTTCAAAGTAATTCCACTCTCAGAAGTGAATAATGAATATTCTGAAGTCACGTCAGACAATAAACTAATTTCCCGGCCATGACAAGGTACGGGGTCTTTGTCTTCAATAGAGATGACAAAATATCGGCCATCTTTTTGAAATAGCGCATTGCCTACTTGTCCCAACAAGTATGCTTCTTTAATCATCATATCTGAGGTTGTATCTCCAGCCATTTGTCTTCTCCAAGTCGTTGTTTTACTTTTTCCAAATCGAGTTGATCGATTTCTGCCTGTAATTTCTTATCCTCTGGCGAATCGATGACGCGAGTGGCCTTGGAAGTCCCGCTAACGAATTCTATATTATCCGCGTTGAAACGTCCAAATAAAAAAACCTCGACAAATTCATCATTCTCTTTTTTTATAGTCGCTTTTAACAAGGATGGTTGAAAATCTATCATCGGTGAAGCCGTCATAAGATTACGTTCAAACAATTTAGACACCACCAACTTACGCCGTTGTTCCCAAGGGGCAAAAAATCCTACCACGGAACTATAGCTATAGCCATCCTTCTTATTTTCAAAGAAAAAATAACTGTTCTCTTCTAACAAACTCGCTGTCATCTTCAATTTATCTGTCTTTAGAAAAATGTTACATTGATAGTTATCTCCATAAGCAATTAGCCCTGTTGCACCTACAGACAGTGCCCCATAATAAATGCGTTCTCCACACTCGCCAAATAAAAGTTTCTCTACTTTTACTCTACGGTCATCCCTCGCTTTTCGACCCACCTTTCGTCCATCATGGTAGTTTTCGTAAAATGAACCTTCTAATATCAATTTACAAAGTATGTCTAAAGACAAATTGATCGCAACTCGACCTTTTCCTGTCACAGCCTGTTCCAAAAGATTCAAGTTATCAAGCAATCCTTTCTCACCTGCGTTTTTCTTAGCCTCTTCATAGCGTTTTTCCAACGCCTCCATTTCTTCCTGTCGACTCGCCCTACGCACATTAGGCAAGCCAACAGATTTCTGACAGTGAGGGCACTTTTCCATATAACAGGCAAAACCACTTTTACAGGCTGGACACTGTTCTTGACAACAACCATCATTTTTCGGTTGGCCACAATATTCACACAAGTCTGACATATTTATCTTCACCCCTCTTTGATTTGAGAAGTCACATCAATTATTTACCTTTCGTATGAACTGATTTCCCCAATCCCAATTCCTCAGCAAAACAGGCCATCAATTCCTCATAGGCGGCCTTAATATCCTCTCTAGGAGGACAATTTTCTATAGCAGAAAACCGTTCGTTATACTCTTCCTGCCATCCCCCCGGCGCCCCTGCCACCCGTCTCTCAGTTTTGGTCCGCAACCGGGCATCTTTTCCGATACCCACATAGGTTTCAAAACACAGTTCCATCAGTTTTGCGTATTTGTTAAACAACTCTTTGGAAAACAAGGGGGCTGCAATGTGGATTTTCTTATCCAACTCTCTTTTTTTCGACCAGCTTTTGGTTCAGCCAACGGGCCGATTCGGCACGTCTTACGGCGTTGTCTATTAGCCAAAAAATGGCGCCTAAGAGTAGGGTTGTGATTATGTCAACGGTCAGTTTGGCTATTTCTAGGCTGTTCCATACAGGAGAAATCTCATTCATAGGCTGATTTATATGCTATTTTGGTTTATTTTATAGGGATTAAAATGAATGTCGGCAACAAGTGTAAACACTGGAAATGGGGTTGTCAATATCCTATGAAATTTTTTTGTCATGTCTGTTTATCATTACAATAATTATCCATAGTTTGCGTCAGAAAGCGTATCTTTTTGAGAAGGACTATTACTATATTGCCAATGCCCAAATTCAGTCCAAGTTACGTCAACTGAGTCAGCAACGAGGATATGAACTACCTATCCTCTGTACCCCTTATGAGTTGTTACCGGAGGACTCATTATGTGGAAAGACCCCATTGTAGAACGAATTCACCGTTATCGAGAAGCCTATGCGAAGAAGTTCAATTATGACGTATGGGCTATCTACGAGGACCTGAAAGTCAAAGAACAATTGTATGCCCAACAAGGCTGGCGGATGGTCTCTCGTTGTGCCAAGGAGAAGGAGGAGAAGGAGGAGAAGGAGGAGAAGAGTACAACGGAATAGAGAACGCCATCTGGTCCAGGAGTCCAAAGCGTAGCTTTGTCCGTCCACCATTAAAAATTTTTCCTACTTCTACTTGACATTTAAAAATAGAGACATTACACTCTCACTCATTCAACATTTTTCCAAATCACACACGGGATATAACAATAATTATGAAAAAATGCACAAGCAAAATGTCACTTCTGGCGGACGACAAAGCGTCCCCCCCTTTTATCCTTCAAAAAAATCAGCCAATTGGCTAAGTTCACTGATTCATATTTTATCATTATGGTTATTGTTGGGCAATTCGTTAGTATATGCCCAAACTCTGCTAGCCACTGACATTGATTCTTCTTCACCCTCTCATCTGCGGGCCAATCAACCCCCAGTGGCCAGTTTAACCGTCAGCCCCACCGAAGGCAAGGCCCCCTTATTGATAACCGCAGATGCCAGCGGTTCAAGCGACCCTGATGGTAGCATTGTTAAATTTGAATGGTTCGTGGATGGTGAATCGTTAGGGCTACCAGGGGATGTAGGCACCATCAAATTTACCTTTGAGGGTCAAGGAACTTACTTTATCGCCGTAACTATCACAGATAACCATGGCTTGACGGCGACTGAACAACAGAAGGTGAAGGTCACCTCCACTACCACCGTAGTCAATCAACCGCCCGTGGCTAATTTTACCCTCACACCTACGCAAGGGGAAGCCCCGCTGACTGTGAATGTGGATGCTAGTAACTCCTCTGATGATGAGAAGATTGCCAGTTATCAATGGAAATCTTCTGACGGTCAAACGGTTACTGGAGTGAAGGCGAGTTTTACTTTCAAAACTGCCGGCGATTATACCCTGGTCTTGACCGTCACCGATGACCAAGGATTGACTGCCACTAAGCAACAGACCGTCCAGGTCATGGCCAAGTCCGTGGTTAATCAACCGCCCGTGGTGAATTTCACCGTCACGCCTATGCAAGGAGAAGCACCATTGATTGTCAAGGTGGATGCCAGCGATTCTTCTGATGAGGAGAAAATTGCCAGTTATCAATGGCAAGTATCTGATGGCCAAACCGCTGCTGGAGTGAAGACCAGTTTTACCTTTGAGACCGCAGGAAACTATACCATCACTTTGACGGTGACAGACAATAAAGGTGCCACAGCCATTCAAGAGGAAACGGTAGAGGTGACAGCGAAGACGGTGCAACCATCATCAACCACTCTTCCCAGCCTGGGTGAAAATTTTTCAGGTGGAATTGCGGTTAATGACCAACCTCCTCAACCACAAGCGGTGTTGAAGATAGCCGATACGGTGGACGTGACCGGGGCGATGACGGTCAATCCCTCTGATGTGGGTAAAACGGCTGATATTTTTGTCTATGCCGAAGCCACGTTACCTCCTTTCAAAGACAAACTTTATTTTATGTTGGGCGAAGGTTTGACCATTTCATTGTGGGATGAAAATCCTGCCAATCTCGTGGCTTTCCAGCCTAACGTGACGCTGGGTGCTACGCAATCGGTGTCGATGTATAGTGGGAATTTTGTCTATCCTGGCACACTCAAAATTTATTTTGGGTATCGTTTGGCAGGGGGGATGATGGTCAGAAATAATCAACCTATTGATATTATCATCTCATCTTCAGATGAAGGAAGTTTAGCCTTTAATAACCAAGAATTTGCCGATGGACTTGGCCTTTGTGCCACTCCCCCTGTTGGGTGGTTAGACGATAACCTGAGTGATGATAGTGAGTTGACACTGGAAGGTGCACTGTTCGGAGTTGTTTTAAAGGATTCACGTTGGCCAAATGGAAAGCCTGTCCAGGTTTCTTTCGATTTCCAAGGACAAAATTTCGCTGGTATTGCTGAAGTATGCCGTTCTATTTCATCCCAAGATACGTGCGAGAGACGTGTTAAAGATGAAATTATTAATGCCGCAAGTGTTTGGAGTCAATATGGAAACATTCGATTTCAATTTGAGGTACCTTGGAATGAAGGTGAAATACGCATTCGCTTTAGTAGTAGTGGTGGATGGGGACGGTCTTCTATTGGAACAGACGCATTGACAACATCAAAGGATAAAGAAACCCTACATTTAGGAGTTGGTTATGGCCTCAGATCTGTGACCATTCATGAGTTCGGCCATGCTATTGGTTTTTGGCACGAGCACCAAAGCCCAAAGGTTCCGTATACTTGGAATAGGGAACAAGTTTACAATGATGCTGCCACCTATTGGGAGTGGAATAGGGACCAAGTTGAAGATTGGATTTTAAGACCTCTTAATAACTCGACCGATAGCAATCTATTTGTAACAGAATATGATCCCCTCTCGATAATGGTATATCAGATTCCAAGTAGTTGGGTATCTGCTACTGATAAAGCTAATCCGGAGTCTTGTCCTTCTGAAGATCCGTACTATTGTGTATACGGAAGCAAAGAGTTATCCGAGACAGATAAATGGGCAGTTGCACAGATGTATCCTTTTTCTAATACTACTTCTTCTTGTAATTTTAGTATTTCGTCAATTACTCAATCCTTCAATTCTTTTGGAGGTACGGATCATGTTAATGTGATGACTCAGAATCAATGTGTTTGGACTGCTTTCAGTAATGCTGGTTGGATAACAATGACTTCTGGTTCTAACGGACAAGGAGCTGGAACAGTCAGTTATTTAGTTTCTTCTAATTCAGACACAGTTTTCAGAACTGGAACCCTGACTATCGCAGGAAAAACTTTCACAGTTACACAGGAAGGAATTGAGGAATCGCAGGTTTGTCTATACGATGAAGTTTCTTATCAAGGTTGGGAAAAGTGTTTTGAAGTAAACCAACAACATGCTAATTTCATAGAATTGGGTATTAATGACCAAGTTTCTTCTCTGGAAGTTTTTGGAGACGTTCAAGTCGAACTCTATGAAGCTGTTAATTATCAAGGTAATAAGTGGGTCTACACAGAAAACATTCCATGGATTGGTTGGGATGCTAATGATAAATTTAGCTCTATTCGTGTGTTGCCCTCCAATAATGAAGAACAAGTTTGCTTATACGACGCAATTTCTTATCAAGGTTGGAAAAAGTGTTTTGAAGTAAACCAACAACATGCTAATTTCATAGAATTGGGCATTAATGACCAAATTTCTTCTCTGGAAATTTTAGGGGATATTCAAGTCGAACTCTATGAAGCTATTAATTATAAAGATAACAAGTGGGTTTACACAGAAAGCACTCCATGGATTGGTTGGGAGGCTAATGATAAATTTAGTTCCATTCGTGTGTTACCTAGATAGCTAAATAGGTTGGTAACTCCTTACCGACTTTTGAGAGAAGTCCTGACAGGTTTTGAAAAGCCAGGTAGGGTGGGCAAGTGTTTATTTGCCCACCAATCCACTCTTTTTCGTGGTGGGCAACGATAAACCTGTTGCCCACCCTACCCAACTGGTTGTCTGAATCAGAATTTGCAGAATTAGAGAATTTTCAGAATGGGGTGGGTTTCATTCGGTTAATTCTAAAATTCTGTAAATTCTGATTCAGACAAGTTTACTTCTACCCTGTAGAAAGACTTAATTGGAATTTGCAGAATGAAGTCATTTAAATTAGTGTAGGGTGAACAACCTGTTTTAGTGGCCCATTAGTTTTCATAGTTTATTCAAGGTTTATTCAAGAAGTTTTTTCAAGAAGGAGGCTATCAAATGTCAATCCCTTTTGCCACCGTGGTGGAACAAGTTCAGCAGTTATCTGTGGAAGAGAAAAGTTTGTTGCAGAGGTTGTTAGAAAAATATTTAAGGGAAGATCGTCGCGCCGAAATTTACCAGCATTACCTGGACACGAAGACACAAGAAGACCAACTAGAATTTACCCGTGACTTGTCGAAACTCAAGTGTTTGCTAGAGGAATCGCCATGATAGAGATTGCGTTGAGTTCCTCTTTCAAACGTGCGTTTCGCAAACAAGTTCAAGCACAACCGCGAGTTCTCGAACGTTTTTGGGAACGACTCGCTTGGTTTCAGGAAAATCCCTTTGATGGACGACTCCAAACACATAAACTGTCTGGCAAACTCGGAGAGTTATGGAGCTTTAGTATAGAATATGATGTGAGAGTGGTTTTCTACTTCAAAGCTACCAACCAGGTGGTTTTGACCGATATAGGAAAGCACGATGACGTTTATTAAAGGAATCGGTGTTAGGGCCACCCTTTTGGGTTGCCCGCCCTTTCAGAAGACCTGACAGGTTTTGAAAAGTGGTCAGGTCTGGTTGTCTGAATCAGAATTTACAGAATTAGAGAATTTTCAGAATGGGTTGGGGTTTATTCTGCTAATTCTAAAATTCTGTAAATTCTGATTCAGACCATCTTAGTTCTACTGGTTGGAAAGACCTGACAGGTCTGGTGGTCTGAATCAGAATTTACAGAATTAGAGAATTTTCAGAATGGGGTGGGGTTTATTCTGCTAATTCTAAAATTCTGGAAATTCTGATTCGGACAATTTCATACGTATCTGATTCAATTGTCTTTGCAACTACTGGAGAATCTATCTCATGTCACTTCAAATCTCGTTTGCGCAAGTGTTAGAAGACGCGGACCAATTATCTTTAGACGAACAAGAATCGTTGCTGGCGATTTTACAACGCCGTCTGACGGAATCCCGCCGGGAACAACTTGCCAAGGACATTCGGCAAGCCCGTCTCGAATTTGAACAAGGACTTTGCCAACCCACCACCCCAGAAGACCTGATTAGACGCGCCCTCTTATGACTCGAATCATTCTGGAATCGAAGACTTTTCTACGAGCATTACAACGAGTTTTGAAAAAAGAACCGCAATTAACTGACGACTTGCGTACTACCTTGCGATTACTAGCAGAGGATGCTTTTCAGCCACCGTTAAAAACGCATAAACTCAAGGGCAAACTAGCAGGGGCTTGGGCCTGTAGTGCGGGATATGATTTGAGAATTATCTTTGAATTGGTTGAAGTTGAAGGTAAACCTGCTATCCTACTGTCAACGATTGGTACGCATGACGAAGCCTATTGAGGAATTGATTATAGATAGTCAGGTAGGGAATACAACGCCTGTTGGTTGCCTGCCCTCTCAGAAGACCTGACAGGTTTTGAAAAGTGGTCAGGTCTGGTTGTCAGAATCAGAAGACGTATGTGGAGGGGGTGAAGCAGTAGTGGGTGGGGTGGGGCAATGAATTTGGGTTGCCCGCCCTTTCAGAAGACCTGACAGGTTTTGAAAAACTGTCAGGTCTGGTTGTCAGAATCAGAATTTGCAGAATTAGAGAATTTTCAGAATGGGTTGGGGGGTTCATTCTGTTAATTCGTGTGCTGAAATAAGTAACCAAGAACCAAGTGGTTACGAAAGAAGGTCAAAAATGAGGTGCGATTCCTCCGCCACTGATGAGAGGTGGTGTGCT
>JAABRD010000069.1 GCA_011391085.1 Thiotrichaceae bacterium | reverse complement strand
ACCCCCCCAGCCCCCCGCACGCAGGGGGGTCACTCCCCCCCGTGTACGGGGGGGCTGGGGGGGGTACAAGTGATGAGGAATATTACTATAAAATTTCATTTTCACGTTATTTTTAAACTTTCCCACACACATTGATGACCAAATGTACACCATAAAATTGTCTTATACCCTATTTACTACCCTCGTTTTAGCCACTCCCGCTGTCTCCCTTGCGGCAACACCTGACACCCCACCTGCGCCCGCAGAGAATCCGCGCAGTGAGGCAAACACTGCTACCTATTATGTCTCCAGTGCCGCTGGCAATGATGCCGATGATGGATTATCGGAAACGACCCCGTGGAAAACAGTTGATAAAGTCAAGTCGATTCGCTTTTCCCAAGGTTCTACGATTCTGTTTAAACGTGGTGAAACCTTCCGCGGTGGCCTCAGTTTTGCCGGAACCCCTGTGGGACTCACGGTTGGGGCCTACGGAACGGCAACGGACAATCCTGTGATGGCTGGTAGTGTAGTCATCACTGGTTGGAAGAAAACGACTCACCCCGCGTTAAATTCCAAGACGGTATGGGAAGCCGAGGTCTCTTCCTGGTTGCCGACACCTACCAGCACCATTGACTATTTGTTTGTCAATGGCGAATTAATGACCATTGCCCGCTATCCCAATGTCAATTCACCTGCCGACAAAAATTGGTTACAAGTGGGTGCCGGCGCCAGTTCTGGTTTTACTGACCCGAAATTGGCCGCTTACGGTAAACCAGATAACTACTGGGTAGGGGCCACGTTGCGGATTCGCAATTACAGTTGGATGTTTGTGACTCGCAAAATCACTGGTTACACGGCAGCCACTGGTAAACTCACTGTTGCTGGGTTGGACAAGCAGTTGCCTGAATGGGGATACTTTATCGACGATAAGTTGGAAGAGTTAGATTTTCCTGGCGAATGGATTTATGATGCTTCTGCCAAGAAGGTCTATTTTTACCCCAAAGATGGCACCGACCCCAACACTTTATTGGTAGAGGGTGCCACTTACGAGTTCGGTCTGAGTGCTTCGGCAGGTGAAAATCAGATGACGGTTGAGAATCTGACCTTTCGTCACTTCATCAACAAGGGGTTGCTGATTTCTGATTCAGACCAAGTCACGGTCAGAAATTGTCGTTTCGAACACAACCTCATTGGCATTTATGCTTATAATCCGACGCACGCCTTGATCACGGGCAACATTTTGGATCATCAGTTGAAAGACTCCATCGTGTTACAAGCCAAAGAGGATTTCGATGTCAAAGGTAGCGTGGTGGAGAAAAACCGGATCACCAAAAACGCTATGTATCGATTGTATGGAAGTCGATATGATGGCGCCTATCAAGGGATTGGTATTCTCGCTTTTGGAAAAGGGTATGCCATCCGTAAAAACGTCTTAGAGGAGATCGGTTGGAGTGGCATTTATGCCCAAGGGAATGGACAGCACCTCATTGAAAACAACGTGGTGCGCAAAGCCCTGCTGATTCTCAACGATGGTGGTGCCATCTCCATCAGTTCCCCTGGCAACATCGTGCGCGGCAATCTCCTGTTTGATTCCGTTGGCAATATCGAATCCGATTCCAATGGTTGCATGAGTTTGAATAGCACCCCCTGTAATCACCATCATGCGTATGGAATGGGCATTGGGGCAGACCCTGGGACGGCGGGTAATGTGTTTGAAGGAAACACTGTAGCCAATAATGCTAGCACTGGGATTCGTCTCAACTCTTACACAGACAGCGTCGTCAAAGACAATGTGCTGTATAACAACCTGAAGCAATTGGGGATAGAAGATGATCACGGTCCTTCGGCGAACAATGTCGTGCAAGACAACATCCTGTTCTCCCTGGCCCCTCCTCAACTGGGGTTATCGTTGACTTTGGCGATTCCGACGACGGACCACGGGCCGGCGGATTCCAATTACTACTGTAATCCGTATAGTGATGTCGTTATCAAACGCGGTGCCACGGCCTATTCCTTGGCCGGTTATCAACAAGCTTTTCCAGACAAGGAGGCCAAGTCAAAGCAGTGTGAGTGGCATTTTCAGGAATACCAGACGACTTCCACGGGGGCCAATCTCATTACCAACCCTACCTTTGACAGTCACACCCAAAATTGGAATGGGGTAGGGGCCGCCACTTTGTCACACGATAAAACGCAAACGTTGTTGAATGATGGCAGTGCCAAGGTAGTTTACAATGGGTCTGGAAACGCCACGGTGACGAACAAGACGCCCTTTAGTTTGGTAGCCAACCAAACTTATCATCTCAAATTCAGCGTGGTAGGGAGTGGTTTGGGCACCTTGAAGTTGCGTGTGAATGACGTAGTTAAAGGGGCTACGACGATTTTGGTGGAACGAGAGTTTGCCTATAACACCTCTCGAAAAGACCACGATCTGATTTTTCAAGTGCCAGTCAATGTCACAGGTGGCAAGCTGGTATTCACCACTCAAAGTTCTAACGGGCATCCCTATTGGCTAGATAATTTCTCTTTGGAACCTGTGACTGCCACGCCCGTGGATGGGAAACAGCAGGCGGTGTTATTTTATAATGACACCGATGACTCTCCCAAAACGATTGAGTTGGGGGAAACGGCTTATGTCGATTTGGAAGGTAAGAAGGTGACAGGTAGCCTGACGTTACCACCGTTTTCCTCAAAAATTTTAATTCGGGCGGAGGAAGTCAAAGAGGAAGTCAAACAAGAAGGTCATAAATAGTCTTCAATGACTATTCGGGAGTCCTAAACTGGTTTTGGGTAGTGATGCAAATCTGGGTGATAAACTTTCCCTCACCTTCGGCCCCTCAATGCCATTAAGTTAAGGAATTAAGACACCGGTGGAGTGGAGGCTTTAGCCGGTCGGCACACTCTATGTCTCAAGAGAGGGGAGTGCCTACCGCCGGCCGGCTAAAGCCTCCACTCCAAAAATAAGGTAGTGATGCAATGTGGGTTCTCTGTCTGAACTCTGATTAGAATGATTTTCAGATGGACTATGATTAGTCAAGCTTCCTTTCATAGCCCTCATTTAATCATTTCAATCAGAGTTCAAGACCTAAGAGAAACCGCACGATATTTCACCCAGATTGCATCACTACCCTAAATTGCTGACGAGATTTTCCCGCGGTCGTGGTTGCCTTCTGCTGGTGCAGGTTGGGCAACCACAAGGGTTGCCCCTACCTCACCCGCATTGCATCACTGCCGAAACTTTTATGGTCTCTACCAGACTGAACTTTCATACAGAGTATAGTAACTAGAAAAATAGCCATCCAATTATGATAAAACCTAAATATTTTATACCTTCATTATGGTTTGTTCCCCCAATTCTTCTGATGCTGTCTAGTTGTGGTAAAGACTCGATGCCACCTACCGATAACGCCTTGGTGCCACCTATCTTAAAGAGTTCTGCGACTCTAAGCAGTTTAGTACCTGCCGTTTTTTCTAGGTCTTGGGCAAAACAGCCCGAAGTATCGATGGGTCATGGCACTGACAAATTAATTTTAACAACCGAGGAACTTGGACCGTTTAATTATACCGATCCCCAAACCAAAAAAGTGATTGGTATTGCTATCGAAATTGTTGAAGAGCTGATGAAAAAGGCTCAGGTAAATTATCAGGTACAAATGATGCCTTGGGCACGGGCTTACAAACAGGCTCTCGAAGACCCCAACGTGTGTGCATTTGCAACTTACAAAACACCTGAACGAACTCCGCTGTTTAAATGGGTAGGACCACTCTTAGTTGCCAAGTGGAGTTTTTATGCGTTATCGGATTCTAACATTGTGATTCATTCCATCGACGACGCCAGAAAATATACCATAGGTGGGTATCTGGCTGATGCTCCCACTGGGTATTTGGAAGGGCAAGGATTGGTTTTGGATAAGGTGGCTGACAATAATTTGAATCCTAAGAAACTGCAATCGGGTCGGATTCAGTTATGGGCAACGGGCGACCCAGCGGGGCCATTTATGGCAAATCTGTTGGGTGTTAAAAATATAAAAAGTGTTTACACTTTTTATAAAGTTGAGATGGGGATTTCTTGCAATCAAGGCGTTTCTGATGAACTGATTGCAAAATTGCAAGCTGCCCTCAATTCCGTGGAAGAGGAGGGTATTGCGGAAAAGATTCGCCAGAAATATTCAACTTCATTGCGTTGGTAACCTTGTATGCAACACCTGTTTTGAAGTAATAGTTCAGGAATCCAAAGCGTAGCTTTGTCCGGGTCACGCACAAAGCTACGCTTTTCTCGTTCTCACGCAGAAGCAGACAGGTTGGCAGGTTCGATGGGTGAGGTTTAGGAAAGCTGAAATCTCGACTTGATTTGAAAACGTTGCGAGTTTAGCTTTCCTAAACCTAAATGTAGCCTAAATGCCATCCCACTGCCGATTTGACACACTCAAACAGGTGTTGCACACAGGATTACCATTTTATGGTATTATAGTGGAATACTATAGTAATATTCCTCCGTTTTTGTACTTTCTATTCCTCCATTGTAGGGTGGATTAAGCGAAGCGTATCCACCACCTTTTGCAGATTTTGGTGGATACGCTTCGCTTAATCCACCCTACAATGGAGGTACAAGTGAACGGGAATATGACTATAAATGCCATAATGCTTGCTATTATCTATAAATGATTTCAATCCGATGAAAAATTTTACGCTGATTAAAAATTCGATTGCTTTGCGCTTACTCAAAGTGGTTTTTTCTATCTATTTAATTATTACAATAGTTATTACTCTGATTCAAATGACCAATGAATATCTCTTAGAGGAACGTTTTATTAAAGATAATCTAACCGTTAATCAAGCGATCTTCCAAAAGAATATGGTAGGCGCCATTTGGAATATTGATAATGAACAATTACTGGTTATTGTTCAAGGAATGCTTAAACAGCCGGCCCTGGTGGGAGTAAAAATAGTTGATGAAAACGGCAACCGCTTAATTCAAAAAGGCCAGATTTTAAATGATGAATTTAAACCCGTTTTATTAGAAAATAATAAAGCACTGCCACTCTCGTATATTAGTCTATTTCAACATTCTTTTGGCCTCCTGCACGAAGGAAAAACTATCGGCACAGCCACATTATATTCCAGTAATCAGGTCGTTTTTGATAAAGTGAAATATAGTTTTCTGGTCATTATCCTGAATGCGGTTATCAAAACCGTGGCATTATGGTTGCTGTTTATTTGGGCATTCAATAAATTTCTCACGCGACAGTTAAATAATTTTTGTCAAACGATGGAAGAGATTGACATTGATAGTCAGAAAGATTGCACTTTAAACTTAGAAACGTTTAATACGTATGAACTGACTAGAATTGAACATGTTTTCAATGAGTTACTAAGACGCATCATAGAGAATCGCGATAGACTCAATGAACTAAATAAAACCCTAGAACAAAAAGTCAGCGAAAGAACCCAGCAACTACAGTCTGCCATAAAAATTGTTGAACAGGCAAATCAGGAGATGTCGGTGGCGTATAAAAAAATCAATGACTCTATTGAGTATGCCAGTTTGATACAAAAAGCTATTTTACCCCATCGACAACTCACTGACTGGTTAGGCTATAATCAAAGTGTCGTGTGGTTGCCGCGTGATGTGGTGGGAGGAGATTTTTATATCTTTCATGCCGCTGAAAATACCTGCCTCTTGGGCGTGATTGATTGTGCTGGACACGGCGTTCCAGGCGCGTTAATGACCATGTTGGCGCGGGCCGCGCTAGACCAAGCGATTAGTGAATGCGGGATGAGTTCACCTGCAACGCTATTGACAAAAATGGATGCTATCCTGCGAAATAGACTACCAAACGCTGAAATGTCACGCGGTTTAGCCGTAAACATGGATGCGGGCTTGGTCTTGGTTGATTCTACACAACCGCAAGTGCTGTTTGCGGGTGCGAAAATGTCACTTTACTGGACCGATGGACAACAGGTGGAGGAAGTCAAAGGCGGTAACCGAACGATTTTGGGCAATAAAGCGGGGCATTACGAAAATATTCAATTGACTATTAAACCAGAAATGACTTTTTGTCTGACTTCTGATGGTATTTTAGACCAAGCGGGGGGCACTGAAGGGTTTGGTTTTGGCAAGACGCGCTTTATCACCCTCTTTCGTCAGTACGCCAACCAGCCAGTTGCGGAACAGGCAAACAGGGTCATGCACGCTATCAATAATTATCGTGGCAATTATGCACAGCGTGATGATATTACTTTACTTTATTTTAAACTTCAACGGTCACTAGAGGAATTTTCATAATGCAGACCATTGATCTTTTTTCCCTGCGTGAACAATTTAATCAGCGGCAAATAGTGTTTTGTTTTAATGGGCCTATCTCAACCGTTTTGATTGAAGAAATGGGCAATGCACTGAAAAATTATATGCAAAATGACCATCATCCATCACTGGTGATGGATGTCTTTGGCATTTATGTGGAATTAACCCAAAACATTCGCCATTACAGTACCAGTAAAGGTTATGACGAACGCAATAGTTCGGCTACGGTAGTGATTGCCAACGATATTGAGGGACATTATTTTGTGCTGGCGGGTAATTTAGTTGAACATGATGACGCGCTGGTCCTATCGAATAGAATTTCCCAATTAGCGGCTATGGACAAAACGGCACTGAAAGCCGCTTATAAAAAACAACTACGCGAACCGAGAACCGCCGATACGACTGGCGCAGGTTTAGGGTTGTTGGACGTCGCCCGCAAAGCCTCCAGCCCGTTAGTTGCCAATTTAACGGCTGCCGAAAATGGCAAAGTTTTCTTTAGTTTATTAGCCATTCTTTGAAAACGACTGGATAACACCATGAATTTACCAACGATTGAAATTGAAGCAACTACTTCGACACCCAAGATTAATTGTGACCCCGAGAACGGGCGCATTTCTATGGAAGGCGACTCCTATCCTGAAAACGCATTTGAATTTTTTAAAGACCTACTTACCTGGACTGAAACGTACCTGCACACACAAACCACCCCGCTTACCTTAGAATTACGGCTGGTTTATTTAAACACCAGCAGCGTTAAAATAATGATGGATATTTTTGAGATGCTGGAAGAGGCGTATGCTAAAGGACGTCAAGTCAGTGTTAATTGGGTTTACGATAGTCGCAATGAACGTGTCGCCGAGTTAGCCGAAGAGTTTAAAGAAGATTGTACTTTTCCTTTTTTGATTATTGCGGCTGATTGAGGATTAAAATAGGGTAGTGTTGCAAAGGTAATGGTTATGGGTTTTGGAGTACGGAATTTATTCCGTTTCAAGCAACGGAATTAATTCAGTACAAAGGCAATGGTTATGGGTTTTGGAGTACGGAATTTATTCCGTTTCAAGCAGCGGAATTAATTCCGTACTCCAACGGAATTAATTCCGTACTCCAACGGAATTAATTCCGTACTCCAACGGAATTAATTCCGTACTCCAACGGAATTAATTCCGTACTCCAAAACCCATAACCATTACCTTTGCAACCCGAGAGTCTTAAAACCACCCAGTTGCTTTACCACCTAAATTTCACCAAAAATCCCATGGCAGAGAAATCCACCCTGTTTCAAACCGAAGAAGCGGTGTTAGAAAAAGCCGCTGACGTGGTAGAACAATTTAAGCATCGAGACATTCCTCTTCTGCAAGAGTATGAACGTCTCGTCAAGGACTACAAGAAGTTACTCAGACAAACCAAACTGCTGGTTAAAACGGGTGACATACAGCAAGGTCAGTTGACTACTCGCACCGAGTGGCTCCAATCTAGTAACCTGGAGTTGCAACAAAAAGCGCAAGACGCGGAGGAGGCCGTGCGGGCGACGGAAAAACGCTTGGCCCAATTCCTAGATGCGGTACCTGTGGGTGTCTTTGTGGTAGATGCGAACGGTTCCCCTTACTACGCTAATCAAAAGGCTCAACAAATTCTCGGCAAAGGTATCATTCCTTCCACCAACAGTGTCGACTTACCAGAAATTTATCAAGCCTATCTAGCTGGTACCACGCAGTTGTATCCACCCGAACGTCAACCCATTGTCCACGCTTTGCAAGGTAAACCCGCCACTGCTGATGATACCGAAATTCATCAACAGGACAAAATTATTCCCATAGAAATTTGGGGCACCCCTATCTTTGATGCCGAAGGGAAAGTGGCTTATGCCATTGCCGTTTTTCAAGACATCACGGAACGAAAACTAGCTGAGGAAGAACGGATTCGGTTTACGCAAGAACTGGCGGATTTGAATAAGGCTTATGAACGTTTTGTGCCTCGTCAATTTTTAAGTTTATTAAACAGGAAAAGCATTGTTGAGGTTCAATTAGGTGACCAAATTGAAAAAGACATGACGATTCTATTTTCAGATATTCGAGAGTTTACACGTATTTCAGAAACGATGCGCCCGCTAGAAATTTTTGACTTCATCAACAACTATATGGGGCAAATGGAACCGATTATTCTTGACCATCATGGAGTGATTGATAAATATATTGGCGATGCGATTATGGCAGTATTTCCAACCTGTGCCGATGATGCCGTATGCGGTGCGATTGCCATGTTAAACGCATTGACTCAGTATAATCAATTACTGAAACGTGCTACTTTATCACAAATTCAAATTGGCATTGGTCTGAATACAGGACCTATGGTACTAGGCACCGTGGGAGGTCAAAATCGTATGGATGGAACGGTGCTGTCGGATGCCGTTAATTTAGCTTCACGATTGGAAGGACTCACCAAAATCTATTCGGCCCCCCTTCTCATCACGGAACATACTCATTTAAAATTAAACGACCCATCACAGTATCATATTCGAGTGATAGATGTAGTAAAAGTCAAGGGCAAAACGGAAGAAGTCACTATCTATGAAGTCTATGATGCCGACTCTCCCGAAATGATCGCATTGAAAGATGAAACCTGTGAAGATTTTGAAGTCGGTTTTGTACTGTATCATTCAGGAGAATTTGCTGATGCACAACCCTTTTTTAAAAAGGTGTTGCAAGTCAATGAAAATGATAAAACGGCACAAATTTATTTAAATCGTTGTCAAGAAAGGTTAGAGATGGCGATGCCACCAGCCGCTAAAATTCTGGTGGTGGACGACACACCAATAAATATGAAAATATTATCCTATATTTTAGTTGCTAATCAATTTGAAGTATTGGTGGCACAAGATGGGGAAAGGGCTTTGTTAATTGCGGAGTCTAAGGAACCTCATTTAATTTTATTAGATATTATGATGCCTGGGATAGATGGTTTTGAAACGTGTCGGCGATTGAAAGCGCAACCACGTACTAAAGATATTCCAGTGATTTTCATAACCGCTTTAACCGAGAACGAATCTAAAGTCAAAGGTTTTGAAGTCGGGGCGGTGGACTACATTACGAAACCGTTTCAACGAGAAGAGGTATTAGCACGAGTGAAAGTTCATCTGAGTAATCGTTATTTGAGACAGCAACGGATTGAAAGGATGTAGAAATTATAGTGATATTCTCTCGTTCCCACGCGCCTGCGTGGGAATGCGGTGCGGACGCGCCAGCGTCCCGTTCCCGCCACGCGGGCGCGTGGGAACGAGACAAACCTGGTATTTCATGTAGGGTGGATTAAGCGAAGCGTATCCACCAAAAGAAGCGTATCCACCAAAAGAAGCGTATCCACCAAAATCTGCAAAAGGTGGTGGATACGCTTCGCTTAATCCACCCTACAATGGAGGTACAAGTGAACGGGAATACGACTATATATTACAACGCCTTCACTTGTTGCAACAACTCTGCCGCCATCTTCTGTCCATCACCATATAACATGCGGGTGTTGTCCATATAGAAGAGGTGATTTTCAATCCCAGCGAAACCCGTGCCACGGCCACGTTTGATGACAATGACGTTCTTCGCTTTATCCGCATTGAGAATCGGCATCCCATAAATGGGACTCGCGGGGTCAATCCGGGCCACGGGGTTCACCACATCATTGGCACCAATGACCAAGGCCACGTCGGTTTGTTCAAACTCCGCATTGATTTCATCTAGGTCCGAAATGAGGTCATAAGGGACGCCCGCTTCAGCTAGGAGGACGTTCATGTGACCTGGCATTCGTCCAGCCACAGGGTGAATGGCAAATTTCACGATGACATCTCGTTCCCGCAGGGCCTTCGTTAGTTCCCAAATCTTATGTTGGGCTTGTGCCACGGCCATGCCGTAACCTGGGACAATGACGACTTGTTTGGCATACCCCATCATCACAGCGGCATCCATGGCATCTATCGGTTTTAAACTACCCATGACGGTTTCTGTAGAGACTTCACCGGCCTTGGCCCCAAACCCGCTGAAGAGGACGTTAGCGAGAGAACGATTCATGGCTTTGGCCATCAATTGGGTGAGAAGCGTACCAGAAGCACCGACTACGACACCGGCAATAATCATGGCGTTGTTGTTGAGAACGAAGCCTTCAAAGCCGACGGCCAAGCCCGTGAAAGCGTTGTACATGGAGATGACAACGGGCATATCGGCACCACCAATGGGAAGCGTCATCATCACGCCAAAGACCAGGGCGAGAAGGAAGAAGAGGAGAATGACTGCCCCAGCCGCTTCGTTGCCTTGGATAATTATCACGAGTCCCAGTAAGACCGTGACAGTGAACAAGCCCAGATTGACCCATTGTTGATTCTTGAAAATCCAAGATTTCTTCATCAACTCTTGTAATTTGGCAAACGCGACCATGGAACCTGAAAAGGAGATACTGCCAATCAGGGCGCCCAAAATCGCTAAGGTGTGTACCATCGTGTTGGGAACGTGCCCGCGAATAATTTCCACTGCCGCAATCGCCGCCGCCGCACCCCCGCCCATGCCGTTGTAGAGGGCAATCATTTGGGGCATCGAGGCCATGGGCACTTTCTTCGCAAACCAGAAGGCGGGAATGGTGCCAACCACGAGGGCGAGAAGAATGAGTTGATAATTACTCATGCCAGGGTAGGCAAAGGTGACGATGGAGGCCACCATCATGCCAATTCCAGCCCAGATAATGCCACGCCGGGCCGTCACTGGGGAACTCATTCGTTTGAGTCCCAAAATAAAGAGTACCGCGGCCACAAAATAGGAGGTTTCAATAATGAGACTTCCCCATGGCGCAGGTATCCATTGACTAGGCGGTGGAAAACCGCCAGGTACTGTTTCCATGGCTTTCGTCGTGTCGGCTACGGTGGCAGAACCTGGCATGACAATCGTCTCGCCAGTGCCTGTTAGTTGCTGTTGCACCACGCCTTTCAGTGCTTGAAAGTCTTGTTGAGATTGCGACAGACTCTGTTCAGTTTTGTCCAATGCTTCTTGAATTTGTTGGTTAGTAGCGGTACTCACTTAGGCTCCTCCTTTGCTGCTTTTGAACATTTCCAACATCCGTTCCGTGACGAAATAGCCACCAACGGCGTTGCCCACGGCCAGAACGACGCCGAGAAAACCAATGGTCTTCTCTAAAGTGTCATCGGCTTGACCCAATGCGACCATGGCACCGACGAGAACGATGCCATGAATAAAGTTTGACCCTGACATCAGGGGCGTGTGTAAAATGACTGGAACACGGGAAATGACTTCGTAACCCGTGAACGCGGCCAGCATGAAGATATATAAGGCCATGAATGCTTCTAACATAGTTATTTTCCTCCTTCTACCAAAGTACGAGTGGGTGCATGTTTGATTTCGCCGCCATGCGTTAAGGTACTACCAGCAATCACTTCATCTTTCCAATCGATTTGCAGTTGCCCATCTTTAATCATCAAGGTCAACAAGTTGAAGAGATTTTTGGAGTACATTTCACTGGCATGAAGAGGCGTTTGCGAAGGGACATTCAGGGGCCCATGAATGATGACTCCCTGATGTTCTATCGTCTTCCCAGGTTGGGTTAACTCACAGTTACCGCCGCCTTCGGAAGCGATGTCAACAATGATTGAACCCGGCGCCATGCCTTCTACCATCGCCTGGGTAATAATTTTGGGCGACGGACGACCAGGGACTGCGGCAGTGGTGATGACCACATTAGCCGCCGCCACATGTTTAGCCAAAATCGCCTGTTGCTTCTGCTTCTCCTCCGCGGTCAATTCACGGGCATAACCGCCTTCTCCTTCCGCCTTGATGTCCATCTCTACAAATTTGGCACCTAACGATAACACCTGTTCTCTGGTCGCCGTTCGCACATCGTAGGCTTCCACGATGGCACCGAGTCTGCGGGCCGTAGCAATGGCTTGCAAACCGGCCACGCCAACGCCGATAATGAGGACTTTAGCGGGACGAATAGTGCCCGCAGCCGTGGTCAACATGGGAAAGAAGACACTGGCTTTATCAGCGGCCATGATGACGGCTTTATAACCTGCCACCGAGGCTTGGGAGGAGAGGACATCTATGGATTGGGCACGAGAAATTCGCGGCACCAGTTCCATCGCCAACGCCGTGATGTTTTTATCACGGAGTTTAGCGACTCGTGTAGGGTCACGATGGGGCGCCATGAATCCAATGACTATCGTACCTTCCTTCATCATGTCAATTTCAGCTTCCGTGGGAGGTTGCACTTTCAAAACGACATTGGCTTGTTGATAAAGTTTGGCTACTTCATCAACAACTTGGACTTGTGGATAGGCCGCGTCGAGAAAATAGGCACTGTTACCCATCTCTTTTTCTATCACGACGGTGGCGCCTAGTTTTGCTAGACGTCCTGCGACTTCAGGCACTAAAGCCACGCGCCGTTCGCCAGGCGTTTGTTCTTTTGGAACTGCCACAACAATTGGCATAGTGAGTTTCCTTTTTGGTTTAAATGTGGTTGGTAAATTAATTTAGTTGCTTTAAGATATAGGACTTCTGCTAAAACGTCAAAGAAACTGAGTTTCTGGTCGCCGTTGATTTCAGATGAGTTCTATAAGTCCTAGATAATCAAAAACGATTAGTTAAATTAATTGAGTTATCAACTATATCATGGGCTATTGTGCATTGCAATAACCAACGCTTTAAAATTTTGTAACTGTTTGAAATAACGAGAAAAATAAAAAATAACGCAATAAAAATGATTGCGTTTCCGGTAGTGATGCAATCTGGGTGATATTCATAGAGTTGCCCTCACCCCCGGCCCCTCTCCCTCTGGGAGAGGGGCCGGGGGTGAGGGTAAACATATCACCCAGATTGCATCACTACCTAAAACTTCAAGGGGTTGAAAATGATGAAGGGGGAGTGCAGGGAGACCCATTGAAATAGAGTTGACTACTTTTGAAAAGTGGTCAACTCTTTACGTTTTCCATCTGCTTAATAATCTCCATCGTCTTCACACTCACCGTACACACTCGTTGCAACAACTCAATAACGTGTTCTTTGTAATCCGCAAACCGATACGTGTCGAAGTGTTCCGCAATGGTTGGGTCACTGATTTTCTTCTCCTTGTATTGATCTAAAATCCATTCCAAGGCACTGCGGTTGCCTAATTTATATTCCCAAGCGGTCTCAGGAACGCCCTGTAACGTCGTCTGTTCATCAATCTCAATGTGACCCGCCACTTTATTGGCCTTGAGTTTCACTTTCAGACCTGACAGGTTTTTTAAACCTGTCAGGTCTTGGCATTGCAACGGGTATTTTTTCACCGTTTCATAGTTGAGATGCAAGTCCATTAACGTCTTCCCCCACGTCACCCATTGCCAAAACTCGGAATAAAACGGCAGACGGGGGAAGTCGCGTTTCAAATTCAATTCGTACTTTTGACGATAAGCGGGGTTGTGGAGGACCGCATAAATGTAATGAAAAATCGCCCGTTTATTGATTTTCGGGTCTTGATAATGGGTCCTAAATTGTTCTAATCCCCACTTCGTGATACTTTCAAAACGCTTGCCTTCCTCATTGTAATGGTAGAAGGGGAGGCATTGGGAATCCCCAGTGAAATGTAAATCCATGATGTCTTTCGTGGCCAAACAATGGAACGATTTTGCCGCCAAGCCATAGATAGAAATTGCCCTGTTTTCAAATGTTTGCCCAGTGATATGGTTGTGAAAAAAGAGATTCAGATGGCCGCGAACATCAATGGGCAAATATCCATCACACAGGAATTTTTTCGTATAGGGTCGATACTGACAAGAGACAATATCCTCCTCATGAAACTCTCCGACCTTCTCTTTGCGGAGTTTGTCTCGTTTCATCATTTTACTCCACTTGATTAGATTTCTGGCCATCAGAAACTTATCGACCACGGGATTAGAATCCGAGGGTTCATCCAGGTATCCAGTCGCTTGTTTGTACTCAATCCATTGGTTTCGTTCATGGTTGTATTCGGCGTGAAAATACCTCATCTTTTGAATTAGGTGTGGTCTATCAAAATCATACACCCATTCGTCGCGAGAAGTGTTGATGCCCAACGACGACAGACCAAAAATCACGTTTTCACTGTTCCGTTTGGCACACACCGGCAACAAACTTTCCCAGTCGTTGTCTTCGGCCAGTTGAATCCAATTATGCTTTTTATCCGGCGTGAGACGTTCAAATGCAATCTTCCCAAAGGATTGCGTTTTCAGCCATTCGAGTTTCTCGGCTTTACGCCACTGATTTGGTAAAGCCACGTATTCCAGACGACAGGGCTCCTCTGACATTTCTTTCTTAATCAAAAACATGATGGCAACGCCGACTTGAATATCAAAGACGTTGCCAATGGTAACGCCTACGTTGCCGTAATTTTCCCGGATGTTTCCCATCAAGTCGATGATATAGCCGTGACAGAACTCCTCCTGAAGACATTTTCGGAAACCGTCAAACGTCCGACTGTCAATAAAACTGCGGTTCGTAATAAAAGCTAACACGCCATTTTGATCAATTCTGTCACTAGCCCACCGATAAAATCGTGAATACATATCATACACCTTGGTTTTTTGCGCGGTGCTGTGGGCCACGTAAGTATCGCGGATGCGTCCATCAATGCCACCCGTCTTCTTCTTTGGGTCTCCCCAATACTCTCGATTTTTGTTATTCTCGTTCTCATTCAACTGATTCGCATTATACGGCGGATTCCCAATGATCACTGAGATTCTTCTCTCATTTTGACGTTTAATCCGTTGCATATTCTCCGAAGTCAGACCAAACAAATCCTTCATTTGGTTACTATAACCCAATGCGCTAACATTGTCCAACGTATCGACAAAACAGAGGTTGGGAAATTCGGCATAATAACCCATTTTCTGTTTGAACGTGTATTCAATATTCAAGTTGGCAATGTAATAGGGCAAAATGGCGACTTCATTGGCATAAATCTCATTAAGAAATTTATATTCCAAATATTGTTTCGGAATCGCATTTTCGATGATTTCACAAATAAACGTCCCCGTTCCAGTGGCGGGATCCAAAATCTCCACTTCCCGATCTGCCAACGTCTTGCCAAAATGTTTGTCTAGCAAGTAATCGACACTTCGCACCATAAACTGCACGATTTCATTAGGCGTATAAACGACACCCAAACGGTCCGCGACCTTGGAATTATAGACCTTATAAAAGTTCTCATACAACACTTTCAAGAACTTTTGTTTCTCGTGATGGTCAATAATGGCCGCCGCGGTGGCATTGATGGCCAAATAATAATGTTCAATGCTATGCAAGAGGTTGCGCCGTTCGGGATATGAAAACAGCGTTCCTATCAACTTCTCCAACTCCGCGGCAATGGTGTTATGTTGATGAAACTCCACATCGGCAAACACTTTGGTGAAAATGTCGCTGGTTAACAGATGCTGAATCAACATTTCACGAATGTCGGCCAGCGTGATGTCGGGATTGATTTCACGTTTACAACGTTCCCAAAAGACGTGTTGGGCAGCCTTGAAATTCGCATTGACTTGACTACTCTCATCAATTTTGCTTCTCAATTTCTCCACCAAAGCGGGAATATCAGCCTTAAACCGTTCAATGGCCTCCTCAAATTTATCCACCGTCTCACTTTTAAAGGTGAGAAACCGGGTCAAAATATCATGCAGTTTCTCCGCCTCACACATGGCAACGCGCTTGACTTTTGCACCTTTTTGATACAGGATGGCGACTTGAGTATTTTCAAACAAAATATTGGTAAGTGGATAGCCTTGACGAACTTTTTTGCCAATTTCAACCTCAATATCATCCTTCTCATCTTTACTCTCCCACCATCCAATATCCAACCCCCACAAGTTTTTGACCACCCCATCTGGGCGTATCTTTCTCCCCTTCTCCCCCTTCAAAGACACTTCGGAGACGACTTCATAGTTGTATTGACGGGCATAGTCATTGAGTAGGACTTGAAAACAGAACCGCACACTTTGTTCATTGGTGCTTTTCCCAAATTGCAAAGTGCGGTCAAAATTTTGGTAGTATTGATGAATAGCCAGTTTAGACATAGTTTTCGATAGTGATATTTATCTCTGGTGAAGTGGAGTGGGCCAAACAGTCCCCGAAATTAACCGACAAGTGGACTAGAGGCTTTAGCCATAGGCTGAAATTAATCGACAGGTGGACTAGAGGCTTTAGCCGGAGGGCACAGAACAGAATTGAAATTACATGGCCAGGCCACCGGCTTCCGCCTCTAGTCCAACATGAGTTTAATTCTTTCGCCTTACCTCCGGCTTCCGCCTCTAGTCCAGCATGATTTCGATTCTTTCGTTGGCTAACGTTCCTTAAACTGCTTACAAGGCGACGCGGCACTACATTCAAACGAACTGCTTGGTGGCGCGACGGGTGCCGGTTCAGGTTGCGACGCTTCCCAATGTTGCCGGGCTAACTCCATCTGTAAATGGGTATCATGGTAGGAATTGTCATACCGATAACTTGGGAGGGTGTAACCACTTCCATAGGTCAACGGATAATGGCCTTTCGGGATGAGATAATAATTCTCTTGCAATGACTTCCTTTGTTCCGTGGTTAAGTTGCCCAATTCAGGCACTGGTATCCCATAAGCTGAAGGGATGGTTTCACATCCTGATAAGGTGGTCAGTAACCCCAAATACCAGGTCAATCTTAATAAAAAGTGAAAGGACTTCATAAATTATAACCCCCATTGTCGTTTAGTTGTCATACGACATTCTGAATGTGCAGAAGGTGTCTCGTTATCCTTCTGACACCGATTAGCAAACTCCTCCGCTTCTTGTCTTGCCTTTTCGGCTTGTACGCGGGTTTGCGCATTGATTTTCTCCTGTTGGTAAAAACGTTCCTTCGTCAATTGACGTTCCTTCTCGGTCATACGATTCCATTGGTCTTGAGGAACACCGTAAACGGCATGAGTGATACCACAACTGGCGGCTAGGATGCTACTGAGTAGGAAACAGAGGATTTGTAAATAATATTTTAGCATCTTGTTGGTCTCTTATTTTGTTATTCAGGAATCTAAAACAAGTTTTTCTTTAGCCGGGCGGGACTAGAGGCTTCAGCCGGGCGGCCTGATAGAGATTTCCCGGCTGAAGCCTCTAGTCCCGCCGGATGAACCGGCTTCCGCCCCTATCTATGAAACCGCCTCCAACAACGGCTGCCGAACCGTCCGCAACTTACTGACCGTCGTTACCACCAATAAATCTAACACACAGTAAAACGTCCCCGCACAAGCAGGCGGGTTGGTGCTGGTTAACAACAACCAGGGCACTTCCATTGACCACGTCCAATTGCCTACCCAAGTTCCATAAATTTCTAACACCATAGATAACACGAACATGGTGGCATATAACTTCTTGTCTTTCCCAAATGCCAAGCAAGCGAGAAACATGAGGAATAAAACGCTTCCCAATGTGTCCACGTTATGCAGAGTCGCAAATATCACATAAGGCGTCATCACCAACGGTACGGTCCACACTATCCAGTCTGGCATTTTTTTGGACGTTAGCAATCCCAACGTGAATAGCAAAACATGTCCTGGCGGAACGAAGAGAGGGACATTTTGCAAACGATATTCATACAGTCCCCACACCAAGGACAGAAAGATTTCTCCTACCGTAGCATAAGTGAGGCAGGCGATCAAACTGACCTGTTGCAAAAAATCCGTTTGTTGTTTTAACAACATCAGGAAAAATAGCCAGACCACAATGTTTGTCAAAAATTGGCCCCAAAAATCAATGTGTTGGTCAGAATAGAGGCCAATGGTCAAAATAATAATGATAAGAAAGGATTTCATAACTTTACGCAAAATCAGGAGTCCAAAGCGCAGCTTTGTCCGGACAAAGCTACGCTTTGGATTTCTGGACGATTGTCTCTTGTTGTTGTAACTTCGTCATCATTTCAGGTTGAGAAAATATTTTTAATAATTGTTCGACAGGCAAGGAGGTCATCAAACGAAGATTGAATTCAACCCTGACATCCCGCCGATTTTGATATATATTGTTAATATTAACTGAACCATCCAACGCCTCCACTGGCAGAGTCACCCCATTGAGACTCATTGACGTTTTCTTATATCCCGCCTGTTCTAACAACTCCAATATATCTTCCGTCGTCATTTTTCGGGGCGCCTTCTCAATCACCTGTTTGATTTCCACTAGCAAGACTTTGACCCATTGGGTGATGGTGCTACATACATTAGCCTGTGTACCTCAGACATCTTTGTAGAGTAGTTTGGCCAATTTAGCAGGACTGTGACCACTGAGGAGTCCACGTAAATGCAACCTTTCCGTCGATGTCAGTTTTTCACCTTTGACGACAGCGAGGTCGGTGTATAGACGTGGCAAGTCCCAGAACATGCCGGCTTGGGTAAATTTTTCTTCTTTTTCAGTGGCCATAATGGTGTGGTGTGTAGGGTTTGAGAAAATAATAACATGGACTAACACAAATTTTAACAGGTGTTAGATGGGAAAGTGGGGTTGTGAACCTTATATTGTTGCTTTGAAAAATTGGGTAGTCCCTGAAAAATATTTGAACTGTGATGTTTGTGATGAAAATGATGTGCATGATGAGATGGGAAACACCACCAATCATTGTTTATCATTCTCATCACACATATCATACACATCACAAACATCACAATTCAATATTAAAAAATGTTGTTGAGGGTTGTCAAGTTTTTTTACAGGGGATGTTTTTTAGATTGACATTTTTGTGGTGAACTGAAATGAAAAAAATTTTCAACTTTCTGTTTTGGCTGATTATTATTACTGTGGTGATCAAAGCACTCAACAATGGCGGTGGCGGTGGTGGTGGCGGTGGTGGTGGCGATAGCGATCCTCCAATTCTTTGCCGTGCGCTGTCCCTTTTATCGCCATCATCATCGCCACGACTTCTAAAACTCAATAAACTGGTTGGGTTGTTAGGAATCATAGGGGATGTTTGCATATTCATGACTAGGGATGGAAAGGCTAGGGATGACGATGCGGTTAATGAGGGACGAGTGAGAGTCAGTGACGATGAGAGTCGTTATTTTTACCCGACCCAGTTTGCCAATCGCCATGGCATTGACAACGAAGACGATGTTCGACGCCAGGATCGAAAGGTTAAGCAAGACTTACGTGAATGCACCGAAGAGGTGCTTAAATCAGGAGAATCGGTTTTTAACAAACAACTAGAAATGCGTAGTGCATGTCTCAGGAACAAAGGGTATGACGACAATGACCAAACTTATATCGATCTTAAATTCCCCACAACGGGTACTTAGCTGGGTTGGCTTGCTTTTCCTTCTTACTATGGGGGGGTGTGCTTCCACTCCTCCTTGTCAGGAATGTCCTTCTTATCAGGAATGTCCTTCCTGTCCTTCCTGCCCCACCGTGGACAACTGTGAACCAACCTGCCAAATGGAATATCAGTCGGCTTTAAAGGAATGTGATTTGTTGGTGGGTCACGAGAGTGACCCTGCCGTTAAAGATCGACAGATGGGGCAATGTCTGCAAAACAAGGGGTTTGATTCGGGGTTCCAAACTTGTCGAACCCGCTGTCAAACTAAGTAGTAGTTAGACCAGTGGTGATGACAACGGCCACGACTTTATCAAACCTGACAGGTCTTCAAGACCTGTCAGGTTTAACCTCGATGACTGCCTTGTGCATCACATCATTATTGACCCTTTTTCCCAAGCCTCTCAACTACCTGTTTCGCCCAATATTCGGTATCATATTGCATCCTCTTTCAGATAGCCATACGTTTCTATCCGTTCTTTGACGACTCCTTGACGCAGGTAGTGTTACACGGATAATGGTAAACCACTAAGATATGCTGGAATGGAGGCTTTAGCCGGTGCGGTTGATAGACCGTCTTACCCCCGAAGTAAAGACCAACGCACAGGACTGGTAGTCCTTTTTTATTGCTTTTTGCAATTCGTGGTGTTATTCTGTTAAGCCTTGTAACTTACCTGGAGAACTATCACTCATGGCTAAAATCACTGCACACCCAAACATACTCGGTGGCAAACCCATTATTGCAGGCACCAGAATCTCCGTAGAATTCATTCTCCAACTACTGGCTTCTGGAATGACCGAAGCGGAAATATTGTTGGACTACCCGCATCTTCACCCCGCGGATATTCATGCGTGTTTAAGCTATGCCGCTAACTCATTAAAAAATGAAATTTATTTACCATTAACCGTCTGGGACAACCTCAGTGACATTCAATACGCTTAACTGGTTGGTTGATGAGAATGTGTCTCCCAGAGTGATCGGATTTTGGTAGTGATGCAATGTGGGTGAAATATCGAGAGGTTTCTCTTCGGTCTGGAACTCTGATTGAGATGATTAAATGAGGACTCTGAAAGGAAGCTTGACTAATCATAGTCCATCTGAAAATCATTCTAATCAAAGTTCAGACATTTCACCCACATTGCATCACTACCCGAATTTTGGTGGTGAGGCTATGTGGGTGATGAAGGTGTCAGGACTGGCAGTGGAGTCCCAAAACCACGGTTTGGGACCGTGGCGGTGGGGTCCCAAAACCCGGTTTGGGACTCCACTGCCACATAACTACAAATTAGATGATGTTGCACACAAGGTATTCTTCACTCTTCTTCCCAAGCCTCTCAACCACCTGTTTCGCCCAATATTCGGTATCATAATGAAACGCATATTCAGGGTCTCGATGTAGCATCTTCAACAAAGAAGAACGGTTAAATAACTGAATTGCATCCTCTTTCAGATAGCCATACGTTTCTATCAGTTCTTTGACTACTCCCTGACGCATCCATTTTTCATCTTCTGTGGTAACAGTAAGAGTCATCTTCAATCACCTCCAAAGCGGATAACAAAAACAAATTGCCTACTCTAGCTGACTTTAAAATATTTTATCTTGGTCTTCTTGACATTGTCAAAAATACTCATGTATGATATGTAGCAACGGTGCAATAATTCTTATTGCACTCCAGAGAATGTGTACAAATTTATAGGAATATTACTATATGATATGCTATCATTTGACAAACCGAAACTTTACTGCTATATATTTTAAGTAGTCAATCAACATCAGAGGAACTTATTATGGCACTTAGAATGACCCACTCGGGGAGAATTATCAACGTGTCTCCTCCAAAGAGATTCAATAAAGAGTCTCTCCAAAAAATCAGAAAGGCTAAACCAAATATCCAGGATATTCAACGGGCTTTATCAACTAAACACCTAGAAATTGTCGAGGGCGTTACAGTTGGACTTTAACATCGTAGGCAGTCCTGAATCTGGGTGAGATTTGACAACTTTCAAAAAGTTGTCAAATTCGGTCAAATCTTAACTATTCTCCATAATCCTCCCCCACCACTTCCTTACATTCCCTTGATGTTCCGCAAACTTCTCCTTCGAAACCAAGGCCGGTTGATTTTGCAAAGCGAGACGATGCACTTCTGCACGATAAGTACGATACGCATTCCTCAGTTCCAAACACGCTTCCTCTTCCAACAAACGATAGTTGGCAAACAACCCTAAAAATCGCAACATCGCCGTGTGGTCAAGTAACTCTGGATAGTCAGCGGCCCACTGGAGAACTTGGTATTGCACCAAAAATTCTATATCGGTAATGCCTCCCCGCCCCTGTTTTATATCAAAAGTCGTTTTCGTGCTTTTATCCAAATTATCCAACATTTTTGCCCGCATTTCACCCACCTCTTGTTGAAGCCGTTTCGGGTCACGCGGCAGACTCAGAATCCGGCGCCGAATCGCGGCAAATTGTTGAACACAAGCAGGGTCGCCCGCCATCGCCCGGGCCCGCACTAATGCTTGATGTTCCCAGGTCCACGCCTTCTCCCGTTGATATGTTTCAAAGCCTTCCAAACTGCTGACAATCAGTCCAGAAGAGCCGCCTGGCCGGAGACGGGAATCGACTTCATATAACATCCCCGCCGGGGTAGTAGTAGTCAAAATATGAATCATGCGATTGGCCAAACGATAGAAGAAAACTTGGTTGTCCAACGGTTTGAGACCATCGGTTTGTTGTTCCAACCCGCGGCTGTCATGCAGAAAAATAATGTCTAAATCTGAACCATAACTGAGTTCCACACCGCCTGCTTTACCATACGCCACCACACAAAAACCAGCCGGATAAAGGTCCTCTTGGAGACGATAATGAGGACGTCCATATTTTTGAGAAACATAGTCCCAAGCTAACATCCATGCTTGTTTGACAATGGTATCTGCGATTGCGGCCAAATAATCGCTGGCCACTTCCAATTTCAGATTCCCTGATAACTCGGTGGCCGCTACGCGGAGGACATTGGTACGTTTAAATTGGTTCAGTGTGTCCATTTGCATCTCCAAATCAAGGGGAGGCAATTGGACGAGAAGGGTATGTAATGCCTCGTCCAGTTCTTCCGGTTTCAATGGGGCATAGAGGCGCCGCGGGTCAATCAATTCATCTAACAGAAGAGGATAGCGCGTGATTTGTTCAGCAATCCAAGCACTGTCAGCACACAAACGTACCAGTTGTTTTAAGACTTGAGGTCGTTCAATCAACAAGGCAAGATAGGCGGTGCGTTGAGTAACGGTTTCTACCAAACTTAAAGTACGTTGCAGAACGTTATCTTTCTGGTGACATTCGCTGATAGCTGTAAGTAGCAGAGGAATCAGTACATCCAAACGTTCGCGGCCACGTTGCGATAGTTTGCCTAGCCCATGAAATTCCAGAAGTTTTCTTAATTTGGCCAGGGCCGCCGGGGCATCTTGAAACCCTGCGGCATGGAGAACCGCTTCAGCTTGTTCATTTTTATGGAGGTCTTGTAACCACAACGTTTGCCACGGGTTGGAGGAGGTTGTAGCAGACGGTGATGCGGACGTGTCTGGGGCAATGACTTGTTGATATTCCAAATGCACCGCTTGTTGATGAAACAACAATTTCGCAATAAAACTATTCCAATCTGCAAAGCCCATGCTATAAGCTAACCGAATCTGATGCAGAGGGTCTTCTGGTAACGTTTGCGTCTGTTGGTCAGCCATTGCTTGTAAATGATTTTCGGTTTGCCGTAGGAAGTGATAAGCTTCTCGCAAACGTTGAGTCGCTTCTGGTGGCAAGAGTTGCGAAACTTCTAACTGAGTTAACACGGTTAACAGGTTACGTTGTTGTAATCTGGGTTGACGTCCTCCCCGAATCAATTGAAAGACTTGACAAGTAAATTCAATTTCGCGAATACCACCGGGACCCAATTTGATATTATTATTCAATCCTTTGCGACTGGTTTCTTGGTCAATCATGGCTTTCATGTTGCGCAGCGATTCCAGGGCATTAAAGTCTAAGTAGCGACGATAAATAAAAGGACGTAATGATTCTAGTAATCCTTCCCCGGCCAATTTATCTCCAGCCGCGGCGCGGGCTTTGACCAACGCATAGCGTTCCCAATCACGGGCATAGGTTTGATAGTATTCTTCAAATGCCGGGAAGTTCATAGCCAATGGGCCACTGTCTCCAAACGGGCGCAGACGCATATCGACGCGGAAGACAAAGCCATCGGAGGTGATATGATTAAGGCTATGAATCAGTTGTTGACCTAATCGAACAAAAAATTCTTGGTTCGTGCGTGACCGTCTGGCGCCAACCGTTTCGCCTTCTTCTGGATAGGCAAAGATAAGGTCAATATCGGAAGAAAAGTTCAGTTCTTGACCACCAAGTTTGCCCATTGCCAACACGACCAGAGATTGGCGAATCCCGTGGACATTGCTAGGCGTCCCCCATGGTTGCGAGAGTTTTTCATAAAGTCGGGTAAGGGCTGCATCGATTAAGGCATCCGCCAGATTGGACAGTGACGTTAACGTTTCCTCTAGGGTGGCCCAACCCGCCAAATCTCGCCAAGCAATTCGTACCATTTCACGGCGGCGGAGGTGACGCAACGTTTGCAGAAAAACTTCTTCATTATTCGCTTCTGGCAGAAGGTTGACCAAGTGCGCATAGTTTTGCGGAGGTGTGAGGAGGTCGCCACTATGAATCAGGTCACTGAGGAGGTCCGGACGTGTCACACAGTGTTTGGCAACAAAGGGACTACTAGCCCAGACTTTCAGGAGACTGTCTAAGATGGCAGGAGAGTGGGCGAGACTGGCCTGGTCATTTGGCGTCGCCGTGGCCAAATAATCCTGCCAATATTGGTGAACCTCTGATTGGAGGAGAGGGGGGAGAAGTGATATGGAGATGTTCATTGATGGTTTTAACTTATTTCCAGTTGTTCATTTTGTGCTTTCCCAGGCGTCCAAAGCCACGCTTTGGACGCCTGGACGGGTTCAATATGGTAGTATTCCTCCAAACTTGTACGCTTTCATCTGGAGTGCAATAAGAATTATTGCACGGTGCGTCCGCTACGACGCCATCTGGTGCAATAATTCTTATTGCACTCCAGAGAATCATGTGCAAATTTATAAGAATATCACTATAAGTAGTGAAGCAGAAATTTTCTGGTATAATGACGCCCTTACCCTCACCCCCGGCCCCTCTCCCTACGGGCGTGGGGGAGAAAACCACTGGTGTTGCCTGTCTCCCCTCTCCCTCTGGGAGAGGGGCCGGGGGTGAGGGCGACGATTGAAAATACTGTAAAATTTCAGCTTCGGTACTTATTAGTGCTGATGTCCCCCATGTTCCTCTTGCATAGAAGAAGAAGTCGGCGTTTTCTCATCCTTCCCCCCCTTCTCCTCCTTTGCCACCTCCGAATTAGATTTCGCCTGCATTTTTATCCAGGGTTGAAAACGCGCTTGTTGTGCTTGTCCATTGAGGGTGATGGAAACGATCATTTCCATTTCTGGCGTTACCGTGAACTCCCCTTTTCCTACCAATTGGTTTTCGCCAGTGGCCATCAATTCCACAGTCACTGCTTTGGCCTTAGGGCTGGGAATGATCGTGAGAGTAGCTTTGGCTTCTTTAATTACTTGTGGCTGAAACGCATGGTCGGTGACGTAAATGGTCACCTGAGTCTTCTCTACCAACAACTCGAAATGATAACTGCCAACCATTCGCACTTGTCCGCCATGCGGTGTGGTCAAACTGTCTAAGTAAGCATCCGTGTGGGCCAAGGCCGGTGTGCCAAAACTAATTAGGGTAACAAAAATCAAGTGAGGTAATTTTTTCATAAATTTTCTCCCGTTGTGACCAGGCTATGAGGCCGTGGTCGGTTGATAAATCAAAACAGGGTAGTGATGCAATGTGGGTGAAATATCTGAACTATGATTAGAATGATTTTCAGATGGACTCTGATTAGTCAAGCCTCCTTTCATAGCCCTCATTTAATCATCTAAATCAAAGTTCAAGACGAAGAGAAACCGCACGATATTTCACCCAGATTGCATCACTACCCA
>JAABRD010000006.1 GCA_011391085.1 Thiotrichaceae bacterium | reverse complement strand
TACAAGCACCGCAACTTCTTTTGAAAATGGAAGCGCATCAGATAGCGGCACACAATCTGCTTGTCAATGTTCAATGGCAACTCTTGAATTTTTTAGAAAGTCAGGGCCATTTAACTATGGCTAATTTACAAGTGAAGACGTCGCAACCGTTGTTGATTGCTTTAGAAGGGGTGACGGTGGATGGAAATAATCAGGTGGCGAATGAGTCTCTCACCGGGTTTCTAAAAACGCGGATTCAACAAGTACATATAGGTAATGAAGACTATGGTTTGGCCCATTGCGAGGTAGAATTTCAGCGTTTACATCTTGAGAGTCTCTTGTCAATTTTTCATTTGTGGTTAGAAAATCGTCAACAGGGATTTTCGACCTTACAGAAACTTGACCTAGTCACACTGGCTAGATTGATAAAAATAGGATTGACGGGGTTAAATCAGTCTCCCAAATTGGCGATAACGCAATTGCGTTTAGACACGCCTGCTGGCAGATTGCAAGGGGCTTTGGAGATCACGACGGCACCGTTAGATGCCCAGATTTTGTTTAATCCTGCGGCATTCTTTAATGCGTTTCAGGTTCAAGCTAATTTGCATCTGTCGCCCCTCTTATTGTCTCAGTTGACGAAAACGTGGCTCAAATTTTCTGCCATCCAAGGTCATCAAGCTGTGCCAGAAGAGGTTAAGCAACGTATTCAACTGTGGTTGGATGACACTTTATTGGTGGAGTCTGAACCAGATGTTTATTCGTTGCAAGTGGAATGGAAGGAGGGACGCTTACAAGTGAATGGGAAAAGTTGGTCATGGCAGTAACGATTCAGGAGTCCAAAGCTTCGCTTTGGACTCCTGGGGTGAGTTGAATTTAAGTTGCGTAAAGGAAGTTACGCAATCCTTTCAACTTCTTCTACAACGACGACATAACGACGATTGTCATTTCCCGTACAAGGATAACAACTGATAAGAGTTAAACGACGTGTTAACGTCGGATCCAACAAAAACGTACTGGACTTATCGACGATATAAATAGCGGAGACTTGATAACGCCAACGCCCATTGCGCAATGACTCCAGTTCTAAAATATCGCCCGGCTTTAATGCCTTTAAAAAACCAAAATAGGTATCACGATGAACGCTAAGGACGCTATTGCCTACCTCCCCAGGCAACACACTGCTATCTAAATGCGCTAATGCAAAAGCGGAGGTACCTTGACTGGCGCGGGCCAAGATAATTTGTTCGACATTTAGACGAGGAACTGACAAGCGTCCTAATGGCCAGGTATTAGCCCAGGGCCACGGCTTGATCTCACGGCCACTGGCTTGAGTACGTACCCAAGCCGCCCGTAATAAACCATGCGTCAACCAGCCTTGGGCATAAATGGCATTGCCTTGACTGACTTGCCAAGTCGCAACACTCATGGTTGCCCCAAGGAGGACGCCACTCCAACTGAGAGATATGTTCATGGTACCGTCACCGATACGCATTCCACTCCTTAGATTCGTTAGTTTGCGGAAGATAATAGTAGCACGATGCCTGCCAACACAACAGAAACACCAGCCGCTGATAGCAAGCTAACACCCAATAAATTGAGTAGGTTGGCAATAATAGAGGGTTGGGTATCGGGTCTAACAGTATTCATATTTACTCCTAAAAAGTTTGTAATGTAGTGTATTAAGCAAAGATTGTTTTTTAATTTTAATGCAACAGTCTTGCCAATATGCAATAGCAGTGGCAAAAATATAAAAATCCACTGTCATAGTCATATTAAAACACGAAACAACGGCAATTCAATGGAGGCAATCTGAAAAAGTGAAGGCAAATAATGGCAAAAAAATGGAAACGAATATTATATATATAACCTTTTGATTATAAAATATATGTTTATAACACACCCTATTTTATTTGATTATATCTTTTGAGGAAAACTTGGCAATACTTGAATTTTTCTAATAAAATTGCTATTCTACTTAAAAATAACAAAATCTAATTAAATCTAAAATGATTTAGAAATCAATATTTTGTTAAATTAAATTAAAGTATAATATAAGTATTAAATAGTGTAAAATAATGGGAGATTAATCTTTTTTAAAATTCACAGAGGAATTAAATATGGGGCGTCGCATTGCAATTGTAGAAGATGAACCGGCCATTCGGGAAAATTATGCAGCCGTGTTACGCAGACATGGTTATGAGGTTGGCACCTATTCCAACCGTAAAGAAGCGTTACAAGCGTTTAAAATTCGTTTACCAGAACTGGTGTTGCTAGACATTGGCTTAGAAGATGAAGTTGAGGGGGGGTTCGATTTATGTAGAGAAATCCGGGCGTTATCACATTATTTACCCATCATTTTTTTAACTGCCCGCGATAGTGAATTTGACACCGTGTCGGGGTTACGAATGGGCGCAGATGATTATTTGACTAAAGACATCAGTATGCCACATTTATTGGCACGTATTGCCGCCCTCTTCCGACGCATCGACGTTTTGCGAAATCCTCCCACTCAAGAGAGTGTCTTAGAAAGAGGCCCCTTATTAATAGACAGTCACCGCCTCACTGCCACTTGGCTAGGGATTGCGGTGGACTTAACTCTCACCGAATTTTGGATTGTTCACGCCCTGGCCCGCTTCCCAGGTCATGTTAGAAACCGTGAACAATTGATGCAGGAAGCCAATGTGGTAGTAGATGATAGCACGATTACTTCTCATATTAAACGTGTTCGTAAAAAATTTGCTGCTATTGACCCTAAGTTTGCCGCAATTGATACTGTTTATGGGATGGGTTATCGGTGGAAGACGGAGTGAATAATAAATTCAATCCATTCCTTTGGAGTCCGGAATTTATTCCGTCCATTGACACGGAATAAATTCCGGACTCCAAATTTATTATCCATTAATCTCTTCCAATAAATCCGACATTTCCACTAAGCAGGTCGTATTTAAGACGCTATTAACCAGAGACGTCAAACCAATGAGGTCACTCTGATTGATAACCTGTTTCACTTCTAAAAAGGCTTCGGGATGGACGCTAAATGAACGTAATCCAAGACCGAGTAGCAAACGTACATAGCGCGTATCGCTGGCCATCTCACCGCATAAACTAATCGGCTTATTCGCTTCTTTGGCAGCCTCAATAGACATTTTTAGCAACCGTAAAATAGCTGGATGCAAAGGGTCATAGAGATAATTAACGGCACTGTCGCCGCGGTCCAGGGCGAGAGTGTATTGAATCAGGTCATTGGTGCCTATCGACAGAAAATCTAAGTAAGGCGCAAATAAGTCTAGGCAAACGGCCATGGCAGGAATTTCCACCATTGCACCAAACGGAATCTGAGGATTGAATTTAATCGATTTTTGAGACAATTCTTCACCAATTTCCGTTAAGAGTTTACGAACTTGGAGAATTTCTTGAAGACCTGAAACCATCGGAATCATAATACGCACTTGGCCATGGGCCGAGGCCCTTAGAATTGCCCGCAGTTGTGGTTTGAAGAGTTTGAGTTCTTTTAAGCACAAACGAATCGCCCGCAATCCCAAGGCAGGATTGGGAGACAGGGGACGATCTGGACGTTTCTCAAATTGTTTATCAGCCCCTAAATCTAACGTGCGAATAGTGATGGGGCCGCCATTCAGTTCCTTGATAACTCGTAGATAAGCACTTAAATGTTCTTCCTCATCTGGAGGTTGATCACGGTTTAGAAAGAGAAATTCAGTGCGATAGAGACCAATGCCTTCCCCTCCCACTCGTTTTACGGCGACCATGTCTTCGGGAAATTCAATATTGACATGTAACGTAATCGGTGTCCCATCTAAAGTCACGACGGGGGCCGATTTCAGTTTGGTTAAAGTGGAACGTTGATATTTTTCTTGTTGTTGACGCCGTTGATAGTAACGTAAAATATCCGCCGGTGGAGACACCAGGAGGACGCCTTGAGAACCATCTGCAATCAGCGTATCCGTGGTTCGCAAGTAAGTGCGGGCACGGCGTAGAGAAACAATCGCAGGAATGCCTAAACTCCGGGCTAAAATGGCAGTGTGAGAAGTGGTGCCACCAAATTCGGTCACGAATGCCAAAATGCCATGATGTTGCATCAAAATCGTATCTGCGGGGCTAAGATCGTCTGCCACTACGATAGCATTGGCACATAATTCTACTGCATCTATGGGAGTGTCAGCATGACCGCGTAAGATGCGGAGAACTCTTACTACGACTTGTTCTATATCGCTTTTCCGGGCACTGAGGTAGGGGTCCTCCATGTTTTTAAAAATTTGTACAATCCGGTCACATTGGGTTTTGAGTGCCCATTCGGCGTTGTAGTGGTGTTCCAAAATGAGTTCCACGGGCGCCTTGGTCAACATGCTGTCTTCCAACATCATCAAATGGGCTTCTAAGAAAGCATCGAGGTCCACGGTGCTACTCTTGGGAATTTGAGTACGCAGGTATTGTAGTTGCAACCGTGCAGCTTCCAAGGCATTTTCAAAGCGGGCGACTTCTTCATCCAGGCGATGTTTTGGCAACAGATATTCGTTGACCTCCACTTGGTCATGGTTGAGAATATAAACTTTGCCAATAGCGATGCCTTTTGATACACCAATGCCGTGTAAGATTAAACTCACTCTTCTTCTCCAAATCGATTTTGTATTAACATACGTAGTTGTTCCATGGCCGTCTCCTCGTCGGTGCCTGAGACTGTCAACTCGATTTCAGTACCTTTGCTGGCTGCCAACATCATCACGCCCATGATACTTTTTCCATTGACTTGGCGTTGTTGGCGTTTGAGTTGAATGTCACTGGCAAAAGTAGAAGCGAGTTTAACCAGTTTAGCCGCCGCACGGGCGTGTAACCCAAGTTTGTTGACGATGGTAAGAGTCTGTTTTAGCATCTTCTGAGGTCATTCGTTTTGGAAAAGACAAGGGAAGAGAGGAAAGGAGTCAGGTCCAGGAGTCCAACGTTGGACTCCTGGACCTGACTCCTTCCCTACTAACTTCGCTATTCTGGTAGTGATGCAATGTGGGTGATATGTTTACCCTCACCCCCCGGCCCCTCTCCCTCTGGGAGAGGGGCCGGGGGTGAGGACAACTCTATGAATATCTACCCAGATTGCATCACTACCCGCTATTCTAATAGCGATAATAGTCGGGCTTATAAGGCCCATCTACAGACATACCAATATAGTTAGCCTGTTCGGAAGTCAGTTTCGTCAAATGCACTCCCAAACGTTGCAAGTGCATCCTCGCCACCTTTTCATCTAAATGTTTGGGCAGCACATAGACTTTATTTTCATACTGGTCACGGTGTTGCCAGAGTTCCATTTGCGCCAACACTTGATTGGTAAAGGAGTTGGACATGACAAAGCTGGGATGCCCTGAAGCGCATCCTAAGTTAACCAGACGACCTTCTGCCAGGAGAAGGAGACGTTTATCGTTGGGCATGAGAACGTGGTCAACTTGAGGTTTGATGTTTTCCCATTCATACTTCCGTAAGGAAGCCACATCAATTTCGGAGTCAAAGTGACCAATGTTGCACACAATGGCTTGGTCTTTCATTTTCAACAGATGTTCCAAAGTAATCACTTTGACGTTGCCCGTGGCGGTGACGAAAATATCGGCGATGGGGGCTGCTTCTTCCATGGTGACAACGCGATAGCCTTCCATAGCCGCTTGTAACGCACATATCGGGTCGATTTCCGTGACCAAGACGGTGGCCCCGAATCCACGGAAAGCCTGGGCGCACCCTTTGCCGACGTCACCATAGCCTAAGACGACGCACGTTTTACCAGCAATCATCACGTCGGTAGCGCGTTTGATACCGTCGATTAAGGACTCTCGGCAACCATAGAGATTGTCAAATTTCGACTTAGTGACGGAATCGTTGACATTGATGGCAGGCACTTTGAGGAGACCTTGTTTCATCATTTCATAGAGACGATGCACGCCCGTGGTGGTCTCCTCAGTAATCCCTTGGATATTTTTGAGAAGGTCAGGATATTGTTCGTGCATGACTTTGGTTAAATCGCCGCCGTCATCCAATATCATATTGGGTCGCCAACCAGAGGGACCAAAGATGGTTTGTTGTACGCACCACCAATATTCTTCTTCAGTTTCGCCTTTCCAAGCAAACACGGGTATATTTTGGTCAGCAATGGCGGCTGCCGCCTGGTCTTGGGTAGAAAAGATATTGCAAGAAGACCAACGCACATCGGCACCCAAGTCCACCAGGGTTTCAATTAAGACCGCGGTTTCTATCGTCATGTGTAGGCAACCTGCGATACGGGCACCTTGAAGAGGTTTCGTGCTACCATATTCGGCCCGCATTTGCATTAAGCCAGGCATTTCGGTTTCTGCAATGGCAATTTCTTTGTGTCCCCATTCGGCTAAATCAATATTGGCGACTTTGTAATCAGGATTTAAGTTGACAATCGGTTGTGTACTCATTAGAATAACTTTGTTAAGAATTAGTGAGTGGTGAATGATATGTAGGGTGCGTCCTACGCACCACAGAGGCCACGGTGCGGTTTCAAAAATGGTGCGTGGGACGCACCCTACTTTTATACTATACGGCGCTACGCAACAGTTCCGCTTTATCAGTACGTTCCCAAGTGAACTCCGGTTCTTCCCGGCCAAAGTGACCATAAGCTGCCGTCTTGGAATAAATGGGATGGAGAAGATCCAACATCTTAATTAAACCACGGGGACGTAAATCAAAATGGTCTTTGATCAATTGCGTCAGCCGTTCTTCGGCAATGATTCCGGTACCAAAGGTTTCCACTCGAATCGAAGTCGGTTGGGCCACGCCAATGGCATAAGAGACTTGAATCTCGCAACGTTTCGCTAAACCTGCGGCGACAATATTTTTAGCCACATAGCGGCACGCATAGGCTGCGGAACGGTCCACCTTAGACGGGTCTTTGCCGGAGAACGCACCGCCACCATGTCGGGCCATACCGCCGTAGGTATCCACGATGATTTTACGACCCGTCAATCCGCAATCGCCCATGGGGCCACCAATAACAAAGCGACCTGTTGGGTTAATAAAGTAACGAGTCTGTTTATCCAACCATTTAGCAGGCAATACCGGCTTGATAATCTCCTCCATCACCCCCTCATGCAACGTTTTAGTATCGACCTCTGGAGAATGTTGCGTGGATAGTACCACGGCATCTACACCTACGGGTTCATTATCGACATAACGGAAAGTCACTTGACTTTTCGCATCTGGACGTAACCAAGGTAGTGTGCCATTGCGACGCACTTGGGACTGACGTTTCACCAACAGATGGGCATACGTAATGGGTGCGGGCATCAGAACCTCTGTTTCAGAAGACGCATAGCCAAACATTAATCCTTGGTCACCGGCCCCTTGTTCATGATTTTCCGTTTCATCTACTCCCATAGCAATGTCTTGTGATTGTTTGCCAAGGGCAGAGAGAACTGCGCAAGATTCCCAATCAAAGCCCATTTCTGAACTGTTATAGCCAATGCGTTTGATGGTGTCACGCGCAATCGCTTCAACATCCAGAACGGCATGGGTAGTAATTTCTCCTGCAACCATCACCATCCCCGTTTTGACTAGCGTTTCGCAAGCCACTCGTGCCGCTTTATCTTTGGCCATTAAGGCATCTAAAATGGCATCCGAAATTTGGTCTGCCACTTTATCAGGGTGTCCTTCAGAAACCGATTCAGAAGTGAAAAGAGAGATTTTAGACATTAATTAATATTCCTTGTTCAAGTTAAGTTTAAAGTGAAACATGATTTTATGTATTATATCATAATTTGCAACGGTGTCATTATCTAGTATAACTTATTGCTAAAGTAACATTTTAAAGTATTCAAAATAAGTTCTAAGTGAAAACCATTGACATGATTATATTGCTTTGCTTACAATTTCTTTGCCAATATTTAGTTTTTATGTGAATTTGATGATGGCGGCTTTGGAGTACGGAATTAATTCCGTTGGAGTACGGAATTTATTCTGCACCGGAAACGGAATCAATTCCGTACTCCAAAAGCAAGACTCCAAAAGCAAAATTCATTATTCATTTTACCATTCGTCAGAAAAAATCAACCATTCACTCTCGATATAGGTGACAAATCCTCTGGTAGCTACCAATACTAAGAGTAACATAATGAACAATGAATGACCGATATTCATGGTTCATTATTCACCAATTCATTATAACAGTGACTAACAATGCAGATGAAAACACAAACTGGATATACCTTTGCGGAAGTGTTAGTGACAATGGGTCTGGCTGCCATTCTAGCGGTGATCGCTTTGCCCAGTGTGCAACATATTATCTTGAACAACAAGATCACTACCAAAACCAATGATTTTATCCGGGCACAAAGTTTTGCTAGAAGTGAGGCCATTAGACTTGGAGGAAATGCCCTGGTGAACGTAGAGGCGATTGATGGCAATTGGAGTAAAGGTTGGCAGGTAACCTGTCAGGGTAGCGGGTGTGAGGAATCCATCTTGGCCACCAAACGGTTTTATACTAACGAACAAACCGAAAATGATAATATCGTGGTCAAACTATACAATACTTCCTTTATCGTTTCATCGATTCGCTACAATTCCAGAGGACAACAACTGGGAGGACTAGTAAAATTTCTAGTATGTACTCAATTGCTACCACCTTCTCAGATAGCCTGGCGACAAGTTACTCTCAGGAAAAGCGGGAGTGTCTCCGTGGAACGCAAAGATAAAGACGAGGGGGAAATCTGTTCTCCTTAACCTTAACACCTTTCCAGAAACTAAGTTTCTGAAAGAAACTTAATTTCTGAAAGAATGAACTTTCAATAGGAGATTAACAACTATGTATAAAAAAACATCGAAATCTCAGGTCGGTTATAGCTTAATAGAAATATTGGTTGCGGTGCTAGTCATTTCTGTCGGACTCTTGGGCGTGGCCACCTTGCAAACCAGAGGACAACAATTCAACCATTTCTCTTATTTGCGTACCCAAGCCACTTTTCTTGCGTATGACTTGATGGATAGAATGCGTACCAATGCCATTGAGGCAAGAAAGGGGACGTATGCGGTTAACGATGGGAATTGTGACACGGAACCAACGCCAGATACAGAGTGTGATAAAGATACAGATAAATGTAGTTATGACAGATTAGCCCAATATGACTTGGCCAACTGGCATTACATGGTCTGTGATGTGTTACCTTGGACGGACAATCCACCCCATGAAGTAGATGAAGCTTGTGATCTCGACCCTGATTATTTGGGCGATTTCAAAAAACAATACAAAATTGTATGGAACGACTCCGACAACGAGTACAAAATTTTCATTCAATGGATGGAACAGGAAAACAAAATCAAATGTCAAGTTTGGAGACTCTCTTTATGAACATGAAACCATCACGCACTCTGCGTACTCAGAAACTCTGTTTCTTCAAGAAACGGAGTTTCTCAACCGTGCAAGGCTTCAGTTTAACTGAAATTATGGTCGCCTTGTTAATCAGTTCCATCCTCATGTACGGGGTGATGACGATTATGTCCAGCGGCAAACGCACGTATGCGTTACAAAGTGAACTAGCCGAATTGTACGACAATGCCCGCTTCCTCATGGAAGATATTACATTTACGTTGCGAATGGCGGGATTTAAAGGTTGTTCTGGGAATTCCGCGGGGGGAGTTGACCCCCTGGGTGGAGAACCGGGAATTGGGGACCAGACGGAGAAGGACAATAACCAACTGATTGCTGATACAGGGGCTTTCGCATCGATTTTTCCCGAGAATCTTAAAAAGTCGGATAGGTTAAGAATACGTTCCCTGGACCGACCTCTCAAGTGGTATTATGAGTCAGAGTACGGTTCGTTAAAGTTGACACAGAATGATGCATTTGAACTCAGTGAAGACAATATCTTGCCGACCGTCGACGCACCCATTATTGTCAGCGATTGTAAGGGTTGGGAACGCACTAAGGTGAAAACCGTCGACGTGAGAACTGAACAGGATGGTAATATCACTAAAGTGATTCCCTACATAAAGGTAACGTCTCTGAACAGGACGTATGAAAGACCAATTGACGTTTATGTTCTGGAGAAGGATCCCGACAATCCAGGGGGGCCAGGTAAACTGAAGACGGTTTTATATGAGGTTAGATGGAAACCTCAGACCGGTCAAAATAGCAAAGGGAATTTCATGTTATACAGAAGGACCGAAGTTCCCAAACCTTATGATGCCCCCACTGGAAACGACGAACCCTTTTTAGAAGGCGTGGAAAGCATGCAAGTGCGTTATGGTGTGCAAAAAAGCGGTGGAATCATTTACCAGGATGCCACTCCCACGGGTAATGATAAAGTGGTCAGTGTGCGAGTAAGTTTATTGATGCGTACCTCTAAACCACGTTTAGATATTGGGGAACCGCCCGACAAAGTTTTTAGACTAGATTCCGCTTTGGTCTATAACCCTTTTGCGGAAGGAGGAGACTTCGAAAATGGCCATCGTCACCGTTTATTTACCTCAACGATAGCTATTAGGAACAATAACTTGGATAATCTTTAACAGATTTGACGATTTTTTGAAAGTTGTCAAATCTCAAATTATAGTGATATTCACTTCTTCTGGTACCCCCCAACCCCCCGTACACGGGGGGAATGACCCCCCCTGCGTGCGGGGGGGCAGGGGGGGTACAAAAATGAATGAATATTACTATTATGATAGATTTGACGATTTTTTGAAAGTTGTCAAATCTTATCTACAACTCAGCGATGACAAAACTAACGCAGGAGAATGACAATGATAACTCATACACACTACACAACTCATCCTCTTACACGACAGTCCGGTGCCGTACTCATGGTCGCACTGGTACTCATGGTTATCTTAACCATGGCGGGAATTAGCGCATTGGATTCGACCAAACTCGAAACCAAAATGGCGGCTAACACCAGAGAATATAATGCCGCTTTTCAAAATGCCGAAGTGGGTGTCGCCCGGGCTTTAGCCGCCTACAAAGGTGAAGGGTTCAAAAAACTGCCGGAGGATAAGACGTTTATCCCAGGTGACTCGGTCTCTCTGAAACGCGGGAAAGTGGAGTATGCCGTGATGATGGCAGGCAGTAAAACGGCCGCAGAAAATATCGGCGGTGGTTCCATGGGAATCAAATTCTTTATGGTACGCAGTGAAGGAAACTCCCTAGCAGACGGTTCAGGCATACCTGTCACTCTATATGCAGGTATGTCTATCAACACCCCTTCAGATTCCAACCAACTCAACGAAGTCGGCTCCAAAGTGGCCGACGCCACCACGGAAGGAGATTCCACGGAAACTGCTGAAGGTAGTGGCACAGGTGATTCAGGCAGTGGCAGTGGCACAGGTGATTCAGGCAGTGGCAGTGGCACAGGTGATTCAGGCAGTGGCACAGGTGATTCAGGCAGTGGCACAGGTGACTCAGGCAGTGGCACAGGTGATTCAGGCAGTGGCACAGGTGACTCAGGCAGTGGCACAGGTGACTCAGGAGATACCGGTAGCGGTAGCAATCCATAATTCAAAAAAAACTCAATTTCTGGTTATGGTTTTTGGAGTACGGAATTTATTCCGTTGTTGGAGTACGGAATTTATTCCGTTGTTGGAGTACGGAATTGATTCCGTTGTTGGAGTACGGAATTGATTCCGTTGTTGGAGTACGGAATTGATTCCGCCGGCAACGGAATCAATTCCGTACTCCAACACCGTCCATGGTTTTTGGAGTACGGAATCAATTCCGTACTCCAACACCGTCTAATGAAATTTTGCGAACCCATTTATATTCAACGAGGTAAATTATTATGAAACGCTTACGAACTTTTTTTACTTCTCTACTTATCAGCCTCTTGGCTGGTTACGCAGCGCCAGGGTGGACGGGCGACGACATCGATATTTATGTCCGCCAAGCCTCCGCCTTAAATGAATCAGTACGTCCCAACATTCTCTTCATGTTGGATAACTCGGGTAGTATGAAAAACGCTATCAGAGATGAAAACACGGGTGTCCCTTTCACCGAAAGACGTATTGATGTTTTGCAAGCCGCATTACTACAAATGCTGAATGAAGTCCACAACGTCAACGTGGGCCTCGCCCGGTTTGCCAAATTGATAAAGGGCAATGTGCCCGTCAATGCGCCCATCATGTTCCCCGTGTTCTACATAGATGCTGACCTCACCGAAGTCCCTGGCGAAACCAATGACAGCGTGGTTGACGTTTCCTCACGTCTGGCGAGTAGTGCCGACGATGCTGAAGAAAACCTCGTTTCGGGAAACATGTATCTGGACCGCAAAGAACTCAAAATGGTCAAGCTGATATCGGCAGGCGACTTTAAAGGCATCGAAGTGAAACAATACATCGATGCCGCTGGTAAGAATACAGCGGTGGAATGGTTGGGGAATGTCAGAAATGTCCCTACTCTGGGCAATAATGACAGAGGACAAGTCAAAACCGGGCAAAGCAACTTATTACTGGGCAGTGACCAGGACGATGCGGCCAAAAATCGCGGTGATGCCTTAATTGCCTTACGCTTTATCAATTTAAGCATTCCTGTCGGTGCCAAAATCGAAAAAGCCGAAGTGGAATTTGTCAGTGACAGTGCTTACCTGTATGAGAAAGAAACTGACAAACTCAAATTAACTGTTTACGGCGCTGCCAATGATGGTGCCCCTACTGACAAATCGGGTCAGGATATTCCGAAGGATGTGCCCGGTTATCTCTCCAAATCAGAGAATTTTCCAAGCACTGACTCCAGTGTAGAATGGACCATCGATGATGCCGTAGAAGAAGGACAAGCCTTCAAAACGCCCGATATTAGCAACGTTCTCCAAGAAATCATCAAACGTGGCCCACAAACGGATGAAGCCGGCAACCTCATTCAGCCAGGTTGGAGTGAAGGCAATAGCATCGTATTGCTGTTTAAGAGTACCGCCGACTCTCCCACTAATGCCAGAGGCTTTTTCGGCCGCAAAGAACTGTATGACCCGCCCTTACTGCACCTGAGTTGGACGGTTGCAGAAACCACTGCCCAAGTTATCTCAGGCAGAGGCGTGTGGAATAATCGTACCCAAGAATACAAAGTGGAAAACAATGAACAAGCCGTCGAATACGGTGCCAAACAAACCACCGATGGGATGTACTTGGGCTACGTTCCAGCATCTGCTGAAAAAGACACCGTGGCACTTCAAGCAGCAGTAAAGGCAGCCGAGACCGCATATAAAAAGGCGCAAACGGCCACTAATACGGCGCAAAGCAAGTTGACCACCGCTGACACCAACTTACAAACAGCAACCACCAATTATAATGTTGCCAAAGCTGATTATGACGCCGCAGTAGCGACGCTGGATACCCAAAATCAGGCCTTCAAGGAAGCCGAACTCGCATTTAAAGCCGCCGAAGCCGCTTATCAAACCGCCTTGGAAGCCTTTAACGCCGCTGATGCTGAATATCTAGCGGCCAAGACAGATTATGACAATGCTAAAACTTTGGTTGACAGTGCCAAGGAAGCGTTGGTAGCGGCCCAAGCCGTGGTGGACGCTGCCAAAACAGAGTATAACGCGGCTAATGACGCCTACAAGGTAGCCACGGCCGCTTATACAACTGCCTCTACCAATTACCAAACCGCAAATCAAGCGTATAGTACAGCGAAAAGTGCGTTTAACACGGCCAACACAGCGTACGAGAGGGCTGTCAGTCAGGCAACCAGTGCCCAAACAGCATATGAGACCGCCAAAACGAAATATGATATAGCCGCAGCTAAGGTTCCTGTCCCCAGTAACTTGGCAACGTTAAAGGCGGATATGGATGCGAAAAAAACCACCCTGGATACCAAGCAGGCCGCCGTTGCGCCTGCCCAACAAACCAAAGATGCGACCCAAGCAACTTTGAACGAAAAACAAGCGGCCCTCGATGTTGCAACGGCTGCTAAAGACAATGCCCTGGCAGCTAAAGAAGCGGCTGATGCGGAAAGAACCGCAAAAAAGGCGGTGGTAGATGAAGCGATGGGCGTACAGAACGAGAAAAAGACCCTGTTGGCCGATGCACAGGCAGTTTTGGCCGGCAAGAAAACCGTTATGGACGAAAAGAAAGCCGCCAGAGACCAAAAAAATACGGAGATGAAAGCGGCCAAAACGGACATGACTGCCAAGGAAAAGACTATGAACAGTCTTATGCCAAAATCAGTAACGGTGGATCGACTCAAGGTGAAGATGGACAGTGCCAAAGCCAAAATGGATACAGCCCAGGCCACAAAAGATACCGCTGAAAAGACTTTAGAGGATGCTAAAACCGCCGAAGAAGCGGCTAAAAAAGCATTGGAAACAGCCAAGAAGGCCCTGGAAGGTGGCAAAGGCATGGTGATTAAAGGCACTAAAAGTGCGGTGGGTGTGCGGTTTCAGGAATTACCCATTCCCAAAAACGCCACCATTATCGAAGCCTACATTACCTTTACTCACCAAGGCAATGACCATGTCGATTACCAAAATCCGTCACAGTTAGACCTAAATCTCAACGTGTATGGTGAAAAAACGGGCAACGCCCTAGACCTTGCCAGCGCTAACCCCTGGTTGTCGAAACGCATAAAAACCAAAGCCTCGGTGGAATGGACATCGGTGTCACCATCCACCCCTGGGACGACCTTTAGAACGCCAGCCAAACAGGCTACTAATCCGCCTGCTGGTACGCCGGATCCAGCCGGCGGCACCACGGATCCGTCAACTGGCGGCACCACAGATCCGTCAACTGGTACCACAGACCCGTCCGTTCAAACGACAGACCTATCGGCTATCTTACAAGAGTTAGTCACCCAAGACGACTGGAAGAGTCGAAACAGTGTGGTGTTTATGTTTGAGAACGCCATGACCGAAGATTTTACCGGTAAACTTGCGCCTGAAATTGGGGGGTTCAGAAGATTCATTGGCGTCAAAGATGACCTTGCAGATGAGACCAAAGGAATTGCGGTGGCTGATCTTAAAGGGTTTGCTAACCTGCCTCGACTCACGGTGAAATATTCTGCTGGTATGGGGGCCGGCGAAGGTGAAGGTGGTACTGTGGGAGACGGTGATGAACAACTCGTCGGCTTACGGTTCGTGGATGTCGATATCCCTCAAGGTGCCAAAGTTCTCACCGCTTCCATCGAATTTAGAAGTGATGAACAACTTGCGGAACCAGCCAATTTGCGTGTTCAAGTGGAAGATAGTGATGCCGCAGAAACGTTCACGGCCACTCCCAAAAACCTCAGTTCGCGCCCCCTGGCGCAAACCGAGGTGCCTTGGGAAATAACGGAAACTTGGGAAAAAGGTGCTACTTATACCAGTCCAGAACTGGCCGAATTGGTACAGACTGTTGTCAGTCGTTCCGGCTGGTGTGGAGGGAAAGGAGGTATCGTCTTCATCATCTCCAAACGTGATGGTTCCCCCTTGCGGATAACCAAATCTTACGATGACGCCCCCGTGTTGGCGCCCGTGTTAAATGTCGAATATGACATGAAATCTGTACCAAAAGGGAGTTGTATCCAACAAACCTATTCCGGACAAATTGCCTTTGAAAGTGACGACTCCGAAGAAAAGGTCTCCGGTGCAGAAGCAGGAGATATATACCTAACCAGCGATAGCTTAGAACTGGGTTACAAAGAAGATTCTCGTCTGGTAGGTTTCCGGTTCCGCGACGTCCCCATCAGCAAAACGTCTAAAGTGGTGGAGGCCAAATTGATTTTTACGGCCCGCACGACTAGCAAAGAAGCTGCAAACACGCCGCCAACTCAGTTAACCATTCGCGGCGAGAAAGCTGGTGATTCAGAACCCTTTACCGCAGCCCCTGGTGACCTCAGTGGCCGCAAGAAGACGAAAGATGTGCCGTGGGTTGCCCCAGAGATGACTTCATGGCAGAAGAACTATACGTATACTTCATCAGATATACGTGAAGTGATTAACGAAATCATCCAACACGATGACTGGAATACCTACAACAACCTGTCTCTGTTCATCACAGGCACAGGCTTTCGGGCCGCCAATGCGTTTCGGGCGGGTCCTGCCACAGCGGCTATCCTGCGCATTAAAGTGGACGGTTATTTGGGTGAAGGTGGTCAAGGGGACATCATGACCGTGCGTCGGCAACTCCGGAAGATTGTCAAAAACATTGACATTCCACCCAGTAACACGCCACTGGTGGATGGCCTGTATGAATCCGCCCAGTATTTCCGGGGTGGTTCGGTTGACTATGGCAAAACTCGCCATGACCAATCCTTATATTTGGTGAGTCACCCTGGCACTTACACGGGTGGGATTCTCTCACGTCCGAAAGAATGTACGACGACGAAACCCTTTGAAGCCATATGTGCATCAGAGGAAATTTCGGGGGTAGCCAAATATACAAGCCCCATTTTAACACCTTGTCAGTCTAATCACCTGGTGTTGTTGACCGATGGTTTGGCCAACCAAAATGCGTCGGCTGAAAATATTCAAGGGATGATCAAGGAATTTCAATCGAGTTGCGACTTGACCTATCCAGACCCGGATAGTGTGATTGAAGAAGGAGGGACCGACGCTGAGGAGGGCCCGAAGACCATCAAAATCAGTAAGTCCGAAATGTGTGGCATCGACCTGGCCAGATTCTTACACCGGAATGACAACAACACTAGGGTGAAAGACAACCAGTATGTCACCACTCACTCCATTGGATTCCAATTGGGGAAAGGCTGGACCGGCGTTTATAAAGATGGTGAAGGTCGACCCGTGGTTAGGGAAGATGACATCTACTATTATGCCACTTCGGAGTATGGTAAAACCGATGAGGAAGTGCCGCCCGAAAAAATGGCAACCGTGCAACCAGGCGGGTACGTGGAAGATGAGAAGGCCACTAGACAAAACGGCGAAGCGGTGAAATATCTCAAGGAAATCGCCAAAGAAGGCGGTGGTAACTTTTACAAAGCTGATTCTGTAGAAGAATTGGTAGCAGCGTTTAAATCCATCGTCTCCCAAGCGATGACCACCAGCACCTTATTTGCCGCAGGTGGCGTGTCGTTGAACCGTTTTAACAACTTGTATCACAACAAGGAGGTATACTTCTCGTTGTTCAAACCGGACCGGACCCCACGGTGGTTTGGGAATGTCAAAAAATATCACATCTGCCAAGGAGTGAAGAGTACAGATGGGATCGATTGTAACGTGGGCGAAATTTTAGATGCTGACAACCAAAAAGCATCTAAAGAGGGCTACATTGCAGAAAGTTCCAGAAGCTACTGGAGTGTCATGCCAGATGGTAAAGAGGTCACCTTAGGCGGTGCAGGTGAACATGTTCCAGATTCTGGGACACGCAAGATTTTTACCTACCTAGATGACGACAATGCGCGTAATGTCAACTTGGATAACTCCAAGAACGAGATTACCATTGACAATGAGGAATTGAAACCCTTCCTCTTTACCGGTGACGAACCCGCCGATGACTTTGAAAAAGTCATCACCTGGATTCGTGGTCAAGACGTCATGGATGAAGATGGTGATGGCGATTCGCAAGAACCACGTTGGAGAGTTGCCGACCCGTTACATAGTTCCCCGGTCGTGGTTACGTATGGTGGAACCGTAGAACAACAACAAGCGAGACTGTTTGTCGGTACGAATGACGGACTTTTGCGCATGTTGAAGGCAGATACCGGCAATCCCGATCCAACCATTGGGGGTGACGAAGAATGGGCATTTTTGCCTAAAGACTTGTTGTCAAAGCAAATGGCGTTGATGCAAAATCAAGCTGGTGATGAACATATTTATGGACTTGACAGCACCCCTACCCTCTGGACTTTCGACAACAATGGCAATGTCCAAGTCGACCCCGAGGATGGTGATTTTGTCAAGTTGTACATCAGTATGCGCCGTGGTGGCAACAACATCTATGCGCTTGACGTGACAGGGTCAAAGGAAGCGCCGGGCAGTTCTCCGCAATTGATGTGGGTGATTAAGGGCGGTATTCCTGAAACCCCATTTGAAAAACTAGGACAAAGCTGGTCCCGTCCATTGGTTACGCAAATCCAATGGAAAGGGAAAGGTACCAAAGTGGTATTATTTGGTGGCGGTTATCATCCTAGCCAAGATGAAGGTTTTGGTCCCACAGCGGATAAAGTGGGAGGCGGTAATGCAATCTTCATAGCGGATGCCATGACGGGCGAACGTTTATGGTGGGCCAGCAGTGATGACAGGGCCGACCTGAAACTGACGGGAATGACTTATGCCATTCCCTCTGAAATGCTATTTAAAGACACAGATGCCGACGGCAATGCGGACCGCCTCTATGTAGGTGATATGGGTGGTCAAGTGTGGCGCGTGGATTTACCCATGGGCTTAGGTGCCGGTCAAACTGCCCAAGGAATTCAGTTGGCCACGGTGTCAACTGATAAACCAGAGGAGAGACGGCGCTTCTTCTACCCACCCGAAGTGATTCGGTTGGATGACCAACTGTACGCCGAAGGAGATGGCACTAAATATGATTTAGTGGCGATAGTCAGTGGTACCCGCACCGATCCGTTGGAAAAGGTGGTTCACAATCAGTTTTATGCCTTCCGCGATACGCAGACCGGCATCTTGACTGATGACTTGTCCAATTGGGCCGGCTCCATCACACTAGACCAGATGTTCGATGCCACTTCGAATGTCATTCAGGAGGATGATAACAATTCGAAAGTCATTCTCGAACTGAAAAAGTCCAGAGGGTGGTACATCAACCTGCAAGAAAAAGCCGGTGATGACAGAACCTGGATTGGTGAAAAAGGCTTCTCAAAAGTCCTTATCACTGAGACTGGGGAAGACGGTGCTGACAATTCCACTAAGAAGACGGTATTTTTCAATACTTATATACCGCCTACTCAATCCGAAAGTGTGTGCGATTTCTCGGAAGGCAAAAAACGCACATACGTTCTCGATGTGTTTACCGCTGCTGCCGTGATTGACGTGGATCAAAACAAGGAACTGACGAAAAACGACCGTTTTGTAGAAGGTTCCGGAGTACCACCTGAGGGACCACAAAAGACAAGAACGGAAAATGGCCAAGAACCCCTAGGTGATGGTGGACCAGGAAAATCGATTACTGAGGACGAAGTCTCCATCAAACGTTTCTTCTGGATGCAGAAGTAAAGACGTAGCTACTGAGTTTCTTAAAGAAACTCAGTTTGCCCTCACCCCCGGCCCCTCTCCCAGAGGGAGAGGGGAGAAAACCACTGATTCTGCTACCCTCCCCTCTCTCTCTGGGAGAGGGGCCGGGGGTGAGGGTGAGGAAGTATACTACCCCACCTTGCATCACTACCTTATTTTGTTGTTAAACCAAATCTCATTAAGAGGAGGAACTTCATGTTAAAAACATCACGCGGCTTTTCGTTGATCGAATTGCTGATTACCATTGCCATCATCGGTCTGATAGCCGTGGTTGCTTACCCCGCTTACGACAACTACATCATGAAATCGCGTCGCACAGAAGCAAAGACGACATTGATGGAGATGGCGCAAAAGCAGGAAGATATTCGGTCAGATACGAACTCTTATACAAGTGATATGGTGAAATTGGGCATGGTCTGGGCCGACAAAAAGTATTATGACTTCAGTATCACCGGCGCTGGCAAATCCACATACACTCTGACAGCCGTCCCAAAAGAAGGTTCTATGCAACTGAAAGATGAAACTTGCCGGGATTTTTTCCTAACGCAGACGGGCGAGAGAACTGCGAAAAATGCAGGTGGTAGTGAGACTACTAAAGATTGTTGGTAATCGTTGAGGAGGTTTTTCGTGTCTTTAATCAAACCTGACAGGTCGTAAGTAGTGAAGCAGAAATTTTCTGGTATAACGACGTCCTTGCCCTCACCCCCGGCCCCTCTCCCAGAGGGAGAGGGGAGAAAACCACTGGTGCCGCCGTTTCCCCCTCTCCCTCTGGAAGAGGGGCCGGAGGTGAGGGCGACGATTGAAAACACGGTAAAATTTCTGCGTCGGTACTTAGAAGCACCTGTCAGGTTTAACCCAGAGGTAGTGATGCAATGTGGGTGAGGTAGGGGCAACCCTTGTGGTTGCCCAAGGTGGTGGCGACTCTTACCCACAAAGGGCAACCACAAGGGTTGCCCCTACAATCCCATCACCCACATTGCATCACTACCAACCCAGAGTCGTGTGGGGTTGGGCCACGCGGTTTACCGTTGCCAACCAACTCTAACATTCCCAAATATCATGGATGGATGGTGGGCAACGAAAAGACGTTGCCCACCCTACAATAACTGACAAGAAAGGTTAACCTCCCGATTTATTGACGTGGTAAATACAGAAGACATGAAAAAATTTTCACTGCTTGAAGAAGACCAGGTGACTCCTGGAAATGTTTTACAACTTTTTGAAAACGCTTTTATGACCGCAACGCTTGATGAGGACAATGATATACGGGTGACTACCGAATTTGGGGCAGTCATTTTAGTTAAAGTACATCAAGACCAGAAAATCCTCAAATACCTAAGTATGTTAGGTTTCAAAGACAGTGCCACCGATTCAAGTAAGTTAGCTTTTTTGAACGAGTTGAACACCACGGTCATCTTGTCACGTTTTTCTATGCCGCGGGCCGATATTCTGCTATCTGAATACTTTTTGCCTTATGAGAAGGGTATCTCTTCCTATCAGGTGATAAATAGCTTCCGCCTCTTTGAACTGGTCACGTTAGCGGCGATTCGAGAATACGATAAAGCGAATTTGGTCGAATAAGCATTAGGAATAGAAGACTCTATCATCCACATTTTCGCACTCCCGAAAATACGAGAAAATTTCTGTTTTAGAGAGGACTTACGCAACTCTGCCAAAGAAACTAAGTTTCTCATCTCCTTTGGAGGAAACTAATGAACACATTCTATCTTGACGCCGACACCATTTCAGAAGCATTGCGCGAATTACTAGAAGCTGAAACACCTGAAGACAATCTCACGGTGCTGGAAAAATATCCAGAATTGTTGACCAAAGAAACTGATTTACAATTGAGTGAACTGATAGACCAGGTCAAAGGTCGCGTCGAAGAAGATATAATGGAAGCGTTGGTTGCCCGTCAAACCTGGTTACAAACGTTGAGAGAAGCAATGGCGACACCAAAAACCGTTTTCTCTCTCCAAGAAGTTCTCACGACGGCCCAAACCAAACATACCAAATATCTAAAAAACCGGCGCCAGGAAACCTTGGAAGAAGCGATAGTCGCTTGGAAACAGGTGTTAAAGCATCCCAGTGTGGCCGATCTTAATGAAGAATTACAATCGGCAATATTCAACAATGTCGCAGGAATTTATGTGCGCCGGTATTGGGAGAAACAAAATCTGGCAGATTTGAACCAGGCTTTATCCTATTGGGAAAAATTGAGAATCAAATTGACGAAAGACTCTCCCTATTTGCCTATCGTGTTGAATAATCTTGGCGTTGCGTGGGGTGACCATTATCAGAATACCAAGGACGTGGAAGAGGTGAACCGCGCCATTGAATACTTGGAACAAGCCGTTTTGATGATGCCCACTTCTTCACCCGATTTACCCAGCACCCTGACTCATCTTGGTACAGCCTTGCAGAACCGTTATTCACAATTGGGTCAACCAACAGACTTACAGGAAACCATTGGCCGTTTTCGGCACGCCCTTCGCTTAACCCCAGCAGATTCTTCTCGGCTACCCGAACTTTTCAGTCTCTTAGGCGACGGGTTGTATGAACGTTATCGGTGTCACAGGGAAATTGCCGATTTACAAGAAGCCATCGAGTGTTATCAACATGCCGTAACCCGCACCTCTACTGATTCTCCAGATTTATTGAATTATTTATACAAGTTACAAGAGTCGCAAAGATTTCTGGAGATTTTTGTAAAAACGGGTAGAAATCTACCCCAGGAGTCCAAAGCAAAGACTATCACCGGCTAAAGCCTCCACTCCACCTGCAACGCCCACGCCCCCCGCGGGCGCGTGGGAACGAGACAATTCATTCCGTAAAAGGAAGTTGGAGTACGGAATTTATTCCGTCCAGCCGTTGGAGTACGGAATTTATTCCGTCCAGCCGTTGGAGTACGGAATTTATTCCGTCCAGCCGTTGGAGTACGGAATTTATTCCGTCTGGCCGTTGGAGTACGGAATTTATTCCGTCTGGCCCCCGACACGGAATAAATTCCGTACTCCAACTTCCTAAATTGATAGTCGCTATGGTCTAACTTCTGCCCCTCCGCCTGCAAGCCACTCCCTCGTTTCACCACCAGCCCCGATAACTGCAACAAACTTTGCGCTTGCGATTGTTCGGGCGTGTCTCCCAAGGGCAAATTGGGCCGTTGCAACACTTGTTGATACAATCCTCCCAATAACTTCCCCGTTGCCGACCCTCCACCTTCCAAAATGCGGTCCCGAATGGTGCGCAAATGCTGCGGATTGTCTTGCATTTCCCAACGTTGCACAATCTTCTCCCGCACCCTCTGCGCCACCGTCTCCTTTGCTAACCCTGCCCCAATTCGGTATCGGCTTGACGAGTGACATAACTGGGGGCGTCTTTTTCAAGACTGCCACCGATTTTGTAAATAAAGGGTTGAGAAGTCATAAAAGTTACCTGTTAAAAAGAAGACCCTGCGGGACGAGAGGCGGAAGCCGGTGGCCCCGCGAGGTTTTGGGTTGCTTTGATTGTTACAAGGCTATGCTTTGGACGCCTGGAGGGTGACATCATAATAATATCTAAAATCCTGCTTGAGTGAAATGATGATCAGTAGTGAAAACTACCTTGACATCAAACTGTCTGGCTACCACAATACTTGTACAATCTACCAATCCCCAATCTTTGTCATCCATCTGTTTAAACAATTCCAGCCCTTTTCTCATCCAGATGGGGTCAATATGCACATATTCCCAATGAGAAGACTGATAAATACTATCCACCATTTGAATGGCGGTGGAACGCAACCTAACGGCACTAAAGCTATTACAAAATTCTGCAATCACCAAATTGGTGGTAAGAAAACGACTGCGATGTTTAACCAACTGTTGTCGAATTTGAGTAGCAGTTTCATGAAGAGTATCCCGGCTAAGTACTGAAGCAGAAATTTTCTCGTATTTTGTTTCGCCCCTCTCCCTCTGGGAGAGGGGTCGGGGGTGAGGGAAAATACCGCAAAATTACTGCTTCAGTACTTATTTCCAAGCGCAATGAGTGCCGCGGTATCGACAAAAATTAGATTCAATTCAGGTCTGGGGAAGAGTACCATACAAATAATAATCGTGATGAACGGCTAAATCGGCAATGCCGGTATCGACACAAGGCAAATCTATGTCAGGGTTACACCATGGGTCATGAAGGTCAATGGCCGTGTCCAAAATTGAGGTTGGAGAAGGTCTCCATTCGAATTGCCAATGGTCATTTAAGAGAGACTGAATTTGCTGTTGAATTTGGGATAACGGTAAGTTATCGGGAAGTGTTAAAGTGATTTGCATAGTTGATATTTCCTTTAGAGTGAACGGGACCGCGGGACTAGAGGCACTGGTGGAGTGTACCACTTGTTTCATCACCTGGTCTAACTTCGCATCTTGTAGAGTTAACAGATGATGATGTAAATGGCTAACATAAATGCCTTCTTCCGTAGGCGCCGTTTCCAACAGTTGGTCTAGCGTCAATTTTATCCCAAAAAAACCAGATTCCTGTCGTGAGTGTGACTAACGTACCCAATGCAGAACCTTCTAGCGTTTTTAGAAATTCCCCAAAATACCACCCTGCAATGAGAAGTATAATGAGGAGGAGGAAGGTGAGTAAGAAGCGAAGGAATTTAGGAATGGTCAATTTGTACATGTAGTTCCCCTTATGAATGAGATTGGCAAAGTTTGGCAATTATGAATTATAGCAATATTCCCCTAAACTTATACGATTCCAACTGGAGCGCATCCAACTGGAGCGCAATCAGAATTATTGCGCCCCCTGCGCCCGTTATGCTACAGCACAAGGCACAATTATTTGTGCTCCAGAAGATTATGTGCAAATTTATGGGAATGTGATTATAAAAAAGCCATAAAGGCCATCCATCATAGTGGACAATGCCAGATGTGTCAAGGAAATAAAGGGGAATTGGAAGGGGATAGTACAAATTTGTACAAAAAAATACGGTGGGGTCCCAAAACCCGTTTTGGGACCCCACCGTAGCACAACTCAGTCTTGAACTATGATTGAGATGATTAAATGAGAACTATGAAGAAACTTCACTAATCATAGTTAATCTGAGAATCATTCTAATCAGAGTTCAGACAGTTAACCCACATTGCCTCACTACCGAATTTCGGTGGTGTATAACCTTCTAACGAAGAATACGTTCTCTCTTCAAGGTCAGAACACAACCACCTTCTATCATCATGGCAGGATTCCATAAGAGAGTCTTCTCCAAGTTGCCAACGATGGCTTGACCCGTCTTGCCACCTTCGACATTCAGGGCATAAGTCATGGTGACACGATAGTTATCATCTGGGGTGGCCCCATTGTCCTGAACATCTTTGGCATGTTGGGCAGCTTCCTTGGAAAATTCAGGCCAGTTAACCATGAGAGTGAAATTAACCTTGCCGTCTTCACCACTGATTAACTCCCGTTCGCCAGTCGCTTTGGAAACGACGCAAGCACCCGTCATAACGCCTGCTGGGCAAATCTTCATGCTGTCAGCATCCGCACTGGCAAGTTTGATTTTCAAGTTGCCCGTGAGTTCACCGGCTGGATTGTACGTCTCTAGCCACGCATGAATAGGAATCCATTTGGCCGCAGACCACCCGCTGAGGTTGTTGCCCGCTTCGTCCAGTCTGGCCTTGTGATCTATGAAGTAGCTACATATACTCTCGTCACTTTCATAGAAGCCACCCATCACAGTCATCGCCCACGGCGTCCCTGGATGAGATTTCAGTTCATTGGGATTGGTGTCACTGGCATACTCTTCCACATTGGTGTAGCCATCGCCATCCATGTCTTCTTCCGCATCCACCGTATCCAGAGGGTTCAGACCATTGTCATTCTCCCACGCATCGGGGATATTGTCGTCGTCATCATCCTCATCGGCAACGTCTGGCGTACCGTCATTATCAGTATCCGTCTCTTGGGCACGGGTGATAATAGTGGTGTCCACACCACCAATGATTTCGCCATCCACCTCTTCTTGAATACTGAAGTGGTATTCGTGCGAAGTACCCGGTTCGGGGGCTGGTTCAGTGGCAACCACTTGGATGGTAATAGGCAGTTCTTCGTCCGCGTCCATAGGCAGACCGATAATCTTGGCTGGGGTATCGGTTAATTCAACCATCGTGGTGCCTTCCACGGGGGTGACATTTTCACCTTGCGCACCATTTTCCACCCAACGGTCAAACAAGGGTCCTAAGTCAACCAGAACTTTGGCGCCAGTGTTATTAACCAACCCTTCTGGTTCTTCAAAGTTGAGGTTGATCGAAGTGGGTTGATCGTTCGGATTTTGTGCCGTGACCGTGTATTTGTCAGTCACTTTCGTGGTCAAGCCGATAATGTCGAAGTTCCGCCACGCAATGTTGTTGTTATTGCGCGTATTCTGTTCGGCATTCTTGCCTTCTGGGAAGACCATTGGGTCCGCACTGTTCACCAAACGTACATAGAAGCAGTAGTGACCTGGACCTGGAACTTTATCCTTGGCCCAAGGAATGCTGACGATCTGTTGGGCATTGGGGGCGAGGTCTGCCACCGTTGCAGTACCCACTGGCGTCCAGTCTTTCGGCCAAGCGCGACCTAGACTTGCCTTGATGTAATAGACTTCCACTTTGGTGTCTTTGGCAGACAAATTGCCACGGTTCTTCACGCGGACCGAGACAAAGTTGTCTTGACCTTGCTTGACGTTCTGGTGTTGCAAGCTACCATCGTTTTGATTGCGTAACCAAATATCTGGACTGATCCAAATATTCTTGCTGACCGTGTTAGGTTCGACACCTTGGTCTGGAGTCGGGTCGGCAACCCACACATCGACCTTGGGTAACACCATCTTGTCATTGGGATTGGTATTGGCTTGATACTCGGCCAAATTGGAGGCACCATCTGCATCCGCATCTGCTTCGGCATCTGCTTTATCCATGGGGTTCAAACCATGTTCGGCTTCCCAAGCGTCAGGAATGGTATCGTTGTCATCGTCTTCATCAACAACATCTTTGATACCGTCACCATCCGTATCAGCGTCTTGTCCGCGTGCTATCACGGCAAAGTCGACACCGCCGGCCAGTTCACCATCTATCAATTCTTGCATACTGAAATGATATTCATGGGTGACGCCATCGGCTGGCATGGGTTCGGTGGCTTCCACGCGCACACTGATTGGGACTTCTTCTTCCGCTTCCATCGGAATACCTAAGATTTTCGCAGTCGTGGTTTCTAATTCCACTAGCGTACCACCAACGGGTTTGACGTTTTCGCCTTTGCCACCTGCGGCTACCCAACGGTCATACAAGGGGCCTAAGTCGACTATGACTTTCGCACCTTTATTGTCTAACATCTTTTCGGGTTCTTCTATCACCAGGTCAATGATAGATGGCTTGGTGTTAGAGTTTTGCACCGTGACTTCAAACTTCTCAGTGGGTTTAGCTGTCAATCCAATAATGTCGAAGTTCCGCCACGCAATATTGTTGTTATTGCGAGTGTTCTGTTCCGCATTGTTAGCCTCTTTGACGGTCATGGGGTCGGCGTCATTCAACAGCCGTACATAGAAGCAGTAGTGACCCGGGCCTGGAACTTTATCTTTGGTCCAGGGAATGCTAACAATTTGTTGTGCCCCAACGGCTAAGTCACTGACTAGGCCGGTACCTACCAGTTTCCAATCTTTGGGCCAAGCGCGGCCTAAATTGGCTTTGATGTAATAGACTTCGACCTTGGTGTTCTGCGCGGGTAAGTTACCGCGGTTGCGGACACGAACGGAGACGAAGTTGTCTTGACCTTGCTTGACATTTTGGTGTTGCAAACTACTGTCATTTTGGTTACGAATCCACACATCGGGACTCACCCAGATGTTCTTACTGACGGTGTTAGGTTCCATACCTTGGTCTGGGGCCGGGTCAGAGACCCACACGTCCAGCTTTGGAAACACGTTCTTGTCGGTGGGACTGGTCTTACCCAGGTACTCGGTCAAATTGGTTGCCCCATCACCGTCTGCATCAGCTTCGGCATCCACTTTATCCAGCGGATTTAAGGCATTGGCCAGTTCCCAATCATCGGGCATTTCATCATTGTCATCGTCGGTATCGGCCACATCTTTGAGACCGTCACCGTCGGTATCGGTGTCTTGGGCACGGGCTTGGACTAGGAAGTCAACACCACCGGCCAGTTCACCATCCACTTCTTCTTGCATACTGAAGTGGTATTCTTTAGACGTGCCTGCCACGGGCATTGGTTCCGTCGCTTCCACGCGGACGCTGAGTTGAACCTCCTCATCGCCATTCATGGGAATCCCGATAATCTTCGCATCGGAAGTCAATAATTCCACTTCGGTGCCACCCAGTGGTTTGACATTGTTGCCTTGCGCACCTGCGTTCACCCAACGGTCATACAATGGGCCTAAGTCAACGATGACTTTGGCACCTTTATTGGGCAACATGTTCTCTGGTTCGGTAATGGCAATATTGACTGTGGCTGGGGTCGGCTTGGAATTTTGGGCCATCACTTCAAACTTAGAAGTGGCTTGGGTTAAGAGACCTACCACGTCAAAGTTACGCCAGACGATGTTGTTGCTGTTACGTGTATTTTGTAACGCATTCGTCGTGTCCGCATTCGGCTTGAGGGGGTCATCGGCACTCATCAACCGCACATAGAAGCAGTAGTGACCGGGTTTGGGAATGGCTTCTTTGGACCATTTCACAACGACTTTTTGGCCCGCACCAGGTGCAAGTTCAGCTATCTTGGTGGTGCCCACTAAGTCCCAGCCTTTGGGCCAGGCGTTGCCTAAGCCGGCGCCTTTATTCATGCGATAGACTTCGACCGTGGTATCTTTGGCAGGTAAGGCACCGCGGTTGGCGACGTTGACGTTGACAAAGTTATCTTGTCCGACCTTGACGTTTTGGTGTTTGTTGACACCATCATCTTGGTTGCGTACCCATACATCTGGACTCACCCAGAGGGTCTTGCTGACGCTGTTGGGTTCGACACCTTGGTCTGGGGCTGGATCATGCGCCCATACATCGGGACCCACTTTCTCTTCTGCTACGACCAAAGGCATATTGGTCTGCATTTTGAAATTGGATTCAGAAGTATGCCGTTCAGCAAAGAAACCGTCGAGAGGATATGTTTGACCTTCGGTCAATCCCAACGTATCGAGGTTCACCGAACCAGATTTAGCGGCGTGAACACCGCCCAGATCGACTACCAATTTGCTATTGATGAAAATCCAAACATCATCATCGCCGGTGAAAGAGAACGTTTGTCCCTTCTTATAGGTGAACTTGGTATGCACTTCATAAGTGAAGTGGAAGTTATGAGTCTTCCCATCGTTGCCTAACAATTTCCCGTCAATAGGGAAGAAACCACCATTGGTTGCCCCGGGAAGAGACTTACTGTCAAAGGTGTACAGACCATTGGCATCCTTTTTCAGAACCGCCGTGTATGTAGTGGTAGTGGCAGGGTCAGCCCCATTATACCAGTCACCTAATTTAGAGATTCCGCAACTGTCATTAGCCGAATTATCGACGGGTTTGCCATCACTTCCTAAAGAGGCCAGAACACACGCTGTACCAGATTTATAACTGGCTTGTTCAAAGTCCGGATGTTTGGCGGTGCCATAGCCAGAGAAGTCACGCACGATGCCTTCTATGGTGACACTGTCTGGGGTGGTGGTACCAGCCGCAGGGGGAGTCGTTGCACCAGACGTAGGGGGGGTGGTCGTTGCAGGAGGAGGAGTCGTTGCCGCTGGAGGCGTCGTTGGTGTGGTCGTTGCGGGAGGAGTCGCTGTCACCGGCTGACCACAATCTGGTCCAACAATACCGTTGGTGGCAGCCCCTGTGCCAGCCTTTGCTAACGCTTTGGTAGCCCCGTCGGCATAGTTTTGGTCCAACGTGATGCTGAAGTCGCCCGTGGTAAATTCTTCGTTGGTATCCCATTTGATTCCAACAAATCCGGTGCTTCCATCGGTACCTACCGCATTGCTACTCTGGGTGCTGGAAGGACCGGCGGCAGACGTGATTTTCCCTTGGCAAGAACCGATGCCCAAGACCCAGTGACTTAAACTCTTGCCACCTTTCTCGGTGACGGTGTAAGTCCAGGTTTTGTCTTTGTGTTCCTTGAGTTTGACTTCGTAAGAGTTAGTTCCTTTGTCATCTTGCCAAGAGACGAGGGTACTGCTGGCATTGGTGGTCGCCTGGGCGGTACTTGAAACTGGTGTAACGTTCGCCGTTGTTGCAGTTCCTGTAGCAGGGGTTGCAACACCATCTTTTGCGGCTTTGTTGTCATTTCCTGCGTAAGCAATCGTACTGGTCATTCCTGCTAAGACCGTGGCTATAGCAAGAACTATTTTTCGTTGAGTGAATATCATAAACAACCTCCAAAGTATTGTTGAGTTATTTAGAATGTACAGTTCTGACTTGAAGGAACCAGTCAGTTGTACATCAAGTTAGTGACACCCACATATTTAAGCAGATTGTATGCCATATAAATAATCTATTTTTTATGGATATTTCACGCCCGATGTGTGAATATAAGGATTTTACTTAGATTAATTTAGGAAAAATCCTTATCACGCACTATAAAAAATTAAATATTAAATCTCAGTTAAATTATATAACTCATTGTATATTAAATATTTTATATTCTAATTAAAATGTAGATAAAAATATGTGAACTGCTGATTTTCAACAGTAGGTGCTGATTTTCAGCAGTCCGTCAAAAGGTTTTTTATGAAATAGCGACGCATTTTGCAATGCGTTTTTGAAATTTATCATCGTGAAACTAAGTTTCTTAAAAAACTTATTTTTTGTGGTATATTCATATTGGTAGTGATGCAATCTGGGTGATATGTTTCCCCTCACCCCCGGCCCCTCTCCCAGAGGGAGAGGGGAGTGTGGCGTAACCAGCGGTTTTCGCACCTCTCCCAGAGGGAGAGGGGAGTGTGGCGTAACCAGCGGTTTTCGCACCTCTCCCCCTGGGAGAGGGGCCGGGGGTGAGGGGAAATATATAGTGATATTCCTATCAATTTGTACCTTATCCTCTGGAGTGCAATAAGAATTATTGCACCCCCTGCGCCCGCGTAGCGTCGGCGCAACGCGCAAGAGAGTGAGATTCCCTCAAACTGGTACCATTCCCTCTGGAACGCCCTCCAAATGTTTGCGCTTCGCGCCGACGCGGGCGCAGGGGGTGCAATAATTCTTATGGCACGTAAGAGAGAATCGTACAATTTAATTGGAATACTACTATATCACCCTGATTGCATCACTACCTAATTTTGAACTAAGCGTTGGACTCCTGGAATTTACCAAATCTTCTTTTTCACCTCCTCCTTGTGCATCTCCCGGACCGCCGCGGAACGTGCAATCAATCCATGAATTTGCGAAATCAGTTCCTCCCTCTGAAAAGCTGTTTTGTTAAATCTTGCTTGAACATGTTGATTCAAAAACATTTGTTCCTCCACCGTGAGATTTTTTCCACTCAACACGATGACCGGGATAGTTTGCCATTTCTCATTTTTATGAAAGTGATTGAGAAATTCAAAACCGTCCATGACTGGCATATTCAAGTCCAATAAAATCAAAGAGGGTCTCTTATCCTCCAGATGTTCCAAGGCCACTTGACCATTTTCTGCTGGGAAGACGTGCCAACCCGCCGTTTCCAGCATCATGGTCATGGCTTCCAGTTGGATAACTTCATCATCGACTAGCATAATCAAGCACCGAGATTTGTCACCAATATGATACTTGTCTAACACGGTGGCCAACTGATTATGCACCAGTGCTTTGTCAAGGCACTCCGTCGCCCCTAAAGCATACCCTCTCTGTTTATCCTCCTCCAGAGACTCGATAATCACAGGGATATGGGCTAACAAAGAATCATTTCGAAGTGTGGAAAGCACTTGCCAACCCTCTGGCATGTTGGTGTTCAACAAGATGGCATCTGGACGCAGTTTGTTAGCCAATTGCAGCCCCTCTTCTCTCCGCGTGGCCACGGCAACTGCATAACCCAATTGACTTAAAGTTTGTTTAAACAGGTCACACGCGGCTATGTCATTGTCAATCACTAATACAATCCCTTCGCCGACCAGTTTCTCCTCTTCAGGTTTAGCTTCGGTTACTGTCGGTTTGGGTATCGCTTGACCATGACAGGGAAGAGATAATGTGAATGCGCTGCCTTTACCAAATTCACTTTGTACCATGACAGCGCCACCCATCATTTCGGCAAATTGCTTGGTAATGGCTAATCCCAAACCAGTTCCTCCGTAACGACGAGTCGTAGAAGAATCGGCTTGAGTAAATGGTTGAAACAACTTCTGTTGTTGTGCTTCGGTCATTCCCACACCGTTGTCAGACACCGTGAAAGTGAACCCATTCTCCTCGGCAAGTCGGTCTATCTTCAGACAAATCGTGCCATTTTCCGTGAACTTAGCGGCATTGCTGAGGAGATTTAACAGCATTTGGCGCAATTTGGTCATATCTGTACACATTTCTCCTAACTGGGGAGGACGTTTGATCGATAGGAGGTTGTTATTTTTCCCCATCAGTGGTTGCACGGTGCTTTCTACTTCATCGATAAGTGTGGCAAGATCAAATTTTTCACAAAACAATTCCATTTTGCCGGCCTCAATCTTGGATAAGTCCAACATATCATTGATCAGTCCCAATAAATGTTTCCCTGCACCATAAATTTTTTCTAGATCTGGAACATAATCTCCTAACCCCTCGTCTTGCAGTTCTTCCTTTAACATTTCACTGTAACCAATAATGGCGTTGAGAGGAGTGCGCAACTCATGACTCATATTCGCCAAAAAAGTGCTTTTCGCCCGATTTGCCAATTCGGCCTCATTGCGGGCTTGTTCGGCCTCCACACGCGCTTGTCGATGTTGCACATTGCGCTTTTCTAACTCCAACGCATGTTCTTCTAACTGCTTTTGGAGTTTGCGCATTTTCAGATGATTATTGACACGGGCTAAGACTTCTTCTTGCTGAAAGGGTTTGGTGATGTAGTCCACGGCGCCTAAAGAGAAGCCTTTGACCTTGTCCACGGTGTCAGCCAGGGCGGTCATAAAAATGATTGGAATGTCTTTGGTATTCTCTTTGGATTTTAAGATTTTGCAGACCTCAAAACCATTCATGCCAGGCATCATGACATCTAACAAAACCAAATCTGGAAGTGCCTGTTCAGTTTTCTTTAAAGCCGCTTTGCCATCTTTAGCAACCAGCACTTTAAAGCCTGCATCCGTGAGAAATTCGAGGAGGACACTGACATTGGCGGGAACGTCATCGACGATTAAAAGAGTCTCTTGTTGTGGATTGGTGTTCATCATTTTATAGTTATTCTTAGGGTCGTAGTACAAAGGTAGATATCAAACCAAGGAGTCCAAAGCCTAGCTTTGCTAGGTGACGGACAAAGCTACGCTTTGAACTCCTGAATGAGCTTAAAAGTAAATTTCCACGGTGTCAAGGAACAATCTCAAAATGTGAACAATGCAACGGCCGAAACAATTGAAAATCACGTCGGTCCACAGTCAAAATCCGTTGTATCTTCAATCGTTCTGCAATGGCAACAATCACACAATCTACAAAATCGACGCGCGTGTCCGCATATTTTTTCAATAATTCTGCGGTTCTGGCTAAGTCGTTGGACGTGGTTTTTTCGACACGTATATTACCTTGGACAATGGAGTTGAGAAATGCAATCAACACGGGATAACTTCCTTCTCGCAAAATCATATAAGCCAACTCCGGTATCACCATATCTGGTAACAGTGGTGGCCTTGCTTCTTTCAATAAGGCTTGTTGACAGGCATGATGGTGTTTGTCCTGGGCATTTAACACGGCTACCAAAAAACCGGTATCTAGCAAACCTACCTTGTTGCGGTGCATTTATCAACCCTCCCTTGTCCCATTTCGCGGGCCAAAATATCTTCCGTTTGTTCCGAAAGGTCGCTTTTACCGGTCTGCCAAATCCCAATAAACGGATACTTCTTCCGCAACGCCGCATCATCCAAAGGCAGTGGTGCAGGTTCCGTGTCTTCGGTTGACGGCAAAGATGGCAAATGCCATCGCAAGGCTTGTTTGACGATAGCCTCCACGGTGGTCGCCTGGTTCAGGGCGGCTTGTTTTAAAGCGGTCATCAGTTCCTCTTCGTCAATGGTAATGGTCATCATAGAAATGTTTTCCTCAAAAGTTATCTGTTTAACAGATTAAGTTTATCATAAAGTTCGAAATATTGGCAATTGCTAAAAACACATTCAGAGGACTTACGCAACCATGCCAAAGAAATTTGGTTTCTCAAAGACCGTTCCTTGACAATCAGAAACTTCTCGATTATCTTAATATTCTATTCCTCTTACACTTGACCACCAAATATAGTAATATTCATTCATTTTTGTACCCCCCAGCCCCCCCAGCACGCAGGGGGGGGTCACTCCCCCCGTGTACGGGGGGTTGGGGGGTACAAGAATAAGTGAATATCACTATACTTAACTTATGACCACCTCGGATGATTTGTTGAAAAATTTGGTAGTGATGCAATTTGGGTGATATTCATGGAGTTGCCCTCACCCCCGGCCCCTCTCCCAGAGGGAGAGGGGAGTGTGGCGGAACCAACGGTTTTCTCCCCTCTCCCTCTGGGAGAGGGGCCGGGGGTGAGGGTAAACATATCACCCACATTGCATCACTACCAAAAATTTGATAGACGATTTTACCATCGATTTTGCCACCTGGTTATTAGACACTCCCATTCAAAGTGTGTCCCCGTTGAATGTCGAATTGCCGGCGCAACCGAAAACGTTTGTGGATAGGATTTTTTTAGCGGTCACCACCTCAACGGCCATGGAAGTGAATTTACACGTCGAATTTCAAGGTCGTCGGAGCCGTTTTCCAGTGCCAGAACGGATGCTGGAATATTTGACGCGCATTGACCAAACTTACAAACGGCCAACGTGTAGCGTGGTAATTTACATTGGACGCTGGGCGGGTAGCAAAGATGAAGGCCATCATAAACGTACTTGCCCATTGACAGGGCAGGTCACTTTGGAATGGCGTTATCGTGTGATACGATTATGGCAAATGCCTGCGGAACAGTTGTTGGCGTTGGGGAAAATCCCACTGCTGGCATTAGTCGGTCTGACCAGCATTAAGAAGCCCACCGAAACGATTCCCTACGTTGTGGAAAAAATTCGTAGCGTGGCAGACCTCACTATGCGCAAGCAGTTATTCACCATTTTAGTCTCGTTAACCGAAGATGAGGAATTAATCACCATGATTGAAAGTTTGTTAGACCCTGAAGAAGAATTGTTGATAGATACGCCATTTCTGCGCCGAATGCGCGAAATGGGGCGGCGGGAAGGTGAAACCAAGGGCCGGGCCGAAGGCCGGGCCGAAGGCCGGGCCGAAGGTAAACTAGAAGGAGAAGCCCACCTGCTGGAACGTCAGTTACATCAGCGTTTTGGCGAGTTACCCCCGTGGGTTCACAGCCGTTTACAACAGGCGGAGGCGGAACAATTAGTGGCATGGAGTTTGCGGGTGTTAGACGCCCCGCGGTTGGAACGGGTTTTTGAAGAATAAGGAGAAAGGGTGAGAAACCGAGTTTTTTCCAAAAACTCGGTTTCTTATTAAACACCCAACATAGCGCCGGTGGACTAGAGGCTTTAGCCGGTGGGGGCCGAACATAATTGAAATCGCGGGGGAACGGCCCCCGGCTAAAGCCTCTAGTCCACCTGTCGGTTAATTTCGGGGGACTGTTTTCCTTCGCGGTTTTCCCACCGGCTGAAGCCTCTAGTCCACCGAATCCCAGTTAACCACCGCGATTTAACCAATCCAAATACTCCTTCACTCCCTCCTCCACGGTCCGAAACCGTTTCTCATACCCAATGTCTCGCAATGTGCTAATATCTGCTTCGGTAAAACTTTGATACTTCCCGCGCAGGTGTTCAGGAAATGGAATATATCTAAGTTTACCGCGTCCATGCCAAGCCACTACGGCACGCGCTACGTCGTTAAACGTTTGACTGTGACCTGTGCCAACATTAAAAATTCCTGATTTCTTAGAATGGTCTAAAAACCATAAATTCACGTCTGCTACGTCCCCAATATAGACGAAATCACGTCGTTGTTCACCATTCCCATAACCATCGCAACCTTCGAAAAGTCTTACTTCGTCACCTGCTAACAGTTGTTGATTCAAGTGATAAGCGACACTGGCCATGCTACCTTTATGTTGTTCTCGGGGGCCATAGACGTTGAAATAACGTAACCCCACGATTTGGGAAGTGGCTACCGATAATCGTTGACGCACATATTGGTCAAATAAAAATTTAGAGTAGCCATAGACATTTAACGGAACTTCATAGCCACGTTCTTCTTTAAATGTGTTACCTCCTCCATAGACCGAAGCACTGGACGCATAGATAAATGGGACTTGACGCGCTAAACAGTAATGAAACACAACTTTGGAATATTCATAGTTGTTTTGCATCATGTAGTGGCCATTCCATTCCGTGGTGGAAGAACAGGCGCCTTGATGAAAGATTGCTTCTAGGGAAGTAGCAAAATATTCCCGTTTCAACATTTTGTCTAAGAAGGTCTGTTTATCATAATAATCTAGGATGTCACAGTCTGCTAAATTTTTAAACTTGTGGCCATCGGTCAGATTATCTATGACCAGGATGTTTTTATAACTACGTTTGTTCAACGCTTTGACAATGTTACTACCAATAAAACCTGCGCCGCCGGTGACGATAATCATAATGGATAATGGATAATAAACAGTGAATAAGTGACACAACGACATCAAAGAAACGGTAGTGATGCAATCTGAGTGAAATAATGCACGGTTTCTCGTCGGTCTTGAACTCTGATTGAGATGATTAAATGAGGACTCTGATAAGGAGATTTTACTAATCATAGTTCATCTGAAAATCATTCTAATCAAAGTTCAGACATATCACCCACATTGCATCCCTATCAAAGAAACTAAGTTTCTTCAAGAAACTTAGTTTCTCAGCATCCCTATTTTTGCGATGCCGCAATAATTCTTGTGGTGGAACAACCTGCTAAAAAATCTAATACCAACACTTGTCCCCCATTTGCCAATACACATTGACTGCCCGCAATTTGAGAGACTTGGTAATCTCCTCCCTTGACTAAAATATCCGGTAAAATGTCACAAATCAATTGTTCAGGGGTGTCTGGTGAAAATGGGATAACCCAGTCAACGCATTCTAGGGCATTTAACACGGCTAGACGTTGTGACAAGGGATTGATAGGACGAGGAGGGCCTTTTAAACGTTGCACCGAATCGTCATCGTTGACGGCGACAATCAAACGGTCCCCCAGTTGACGCGCTTGGGTCAAATATTGAATATGCCCAGCATGTAAAATGTCAAAACAGCCGTTGGTCATAACCACCTTTTCGCCATTGGCCTGGGCCGCTTTAACCGTTCTCTGTAACGTTTCCACGTCAGAATAAATGCCTCGTTCACTTTGCGTATGTAAGGCATATTCTAACTCTGTGACGGTCACTGTCGCTGCCCCTAATTTGGCGACGACCAATCCTGCGGCAAAGTTGGCCAACGCGGTGGCACTGACTAACTCTTGACCGGTGGCCAAGGCTGCGGCCAAAACCGCTATCACGGTATCGCCTGCACCCGTGACATCAAATACTTCACGGGCATGGGCGGGGAGGTGCAAGGCTGGTTGCCCGCGGCGTAATAACGTCATTCCGTCTTGACTACGAGTAATCAACAAGGCTTCTAGTGCTAAACTGTCGCGTAAATTTTCACCCTTTTCCACTAACTGGTCTTGAGTGGTACAATCACCCACGACCGCCTCAAATTCTGCCAAGTTGGGTGTGATAATCGTGGCCCCTCGATATTTGCTAAACTCGCGTCCTTTGGGATCAACTAACACGGGTTTGTTGAGGGCACGAATTTGACGAATGAGAGTCGCCACATTGGCTAACGTGCCTTTGCCATAGTCTGATAAGATAACCACGTTCACTTTATCAAGATGGGCTTGCATTTTAGCATCGAGAGACGACCTTGGCAAGGTGTGAAAATTATCTTCAAAATCCAGACGTATCAATTGTTGATGACGACTGAGGACTCGTAATTTAGTAATGGTGTGAATGTCTGCCAATTGAATAAAATCAGATGTTACACCCGCAGTAGTTAATAATGTAATTAAATGTTGGGCGGCCTCGTCGGCGCCTGTGATACCAATTAAAGTGGCTTGGCTACCCAAAGCTGCAACATTCCAGGCGACGTTACCAGCGCCTCCTGGACGTTCTTCTTGCTGTTTAACATGTACGACGGGCACGGGGGCTTCGGGTGAAATCCGCGACGTGAGGCCGTGCCAGTAGCGGTCTAACATCACATCACCGACAATGAGAACCTGGGCGGATTTAAAGGGGGGAATAGAGAAATTCATAGAAAATAGAGAATGGTTTTAATGGAAAATGGAAAATGGAGAATGAAAAAACAGGGATGGACTAGAGGCTTCAGCCGGAAAAAGTGCCATACCTACCGGCTGAAGCCTCTAGTCCGGCATATATTTTCCATTTTCCATTCCCCATTTTCTCAAAAAACTTGACTTCATATAAAATGTCATTTTATCCTAAACCCTGTCTGAATTGGAACAGAAACTAAGTTTCTTAAATAAACTTAGTTTCTCTGCGAAAATTTTTCCAGGCTGACTCAGGCAACCACTTTCTTTACTAACTCGACGGAGAACATTCATGAAAAAAGTGTTGACGGCCTTGCTGTTATTTTTAGGTAGCCACTACTTAGCGGTGGCAGATGATTATTTTCCACCGCCCTTTTCGGCCCAGTATAAGTTGTATGCCAGAGGCTTTTCCATTGGCGAGGGAACACGTCGTTTGTACCAACAACCCGATGGGAAAATGGTGTATGAAGCTAGAACTTTAACCACAGGCGTCTTGGCCTTATTCCGTGATGATAAAATTGAGGAACGTAGTTTGTTCTCTCTGATTGCGGGCAAAATCCAACCGTTGGAGTATTCCTACGACCACACGGGTTCAAAAAAGCAAAAACACGTCCATATTACCTTTGATTGGTCTGCCAAACAGGCTAAAAACACGGCCGATTCTCCTTGGGAATTGACGATTCCAGAAGGTACCTTGGATGACCAGTTGTACCAAATTGTCTTGATGCAAGACTTGCAACAGGGCAAACGTCAATTGTCTTACACTGTGGCGGATGATGGCAAAATCAAAGTTTATAGCCCCATTTTCGTGGGTGAAGAGAAAGTGAGAACCGACCTGGGCGAATTTAACACCTTGAAATATGAACGGGTCTCCGCCGATAAAAAACGTCGGACGACCTTATGGTGTGCCCCTGTTTTATATTATTTGCCTGTGCAAGTGGAACATTTGGAAAAGGGGGACACGGTGAGAATGGTGTTACAATCGTTGGAAGGGTTGAAATAACGGTAGTAAGTAGTGAAGCAGAAATTTTGGTAGTGTTGTACAAGTAATGGTATAGCAGTTTTGGTATACGGAATTCATTCCGTTGGAGTACGGAATTAATTCCGTTGGAGTACGGAATTAATTCCGTTGGAGTACGGAATTCATTCCGTTGGAGTACGGAATTAATTCCGTTGGAGTACGGAATTAATTCCGCTTGAAACGGAATAAATTCCGTACTCCAAAACCCATAACCATTACCTTTGCAACACTACCGGTCTCACTACCCTTTCATCCTTAAAAACGTGCTAGTGGTATACCGAGTCAGACGAGAAAAGTATTTATCTGCCAAATTCTTCACCATGTCAATGTAAACCTCTTTCATCTCTGGGAAGAGAACAAAATTGTCATAGTTCACGATCACTGATACTTTCTTATGTAACGGGGCCAATAGGGTTCTCACCGCTTTTGCGATGGCTTCAATATCGGCGGGGGTTCTCACCACATACCATTCTAAATTGATAAAACCCAGTTCCCGTTGCGCATCGTAAGTAAACCGTGCTTCCATTGGAAGCGAGACCAGGTCCCCCTTGAGTCCCATCGGTTCTGGCGAAAAGATGCGTTTATCCATCAGGCGCAGAGGTCGTTTGAGAAGCGGGCGAAACTCCATGAGGGCGAGAATGTGTGGTTCTAAATCTATCCCTGGGGCAATTTCTATCAGTTCCAGTCCCGCTTTCGTGAGTTGAAATACGCAACGTTCCGTGATATATAAGACAGTTTGTCCTTTTCGAGTGGCATACGCGCCGCTAAATGTGCGATGTTCGACCTCCTCAATGAATTTATGCACTTTACCGCTATCGTGGTGGACATGCAGTTCTTGGGCTTCTATCACCACTTGGCTACGAATCGTAAAGGTGCCCAAGAAGAGAACTTTTTTGGCACTTTGACTGATATTGATAAATCCCCCGGCCCCTGCTAAAGTTCGCCCAAATTTGCTAACATTGACATTTCCATGCCGGTCTGCTTGGGCCAGTCCTAAACAAGTCACGTCTAAACCGCCGCCATCGTAATAGTCAAATTGGGCTGGTTGGTCAATAATCGCCTGGGGATTGGTGGCAGCCCCGAAGTTTAAACCACCTGCGGGAATACCACCAATAATCCCTGGTTCGGCGGTGAGAGTAATGAGGTCCATCAATTGTTCTTCATAGACGACACTGGCCACCCCTTCGGGCATTCCAATGCCTAAGTTGACGACATTATGTGGCCGTAATTCCAAGGCGGCGCGGCGGGCAATGATTTTTCGCGCATCCATTGTCATGGGAGGAATTGATTGGGTAGGAATGACGAGTTCGCCGCTAAAGCCAGGATTATAGACTTCGGCAAAGGTTTGCCAATGATGTTTGGGGTCGGCGACGACGACTGCGTCAACTAGAACACCGGGAATTTTAACTTCTTTGGGTTTCAAAGTCCCCTGTTGGGCAATCCGTTCGACTTGCACAATGACAAGGCCACCAGAATTGTGGGCCACCGTAGCCAAGGCCAAGACTTCTAACGTGAGTGCCTCCTTTTCCATGGTAATGTTACCATCCACATCTGCGGTGGTGCCACGTAATAAGGCGACCTGAATAGGAAGGGCTTTGTAGAAAAGGTATTCTTGGCCATCGATGGTCAACAATTGCACCAGGTCGGTGGTCGTCCTCTCATTGAGTTTGCCTCCTCCAAGGCGCGGGTCGACAAAGGTATCTAATCCTATCGTCGTCAACGTACCTGGTTTATGGGCAGCCGTGTCACGAAAGAGGTGAGTGAGGACACCTTGAGGGAAATTATAAGCTTCTATTTTATTATCAATCGCCAATTTTTGTAACTTTGGCACTAATCCCCAATGTCCTCCAATGACACGTCGCACTAGACCTTCGTGACCAAAATGATTTAAACCGCGATGTCCACGGTCTCCTTGACCTGCCGCATAAACTAAGGTAAGGTCTCTTGGTTGTCCCGTGGCCAGAAAGAATTTTTCTAAATGGGTTGCCAGGTCCTCTGGAAAGCCAATGGTGACAAAACCACCAGTGGCTACCGTATCGCCGTCGCGAATTAAACGAATGGCTTCATCAGCAGTCATTACTTTGCCGGTTTTGGCCAGCGGGGGAGGGGATAAAATGGGATGAGTAGATTCGGGGGTCATAGGATAATGGAAAATGAATAATGAACAATGAACACCGGACTAGAGGCTTTAGCCAGTGACGTGCCACAACCACCGGCTAAAGCCTCTAGTCCGACAATAATGAACACCGGACTAGAGGCTTTAGCCGGTGACGTACCACAACCACCGGCTAAAGCCTCTAGTCCGACAATAATGAACACTGGACTAGAGGCTTTAGCCGGTGACGTGCCACGACCACCGGCTAAAGCCTCTAGTCCGACAACATTTACTATATTATCCATTTTCCATTTTCCATTAAAGTCCATGCCAAACTTGACTATTGCTATTGAAAGTTCTCTCTTGCGGGCCGCCCAGGAGTATGCGGCAAAACGTGGGACAACTCTCAGTCACCTCATTCAGACGCATTTGACAGAGTTGATAGATATTGACAGACAAGATGCCCCGAATCGGTTAAATAATTATGAATGGCGTTGTGAGGAAAAGCCAGTGATGATGCAGAATCATTCGGAAAGAAATGTCTCGACGGCATTTCGGTTTGTGGAAGAACCTAACATGTCCTCGCCTCAGCCTCCTCCCACAGAAGAACCGTTACCTCTGGATAATAAACCAGAATTGTCTGTTCAGCAGGTGGAACAGAAGATGGCGGAGATATTTAAGCAGATGTTGAATAACAGGTAGTGTTGTAGCAATAATAGTAAATTGGAGTAGAGGCTTTAGCCGCAATGCCATTAAGTTAAGGAAAACATCCCCCCGAAATTAAAATAGCGGTGGACTAGAGGCTTTAGCCGGTGGGGGGCACGGTGATTTGGTAGTGATGCAATGTGGGTGTACTGTCTGAACTCTGATTAGAATGATTTTCAGATGGACTATGATTCGTCAAGCCTCCTTTCATAGTCCTCATTTAATCATTTCAATCAGAGTTCAAGACCTAAGAGAAACCGCACGATATTTTACCCAGATTGCATCACTACCCGTGATTTCAATTCTGTTCTGCACCCTCCGGCTAAAGCCTCTAGTCCACCTGGTGGTTAATTTTGGGAGTATTTATCTCTAAATGGCATTGCGACTAAAGCCTCAGTAACATTATGACCATCACAATAACGACTCAATTATGAAGAAGAACAACGATGAACCATTCCAAATCAATTTCAGTATTAACCTGTTCCCAAGTCCCCTTCACAACTTTGCATTCTCTCTTAAAACGTTTTGGTTTGACTCTCGTCATGGTGGAAAATGACGCCTCGATTCCTGGCAGTTTTTGGGGTGACAGTGAGGCCGGGTTGATTGGGACGCAAGTGTTGGTACGTTCTGATACGCCCATTCATTCGCTGTTACATGAGGCTTGTCATTGCATTTGTATGGATGAAGTGCGGCGCCAAGGTTTACATACGGATGCGGGAGGCGAGTATGAGGAGGAGAATGCAGTCTGTTATTTACAAATTGTGTTGGCCGATGGTTTACCAGAAATGGGTAAAGCACGAATGTGGACCGATATGGACGCTTGGGGTTATAGCTTTCGTCTCGGTAACAGTCGCGCTTGGTTTGAACAAGATGCAGAGGAGGCCCGGGAATGGTTAATTCGTCATCAACTAATGAATGAGGAAGGGAGTCCTACCTGGCAAGTGCGCCGTCTGCAATGAATAATGAAATGAAACATCGCTGGAGTGGAGGCTTTAGCCGGCTGGCAGTAGGCATTCCCCTTGTCTTGAGACATGGAGTGTGCCTACCGCCAGCCGGCTAAAGCCTCCACTCCAGCGGTGTTTTTCTTATTCATTCTTTGTTCGGTAGTGATGCAATCTGGGTGAAATATCGTGCGGTTTCTCTTAGGTCTTGAACTCTGATTGAGATGATTAAATGAAGGCTATGAAAGGAGGCTTGACTAATCATAGTCCATCTGAAAATCATTTAAATCAGAGTTCAGACATTTCACCCACATTGTATCACTACCCCTTATTCATTATTGACAGACCTTTGGGGTGGTCGAAAAATACCCAAAGGTCGTTAACCATAAAGTAACTTGCTACTTAGAAGAAATTGGCTGTGTCGCATTTTGAAAAGGCAACCTGACGGTGAATTTGCTTCCCTTACCTACCTCGCTTTCCACTGTAATATGTCCTTCCATCATATCACAGTAGTGCTTACAGATGGTTAACCCCAATCCAGTGCCTCCAAATTCACGGGTGTGGGAACTATCCGCTTGAGTAAATGGTTGAAAAATGATGCTTAACTTATTTGCAGGGATACCTATGCCTGTATCAGCAACTTGAAACGTCATCTCCTGCGCGGAACGATTCACCGTCAATGTAATCGTCCCTTGTCTGGTAAATTTCACGGCATTATTGAGAAGATTGAAGAGGATTTGTTGAACTTTAATCGCATCCGTATAGAAAGTGCCAATCTCAGGAGGACAGTTAACTTTTAAGAAGTGTTTACCGTCCATGAGACTCGGTCGTATCACGGTGATGACATCTTTAATTAAATGGGATACGTCAAATTCCGAAGGATTGGTTTCCATTTTATCGGCTTCAATTTTCGTGATGTCAAGAACATCACTGATAATGCCTAACAATTGTTTCGCCGCCGTCTGAATTTTCGTCAAATCGGTGATGATGGTTTCATAACCCAGGTCCGACGCTTCTTCTTGAACTAGGTCCGTATAGCCAATAATTGCATTGAGAGGAGTGCGGAGTTCATGACTCATGTTGGCTAAGAAGGAACTTTTGGCCCGACTGGCAGATTCGGCCGCAAAGCGGGCTTGTTCACTTTCCAAATTACGTTTCTTCAGTTCAATGACGTGGGCTTGCAGTTTTAAGTGCGTACTGACTCGCGCTAAGAGTTCTTCACTTTGAATGGGTTTGGTGATGTAATCTACGGCGCCCACATTGAAACCTTTTACTTTATCGACGGTGTCAGTCAGCGCAGTCATAAAAATCACGGGGATATCTTGAGTCTCCTTTTGTGATTTTAAGATTCGGCAGACTTCAAAACCATCCATCCCAGGCATCATCACGTCAAGTAAAATCAGATTGGGTGGGGTACGATAGATAATTTTTAGCGCTTTTTCGCCGCTGGTCGCAAAGGATAACTTGTAACCTTGATTGGACAAAATTTTATGTAGCAAATCAATGTTCGCGGGGGTATCATCTACCATCAGAACTTTGGCATTTTTTAAATCAATACTTTCTTCTGACATATATAGTTTTCTCTGGCCAAATCTACAGATTTGGATTCCAGTGAGTGTCTTCCATGTTAGACACTTCCTGGTTTGGGTGATGAGATTTAAGTTGTTGGGCTAAAGCACGTAAGCGGCGCCGGTACAGTTCCTCAGCGATTGCTTCTCCTTGAAAGCCGGCGGCCACAATGGTGGTCACATCGACTTGACTGGCAATCTGAAATGCGCGGCGAAAGAGGTCCGCTTGAGGATATGGGCGATTTTCAAAGCCTAAGCGGCCACGGGAATCGGCTTCGCAGGCGAGTAAAAATTGGGCAAAGCGGTGTGGACGACGGAAGGCATCTAAGTGTTGCAAGGTTTTCAGTAACGTCTTGCGTTTCAGTTCCTCCGCCTGGTGACAGTGGCTATGGTAACGGGCCACGAGAATGGCCAGGTCACGATATTGAGTCGGAATGCGGTAGCGTATGCAGAGGTCTTCTATTAACGGAATACCGCGAGTTTCGTGTTCAATGTGATGTGGCCATTGGTCATCTGGCGTGGTGCCTTTGCCAACGTCGTGGGTAAGAACGGCAAACAGGATTTGAGTATCTTTCGTCATCTGACACGCTTGTTGTAAACATAGCAGAAGGTGCTGGCCGGTGTCAACTTCTGGATGATATTGGGGCGGTTGGGGGATGCCAAAGAGGCGGTCAATTTCTGGGAAGATTCGCGCCAGTGCCCCACAATCTCGTAAGACTTGAATAAATACATCTGGGTGCGGTTCGCCTAAGGCCCGCACAGTTTCTTGCCACACTCGTTCAGCCACTAAGGCGTCGACCTCACCTTGGTGTACCATTTCTTTCATCAAGGTTAACGTTTCCTCAGCTACTCGGAAATTCCACCGGGCCGCAAACCGGGCAACTCGTAAAATGCGCACTGGGTCTTCCACAAACGCGGGGGATACGTGGCGCAACACACCGGCCCGCAAGTCGGCTAGACCGTTGAATGGATCCATCAAGTTACCAGCGGCGTCTTCCGCCATGGCATTGATGGTCAAATCTCGCCGCCGTAAGTCATCCTTCAAGGTGACGTCGGGCGAAGCATACACTTCAAAACCGGTGTAACCAGGTTGGGTTTTTCTTTCGGTACGGGCGAGGGCATATTCTTCATGAGTGACGGCATGTAAAAAGACCGGGAAGTCTTTTCCGACCCGTGTGTAGCCCAGGGCTAACAACTCTTCTGGGGAGGCGCCGACGACGACCCAGTCTTGGTCTTGACAAGGGATTCCCAGAAGTTTATCACGCACTGCGCCACCAACTTGATAGATTTGCATAGTGGGTTTCTTGTGATTTTTTAAGGTAGGGTGCGTCCCACGCACCATCACGCACCATTTGGGAAAGTGCAGGGTGCCAGAGTGGTGCGTAGGACGCACCCTACTATGTTTGAGACTCTCCTCTCCCCCCTGGGAGAGGGCCCGGGGGTGAGGGTAGAACCGTTTACCGACGTGCATAATACCGAAACTGTGAATACTGTTTTGCCTTGTTGGCAGAGTAAGTAAAATATCTGGGCATCACCGCTTCTATGGAATGCGGTTCGATTCCCAATTGCGAAAAATGATTTTCGCTACAGACGCTGTCCACTTGAGAAGAGAGGTAGTTGTCCATGGAAAATGGTTTGCCTGGGACATATTCCATGACTCGCGCTGTTAATCTTGAAAAATTGTCATTCAAAGGAATAATCAAAGCGTTGAGGTTAACCAGTTTGGCCGTGTAAGCAACCAGTTCTTGTAGAGTATACACTTTAGGACCACACAGATGATAACGTTGTCCAAAATGTTTCGGTTCCTCCAAAGTTTGTACCATCACGTCGATGACATCTGCGACCCAAACCGGGGCAAATTTGGCAGCGGCACTGGGTAGCATAAATGTCACCGGCAAAATGCCCAGGGAGGCAGTCGCTGAGAGGCGTAGTAAAGTCGCAAATCGATTAAAGAAGGAATCATCTTCCCCAAAAATCACCGAGGGCCGAAAACTGGTCACATTGAGACCGCTGGCATGAACAATATTTTCACCTTCACCTTTGGTTCGTAAATAGTGACTAGGTCCGTTGGTAGCATCCGCATGAAGGGCACTGAGATGCAATAACCGCGGAATCTGATTGGCTTGACAGGCAGCCACCACTTTTTGCGGCAATTCGACATGGGCTTTGCGAAACCCAGCCCCGTCACAGCTTGTTTCGTTGAGGATGCCAACAAGATTGATGACGGCGTCACAACCTCTTAAATTTGCTTTAAGTTGTTCTTGATCATAGACGTTGGCAGAGACCAATTCGAGGGTTGGTAGCACCAATAAGTCGCGATGTTTTTCACGTTGTCGCGTTAAGACTCGTACTCGATAACCTTGGTTTACGAGACGATTGGCAAGGTGTTTGCCGATAAAGCCAGTGCCACCTAAGAGACAAATTTTGCGCATGGAGGTTCTCCGTAAATGTGTTTTGAGAGTGATGAACTCTGGGGTTGAACTGTGATGTGCGTGATAGGTATGATGTATGTGATTAGAAAGAATGAGGATGACGGCGTCTATTCATCATGCTTATCACATTCATCACATCCATCACAGTTCATCCAGAAGTGAACATCACCGATTTTGTTTAAAAGATAGCTTTCCTAAACTTTTTAAGTTTAGGAAAGCTGAACATTGCCAAACCTTAACAGTGGAGGCAAACTTAACCTTTAAATGGTTCCTGAAGTATATTTTAGTAAACCACAAATTTATATTTGCAGTTCCCAACTAGGTTTTTCGATAAATGGAACACGTCATGGTAGCCGCTACCGCAATCATTCCAAAAGAAACCGGCCAAACGAGGTCTAGCAAAATTGCTGGCTGTTGACCCAAATTGTGAAAGAGTACGTGCAGAAAGTTGCCCATGGAAAGTAAAAACAATCCTGCCAAAGCCATCCACCAGGGGCGACAAATGGGGTGGCCTATCAGGACTGATGCAGTGACTATAATCATTGCCAATAACATGGGATTCACCACGACATAAGCCATTGTAGCCATAAATGCTGCAATTCCTATCTCTTTCAGCGTTTCCGCATTGATTACCAGCACGATGCCAGAAATCAGCATGGCCATCACGAAAGCGACTATCCAGGCCCAAAAGGGGGCAGACACATTAGCACTCATTCTAAGTACTATCAATGCTGCCAACACAAATGGAATGAACATCAAATAGCCCAGATCGGAGTACCAAGGAAAAGGGGATTTTATACTCTCGTGCGTGAGAGGATAAAGTAAATTGAGTAGTGCCCCTAAACTCCAAAATGAGAGTCCTCGACTCAAAAATAACCAAGCCTTTCGTATTGGATCCCGTGGTGAAAAAAACCTCAGATTATGGTAGCAAAAGAAAGCCGCCACGGAAGCGGTGGCAAATTCTAGTGTGCTTGAGTAATATAAATAGATGTCATAAGCCTCTGTGGCCGCAAATGACACCCATAAGCCAAACGAGATAATACATAAAGCAATCCATAAGATTGCCACAATGAGAGAAGATTTTGACATCTTACCTACCTTTATTGTTATTTTTCAACGGTGACCGTCTTTATGATACTTGAAATGGGTGGGGATGGCAATTAGTGGATAGTGGAGAATGGATAGTGGATAGTGGAGAATGGATAGTGGATAGTGGAGAATGATAATATGCGGGACTAGAGGCTTCAGCCGGTGGCAGGGGCACGTCTCCGGCTAAAGCCTCTAGTCCACCCCCCTTATTTTTCCACTATCCACTATCCACTATCCACTAAAACCGCTATCCACTATCCACTAAAACCGCTATCACACTATTCTTTCGTCACCCTCAACAACTCCTCAAATGTGGTATCCCCTGCCAACACTCGCCGAATACCATCTTGTTGCAAGTCAGGACTATGTTGATGGGCATACGTTTCCAAAAGATGTTGCCCAGCCACATCATGAATCATAGTACGCAAGGTATTATCGATTCCCACTAACTCATAAATTCCCGTCCGCCCACGATAGCCAATTAAATTGCACTTTTCACATCCCCCATGAGTATGTAACATTGTGGGTTCCTGTAATTGTAACACCTGCATTTCGGTTGGGTTGGCAGAATAACGGATTTTGCAATGCGGACACAATAAACGTACTAAGCGTTGCGACATCACTCCAACCAAGCTGGAGGACAATAAAAACGCTTCAATGCCCATATCTCGTAACCGCGTCATCGCCCCAATCGCTGTATTTGTATGCAACGTTGACAACACCAAATGCCCTGTTAAACTCGCTTGCACTGCAATTTGTGCCGTCTCCACATCACGAATCTCCCCCACCATCACGATGTCTGGGTCTTGTCGCAAAATCGCCCGTAATCCCCGTGCAAAAGTCATATCGACCTTCAAATTCACTTGTGTTTGTCCAACACCATCCAAATAATACTCGATAGGGTCTTCCACCGTCATAATATTGCTACTACGGTCATTCAAATAATTCAACATCGCATACAAACTCGTGGTCTTCCCAGAACCGGTGGGACCTGTCACTAACATGATACCATGTGGACTTTGCAACAGATCACGCAACCGCCCCAACGTCTCAGTTGCCATTCCCAACTGTTCCAAATCCAACCGTCCCGCTTGTTTATCTAACAAACGTAACACCACCCGTTCCCCATGCCCACAGGGAATGGTTGAGACGCGCACATCCACGGCCCGCCCGGCGATTCGCAACGAAATTCGTCCATCTTGAGGCAATCGTTTTTCTGCTATATCCAATTTTGCCATAACTTTGATTCGCGACGCCAATAACGGTGCTAACACCCGGCGAGGTTGTAACACTTCACGCAACACACCATCCACCCGAAAACGCACCACTAACCGCGTCTCAAAAGGTTCAATGTGAATATCCGACGCATTTTCTTTGATAGCTTCGGAAAACAACGCATTAATCAAACGAATAATCGGCGCATCGTCATCGCTTTCCAACAAATCTTCTGGTTCAGAAGACAATTGCTGGGCTACTTCAAATAAGTTTAATTCCTCCCCCAAACCTTCCATCGATTGCATCGAGTGAGAAGCTTTGTGTTCATAGTAAGTGGTCAATAACGTCTCAAACTGCGGTAGCGACACCGCTTGTAAATTCAAAGGTCTCCCCACCCACCGTCGCACCTCATTTAACGTTTGAAACGTTATTTCTGGGCGATAACAAACCGTCGCGCTATTTTCTTCCAACTGAGTGACAATAACGCCGTGACGTTTGGCAAAAGTAAAAGGTAAGTTTAGGGTCATACAGAATGAATGGAGAATGGAAAATGGAAAAAATTAAAGGTGGACTAGAGGCTTTAGCCGATGAGGAGCATTGCGATTTTAATATTCTGTTCTGCCCCCACCGGCTAAAGCCTCAATGCCATTAAGTTAAGGAAAATCCCGGTGGAGTGGAGGCTTTAGCCGGCCGGCCGTAGGCATCACCCCCCACTCAAATTGCGGGGCGCCTACCGAAGGCCGGCTAAAGCCTCCACTCCAACGTACCTTAACTTAATAGCATTGAGGAATAGGGAGGTCAACTCAACGAGTTACAAAAGTGGTTGCGTAAGCCCTGACAACAATTCTCTTACCTTCCACCCCATGCAAACGATCCCCCCTGTTGAATTGAAAACATTGACTCCCTTCTATCAGTTTGCTACACTTATTAAATAATCAGATAATCAGGAGTCCAAAGCATAGCTTTGAACTCCTGATTCTATCAATTCAACAACAGAGACATCCTCTATGAAACTAAAAAAATCTATCCTTGGTCTAACCCTTTCTGTTCTCACTCTCCCCACAACTACCTGGGCCACCACCTGCGACTTTGATGGTGACAATAAAGGTGACATTTTGTGGCACAACTCTACCACGGGTGATTTGTACTTATGGACAACTAGCCGGGATAGCTATCCCCATGGAAATGTCCCACCCGACACAGGCTGGGTTGCCTTCGGATGCTATGACTATGACTATGACAGCCAACCAGATATACTCTGGCGCAATGACATCACCGGCGAAGTCTATGTCTGGCTAGGCAATGGAAATGACGGACCTCTAGGTTCTGTACCCATCGACACCGGTTGGATTCCTGGCAGTGGGGCCGAACTAGACGGCGATGAATATGGTGACATCCTCTGGTGGAATTGGGAAACGGGAGAACTCTATGTATGGTTTGGTGATGGTACAGAAAGTTCATTGGGTGGAGTCGATCCAGAAACAGGGTGGGTTCCTGTAACCACGGCTGACTTTGATGGCGATGGACTCGACGATATTTTATGGTGGAACCTGGAAACTGGCGAACTCTATCAATGGATTACCGGCGGCGACCAATTTCCTGTGAGCGGCGTACCTATCGAAACGAATTGGATACCATTTACCGCAGATGATTACGATGGTGATGGACTGGCCGATATTCTCTGGTGGAATCTAGGCACTGGAGAACTTTATGTGTGGTATGGAAACGGTTCAGAAGGTAGCATCGGGAACTTACCTTTTGAATCGGATTGGATACCTGTATAGGACACAACCCCCGAACTTAATCGACAGGTGGACTAGAGGCTTTAGCCGGAGGGAGGGCACTGCAATAGCTGGACTAGAGGCTTCAGCCGGAGGGAGGGCACTGCAATTTCAATTCTGTTCTGCCCCCCACCGGCTAAAGCCTCTAGTCCACCGCTATTTTAATTGTTTCGCCACTTCAACTTCTTAACTTAGATGCAGTATTTTTGAATTTCTAAGAAAAACATCATTTATGTCCACAACCCTAGAAATCGCCAAACAACACCTCCAAACCGGTCACCTAACCGAAGCCGAAACCCTATATCAACACCTCCTACAACAGCACCCTCAACATCCCGAATCTTTACATTTTTTAGGCGTCATCGCGGCACGTCGAGGAAACCATGAACAAGCGATTGATTACATGAAACAATCTCTACTCCTCCAACCTCACAGCGCAGGCTTTCATAATAATTTAGGGAATGTCTTGCGAACCGTGGGGCGTTTGGAGGAGGCGATGCAATCTTATCACACGGCGTTACGATTAACCTCTCAGGGAGAGGAGGTGGCATTAGCCTATAACAATTTAGGCATCTGTGTTTCCCAACAAGATGATTTAGAAACAGCTATTACCTATTTTAGACACGCTTTACAATTGCAACCGGCGGATGCAGGAACGTATAATAATCTAGGAGTCGCATTGAAACAGCAAGGCTGCTTGACAGAGGCTGTCGACTCGTTTCAACAGGCTTTACAATATTCTCCCAACTTCATAGACGCCTTGGAAAATTTAGGTTCTGCTTGGGAAGCCTTAGATAAAATGGAGGAAGCAGGACGCTGTTATCAACAAGTTATCGAAACTCAACCAGACAATGTAGCAGCCCATTGTCATTACTACACCGTCTTATTAAGAACCGGTCAATTTGCCCAAGGGTGGCGCGAATACTTATGGAGATACCGCCCCTCTTCTCCCCAAGTCACCATATTGCCGACTACTTTACAAGGTCAGCGCGTATTACTAAACCGTGAACAAGGATTGGGAGACGAGATATTTTTTCTACGATTCGCCCTTCTTCTAAAAGCGCGAGGGGCATGGTTGGCTTATCGCGGCGGGAAAAAAATTGCCAGTATTTTGCAACGCCAGCCTTGGTTAGATCACTGGTTAGAGGAATCTCAAGAAGCGAATTTCCCAGTGGACCATTCATTGTTAATTGGAGATTTACCCGTGGCTTTGGAAATGGATAGCATTGAAAAAGTTCCACCACCGTTACCCTTATCCGTCTTACCCAAAACGGTGGAGAAATTACATCGCCAATTAGTGTCACTGGGACCTCCTCCATATATAGGCGTGACTTGGCGGGCGGGGACGGCGCCAGAGAAATCGGTGAAGTCAGACAGCATCCATCACTCGTTATACAAAGAAGTGACTCCCGAAGTGTTAGCGGAAATATTACGTCCTCTGCCTGCAACGGTGTTGATTTTACAACGTCATCCCACAAGGGAAGACCTTGCTAGGTTCAGCCAAACTCTAGGTCGCCACGTTCACGATTTGAGTGCCTTAAATGAAACGTTAGAAGAGATGTTAGCACTGTTATTCCTACTCCATGACTATATCGGCGTCAGCAACACCAATATGCACCTGCGGGCGGGGTTAGGGAAGACGGCACGAGTGTTAGTTCCGCATCCTCCTGAATGGCGTTGGATGGTAGAAGGTAAAGAATCCCCCTGGTTTCGAGGATTCACCGTGTATCGGCAAACTGTGCAGAAAGAATGGGGGGAAGCATTGCGGGCGTTGCGAAGGGATTTGGAAGCGAAGTTTCTGAAAAAAGTGGGGTGGCATGACAACGGTAAAGGTAATCCCCTAAAAGGTGGCACCGCGGGACTGGAGGCTTTAGCAGGCAGGGGAAAATTGAGTACCTTGTGTGCAGATAGCCAAGTATAAGTACCGAAGCAGAAATTTTACGGTATTTTCAATCGTCGCCCTCACCCCCGGCCCCTCTCCCAGAGGGAGAGGGGAGACAGGCAACCTCAGTGGTTTTCTCCCCACGCCCGTAGGGAGAGGGGCTGGGGGTGAGGGTAAAGGCGTCATTATACCAGAAAATTTCTGCTTCACTACTTAGTCATATTCCAATCAAATTGTACGACTTCCTCTGGAGCACAATAAGAATTATTGTGCTTTGCGCCGCCGCTGCGCGGGCGCAGGGGGGCGCAATAATTCTTATTGCGCTCCAGAGGATAAGGTACAAATTGATAGGAATATCACTATATTACAACAATGGGTCTTGTTCAACCAGACCAATTTGTTCAGCCTGGGCACGTTTCAGCGTGGTATCCAGGCCAGGAATTTTGAGTTTCGTCCCTGTCAGCAGTTGTTCGATGGTAAAAATTTGGATTTTCGGATAGTCACGGTTAAGAGTTGTAGAATGATAATAACCGATTTCCATTCGTTCCAGTTCCATATTTCGCGAGGGTGGTTCGAGGGTGAGAAGAATCCCCATCACGGCATTCTTTTCACGTTCCACCGTCCCATGTAAATCCCGCAGGTCGTGGCTGGAGACCTTGCCACTTTTGACTTGGATGATGATACGTTTGTCAACTCCGTCGTAGCTATCTTGAAACGTAATCATCCCGTCAATGCCTTTATCCGCCCCCTTCTTACCCTGTTTGCTATCTCCTTGTCCTCCATACGGGCGGGCCGGCAACAAACCTAATGCCCACCATTGGAATTGATAGCGGTCTTGCATGGCCAGATGTTGCGCATCCGATAAGGTGGTCGGTTCGCCAATCAGGTCATAATCTTTCTTCGCTTCTATTTTGAAGGCATCGTAGAGACGACTCTTGATTAGGGTCGTCGCCAGGGGAGTAATGTCAATGCCAGCCCAAATGCGCCTCAATTTGTGGGCCGCATGTACCGCGGTGCCACAGCCACAAAAGGGGTCTAGTACCACGTCACCGGGGTTGCTACTGGCTTGGATAATGCGTTCTAAGAGGGCGAAAGGTTTTTGGGTGGGGTAGCCGAGGCGTTCATTAGCCGCTTGATTGAGAAATGCCATTTCAAACCAATCACGAGCTAAAACACCTTCAGACTCATCCAGATATTGCCTATAAGTATATTCGCTTTCATACTCTATTGGTATATCGGTTTTCTGCCTCCATTTACCTGCTTCAGGAACATTACGCCCTCTAATTCTAAACTTCCTACCATCTTCATCAACATGTTTGAACTTCTTTAGACTTCTTTCCGAATAATCTTCTGCTATGGCTTTATAGTTGAAGGTATGTTTTCCCTTCTGCTTGGTATAAAACAGGATAACATCATGTTTCTTATTGTATGAAGTTTTAGAAATACCACGTTCTCCATAGCACCAAATCACTTCATTCTGAAAGTTCCCCACCCCAAAAATCATATCCAAAACCATCTTCAAATAATGACTCGCCGTCGGGTCACAATGCAAATACAAACTCCCCGTCGGTTTCAACACGCGATGCAATTCCACCAAGCGCACCGCCATCATCACCAAATACGCGGTCATCTGATTCCGGCCCATCACCTCCACCAACGTTTCCAATAAACGGGCTAACTTATCACTCACGGCAGCTAACTCACGATATTGATTCTCGGTCCCCTGATTCCAATGCCAAGTGTCCTCAAACGCCACAATTTGCGCCTCTGCATCGGCGCCACTTTCGTCTTTATAGAGGACGTTGTAATTGCGACTGGAATTAAACGGCGGGTCGAGGTAAATCAAATCTATCGTCTCATCTGCCAGATAGTCCCGCAAAATGGTTAAGTTGTCGCCATAGAAAAGCGTATTGTTAGAAATAACTCGTTGTCCCATAAAATTGAGTTGTAGTGGTAGTAGTTGTAGGTTGGAGTGAGCGTCAGCGAACTCCAACAATGGCCTAACGCTCACTCCAACCTACGAAATTTAGGTAGTGATGCAATCTGGGTGAAATATCGTGCAGTTTCTCTTCGTCTTGAACTTTGATTTAGATGATTAAATGAGGGCTATGAAAGGAGGCTATGACTAATCAGAGTCCATCTGAAAATCATTCTAATCAGAGTTCAGACATTTCACCCACATTGCATCACTACCGAAATTTACAATGAAATAGTTGGAGTTCGCTAACGCTCACTCCAACCTACGAAATTTACTTTGTGGTTTCGAATCGCCACCGTCGCGGGCAACCACAAGGGTTGCCCCTACTTAGAAAATCACCCACATTGCATCACTACCAAAAAATAGAATAGTGCTGGGCAATCCTAAGCCTGTTACTCATTCTAACTTGGCTATAATTAATTGTCAAGAATAATAATAGCAACCTAAGTCAATTCAAGCCTAGCGTGTAACTGACCACCAATAAACCATTTTTGGTAGTGAGGCAATGTGGGTGTACTGTCTGAACTCTGATTAGTCATAGCCTCCTTTCATAGCCCTCATTTAATCATCTCAATCAGAGTTCAAGACGAAGAGAAACGGCACGATATTTCACCCAGATTGCATCACTACCCCATTTTCGCGTTCACGATGACTCACCCCAGAGTTTAATTTGAACTCAACATCGATTATTATGTCGCAATATGAAAATTTATCGCGAATGGAATGGCGGACGGTTGCGCAATAATTCTTATTGCGTTCCAGAGGGAATCGTACCAATTTGTTGAGAATGCTACCATATTACGGCGACAATCTCCAATCTTGTGTGCCAGTTTCCACCACACACTACCCGCACCCTATATACTTCTCAGTTTTAAACTTTAAATAACCTCCATGTCAAACGATACCGACCTCACTTTCTCCGACCACACCCCCGCGATGCAACAGTACCTCCGCCTCAAAACGGAGTATCCTGACATGCTATTATTTTATCGCATGGGAGACTTTTATGAACTCTTTTTTGAAGACGCCCGCAGGGCCGCACAGTTGTTAGACATCACCTTAACGTCGCGCAGTAAAAATAGCAGTGGGCAACCGATTCCCATGGCAGGCATCCCCTATCATGCGCTTGATAACTATTTAATCAAATTAGTGCGCCAAGGCGAGTCGGCAGTGATTTGTGAACAAATCGGCGACCCGGCGACCAGTAAAGGGTTGGTGGAACGCAAAGTGACTCGCATTATCACCCCAGGGACGTTGACGGAGGAGGCGTTGTTAGAAGAACGCCAAGAGAATTTATTAGCGGCCATTCACGCTAACGAAACCATGATAGGCATTGCCACTTTGGAACTATCCAGTGGCCGCTTCACGGTGTTAGAAGTGCATGGACAAGTTGCTATGAACAGTGAATTGGAACGGTTGCGACCTGCGGAGTTGTTAATCAGTGAAGAATTACATTTGCTGAATTTACCCAAAATCGCCATTCGGAAACAACCGCCGTGGTATTTTGAATTGACAACGGCACGGCGATTGTTGACCCAACAATTTGGCACCCAAGATTTAGCCGGGTTTGGTTGTGAACATTTGACCATCGCTTTATGTGCCGCCGGCTGTTTGTTACAATACGCCAGTGACACTCAAAAAACCGTGTTACCTCACATTCAAGACTTGCATTGGGAACGGCGGGAAGAGAGTGTCTTGATGGATGTTGCCACGCGCCGCAATTTGGAATTAGACAGTCGCCTAATTGGCAAACGCGAACAAACGTTGGTCAACGTTTTAGACCAATGCGCCACCTCTATGGGAGGTCGCTTATTGCGACGGTGGTTACATCGTCCATTACGCAACATCACTTTGTTACAAGCCCGTCATCAAAGTGTCGGCGCCCTGTTAGAATCATCGGTTCGCGAACCGCTATATCAACAATTACGTGGCATTGGAGACATTGAACGGATCTTAGCCAGAATTGCTTTGAAAACGGCCCGACCACGGGACTTGATGCAATTGCGCACTGCATTAGGACTGTTGCCGGAGGTGCAAACGTTGTTAGCAGAAGTGAACTGTCCTCACTTGACCACCTTAGCACAACAAATTTCTGGCTTCCCCAAATTACAGGAGTTATTATGGAAGGCGGTCATCGAAACGCCTCCACTACTGATTCGGGACGGCGGCGTCATTGCCCCTGGCTACGATGCCGAACTGGATGAATTGCGCAGTTTAAGCGAAAACGCTGGGCAATTCTTGTTGAAACTGGAAGCCCAGGAACGGGAACGCACGGGGATTGCTAACTTGAAAGTGGGTTACAACAAAGTGCAAGGCTTTTACATTGAAATCAGTCGCGCACATAGCGACCATAAAATTCCTGCCAACTATAATCGGCGGCAAACGTTGAAAAATGCCGAACGTTATATTACTGCGGAGTTGAAGGCGTTTGAAGACAAAGTGTTAAGTGCCAAAGAGAGGGCTTTGAGTCGGGAGAAATATTTGTATGAACGACTGTTAGAAATCCTTCAAGCGGATTTGAAAAAATTGCAAGACAGTAGTGCGGGGTTGGCGGAACTGGACGTTCTCAATAACTTTGCGGAACGGGCTGATACCCTCAAATATTATCCTCCCCAATTCAGTGACCAGGAAGGCATTGAGATTGTGGAAGGCCGGCATCCTGTGGTAGAAGCCGTGCAAGAGACGCCCTTTATTCCCAATGACTTGACTTTAGATAATCAGCACCGTATGCTACTGATTACGGGTGCCAACATGTCTGGCAAGTCTGTTTATATGCGCCAAACGGCCTTGATTGTCCTGATGGCCCACATTGGCAGCTTTGTCCCCGCCCAAAAAGCGGTGCTGGGACCCATTGATGGCATTTTCACCCGCATCGGGGCGAGTGACGATTTAGCAGGCGGACGTTCCACGTTTATGGTAGAAATGACGGAAACGGCAAATATTTTACACAATGCCACTCGCAATAGCCTCGTCTTGATGGACGAAATTGGGCGTGGCACCAGTACCTTTGACGGTCTTTCGTTAGCCTGGGCCAGTGCCGAACACTTGGCCACCAAAATAGGTGCTTACACGTTATTTGCCACCCATTATTTTGAAATGACGCGGTTGCCGGAGATATATAAAATGATTGCCAACATTCACATGGACGCCGTGGAACAAGGAGATAAATTGATTTTTATGCACACCGTCAAGGCAGGACCTGCGAGTCAAAGTTACGGTCTCCAAGTAGCCCTGTTAGCTGGTGTCCCTAGAAGCGTGGTTAATCAAGCCCGGAGTCATCTCAAGAAGTTAGAAGAACAACAGTTATTGATGACGCCGCAACAAACGAAACTGAATTTGGCGCCACCTCCTTCGACAGGAACGACTCATTCTGTGGTGACGAAGTTGCAAACTATTTTGGTGGAGGATTTGACACCAAGGCAAGCGTTGGAATTGGTGTATCAGTTAAAGGGGATGGTGGGGTAATGGAGAATGGAAAATAAACACCGGACTAGAGGCTTTAGCCGGGGAATGGCACGTCACCCGGCTGAAGCCGTAAGTACGGCATAGTTTGTTTCATTTTCCATTAACCGAGAGAAACTTATGAAAGTTCCACATCCGATTCCTTATCAAGGTAGCAAACGCAATTTGGCAAAATGTATTTTGCAATTTTTTCCATACGACATTCAAACTTTGTTTGAACCCTTTTCAGGTAAAGATGTACTATTTATTCTTAGCTATGATGGACGGACGGGCCAACAGCGATATGGGCAATTGTTACCTAAAGAACTGGGTCTGTATCGTTTCGAAATAGAAGCAGGACGTTCTACCCAGGCAACCCTGTTAGGCAGACACGAAATCACTTACGAATCGGTTTATGTATCTAAAAATTTGGTAGTGTTGTACAAGTAATGGTATAGCGGTTTTGGAGTACGGAATTTATTCCGTTTTTTGGAGTACGGAATTTATTCCGTACTCCAGCGGAATAAATTCCGTACTCCAGCGGAATAAATTCCGTACTCCAACGGAATAAATTCCGTACTCCAACGGAATAAATTCCGTACTCCAGCGGAATAAATTCCGTACTCCAAAAAACGGAATAAATTCCGTACTCCAAAACCCACAGCCATTACCTTTGCAACACTACCCACGCGGTGGGAGTCACTCCCCCCGTGTACGGGGGGCAGGGGGGTACAAGTGATGAGGAATATTACTATACCTGGCAAAGCTACGCTTTGGACTCCTGGATAATTTAAATTATTTTAAACAGACCATTAACAATGCCAAAAAAATTACATTTACCTCTCTCCGCCTGTTTACTCTTGACAGGACAACCCTTGTTGGCCCAAATGACTCTCGATGGTACACTGGGTAAAAACAACGTGTTATCTGGTCCCAACTATCAAATTGGCGCCAACTTGGGATTACAACAAAGTGGTAACCTCTTCCATAGTTTTCGTGACTTCAATTTAAAAAATAACGAAACAGCTACCTTCACAGGTCCTGCTAATGTGGCCAATATTATCAGTCGCGTCACAGGTGGGCAACCGTCTAGCATTGATGGCACGATTCGTTCCACGATTCCCAATGCCAATATGTACTTCCTCAACCCTTATGGCATCATGTTTGGCCCTCACGCTAAACTGGATGTGCAGGGGAGTTTTCATGCCAGCACGGCTGATGTGTTACGATTTGATGGGCAAACCACGGAAGTCCATGCCCATCCTTCCGACAACCCCATGCTAGTGATAGCACCCGCAACTTCTTTTGGCTTTTTAACCAACGCCCCCGCCCCTATTATCACACAAAATAGTATTCTCTCAGTACCAGAAGGTAAAACTTTATCTCTGATAGGAGGCGAATTACGATTAACGGGTACCTCTCCTCCTAAGTTAGATGAACAGCAACGCTGGACGGACTGGAAATCGGTCTTATCCGCCTCCGCAGGTCGCATCAATCTGGCCAGTCTAGCCTCCTCTGGAGAAGTCTTTTTGCGTGACACCGGTTTAGAATTTAGCCCCTCTACCCAAACTGGTCCCCTCACTGCTGAAAACACACTGATTATCAGCAACAGTGAGAATGGTGGCAACGGTGGCGACATTTTTATTCGGGCTGGACAATTAAAACTGTCTCGTACAGATATAGAAACTTCCAATTGGACTACCAACTCTAACAAGACCGGGCGAATCGACATTGACGGCGACACGTTAGAATTGGATGGTTCGGAACTCTCTACCACCAGTTATGGTTCTGGAGGCGCAGGCGACATCACTCTCAAGATTGCCGGGAATTTAACCCTGTTGGGGGCGCGTTCCCCAAATGGTAGCAGTGTGATCGCCAGTCATGCCCAACAAGGGCAACGGGCGGGTCAATTAAACCTCCAAGCCAAACAAGTGCAAGTGCGAGACGGTAGCCAGATTTTCACAGATACAGAGGGTCCCGGACCGGGTGGCGCCATTACCATTCAAACGGAGACGTTGGAAGTGACGGGCACCGCCGGCTTGGGTCAAGCAAGTCGTATTTCCACCGAGACTCGAAGTCCCAACATCAATGCTGGAACGGGGGGAGAAATCAAGTTAAATGCTGAAACCATTACGGTGGCTAACCATGGTCAAGTGGAGACTCGAAGTGGCGGGAGTGGTGCCAGTGGCAATCTGGATTTGACTGCCAAAACCGTGGCCGTGACGGACCAGGCACTCGTTCAGAGTCACGCCACAGGGGCAGGTGCCAGTGGAACGGTGACGGTGAATACTGACCAACTGACGGTGTCTGGGCAAATCGCGAGTCGTACTCATTCTGGTTCAGGAGGGCACTTGAATGTAACGGCTAAAACGGTGGCGATAACCGACCCAGGAGTCGTTCACAGTGGCACCACGGGCGCCGGTGCCGGCGGGACGGTGACCATAAATACTGACGAGTTGACGGTGTCAGGGCGAATCGAGAGTGATTCTCAAGACTCAGGTGCTGGGGGGAATCTGGACTTGACGGCGAAAACTGTGGCCGTGACGGACCCCGGACTCATTCACAGTGGCACCACCGGCGCCGGTGCTGGGGGGAAAGTGACCTTGAATACGGCTGACGAGTTGACGGTATCAGGACGCATCGAGAGTCGTTCTCAACACTTTGGCGCTGGCGGAAATCTGGATTTGACCGCGAAAACCGTGACGGTGACGAACCCAGGAGTCATTCACAGTAGCACCACGGGCGCCGGTACCGGGGGAACCGTGACCGTGAATACCGACCAGTTGACAATGACTGGTCGCATCGAGAGTCAGAGTCAAGAGTCTGGTTCAGGAGGACACTTGAATGTAACGACCCAAACGGTGGCGATAACCGATCCAGGCGTCATTCACAGTAGCACCACTGGCACTGGTGCAGGTGGAACGGTAACAGTGAATACCAACCAAATGACGGTGTCGGGACGAATCGAAAGTCATACTCAAAATTCTGGGACTGGCGGAAATCTGAAGTTGACCTCTCCAAACGTGGCAATCACTGACTCAGGCGTCATTCACAGTAGCACTTCCGGTACAGGTGCAGGTGGTACCGTGACAGTAGAAACTAACCAGTTGACCATGACAGGTCGAATCGAAAGTCAAACTCAACATATCGGTTCAGGTGGACCTGTAAACCTGACTACCAAGACCCTGGCAATCACCGATCCAGGACTTGTTCACAGTAGCACTTCTGGTACAGGTGCTGGAGGTACCGTAACAGTAAATGCTGACCGGTTGACTGTGTCAGGACGAATTGAAACTCATGCTGAACAGACTGGTGCCGGCGGAAATTTGGAGTTGACTTCGCCAACTCTAACCGTGTCCAACCAGGGACTCATTCAGACCATGACCACCGGTGCAGGTGACGGTGGTAGCGTGAAAATGAACACGGAAGAGTTAACTCTGTCAGGCCAAATTGAGAGTGATACTCAACATTCTGGGGCGGGTGGAAACGTCGCGTTAACTGCGAAAACTGTGACCATGACTCACCCAGCCACTATTCACAGTCGCACCACAGGTCCCGGTGCTGGAGGTGCAGTGACGGTACACACCGACCAGATGATGATGACTGAAGCACATATCGGTAGCGTAACTTCCGCTACTGGAATCGGTGGTGCCATTCAAATGAAAGCCAGTTCACTCACCTTACTCCAAGGTGGCACGATAGAAGCACATAGTAAGAACCGCGGTCTGGGGGGGGCGATTTCTCTACAAATCGCAGATTCTCTGAAATTGTCAGGTGCCTCTTCTAAACGCTACCCCAGTCGAATTGCCACCGGTTCCTGGTTTCAAGATGAAACGGCCAGCGATGCAGGGGCCGGTGGGGATATTGAGATCACGTCAACCCGACTGAGTCTGTTAGACAGAGGACAAATCACAGCGTTTACCCATGGCACTGGGAAGGGGGGGGAAATGACGTTCAACATCAAGGGAAAGTTGGCGATTCATGGCACTTGGCAACTGGACAATCCACAAACGGCCCTGTCAGATGAGTATCCCAGGACCAGTGGCATCTTCACCAGGTCCTTCTATAACCATGAAGATGCCGGAGACGCGGGAGATTTGACCATTTCTGCGACAGACTTAGAACTCCTCAGAGGAGGAGAACTGGCCACGGTAGCCAGATACGCCGGTGGTGGTAATTTGTTGATCAATGTGACTGACAAACTCCTCTTGCAAGACAGTTTGTTAGTTGCTTATTTCAAGCAACATCGCAAAAATAGTGGTAACATTACGCTTAATCGGTCCAATTCTCTGATTTTGAACAACTCCAAAATTTTCTCCGAAGTGGAATTTGGAAAGGCGGGCGATGCCCATATTGCTTCTGATAAAATCGCAGTTTCCTCAAACAGTTCGCTGAGTGCCACTCTTCGTCTCCAAATAGATGGGCAACTATTTCTGGGTTCTCCAGAAGAGTCTCTTTGTCCTGATGCCTTATTGGGTTCCCAAAAGTTTCTCGATGCTTCTGGTTTAATGCAGACTCCCTGTGGCCTTCGCGACAACACCAGTTCGTTTATTATCACCGAACGGGAAGGCGTCAGCGAACCCCAGGATGACTTGTTACCTAGTGGATTACCCCGCTTAGGGAATAAATAAAAGGTAGGGTGGATTAAGCGAAGCGTATCCACCGTTCGTTAGAAATTCAGGTGGATACGCTTCGCTTAATCCACCCTACTTTTTTCCATATCCCTTATGACTCTTCACCACTTCACCTGTTCTGACCCTCATGGCAGTCATACCCTTGCTTACACCGATTGGGGAGACCCTCACAGTTCCCGCGTATTGATTTGTCTGCACGGTTTAACTCGCAACTGCCGAGACTTTGATGAGTTTGCTGCTGCTATGGTTCAAGAACAGTATCGCGTCCTCTGTATTGACGTGGCTGGCCGTGGCCAAAGCGATTGGCTAAGGGCTGCCGAAGATTACGGTTATGCCACCTATGTAGCGGACACATTGGCCATGTTAGACTTTCTTCAGATACATACCATCGACTGGGTTGGTACTTCGATGGGAGGACTGATTGGAATGTTTATTGCCTCCATGCCCACTTCACCGATTAGACGTTTGGTGATGAATGACATTGGCCCCCTGTTACCGCAAGCTGGATTGCAACGGATTGCCCGTTATGTCTCCCAGCCGCGGCCTCGATTTGCCACGTTGGCAGAAGCGGAGACGTATTTTCGCTTGGTTCATGCCCAATTTGGTGCCTTGACAGAGGCACAATGGCAACGTATTACTTTCCACAGTGTTCGAGAAGTGGAAGGGGAGGCCGGGAACAGAGGTTACGAGTTACGTTATGATCCCAACATTACGTTACCCTTTCTGGCCGACAATCTTGGCGATGTGAGTTTATGGCCAATATGGGAAAAAGTACGTTGTCCCGTGTTAGTCTTGCATGGAGAACAATCCGACTTGTTATCGGAAGAGATTATTCAAGAGATGAAAGCCACTCATTCTCAAACCGACTCAGTGATTTTTTCAGGCGTAGGACACGCGCCTGCGCTGATGGACGAGAGGCAGATTCGAGTGGTGAAGGAATGGTTGTTAAAGTTTTAAAGATAACCTTGTGTGCCATCCCCATTCGAGTGCATAAACCCATCGAAACGTTGGAGTAGAGGCTTTAGCCGGAAATTTGACCCACCCCCGTTGGAGTGGAGGCTTTAGCCGGTCGGCAGTAGGCATCACCCCCCACTCAAATTGCGGGGCGCCTACCGCCGGCCGGCTAAAGCCTCCACTCCACCGTACCCTAACTTAATGGCATTGCGGCTAACGCCTCTACTCCAACATTTTGACTGGTGTGACACACTTTAAACATTCGGTACCAAATCAAATGAAAATCAACTACCTCACTTGGATACACCATCTTGCCAACCAAATTCAAGATCGTCCTGACTGTTATAACTTACTGTATAGCAATGTGCAGCCCCCCACGGAATTGTTGGCAAAACATGTCGCCAATTATTGTTCAAATGATTTTAGACAATTGTTGGAACCTGCTACCCAAGTCACTCTGGCGGACCGCATTGCCGGCTACTATAGAACTCAGCATGACCGCGTTTTAGTGACCTCCAGCGCATCCCAGGCAATGGTCATGGTTTCCCAAACCTTGCTACGTAAAGGTGACCATGTTATCATTGAATATCCTGTTTATGAACCATTGTTGGCAATGCCAGAGTTTTTAGAAACACGGGTGTCATGGTTGCACCGGCGTGCCGAAGAGGATTATCAAATTTCCTTGGATGAACTGGATACCTTGATGACTCCGCAAACAAAACTCATTGTTTTGACTAACTTACATAATCCTAGCAGTGCCTTCCTTAACGAAGAATCACTGAGAAACCTGTTGACAGTGGCGCAACAATATCATGACCAGGTCCATATTGTCATAGATGAGGTATACCATGATTTTATAAAAGAACCGCCGGCGGCGCTACTCCATGACGCTGTTATTTCCATCAATAGCCTTTCCAAGGTCTATGGATTGAGTTTTCTACGCTGTGGGTGGATAATAGCCAATCCTGCCGTGCTTGAACAAATTCGCCGGGTGGGAATTTTGATGGCCAATTTTGGTTCTCATTTGACCGAAACATTGGCTTCACTCGTATTTGCCAACAGGGAAGAGTATGATAGGTACTGGTTGACTCTCACTTCCCACAATAGAAAAATTGTTCAAGACGTGCTGTCTCCCCTCTTGGAAAAGGGCAAACTGATTGGGAAGATTCCAAACGTGGGTTGCATGTTCTTTCCACAAGTTGCTAATGTAAGTGATACGAGACCGTTTACGCAACGATTGGCAAGTCAGCACCAAGTCTTTGTGGTACCGGGGGACTTTTTTGGAAGCCCCGAATGTGTCAGAATTGGCTTTGGTAGAAATTCGGAAGAATTGCAAATAGGTTTAGAAAAACTGGCGGTGGCAATGGATAGTGGATAGCGGATAGCGGATAGTGGAAAAATTTTGGTGGAGTAGAGGCTTCAGCCGGAAGTCGCGGCACATCACCTGGCTAAAGCCGTAAATCCCGCACCATGACTCACTATCCACTATCCACTATTGTGGAAGCACTAGAAAAATTTGACGAGGAAAATTAGACATGGCAAACTGGGAAAACTTTGACCCTCAGTTACGATTAGAACGTATTCGTGTTAGAAACTTTCGTAAAATTAAAGAATTGGATGTTCAGATCTCTCCCCACAAGAAACTCATTTGTCTGGTAGGTGCAAACGGCGGGGGAAAATCGGCCCTGTTGTCGGTGATGATTAATGCGTTGCGGGAACTGACTTATGAATCGGGGCCCGACCTTATCAGTAAAAATTCTGTACCAGTGTCGGATCGATTTGCGCGGGCTTTTAGCACCAGTGAAATTGGCCCAGATGGGCATGGATACGTGTTTTTGATGGATTGGAAATCGGGGGGAGGGAGTCACCAATATCGCTTGTTGACCCATCAACCAGAGTCACCCTCTCAGGAATCTCTCTTGCAATTACGCCAAGAATTGGATATATCTAGTTCGCATAAGTGGATAGTCAATGAATGGAAACATCGGCCCGCGTGTAGTGACCCGATTGCGAAAAGTGTGTTTCTGTTTCGTCCTTCCGAACGGTTTGAGACGCCTTATTACGAGGAGTATGAAAAAAACCTGAGTCTCACGCCGCGACTGATGGCTGAATCGTGTCGAGATCGACGGGTGTATCCGATTCGGGCCACTTCCGCATTGGCGGATGTGGAAAGTTTGATTTTGGAAGTGAAGTTGGACGAGAAAATGGGGAATAAATACGCCCAGTTGGCCCTCAATAAAATTACCAACACGCTGAAGATATTTAACATCAGTCAGGAAGATTTTAATATTCGCCCGTGGCCGTTTCGCCGAGTCGGAATTGGTCCATTGTACTCTTTGTCGTTACTGTCGGCTGGGGAACTGGATATTTTGGTGACGGTTGGCAATATTATTGCGCAACAGGTTTATCTGTCGCGTAAATTTATTCCAGCGGAGGATAACGAAACGATGCCGTCAGGATGGGTGTTTATCGATGAAGTGGATGCCCATTTACAGCCGCAGTGGCAACGGAAGATATTGCCTATTTTCTTGGAATTGTTTCCTACGATCCATTTTATGGTAACTACGCACAGTCCCTTTGTGTTACAATCCCTGGCGCGTGATTCGTCATTGGTGATTCGCTTGCCAGACGGTAAAGTGTTTGAAGAAGATTTCTCACAATGGTGTTTGGAAGATATTTTGGAAGAGGTGTTTTATCTGCCACCCTGTGGTAAGAAACAGTGAGTTATTCCAAACTTGGAAAATCGAACCGCTACGGTGGACTAGAGGCTTTAGCCGGCTGTCGCACCATCACCACCGGCTAAAGCCTCTAGTCCACCTGGGCATTTTTAAAAATACAATCTTATGAAAAATTATTACGAATTATTAGGAGTGGGTCCTTCTGCGACTCCAGAAGAAATTAAAAAAGCAACACAACCAGCGTTGCAAAAATATCATCCCAGTAAACATCCCAAAAATCCGCAGGCAGAAGCGTATTTTAAACAAATTAAACTGGTTTGTCAGACGTTAAGTGACCCGCAAAAACGGGCCGCTTATGATGCCTCCTTGAAAAAAATCTCGGCGGGTGGTACATCATCCAAATCTTCACCGTCACCTGCTAAATCTACCACCACCTCTCCCAAAAGTGGTGTTGACACTCAATCAAAGGTTGCGGAAACCAAGACGGTTGCTAGTGAGTCCGTCAAATCGGAGAAGGCGAATACTAAAAAAGTATCCACCTTGAAAAGTGATTCGGAACATGATAACGATTTGTTACCTCACGAAAAAGTGCTGTATCGTGGCAAAACACATTGGTTTATTTATGTTAAACCGCTGGTCACTATCTTGGTGCCACTTTTTTTGCTATTGGTGCAACCTGATTTGTTGGACACGTATGGCAACCAATTGACCTTCTTGCAAGATAAATTGGCTTACGTGAGAATTGGGCTATGGGTGATAGCAGGTTTGGGCGGGTGGGCTTTGCTATATGCGCTATATACGCATTTGACCACGTCTGTGCGAATTACTTCCAAGCGTGTGATTGGCAAATCGGGTGGGTCGTCTTTCAATGAAATTCCTCATGCCCAATTTGAACATATTGAAATTAACTCCGGTGTGTTAGGCACGGTGTTTGGATTTGGGGCAATTAAGTTGCGCGGCACTAGGGGAAGAGGGGTTGGTGGGTTAAAAATTCGGGCCAGTTATATTGCCTCCCCCAAGATATTTGAAAAGAAACTGATGCAAGCCATTCGGAGTAGTGGGCATGAGGTGTGAGTTTTGGGGTTCGAAGGCAGGTGCGTGGGAACGCGAACACGGCGTTGCCCTGATCACCGTGTTATTGGTGGTGGCCATTGCCACCCTCACCGCCGTGGCCATGATGACCCGTCAGCAGTTAGATATTTACCGCACCGCGAATCTTCTTAACACTGAACAGGCTTATCTATATGCCTTGGGTGGCGAAAGTTGGGCCAAGCGAATTTTATGGCACGATGGGAAGGAGACGCAGGTGGATAATTTGACGGAACTTTGGGCCACGCCATTGCCACCGTTACCCATTTTAGGTGGTACTCTCCAAGGTTCTTTAGAGGACTTACAAGGTCGCTTTAACCTGAATAATTTGGTGTCCGAAGGAAAGGTGAGTCCTGAAGACGTGGTGCGGTTAGAACGTTTGTTGACGGCACTAGAACTGTCTCCCAGTTTGGCCCAAGTGATGGTGGATTGGATAGACACTGACCTAGAACCGTTGATTCCTGATGGTGCCGAAGACAACGCTTATTTGATTCGAACTCCTGCATATCGAACGTCTAACACGTTGTTCAACAGTCCTAGTGAGATACGTTTATTGGCAGGGATGGATCAGGCGAGTTATGAGAAATTATCACCATACATTTGTACTTTACCCACCCGTACCTTAATTAACGTCAACACTGCGCCGCCGCTGGTGCTAAGAGTATTAGCTTCCGAACTCAGTGTTGAACAAACTCAAAAGTTGGTGACCGAAAGGGATAAAAAACCGTTTGAAACGGTTCAAGATTTCCTCGTTCAGGAAGCCTTCGCGGGGTTACAGGTCGAGGCCAAGAGTATTACGGTGACGAGTGATTATTTTTTATTGACGGTACAGGTGGAGATTGATCGGGCGCTGGTACAACTTAAGAGTGTGTTGTATCGTTCACCGGAGAAAGTGACAGTGGTCATGAGAGGACGGGGGGGAATTTTAAGTTCAGGAGTATTATAGTAATATTTCTATAAATTTGTACACTTCCGCTGGAGCGCAATAAGAATTATTGGTAGTGATGCAATCTGGGTGATATTCATAGAGTTGCCCTCATCCCCGGCCCCTCTCCCTCTGGGAGAGGGGCCGGGGGTGAGGGTAAACATATCACCCACATTGCATCACTACCGAATTATTGCGCGGTATCGCGCCGTAGCATAGCGGGCGCACGGCGCAATAATTCTTATTGCGCGTAAGCAGAGTCGTACAGATTTGGGTAGTGATGCAATGTGGGTGAAATGTCTGAACTATGATTAGAATGATTTTCAGATGGACTCTGATTAGTCATAGCCTCCTTTCATAGCCCTCATTTAATCATCTAAATCAAAGTTCAAGACGAAGAGAAACCGCACGATATTTCACCCAGATTGCATCACTACCCAAATTTGAACGAATATTACTATAAGTCTAGGAGTCCAAAGCTACGCTTTGGACTTCTGGAATCATCAAGAACTTTCCTCTTTTTTAAACCGAATCGCATGTCCGAAAAAATAGGTGAACAAGGGGACGCCTAAGATGAGGCCCCAAAAGTAAAACAGTTTGCCTCCAATGGTCAAAATGATGAGAACAATCACTGGGTTGATGCGTAACCGATGACCATAAATTTCGGGATTTAAAATATATGCCTCAATGGCGTGAATGACAGTGATCATCAAAATGCCTAACAACATCAGTTGGAAGCCAGAGGTTTGCAGGGCGATAAGACAGATGGGGACGGAACTGATGAAGACGCCGGCCACGGGGATGAAACTCATTAGGAAGACAATGGCGGAGAGAAAAGCAACCTGTTCGCCCAAATCGAGGAGATATACTACACCTAACGCGGTTAGGATAGAGTTGACGATGGCAATGATAAATTGCGCTTCAAAGGCTTGACCTAGCACGCTGCAAAAGCTGCGAATGCTGTCGGCGACTTCGATATAGATGAAACGAATCTTGGTGTTTTCCAGTTCTGCCACACTGGCACTTAATTTGGGGAGGTCTAAGACGATGAGGAACGAGAATAGCAGGGCTAACAAAAACGTAGCGATGATAGAAACAATGCTGGTGGCCAAGGTGGTGGCAATATTGGCAACGTTGTCAAGCAGGAGTTTGAGAAATTTTTGGCCTGACACTTCTTCTCCAAGACCAAGTAGTTGACTGATAATGGATACGGTCGGGGAGTGTTCCATTTTCCATTTTCGGAGGTCGCCCAGTATACAATTGCTTTTTCCACTGCTACTGTTCCATTCCTCTCCATTTTTTTGAAAGGTTTTAAACTTCGGAACCAATTCCGCCAGGGAGGGATATTTGCTGTTTAGGGTTAATAATTGCAAATCCATGGCGCACAGATAGCTAGGAAATTGGTTGACAAAACCTTTCGTTTGCAGGGCCACGCGGGGCGCCAAAAACAAACTCAACGTCACGATGATACTTAAAAATACCGTGGTGACTAAGATAACACGAAAAGTGCGGATTTTGATATAAGGTTCAAGACGATTTACCCCATTTGCGAGGACATAGGAAAAGACGAAAATGAGGAAAATCAGTGAGAAAAAGGAACGCAGGAGGTAGAGGACGGCAAAGAGTATTCCCCACACTAGCACTCGTGCGGCAATGGAGAATAAACGTTCCCAAGGTTGCGGGATGGCAATGGATGGTGTATTATCGTTCATAGTGGTTTTAGTGGATAGTGGTTTTAGTGGATAGTGGTTTTAGTGGATAGTGGATAGTGGTTTTAGTGGATAGTGGATAGTGGATAGTGGATAGTGGTTTTAGTGGATAGTGGTGGACTAGAGGCTTCAGCCGGTGGCAGGGGCACGTCTCCGGCTAAAGCCTCTAGTCCGGTACAATTTATTCTTCACTATCCACTCAAACCACTATCCGCTATCCACTATCCACTATCCACTATCCACTAAAACCACTATCCACTACCTACCTCTCCCCTCAAATTCATTAACTTTATGTGGTTCGACAATCATATTTTTAATCTCAGTCTTTTATTCTTTATAGAAGTATTGGGAATCATCAATGCGATACACGCTATCATGAATGCCCGTTCTTCGCACGGTGCCATTGCTTGGGCCATTTCCCTAGTGACTTTACCTTATGTGACGGTGCCTCTATACTGGATATTGGGAGGAGATACGTTTCGTGGTTATGTGGAAGTGTATCGCACAGTTGACCTCCAGTATCAACGTTTTATTCAGGAGACTCTTCATGGGGTTGCTACCAAATATGGGGCCGTTTTGCCAACTCTGTTGAAGCCTTTACAGGCGCCAGCCAACGCATTTGGTATACCATTTTTAGGCGGTAACGCGGTGACACTTCTCATTGATGGTCAGCAAGCCTTTTGCGCCATTCTAGCGGCTATCGATTCTGCCAGAAGTTATATTTTAATGCAATATTATATTGTCCATGATGATGAAATTGGTAACACTATCAAGCAAAGTTTGATAGAAAAAGCGCAACAGGGGGTGCGTGTGTATTTTATCTATGATGAAATTGGTTCGCATACGTTGCCCGATGAGTATCTGGAACAATTAGATGAGGCGGGGGTTCAAGTGACAGCTTTTTATAGCACAAAAGGGGATATAAGGAATCGTTTTCAAGTTAATTTCCGCAATCACCGTAAAATTGTTGTAGTCGATGGTCGAACGGCTTTAATCGGTGGCTTGAATGTGGGTGATGAGTATTTAGGTAAATGTGCTAAAATAGGCCATTGGCGGGATACGCATCTTCAAATTCAAGGGCCCGCAGTGACTCATGTACAGTGGTCTTTTCTCAAAGATTGGTATTGGGCAATTGATGACCTACCTGACTTATTTTGGGAAGTGGAAAAGGACGCAGACCAAGATGCTACGGTTTTGATCCTTCCCACAGGACCTGCGGATAGTTTGCCGATTTGCACTCTCTTTTTTGCCAATGCTTGTCATTTAGCTAAACAACGTCTTTGGATTGCGAGTCCTTATTTTGTGCCAGATGAGGTGATGGTGGCAGCGTTGCAAATGGCGGCGTTACGAGGGGTGGATGTGCGCATTTTGATGCCTGATAAAGCTGATCATCGCCTTGTGCAACTGGCTTCGTTTTCTTATTATGATGAAATGCTGTCGGTGGGTGTGCAACTGTATCGTTATCAAGCGGGATTTATGCACCAGAAAGTTATTCTCATTGATGATGTGATGGCCGGCGTGGGCACCGTCAATTTGGATAATCGTTCGTTCAAGTTGAATTTTGAAATCACGGCGTTTGTTATCGATCCTGTTTTTGTCACAGCCGTGACCGAAATGTTACAAAGTGACTTTGCGGTTGCGCGACAGGTGAATTTATCTGAGTTGAAGGACCAGCGGGTTTGGTGCCAATTGAGAATTAACTTGGCGCGTTTGATGTCGCCGATTTTATAGACGAATAGAGTAATATTCACACCAAATTATACAATTCACGCTGGAACGCAATAAGAATTATTGCGCAACTACGCACGGGCGCACGGCGCAATAATTCTTATTGCGTTCCAGCGGAGGTATGCGTAGGGTGGATTAAGCGAAGCGTATCCACCTGTTTTTTGCATTTTTTGAAATGGTGGATACGCTTCGCTTAATCCACCCTACATTGAAGTAAATTCTTTCATTCATTTAATGGCATGGAGGCGTAAGCCTCTAGTCCACCTTGATTTTGGCATTATTCATTATTCACTATTCATTATCTTACTCATTGCCTTCAAAACATGCTTCCAAATCGTATCCATTTATCAAAAACAGCTTCTGAACAATTGAAAATATTGAAGGGGCGAACTGGGGTCACACCTAATATTTTGGCAAGGTTAGCCCTCGTTTGTTCTCTTCGAGAAGGATTTGATTATCAGTTACAAAAGGAGAAGGTCTTAGACGGGCTTGAATTTCAGATGCCCACCTTGCTTGGAGAATATGCGTTGTTGTATGAAAGAATATTGGTAGAGTTGTGTCGAATCGAGAGTAGCAACGAGTTGGGATTGGCATTGGCTGCGCATATTGAAAATGGGTTGAAACATTTTCGCGGCGTCAATGAGTTGGCAGAGTTGGTTAGGGTGGTGCAGAAGAGTTGAGGCTGACCCAGAAAGGGTAGTGAGACAACATGGGTGATTTTCTTGGTAGGGGCAACCCTTGTGGTTGCCCTTGACGACGGCAAATTTCATCCATTTTTGGCAACCACAAGGGTTGCCCCTACAGAAACCACAAGAACCCACATTGTCTCACCATCTGATTACTTACCGAGTTCCCAAACCCAGTCAGTGTCGTCATCAGCACCTTGACATTTTTGAAAATCTACTGTGGTGCCTTTGGGATGCACGAAGGCAGACAAGCAGTTTTCGCCATTGCTGATCGTGGTTTTTTGACCATTATCAGACATTTTCCATTGTTGCTTGTCATTGGTTTTACTACAAGATTGGAGTACCACTTTTTCGCCCACAAAGGTCAAGCAATCCGCAGGTTGTCCTTCAGGGGCATGGTGAATGAGGACGGCATCGCCGTCTAATTTTTCGAGTTCCCAACGTGTGTTTGCTTCGGCATTTTTGCAGGCATCTGCCAATGCTAACACCGCATCATCGTCTTTGACTGACAAGCATCCTATTTCGGCGGTAGCGGGGTGCATAAGTAAGCCGTAAGCACCAGCGGCGCCAGACACAGTTAAAGTGGCTACAAACGTAGTGGTTAGGTAAAGAGGTTTCATCATTGCCTTATCGTTCTCCTTATGAATGTCAAGTGTAAAAGTATTAAGAGGGATATTCTAAATTGGGAATTGAAAAACAGTCAAGGGGGCGTGCTATTGCCATCTCATAACGGTGTCTGTGAATTAGGATTACCTTGTGTGCAACGCCATCTAATAGGTGCTTATTCAACGGTGGGGTCCCAAAACACGTTTTGGGACGACGGTGGAGTCCTAAAACTACGCTATCGTCTCAAAACGGGTTTTGGGATTCCACCATCATCGGTACCAAAAAGAAACTAAGTTTCTCATTCTGCATAAAAATCCTGAGATACCTTAATCATATAGTAATATTCCCCATCACTTGTACCCCCCTGCCCCCCGTACACGGGGGGAGTGACTCCCCCCCGCGTGCGGGGGGCAGGGGGGGGGTACAAATGAGAAGGAATATTACTATATTTGTCCCTGACGGCTAAAATTCAATCTAATTAATTCAGCAAGTTGTGTGACTTCCCGGGATTTCCTAGTCACCTCCTCCTCGATGGAATAGACTTCTATCAATTCCTGCCTACCTTTGGCTTGATGTGGGCCCAGATGGATAAAAGACCAATGTGTTTGATTACAACATGCCTTGACTTTCTCTGTCATCGCCAAACTATAAGGTAAGCTACGAGTCAACGCTTGCAGTCGGGCGGCAACATTCACAGTATCTCCCAATAAAGTATAATCCATTTTCAGAGAGGAACCAATATTTCCTTCAATCACTTTGCCGTAAGACAATCCTATCCCGTTATATAGGAAATGTAAAGGATTTGTCACTTCTGTCTGGTCACGGCATGTTTGCAATTCGCTAAAAATTTCCAGACTTGCACAAATGGCCGCATCTGCTTGCTTGCGAGGAAACGATGCCATGACGCAATCACCGATAAATTTAGTGACTTCACCTTCATGGGCGCAGATAATTCTGGTACATAAAGTGAAATAAGAGTTGACCAACTTAACGACTTCCGCTACCGGCAAGATTTCTGTGAAGGTAGAAAAAGCGACAATGTCACTGAAAAAGATTATCTTATCCACGGTTCGCGGCGACACGGTAAGGGGATTTTGACCACGGTTGAGGATGTTAATTACACTAGGCTGAGTGTATCTCTCTACAATGCGATAAGATTCTGCCACTGTTTGTAACAACACTTTAATAGGTTGCATCAGGACATCTGTATTTTTATCCAAATTGATAATTTTCATCGCCCAGTCGGGAAATCTACGGTCCGTGATGAAATTTTCCATTTTTAAACATAACACGTCTGTGTGACGTTTATCTTGTGAGATTTTGGCAAATAATTTATCCAAATTATCCTCTTCTCCTTCAAGAACTTGAAAAAATAGGCCACTTAAATATAATAAGACGCCTGTGATTTGATCACGCCGATTATTTTCGACAGACAATTGTTCTATCTGTCGTATTTCCGAACTAGATAATTCAGGAGAAGCTTTGCTGATATAGGTTAATCTTTTCATGTCATATTAAGTTTTGCAAGAAACGGGGATAGAATATATAATAACTGCTTGCAAACATCGTTCCCAGGAAGTGACTCTCCCTTGTACACCCCCAACCCCCCGTACACGGGGGAGTGATTCCCCCCGCGTGCGGGGGTGCAACGCACCGTCTCTCATAATAGTTCACCTCGCTATCCACTATCCACTATCCACTATTATCCACTATCCATATTATCCACTAAAACCACTATCCACTAAAACCACTACCTCAAACAAATCAAATCCCGCCGCCGCGAGTCTTGACTCTCCGCGAGTTGATATTTCTTTAGTAACCGATACGTGTGGCGTTCACTGACTCCTAACATCTCTGCCACTTTCAGGCGGTGCCCTGAATATTTGTGCAATAGCCAATGGAGATAACGTTTTTCAATTTCATCCAACGTTGGTTCATGGTCAAAACTCAATTCAAAACCGTTCTTTTTAGGAGTGGTGGTCGTAAAGGTTAAATGTTCCGGCGAAATAACTGGCTTCTCACCGGCTAAAATGATAGCCCGTTCCACTACATTTTTCAGTTCCCGAATATTCCCCGGCCACTCATAAGCAATCAATTCCCGCATGGCCGCTAGATTGACGGTCTTGTTGATACGACGCGAGAAGCGATGATTGTGTAAAAAATGGTCCACCAGTAACGGGATGTCTTCACGCCGTTCGCGTAACGCTGGAATCGTAATCACAAAGCCACTGAGACGATAGTACAAGTCCAGCCGAAATGTCCCTTCTTGACTCATCCTCTCCAAGTTGCAGTTAGTGGCTGCCACAATGCGCACGTCTGAACTCAAATCTTTGGTGCCTCCCAAACGGCGAAAACGTCCTGTTTCTAACACCCGTAACAATTTGGCTTGAATCGGCGGTTCAATCTCTCCAATTTCATCTAAAAACAATGTGCCACCATCGGCGCCCTCAATCAGTCCCTTTTTTTGCTTATCGGCACCCGTGAAGGAGCCTTTTTCGTGCCCAAAGAGTTCGGACTCAAATAACTTTTCCTGAAGTGAACAACAATCCAGGGCTACGTAGTTGCGGTTATTACGGGAACTGTAACGGTGAATTTCGGCGGCTACCAGTTCTTTACCGACGCCACTCTCGCCATGCACCAGAACACTCATGTTGGTTGGGGCCACCTTGTGAATATGGTCATAGACTTTCATCATGGCGGGACTGTTTCCCACGATGGTTTTACTTTGCTGATGTTGCACTTGGGATTTATAAAATTGGCAATCTTTCTGCAAAGCGACATTCTCCAAGACGCGCTGGATAGTCAATTCTAACTCATCTAAATCAATCGGTTTGACCAGATATTCGGCAGCCCCCGCTTTAATTGCGTTCACGGCCTCGCGGATAGAACCGTATGCGGTTAGCAACACGACGGGTGGCAAACTCATCAAATCAGGGAACCAGTCTGCCGCACGGCCATCTGGCAAACAGCCATCTAATAAAATCAACGAAGGTTCTTGATTATTCAAATACTGACGCGCTTGTGCCAAATGGGTCACACCTTCGACGTGATAACCGGCATTTTTCAACGTGTCGACTAACAACTGGTTCAGCACCATGTCGTCTTCTACCACTAAAATACTGGGTTGGGTCATCTATACTGCCTTAGCTAAGGGTTGATTGAAACTATGGGTTTGGGCATCGGGTAACGTTACCACAAATTGACTGCCACGCTGATCGGTATTACTGACTTCAATGCGGCCTTGGTGACGTTCCACAATGCTTTTACAGATGGCCAAACCCAGACCGGACCCTTTTTTGCCGCTGGGACGGTAACTGAAGAAGGGTTCAAAGATACTGTTGAGGATATGAGGCGGAATGCCCACGCCAGAGTCTTGAATAGAAAGTTGAACGTTGCCAGCACGAGAACGTAGTTGGACATGGATGTGACCACCCTGGGGCATGGCATTGAAGGCATTTTGGAGAAGGTTTAGGACTAACATACGCATATCGCTTTCCATGGCTAACACACGATAATGGGCATTGCCAAATTGAGATTGGATGTCAATGTTACGTTCTTTGGCATCGTATTCGAGTAACGAGACTGTGTCGGTCACCACTTCTTTTAGACAAACCAGTTGCGGGTGTTCTGAATGAGTGGAGGACAGTTTTAAGAGACGCCGAGTGACAAAGATGCACTTGTCAATTTGCTTATCTACAATATGTAAATAATGCTGGATACTATTCAAATTGGGGGCTTTGGATTCCAAAGAACGTAAGGCCGATTGTAGGGCCAGGCGAATGGAGGATAACGGGTTATGAATGTCATGGGCCACCCCTGCTGCCAATTGACCCAGGGAAGCGAGTTTTTGTTCATGGGAATATAGAATGGATTGTGTTAAATCTCGAACAGATTCCACAATGTAAGATTCGGTTTGCCCATTGGTGATGATTTGCAAAGGGGCGGCGCAAATTTCCACTTGAAGTTTAGTGCCATCTGCACGGGTGTGTTCCATGATAGTTTTGATGGATTGACCAGTCTTATTGATTTCATGGAGGGGGCAAGTGACCAGGGTCGGTGGACAAGGGTGCTTACGGGCATGACTGGAGGCGTAACAGGTGATCCCGCTATGCGTGGAACCGATAGCCGTTGGAAACCCCAGTTGCGAATGATAGGCTTGATTGGTAGCTACTACCATATATTTTTTGTCAATCACCCGGATACCATCGGGGATGGCATTCAGAAGGGCCTGGAAGAAAATTTTTTGTTCGCGGGCCTCCGCAATGCGGGCTTGTAAATGACTGGTCATTTGAGTAAACAAATGCGTGAGGCGCCCCAATTCATCTCGTTTTGATTCCTCTTCATTCGACGACTCGTTGGCGGGAATGCCCAACGTGGTTTCAGAAGTTTGCCCCAGTTGGAGGAGATTAGCAACGGGTTGCAGAACAAACCGATGTAGGAACCAGCCCATGATGATCCAGGGAAGAATAGACAAGAGAATGCCGATTCCCAGGTATTGGTGCGAGTCAAACATAGGTCTTGGGTTTTGACTCTCAGTTTCTATGGATCTTTTCTGGAAAGAGGCGTCTGAAAGATGGTGGCAATCCTGACAAGAGGCGGTGGATAGTGGATAGTGGATAGTGGATAGTGGATAGTGGATAGTGGATAGTGGTTTTAGTGGATAATGGGTGGTAGCCCGTTGTGGTGGCACGGAACGGATTGAGAGGGGTGACAGTGGGGCTTGCAGGGCCGATGAGGCATCCACAGTCGGATCTGACATCGCTTTCAGGGTGAAATGAGTCTCCCCCTGACTAGAGGGTGTCCGCAGTAGCAGTAACCAGAAAATGAAGAAGATGGCCAGTAAGTAAATTGACATCGTTAACAAAAACTTGTGACTTAAACGTTGAGTCATCCACTGTGAGAATTGAACTTTCATTATACATTTCCCGGTTGAAGAAATAATAGGGTTGGTGGTTGTTTTACTGTCGTTTTTGTCTGGCAAAGCAAACAGACTTTCAATTTAATGACTCCAAAACCTGTTTTGGACTCCAGAAGATATAAGACCGTCAGCTTCAAATAACATGTTGCATAATAAATACTCCAGGTGAATGGCAGGGGGGGACTTGACAAAACGGACTCACTGTGATTTTAAGTTCACCTCATAAGCGTTGCCTCCATCGGGTTTGTAGAGAGGTTGAAAACATTTTATCGGATTCCTACTTATTATTATCATTTAGATAATTTATAATAGGTCGGTACTCTAACATTACTGGTAGTATAGAAAATAGTTCAGGAGTCCAAAGCTACGCTGTTTCCTCATGGAGTGGGGACCGTTTGATACCATCATCACTATAACACTATCCATGTTTTTCTCTACCAGTAAAGAGGTACTAAAGACAGGTATGAGAAACCAGTTGATTTCATCATTGTAAAGCAATTTAAACCGGTTTGATACTCTTTAAGTCAAATATTTTTCTATTGAGGAAAATTGTTAGAATATAAGAAAATTCTAAAATTCTATATCTTTATATTTCAATTGGTTATCTGAAATGATTTAAGAACTTTTCTGAAGCAAACAAATTGGAAAATAATCGGCGATAAGGAAACAGGTTGAATTATTTTTATTGATTTATATATAATAGAGTTGACAGATTTGACAACTTTAAAGATTGTCAAATCCGCGCAGATTTAGGTTCCTGCGCATAACCGATATGGTATTTTCCTTTTTTGTCGGATATGGTCTGAATCACAGATTCCCACAGATGACACGGATTTCGCAGGTTATCCACTTCTCATCGGTGCCATCTGCGGGAATTTGCGATTGAGACATTTACCAGAATTGGTTTTGCAGAGGTACTCAACTATCTAAAGGATTTATACAACCGTGCCACCAAATAAGGAGACCTTTACCACTCTTATGCAAATACCTCAATTTAAAACTACACTTGGTATCATTGCCCTTTTCGGCAACGTCATGGTTACCCATCCAGTATTTAGTGCGGAGACGGAAAGTATGTCTGAACATTCTGAGAAACAGTCCATTGGTAAAATGCCTGGCATCAGTGGATGGTATGAACGTTATGGAAATGGTCAAGTCGTACTCTATCCTGCCGTTAACCTCTCAAGCAAGGAGAATCCATACGGTATGATGGGAGGATATATCATCCCGCCCAATATGGCCATGTACGGCATAGCAGGGATGGGTGGGATGTATAACATGCCTGGAATGATAGGCGGGATGACAGGAATGCGAGGCATGAACAACATGTCAGGAATGGCCGGTATGCTATCCATGACTCCCATGTATGGAATGTTAGGCGTGTATGGCATTACCCCTTATCAAATGTCCTTTGGGCGTTTTTGGATTAATAACGAATGTAATCTCATGCTTCACCCAATCAGTAGCATGTTTGATATGATGGGAATGGGTGGAATGGGTGGAATGGGTGGAATGGGTGGAATGGGTGGAATGGGTGGAATGGGTGGAATGGGTGGAATGATGGGTGGAATGGGTGGAATGAAATAGATATACTGCATAGCTTCACAATCTGAACTTTGAGTAGGGATAACACCCCTTTGTGGGGTGTTATCCTTTGCCGAGAAATAAATACAGGAGGACTAGAGGCTTACGCCTGTGGGTGCAGAACATAATCAAATGGCGGGGAACGTCCTCCGGCTAAAGCCTCTATACCAACGATTCATCTCTTAACACAACTTTGTCATAAAACCTCAGCCGGTACAGCAACCGTTGCTGCAAAGGAGAAGAACTGTCCGTGAAACCACTGCGAGTATGAAGCACATTATTGCAAATCAACCCTTGATTTGGGGCTAGGCGATGTTGGAAAATATAAGGAGAGTGACTGTTAAAAAAATCGGTTAAACAACTCAAGGCAGCCTTGACAACCGGTTTAGATTTCCAGATAATACTTTTCGTGCGGGCCGTATAACGCATTTCAAGGCTACCTGTCTGAGGGTCAATAGAGAAGACTGGGCCAGATTGGGCCGCCCGTAATTCTACATTCCCTTCCAGATTTGGCGGAATAGTCATGACATCATTTTCCATCAGGGCCGCAATATAGTCGGGTTGAGTATCACGCAAATGAAGGTAGGCCATGTCATGGTCCAATAACATATTTTCACCGCCTATCAAAGCGGGCCGGACGCAGTGAAGAACAAGACCACGCACTTGTTGATCAGGAGTGTTATAATAACCGTCCGTATGCCAACTAATGGGACGGTTTGTGTAGGGAATATATTCCGTTGAAGAACGTTTTTCTTCATCAGAGTGTACCTGTAAGGCAGTGATCCCATCATCGTCAGCCCCCAAATTGTGGTCCAGCCGAACCAACCCAAATTGGGCCGACAAAGCTTGCAGGGCCTCTTTATCGGCCAGTTTGTCAGATGTTATTTGATAGACAACCATATTGGTTTTCCGACAAATGGCCAACATTTTCTCCTTTTCTTGATGGGTTAAATGAAAGGGATCATGGATAGACACCACCAATTCTGTTACGTCGGTGGGGTAAGAGGCCAATTTATTTGCCCGCCATTGCGCATAAGCGGCGGTATTGTCCAACAAGAATGGACTTGATTGAAGATTGGAGGTCATTTTGGGATAATGAATGGTCGTGAAAGGGAATTGTTGAGTCATTTATTATCCATTCTTTATTGTAGATAAGAAAGTTTAATTTTTTTTTTTAACAACTCTTGACTCAATCATAATCCTATAATAACATGACCGTCGCCCGTTGTCCAAAACATGTTTTGGACAACGGCAGGGATAATTACCTCATTATGTTGCACCACAATAAAACATGTTGGTGCTTTTTTACGAATAAGAAAATAAGTTAACACTGATTTAGTAAAATTCTGTTATTGTGATATATGTGATATGTGTGATAGACAAAATATCTTCTTTATGACTATAAAAATAAAAGAAACAAACCGTCGTCATTTCTCACCTCGCATTTAACCCTCTATGATGCTTGTGATACCCATGACCCCATTAAAACACGCAAATTGTTATACCTATCATATACATCACATACACCACAATTAAGAATTGTTTGAGAAAATCCTAATTAACAACTAACCAAAGGAGTTCATGCTTATGAGTAAACCAATGCACCACACCCCCATGCTTGATCAATTGGAAAGTGGACCTTGGCCCAGCTTTATTACGGGCATTAAACGTCTTGCCAAAGACGAAGGAAAACCCTATCAAGACATGATGATTGACCTCCTGGGCCAATTGGAACATTCCTACGAAACCCGCAAAGGTTACTGGAAAGGCGGTACCGTCGGCGTCATTGGCTATGGTGGAGGCGTTATCCCACGCTTTTCCGAAGTCGCTTCCAAATTCCCAGCTTCCAAAGAATTTCATACTCTCCGTATACAACCTCCCGCAGGGATGCACTACACCACCCAAATCATCCGTCAATTGTGTGATATTTGGGAAAAATATGGTTCGGGCCTGATTGCTTTTCATGGCCAAAGTGGCGACATCATGTTCCAAGGCACCACTTCCGAAAATGTTCAAGCGGCCTTTGATGCCATGAATGAAATTGGCTTTGACTTAGGCGGTGCAGGCCCTGCCGTCCGCACTGGCATGTCTTGTGTCGGATCCGCCCGTTGTGAACACTCTTGTGCCAACGAACAAAAAATTCACCGCCTCATGGTCAACAACTTCCTGGACGACATGCACCGTCCAGCCCTACCTTACAAGTTTAAATTCAAGGTTTCTGGTTGCCCCAACGACTGCATGAACGCCATCGAACGGGCTGATATGGCCATCATTGGCACTTGGCGCGACGACATCAAAGTCAATCAAGCCGAAGTCCAAGCCTACGTTGGCAAAAAAGGTCGCAAGTATGTCATTGACAACGTGATTAGCCGGTGTCCAACCCATGCGTTGTCTCTCAATGACGATAGCACCCTGACCGTTGACAATCGCAACTGCGTCCGTTGTATGCACTGCATCAACGTCATGACCAAAGCCTTAGATGTCGGTGATGACAAAGGCGTCACCATCTTAATGGGTGGCAAGCGCACCCTGAAAATCGGTGACTTGATGGGCACCGTGGTCATTCCTTTCATGAAACTGGAAACCCAGGAGGACTATGACCGCCTCAAAGAGATAGCCGAATCCACCATCAACTTCTTTGCCGAAAATGCGTTAGAACATGAACGTACTGGCGAGATGATTGAACGCATCGGCCTAGTCAACTTCTTGGAAGCCATTGGCTTGGAAGTCGACCCCAACATGGTGTCTGAACCCCGGCAATCGTCTTATGTCAGAATGGATGGTTGGGATGAGGAAGCCGCAAAATGGTTTGCCCGCAAAGCGGAGGAGAAGACTGCCAAAGCGGCGTAGGGAAAACCCTCCGGCTGAAGCCTCCAGTCCGGCGTTTTCTCTCCCCGGGATTGGAGGCTTTAGCCGGAGGATTTAGAACTTTTATAGTTCACAAAGTTATATCATCATATTATTATATTTGAGATTCCACTTGAGGAGGTTAATTTATGTCAGCACCACGAATGCCTATCGAAAGCGGTGTGCCAGACCCGTTTCAGTATATGCACCCGATTATGGCACGGAATTTTGGAACGTGGAAACACCATGAACGTCCACGGCCAGGCGTTTTGTGCCATACTTCGAAAAATGGCGAGAAAATTTGGACGGTCCGGGCCGGTACACAGCGGCAAATGGATGTCTATACCATTCGCAAACTGTGTGACATTGCAGACCAATATGGTGAAGGCTACGTGCGCTTTACCATTCGTAGCAATATTGAATTTTTGGTAGGCGACCAATCGAAGGTGGACCCGCTAATTCAGAAATTGCAAGCGGAAGGTTTCCCCGTGGGCGGGACGGGACCTTCAGTCACCATGATTTCTCATACCCAAGGTTGGTTACATTGCGACATTCCAGGGACGGATGCCTCGGGCGTGGTCAAAGCCCTCATGGATGAACTGTATGAAGAGTTTATCAATGAACGGATGCCTAACCGGGTGCATATCACCACCTCCTGCTGTCAAATTAACTGCGGTGGTCAAGGTGACATTGCTATCAATATTCAGCACACCAAACCACCTAAGATTAACCATGACTTAGTGGCCAATGTGTGTGAACGTCCTACCGTGGTGGCCCGGTGCCCAGTCGCCGCGATTCGTCCGGCCCTGGTCAATGGCAAGCCATCGTTAGAAGTGGACGAGAAAAAGTGTATGTGTTGTGGCGCCTGCTATCCACCCTGTCCCCCTATGCAGATTAATGACCCTGTGCATTCCAAACTGGCCATCTGGGTTGGCGGTAATCACTCCAATGCCCGCGGTAAACCGACCTTCCATAAATTGGTCGCGGCCGGCATTCCGAATAATCCGCCACGTTGGACGGAAGTAGCCGCCATTGTCAAACAGATTTTGCGCGTCTATAAAGCCGATGCCAAAGATTGGGAACGGCTGTCGGATTGGGTGGGCCGGATTGGGTGGCCACGCTTCTTTGAACTCACGGAACTGCCCTTTACCAAGTTCCATATTGACAACTGGCGTGGCGCACGTCGCAGTTTGAATGCGTCGACACATATTCGCTTCTAAGTCTGTGCATAACAGACCTGGTATTTCAGGTAGTGATGCACAAGGTAGTGGTAACGGTTCTCAAACCTGACAGGTCTTTAAGACCTGTCAGGTTTAAACCACTACGTTTGTGCATTACTACCGTATTTCAGATAGGGTGGATTAAGCGTAGCGTATCCACCCTACAGATGGACCGATGGAACAACAGATGAAACAGAAATACCAGATTGATTTTGCATAGGTACTTAACAGATGAGGAAGTGAGGTATGGTCTAGTTTTAACAGGTGTCGTCACTTCGCATCCTAAAAGAAAATAGGTAGTGATGCAATCTGGGTGAAATATCGTGCGGTTTCTCTTTGGTCTTGAACTGTGATTTATATGATTAAATGAGGACTCTGAAAGGCGGCTTGACGAATCAGAGTCCATCTGAAAATCATTCTAATCAAAGTTCAGACAGAGAACCCACATTGCCTCACTACCAGAAAATAGGAATGCCCTCACCATCATAGCGATAGCGTCTGTCAAAGGAATTATCCTTAACTTAAACTTAACCAAGAGGTACTACTGATGAACTTAGGAATAGTCATTTACTCAAATGATACCGAAACCGTGTGGAATGCTTTTCGTTTAGGGGTCTTTGCTTTAGTCAAAGACGATGCGGTCAAGGTCTTTTTATTCGCCAAAGGCGTCGAGTGTGAATCTCTGGATACTAACCAGTTTAAGGTCACCGAACAGATGAAAACTTTGGTGGACAATGGGGGCGAAATTTTTGCCTGCGGCACCTGTCTAAAACTGCGTCATTCCGAGGGTTCAGAAATGTGCCCACTATCGACGATGCAAGACTTGTACAACCTCATCAAATGGAGTGATAAAATTGTGACCTTTTAACCAGGGAGTTTTGACAATGAAATTTTCAGTGTTGGTCAACGAAGGCCCTTATCAACATCAAGCCTCTGACTCTGCCTATCAATTTACCAAGGCAGCGTTGGAAAAAGGACATGAAATTTTTCGTGTCTTCTTCTATCATGATGGCGTGAACAACGGCACACGCTTAACCGTGCCACCCCAAGATGATAGAAATATCGTCAACCGTTGGTCCGAGTTGTCGAAACAGTACAACTTGGACCTCGTAGTATGTATTGCCGCGGCCCAACGGCGCGGTATTTTAGATGTCAACGAAGCCAAGCGGCAAGGCAAGGATTCCAATAACCTGGCGGATGGATTTCGTATTTCCGGCTTAGGACAATTGATTGAAGCGGGTATCCAAGCAGAACGTATGGTGGTGTTTGGAGATTAACAAGACAAACCAGAAACCGGCGAGAAACTAAGTTTCTTCAAAAGGTTCTTTAGGAGAAAATGAGATGTCAGAGGGCGTAACCAAAAAATTCATGTATTTGAACCGTAAAGCCCCTTATGGTACCATCTACGCGCTGGAGTCGTTAGAAGTGGTGCTGATTGGTGCGGCTTTCGAACAAGAAGTCAACTTAGTCTTTATTGACGACGGCGTCTATCAACTGAAAGGTAACCAGAACACGTCGGTTAATTCAGGAATAGGCGTGAAAGATTTTTCCAAGACCTATCGGGCCTTGGAAGATTACGACATTGACAAACTGTATGTCGACAAGGATTCCATGACCGCACGGGGCTTGACGGAAGGTGATTTTATCGTGCCCGTGCAAGTCATGGACTCAGCGCAACTGGCTGAGTTGATGCAACAACAAGACGTGATTTTAAGTTTCTAAGCGGGAGGAATGACAAGATGTTACACACTGTGAACAAATCGCCGTTTGAAAGAGTCTCGCTAGACAGTTGCCTGCGTTTTGCCAAACCCAAAGATGCTATTCTGCTATATGAAGATGGCGTGTATGGGGCACTGGCAGGCACTCGTTTTGAGTCAACCATGACAGAGGCGCTGAAGAAATTCCGAATTTATGTCATGGTGCCTGATGTCGAGGCCCGTGGAATGAAAGTTGACCGCGTGATGGCAGGCATTCAGCCGGTGGATTATGCGGGTTTTGTGGGTTTGGTTGAAGAGAATTGTCCCGTCCAAGCCTGGCTATAACGAGATAAGGGAGTCCAAAATCCGTTTTGGACTCCTCAAAATGAATGGGAGTCCAAAACCCGTTTTGGACTCCTCAAATAAACTGTGAAAAAACCAAAAGAGGACCATATACTATGGCGACAATAGAAATTGACGGCAAAACCATTGATGTCGATGAGGAAGGTTATCTGGTCAATCTTTCCGACTGGACCGATAAAGTGGCAGAAATGTTCGCAGGTCAAGATAACTTGAAAATGACCGACAGTCATTTGGAAGTTATTAAATTCTTGCGTGAATACTATGATGAATACCAAATTGCCCCAGCCGTGCGCGTGTTGACCAAGGCAATTGGGAAAAAACTGGGACCCGAAAAAGGCAACAGCAAGTATTTGTATGACTTGTTCCCTTATGGCCCCGCCAAACAAGCCTGTCGCTATGCCGGTTTGCCTAAACCAACGGGTTGCGTCTAGGGTTGACGTCCGTCGAAATCCCCTTACTTTACCCCCTCCCCCACGGAGGGGGAATTTCAAACGGGGAATAAAAAATGGAGAATGAACAATGGATAGTGGTGGATTAACGAGAACTCCATGTGAACCATTACCTGTCATTCATTATTCATTATTCGTTGTTCATTATACAATGATGGAGGAGTTCATTTATGGTTTTAACCGCGATTTATGCCATTTCTTTTTATCTAGCCACTTTAATTTTAATAGGTGGGCTGGCCTATAAGATTATTGAATATGCCCGGACGCCGGCGCCATTAAAGGTACCGACGATGCCGGCGCCGCTGACCACAGGAGGAGTAGTGGTGCGGATGTTTGAAGAGGTCGTCTTCTTCAAAAGTTTGTTTCGTTCCCACCTAAAATGGACTTGGTTGTTAGGAATCATGTTTCATGCGGCCCTCTTGGTCATTTTGTTGCGTCATTTGCGTTACTTCATAGAACCCGTGTGGTGGTGGGTCGTCTTGGTGCAACCCTTTGGCAAATATGGCAGTTTTGCCATGATTGTCGCATTGCTAGGTCTATTGGGACGCCGCTTTTTGGTAGAACGGGTGAATTATATTAGCAACCCGTCGGACTATTTGATGTTAGTGTTATTGCTAGTCATTGGTGCCAGTGGCACCATGACCACGTTTGTGGCACACACCGACATTGTCCAGTTCAAAGCCTTCATGTTAGGCGTTCTGTATTTTGATTGGCAACCGCTTCCCGCAGACGGACCACTGTTGGTTCATTTAGCCGCGGTCATCCTCTTGATGGTGATATTTCCTTTTAGTAAGTTGTTACACGCCCCTGGGATTTTCTTCAGCCCCAGTCGCAATCAAGTTGACAATGCGCGGGAGAAACGCCATCTGGCCCCGTGGGCATTGGCAAAATTTGAGACATCTAGGGGAACGCCCCCACAACCTTCAGTATAGTTAAGGAGTGCTTATATGGCTGCTAAAGTGGAATTTCAGGTCCCGGCATTAAGACCTTATCCTTATGTACCGGACCTTGTACCAGATAGTATGAAGGGAAAGGGTCCCTTTGTGGCAAAACCAGATTTTCAAACCCCGTTAGGTTTTCCAGGGCCGTTGGTGGACAATTGGCAAGAAGTCGCCATCGAAAAGATGGGCGAGATGCTAAAAAAATACCGTTCCCTGAGAGTCTATCTGGATGTCTGTGTCAGATGTGGCGCTTGTACCGATAAGTGTCACTATTTCTTGGGTACCCGCGACCCTAAAAATATGCCCGTGGCACGGCAAGATTTACTGCGTCAAGTGTATCGCCGTTATTTTACTTTGGCGGGTAAATTCTTTCCCAAATTAGTCGGTGCCAAAGATTTGACCAAAGACGTGCTTGACGATTGGTATAATTACTTTCATCAATGTTCTCAATGTCGTCGCTGTTCCGTCTTTTGTCCGTATGGCATTGACACGGCGGATATTTCGATGGCCGCCCGGGAAATCATGGACAGCATTGGGTTAGGACAAAAGTATTGCAACGAAATCATTGGCAAGGTATATAAAATTGGCAACAACTTAGGATTGCCAGAACCAGCTTTGCGGAACACCTTGGAAGGTTTAGAAGAAGATATTCAAACCGACATCGGTGTTCCTGTGCGCTTCCCCATCGACGAGGAAGGCGCCGACATTCTTCTCGTCACCCCGTCGGCGGATTTCTTTGCCGAACCGCACATTGATGGGTTGATAGGTTATGCAAAAGTGTTCCATCAAGCGGGTATGTCTTGGACCCTCAGTTCTTATGCCTCGGAAGCTGGAAACTTTGGCATGTTCATTGGTAGCTATGAAAACATGCGGCAGATTTCGCTACGGATTCGGAAAGCAGCGTTGGATTTAAAAGTCAAACGTATCGTTTTTGGTGAATGCGGACATGCGTGGCGCGTTGCCTATAGTTTCTTGAACACGTTGGCAGGCCCGTTTGACTTTCTGGATCCCAAGTATCCGGTGCCACAACATATTTGCGAAGTCACTTTGGACCTAATCAAACGCGGGGCCTTGAAATTGGATAAGACTGCCAATGACCACCGGCGCATCACTTTCCACGATTCCTGCAACGTGGCCCGTGGTTCACGAATGGGTGATAAACCAGGTGGTCAGTTTTTCATTCCACGAGAAGTCATCAAGGCCAGTTGCAACTTCTTTTATGACATGCCAGCGGATACCATTCACGATCAAACCTTCTGTTGCGGTGGTGGTGGCGGCTTGTTAACCGATGACTTGATTGAATTGCGGGTCAAAGGTGCCTTACCGCGGATAGAGGCGTTGAAACATGTCGTGGACACACATAGCGTCACAAATATGGCTTCGATTTGTGCCATCTGTAAGAGTCAGTTCACCAAAGTGTTACCCTATTATGGGTTCAAGATGGATATGATTGTCAGTGTGCATCAGTTGGTGAGTACGGCGATTGTGTTGTAGGAGATTATGTAAGATTTGACAACTTTATGAAAAGTTGTCAAATCTCATCACCCACCTTATTAAGGAAATAAGGAAATATGGCAAAACCACAGTTATCAACATCTTCAGGATATTCGTCAAATTCAAAACCGGTTAAGGTAAGAGACTTGTTTGTGCTGATGAAATCACGAGTGGAAGAAGCAGAAATCTTGTTGGCGAATGGGAAATATGACGCGGCCAATTATTTATGTGGCTATGCGGTAGAATTGGCTTTAAAAATCAGAATATGTAGAAATTTTAGATGGTCTGAATATCCACCACTACCGTCACTGCCACCGTCATCTCCTCTTTCAGGAGAGGATAAGTGCTATGAGGACGTCTATAAATCCTTGACCAAGGATTTTGTGATGATTCATGACCTCAAAAAATTGCTTTGTTTATCAGGTATAACCCTAGAGGATATTGTAACCTCTGGTTTAGATCCTCAATGGAAAGAAGTTGCCAAGTGGAATCCAGAAAACCGTTATAAAAAAATTCAGTCTGTGGATAAACAGAGTGCTGAAAAGATGATTGAGGTCGTCAAAGAATTGTTGAAGATGTTTTTAGGAATCTATGTATGAACCCAAAATTGATTGATAAATACTGTGCGGTTGAACGGGCCATTGTCCAAGAAAAGGGAGAACTGACATTATTGGTCTTGTTGGAACTGGAAGAATCACCTGGCGGGTGGGATTTCGTTTTGTCTGCTGATTGGCTTCCAGAATATACAGGAGAAACGCTGATTTTTGTTATTGATAAATTAAAAGCCATATTGGAATCACAATATTATCAAATTTCTAATATTATTTTTCTGCGTCCTGATGAACCTTTTATACGAACGTTTCAAGCGTTTCTTGACAATAACCCCCAACAACGGGAGTTTTCTAACCTTGAAATCCTTGGATTGGCGATTAAACGGGCGTATGTGATTGTTCCTTGGATTGAGACGGCAGATGACCGCTTCCAAAAGTTCATGAGGAATATGGAAGTTGACCATCAACTGTTGAAAATATCGCTGGCAATGTTATTAGTGGATAGGTATGAAAATTCAATTAGAAAAAATAACCAGTTAGAACCTGTTATCAAGAAGTTAATAGCGGGGTTACAAAATCCAGCTTTACAAAATCCGATATTAGAGAGGTCTGGTAACGTCGAGTTGTCACGATTGACGCTGTTACTGGCTGGTGAACAGGGTAGTTATGCAGTTAACCATAGCCTGCATGACTTAACTTTGGAAAGTATCAAAGAAAATTAAGAGGAATGAAATAGAGAGGGTTAGCAATCAGTGGCGGGATTTTCACCTGATAGGCAAGTGACAAAACAATGGCATAACAGAAACTAAGTTTCTTTTAAGAAACTTAGTTTCTGGTTTAGGGGCGTTTCCGTAATTATACAATAAGAGTATGGCACAAGATGTTATAATAGTGAAGACTGATCTACCAGAACTGGCGAAATCACGGGTAGAAGAAGCAGAAATCTTGTTAGCTAATAGGAAATTTGACGCTGCTAGTTATTTGTGTGGTTATGCAGTGGAATTAGCCTTAAAGTTCAAAATCTGTGAACGATTTCAATGGTCTGAATATCCGCCTCAGATAGGAAACGGGTGTAGGATAGCAGGGAGATTCTTCGGCAGGGATTGTTTTACCAGTCATGATCTTGCAACTTTACTTTGCGCATCTGGTATGACCAAACAGTATCTTGACGACTCCGGTTTAGGTCATCAATGGAACACAGTTGTCGAATGGAATCCAGAAAATCGTTATAAGAAAATTCGGTCTGTCAATCAACAGAGTGCTGAAAAGATGATTGAGGCCGTCAAAGGTTTGTTGGAGATGTTTTTGGAGTAACCTAATGTATGAATCAAAAATTGATTGAGAAATACTGTGAGTTTGAAAGGGCCATTGCCCAAGAAAAGGGAAAACTCACGTTGTTAGTCTTGCTTGAACCAGAAGAGTCTTTAGACGGGTGGGATTTCGTTTTGTCTGCCGATTGGCTTCCAGAATATACGGGGGAGACGCTGGCTTTTGTCATTGACAAATTGAAAAATATATTAGGCTTGAAAGAATATTATCAGATTTCTAAAATTATTTTTCTGCGTCCTGATGAACCTTTTATACAAACTTTTCAAGCGTTTCTTGAAGATAATCCCCAACGACGTGAATTTTCTGGCATTGAAATCCTTGGGTTAGCCATTAAACGGGCGTATGTGATTGTTCCTTGGATTGAAACGCCAGAGGATCAATTACAAAAGTTGATTAGGTACGTTGGGTATGTCGCGCTTGATCTGCAACGGTTGAGAAATGAGTATGAAGTATTAGCGAAAGGACAGAAGCAACTAGAATGGATAATGAGGATAGCGTTACAAAACTCAAAGTTACTAAAAATGCCTAGTAACCTAGAGTTGCCACCACCTTCGAAGAATCTGTTATCCACTGGAGATGACATCAAGGACAATTGAAAATGGGTAGTGTTGCAAAGGTAATGGTTGTAGGTTTTGGAGTACGGAATTTATTCCGTTGGAATACGGAATTTATTCCGTTGGAGTACGGAATTTATTCCGCTGGAAACGGAATAAATTCCGTACTCCAAAACCGCTATACCATTACTTGTACTACCTGAAAATGAGTGGGGACAACGTCGTTATGCGTCTTTGCGAATAAAGACCAAACCCCTTAACTAACATAACTAAAGTGAAAAAAATGTCAGACCCAAGCAAAGTCGATTTAGACAGTCTTATACAGAGTTTTTTATCTAACACGGAATTGGACAAATTAGACAATCTACCAGTTCCATCACCCGACCCTGTGAAAAATTATGACGAGAGTGATATTCAACAATTGAAAGAGTTACACCAAATTCTGATACAATCTTATTCCTTTACGGAAGGACAGCTTGTAAAGTGGAAAAAAGGGTTGAAAAATAAAAAATTACCTGAAGAAACGCAACCGGCGATAGTGATAAAGGTTCTTACCAATCCCGTTCTCAAAGGGGAGAAAGATTCGGGTAGTTCCTATTTTCGTGAACCGCTGGACTTGATTTTAGGGATGGTAGATAGGAAAGGTAAATTTGTCACTTTTCATTATGATAAGAGACGTTTTGAACCCTGGTCATCTTGAAATTCTATAGTAATATCCTTCTTCAAACTTGTATGATTTTGGCTGGAACGCAATAAGAATTATTGCGCAATAATTCTTATTGCGTTTCAGCGAGTTGCGTACAAATCTATGGAAATATTACTCTAGGTAGTGATGCAATATGGGTGAAACAGAGGCAATCGCTGTGGTTGCCCTTATCGAGTTTTAGAGATTTTCAAAATACATCAAAACAGGTTTTTAAAACCACCAAATCACAACTTTTTATATAAATGATGAAGGAGGCAACATGGCCACACCAGCCGAGAAAATAACTCAAAAATCCAAGGGACTCACTTTCCGTCGCTATAAAGAGGGAGACCATAAACCCCAAGGTTGGAAAGAAAGTATCTTCCAAGCCAGTTGGAGTCACAAATGTCCCACTTACGTTCACCGTACCCCACCCTGTCAGGGCAGTTGTCCCTCTGGAGAAGACATTCGTGGATGGTTAGGTATCGTCCGTGGCATGGAAAAACCACCAGCGGGGACGACTTGGCAAGAATATGCTTTCCAACGTTTGACCAACGCTAACCCATTGCCCGCTATCATGGGGCGCGTCTGCCCGGCCCCTTGTCAAAAAGGGTGCAATCGGAACACCGTGGATGACTTTGTTGGAATCAACGCGGTAGAACAATTTATTGGCGACACGGCTTTAAAGAACGGCTACAAATTGGCACCGCCGGGTCCAGACACGGGTAAGAAAGTCGCCATTATCGGTGGCGGACCCGCCGGACTGTCTGCCGCTTATCAACTGCGTCGCAAAGGACATGCTTGTGTCATCTTTGACGACCATGAAAAGTTAGGCGGGATGATGTTGTATGGCATCCCAGGTTACCGGGTGCCGCGAGACACGTTGCAAGGAGAGATTCAACGGATTCTTGACTTAGGCGTAGAAACCCGATTAAATACCAGGGTAGGTCGAGATGTCAGCGTCGAACAATTGGAAAAAGAATTTGACGCTGTTCTCTGGGCCTTGGGTTGCAAAAAAGGACGTGGATTACCAGTCCCTGGGTGGGAAAATACACCTAACTGCATCTCCGGCGTCGACTTCCTCAGCGAATTTAATCAACAACGCAAACACGCCGTACCGAAACGAGTCATCGTCGTCGGTGGTGGTGACACGTCCATAGACGTGGCCTCAGTAGCACGACGCTTGGGCTATAGCTTCATTTCTGAAGACCAAGTGAAAAATTTTGGCCATGACAACGTTTCGGAAGGTTCCGAAATTGGCTATGTCGCCCATGATGCTGCCGTCTTAGGCGTCCGCGAAGGTGCCCAGGTCACGCTGACCTCACTGTTTCCCATTGACCAGATGACCGCCGCGGAACATGAAATACAAGATGCCATGCGGGAAGGCGTCGACATCCAAGCGGGTGTCATGCCTGTGGAAATTCTGAAAAATAATCAAGGACTGGCCACTGGTCTAAAAATGTGCAAATGCACCGTGGACAAGAAAGGGATTCCGAGTCCAATTGCAGGCACAGAATATGTGATTGAAGCCGACATGATTGTCTCCGCCATTGGCCAATTTGGCGATTTAGGAGAAGGCTTAGACGCCTTAAACAATGGACGCGGCTTTATTGACTCAGATCCGTTTTATCAAGTCAAGGGTCGGAAGGGTCATTTTGTGGCAGGCGATATTATTCGTCCCCACTTGTTGACCACTGCCATTGGACATGGCGCCGTCGTGGCGAATACCATTGACCGGTATTTCCAACAAAGTGAACAAGTCAAACGTCCTAAAGTCGATGTCCACCACTTCAATTTACTGGCCAAGTTGCATGAAGCAGAACTGGCCCCCGAAGAGTTTGTGGCAGAAGCCTTAGAAGACTTACGCGGCACTCATGCCGCCAAGTTTGCGGTTCATAACTATGAGGACCGGGCCGCTTTTGAAATCATCTCACCACAAGGACTGTTTCTGGGACACTTTAACCAAGTCGCCCGGAACCTGCGTCAAGAAATCCATATTTCTGCTGATGAAGTGTTAGGACACTTCAGTGAACGCATGATTGGGTTGACTGACGAAGGTGCCATCACAGAGGCCAAACGGTGCATGAGTTGCGGACTGTGTTTTGAATGTGACAATTGTGTGGTATTTTGCCCACAAGAAGCGGTCAAGAGAACCCCCAAGAAGGAAGCAACCACGGGACGGTATGTCTATACCGAATACTCCCGTTGCATTGGTTGTCACATTTGTGCCGACGTTTGTCCAACAGGCTATATTAGTATGGGACTAGGTGAATAACCATTATGGGAGAAAAGAAACTAAGTTTTTTGGAAAAAACTTAGTTTCTTAAGTGCCTGTGCATAACAGACCTGGTATTTCAGGTAGGGTGGATTAAGCGTAGCGTATCCACCAGCCGTTTGAAAGGTTGGTGGATTTGAAAGGTTGGTGGATACTACGCTTAATCCACCCTACAGATAGCCATCTAACCTGGCAGGCAAACAGCCAAAGTTGGTGGATACGCTACGCTTAATCCACCCTACAGATAGCCATCTAACCTGGCAGGCAAACAGCCAAAGACTTTAAACTCCAAAGGAGAAAACCAAATGCCCACACCATCTTTACTCCGTAACCTGGGAAAACTTTGTCTTGGACTACTCTTGAGTCTGGCAGTCAGTGCCGATGAACCGACGACGGCACAGTCAGGGCGAGTTCCTTTACCGTCCCCGCCCACGGCCAAAGCCACGGTATCTGATACCCAGAAATGTGTAGAACCCACTGAAAATATACGTCGTTTTCATGGTCAATATCTTAGACATCAACGCAATGACACCATGCATCGTGGCATACGCACCACTAAATACAGTTTAGTAGAGTGCATTAACTGTCATGTCACTCCCTCTAGCGAGGGAAAATATCCCAGTGTGAAGACCCCCGACCACTTTTGTCGCAGTTGTCATTCTTACGCGGCGGTGACTGTTGATTGTTTCGACTGTCATGCCAGTCAACCTGAAATCGCTATCACGAAAGTAGAATAGCGGTTTTAATAGTGGATAGTGGTTTTAGTGGATAGTGAATAGCGGATAGTGAATAGTGGATAGTGGATAGCGAAGTGTAATATGCTGGACTAGAGGCTTTAGCCGGTGAACCGCGGTGGACTAGAGGCTTTAGCCGGTGAACCGCAGTGGACTAGAGGCTTTAGCCGGTGAACCGCGGTGGACTAGAGGCTTCAGCCGGTAAACCGCGGTGGACTAGAGGCTTTAGCCGGTAAACCGCGGTAAACCGCGGTGGACTAGAGGCTTCAGCCGGAAGCCATCCCCCTCCCTCCAGCTGAAGCCTCTAGTCCACCAATCCACCGGCTTAAAGCCTCTAGTCCGCCGGGCGCCCCCCTCCTTGGCTAAAGCCTTTGGACCACCTGTGCGTCCCCCCAAAGCCACTCTCCACTCCCTACCACCAACTGCTTCCTTGCTTCTCATCATATATATATAATGATATAGGAACGAGAGAATTGATTTTGAATTATTTACCACATAAATTCAAAATATTTTACCTTCTCCAAAGTCTTCAAAAAATTTTTCATCTCTTTTCTGTAACAGGGGTTGACTCTCTAAAAAAGACACCTTAAACTTTTCCTCATGGTGGTTTTTGAAAAAGTTGACTTTCCAAACCTTCCCTTCCTCTTCTCCACCTATGGATGGGAAGACAAACTTAATTTGAAATTCTCAACTCTCCTGAATCAATTCTTTTTATTAAGACTTTATTCCCCCATTCCAAAGTATGGAGAAAAATAATTTCAACTTGCAGAAGAAAGGGCTGGTAGTCCTAAACCGGGACACCCAAGGACTGGCAGTTCTAATCGATGTACCTCTTAAAGTTGACAATTGAGAAAAGAGGTAAAAAAGTTTCTGACATTGCTAAAAAGAAATAAAGTTGTTTACATTCTTTGAAGGCAAATGGTAAACTTGACTTATGACGGATTATTTACAAACCGTCAATAACATCTTAAGATAAGAGGTGACTCTTACTCTCTATATCCTGTTTTGAGGAGATAGAAAAGAGATGACTAAACAGGTAAATTAACAATCAGCGTAGCCTGGTTGGGTAAATGTAAAAAAATCGGTTTCCATTCACCATGAATTATCAAACTGTGAATTGTGAAGACCAATTTATTGCACTTGACCCACCGTGGTCACGCAAAAACTAGAACAGCTATTTACGCAAAAAATAGCCCATGGAGAACAATAATGGCACAAGTTGAACAAGTATTAAGAAAAATTATTGAGTTTCACGACTTCAATAGCAACGAAGGTTTCTCTTGCCTGATTCCAGACAAGGACCCTTATCCTTCCAACGAAGGACTCTTGCTATGGTTTTCTTCCAAAACCCGGATTGAAACCAAGGTGCAGCTGTTCCATTCACCAGCCAGAATCCGGCGAATGGAAGACATGCTAAATCTGCCTGAGAAGGAATACAGCGATATCTTCGCCGGTTACGTCGAGGATTTTCTAAACTCCCTCCGGGAGATCGGCTTTGAGAACATCGGCAAAGGGGTGGACTTGTTTGGCATGGGTAAAGTCTCCAACGTCAAGGCCAACTTTGAGATGTTTGAGAATAACCCAGAAATGCTCAGGAAATTTGAACAAATCACCCTGAACAATCCGATTGTCAAATTTGCTGAGGATCAAGGTTACTTCAAGTGTGCTAATAAAGACACGCTGGCTTATGATGAATTCTTTGGCACAGAAAGTGTGGATAGCGCACCCAAGTCCTCACGGAAGGAAAGTGCGGCAAAACGTACTGCGGCTAAAGGCAAGAAAAAGGAAGTCGTGACTTCTGCGAAGGCGAAAAAGCCTGCGAAGACTGCTAAAGTCCCTGAAAAAGCCAAGAGTAGCCCACCTGCGGCGGCGGCGGCGGTTGCAACCAAAGCCAAGACCAAAGCCAAAGCGAAAAAAGGCAAGGCTACCGCCGATGAGAGTTTGTCTATCAAAGATAAACTCCGCAGTACCGCCCAGAAAAAGAAAGCCGCCCCGCCGGAAGGGAGTGAACGGCAGAAACTGTGGGCCAAGCAAGTTGAGAATCTGTATAAGAAGATTCAAAACTGGGTCGGCAGTTACATCAAGAACGGCCAACTCGCAGTGAACTTCCATCAAGTGGAATTGGCTGATGAAACCGGCAAACTCTATAAAATGGATTGCCTGGAATTGGATGCCGGCTACTCTCAATGGATATTCCAACCCATGGAAATGAATGTCCTGGGCACGGTGGGGAGAATCGACTTATACTGGCCAGATGGACAACTGCCCAAAATTACCTTATTACTGCTGTCCGTGGTTAGAAACAAACCATTCTGGGAACTGTGGAGAAGCGTAGAAGACCGGCAGTCCTTTGATAAGGACAACTTTGATTCCCTGTTGCATGACTGGCTGGGATAGTTGTACCTAGCTTAGACCTTTGAGATATTTTTCGTATCTCAAAGGTCTTCATTCGCTACTATAGAAACTAAAGTGTCTTTAAGAAACCTAAATTCCTGTAAAACAAATTAGTTTCTTGTGTAAAGCGAGTTCATGGTTATACATTCTACAAGACTGATAGACCTTCGAGATTTTCAAATTCTCGAAGGTCTCCTTCTAGGGACTCTCATTTTAGTTCCCCCTAGACATTAGTAAATCTTAATATAATCAAATTTGGAATGGCATCGTTTGCCAACCCGTCACGGTCTGAAATGGATTTGAAATAAATGGATTTGAAATAGATTTGTCAACTCTTCAAGAGTTGACAAATCTTTGTCAACGAAGTTCACCAAAGAGAAATGTCTATGAAAGAGGAAACCCCCATTCAATCCCCCAAACGCCGAGATTTTCTAAAAACCACGGCGGTAGTCGCTGGCATGACGGTAGCCCCTGGCGTTTTGCTACACAGTTTTTCCCAAGTCAACGCGGCCGATGCAGGCAAACCTGTCGACCAGCCAGTGACCGACGCCGTGCGCTGGGGAATGCTGATTGACACGGCGCAATGTAGCGACGGTTGCAATGACTGTATCAACGCTTGTAAAGCCGAACACGGACTCACCGAATCCGTGCGACCCGAAATTGCCCCCCAATGGATTCGCAAAGTCGGACTCAAGGATAAACTCACAGGTAAAACCTACTCATTACCCGTCCTTTGTCAACACTGCGAAAATCCACCATGTGCCGACGTTTGTCCAACGGGCGCCTCCTTTAAACGGGCCGATGGCGTTGTGCTAGTGGACCGTCACATTTGCATCGGTTGTCGCTACTGCATGATGGCATGTCCCTATAAAGCCCGTTCCCTAGTTCATGAAACCCTGGAAGGGCAGAGACCTCATAGCCCCCGCGGTAAAGGCACCGTCGAAGGCTGCAACCTCTGCGTTCACCGAATTGACCACGGCCACCTTCCCGCTTGTGTAGAAGCCTGCCAAACCACAGGACACCAGGCCATGCTATTTGGCAACCTCAAAGACCCAAATAGTGACATTGCCAAAAAACTCTCCCAAGTCCAAAGCACAGCCCTTCGGCCTGACATGCGACTCAACCCAGGCGTTCGTTATCAAGGACTCTAACCATGAAACATGCCATCTCTTACCACACTCTTGCAGGCAATAGCCCAGGTTTCTATGGACTGCTAGGCGCCGCCGCCGTCCTCATCCTCTTAGGCTTATTTGCCTCCTACAATATGGAACACCACGGCCATACCATCACCGGCATGACCAACCAAATCGTCTGGGGCATGCCCCATATCTTTGCCATCTTCCTCATCCTGGCAGCCTCCGGCGTACTCAACGTCGCCTCCATCAGTTCCGTGTTTCGGAAAACCTTTTACCATCCCCTGGCCCGACTGTCAGGCTTACTTGCCATCACCCTCCTCATTGGCGGTCTCAGCGTCTTAGTTCTCGACTTAGGTCGACCCGACCGCCTGGTCGTCGCCATGACTGCCTACAACTTCAAATCCATTTTCACTTGGAACATCTTTCTATACAACGGCTTCATGCTGATAGTTGCCATCTATCTATGGTTTATGATGGAACGCCGGATGGAACGTTACTACCCCATCGCAGGCATGGTAGCCTTCCTTTGGCGACTGGTACTCACCACTGGTACAGGCTCCATCTTCGGCTTTTTGATTGCCCGTGAAGCCTATAATACAGCCCTGCTGGCCCCCCTGTTTATCTCCCTCTCCCTCTCCTTGGGACTGGCCGTCTTTCTCCTGGTACTGATTATAGACTGCTGGGAAACCCACTGCCCATTGGGAGAAGGCATTCTACACCGTCCCAAAACCCTCATGGGCATCTTTGTAGGCGCCGTCTTCTACTTCGTCCTCGTCTATCACCTGACTAACCTATATATCACAGGACGCCACGGCGTAGAATATTTCATCTTGGTAGGCGGCGGCATCTATACCTTCCTCTTCTGGGTGGGCTATTTAGTGGTGGGAACGATACTACCTCTTCTCCTGATTTACTATCCTAAATTCAACCAAACTCGTGCCAGCATTATTGCGGCCTCAGTGTGCATCATTGTAGGAGGTATTTCACTACTTTACGTCTTTATCATTGGCGGCCAAGCCTACCCACTCCAGATTTTCCCCGGCATGGAAGTCACGGCGTCAGGCTTCTTTGACGACGCCAAAGTACATACCTATATCCCTAGTCACTGGGAAATTATGTTAGGTATAAGTGGATTTGGCATTGCCGCCTTATTGACCGCGATGGCAATGAAAATATTACCGTTCTTACCGCGTAGTCTAGCAGATGCAGCGGTTGGCCCTGAATTTACGGACTAACTTTCTTAGTGGAGAGTGGAGAGTGGTTTTAGTGGAGAGTGGAGAGTGAAGAATCAATAATATGCCGGACTAGAGGCTTTAGCCGGTGGACTAGAGGCTTCAGCCGGTGGTTGTGCCCCTGCCACCGGCTGAAGCCTCTAGTCCCGCACCATGACTCACTCTCCACTCTCCACTCTCTACTCTCCACTCTCCACTCTCCACTCTCCACTCTCCACTAAATCCACTCTCCACTGCTATTGACAATTCTCCGGCAAATACTGACGGTCTATCCCATCCGGTTCCCCAGGCCCACACACCCAACTGTTACCCTCATGGTCAAACGTGAGACGCAACGTCTTCCCCGCAATCTCTGGTTCTACGCCCTCCAATTCCTCTTTCAAAGTCGCCTGAAAATAGAACTGTTCTGGATTAGAGACCACACTGGCTACATACTCGTCAGACGTTTTCCCTTCGATTTCTGCTAACGTAGGAAAAGTCCCCTTGGCCGCATAATATTCTGCCGCGGGAATTTGCAACCCCAACAGTAAGTCAACCGCTTGTTTCACCTCATCTTCCAACGAAGGTTGCCGCAAATCTTCTACCATCCCATTGATTATCAACTTCCCATCCTGAAGACTGATAACGGCAGAATAACTGTTCTCATCGGCTTCCACCAGAAATTTTTGTTCTACCCAAGCATGAACTTGGGCCGCCACCTCTTCTTCGTCTTCCATTTCTAAAAGAAGCATCTCATTCAGCAACTCTTTACCAATGCTGACTTCCGCCTGGACTTGTAATACTTCGAGTAGCCCATTGCCCAATTCACTTTCATCATCAAACTTGATCGACCCAGATTGACTGCCATCCACCTTGACAGACGCATTGCCTTGAAACTCCCCCGCAGGAGTGGAAAGTTTCCAAGTCGGGATATTGATTTCAGGCGAATTGGCCAACAACAGCGGCATGACTTCCTTCAATTTCGTGGTCAACCGGGTTTCGATTTCCTCATCAGAAGTCGCCCCCCCCTGCACTTGCCGACCCAATTCGCGGCCAATGTTTTGTAATGCCAACAACGCCGTCGCCTCCAGATTGCGGATATCGACTTGACTTTCAAAACTCAAGTCCAAATCCTTTTCCCCCAAAATGGCTTTGGGAACAAACAGTCTTCCCAACTGGGTATGCAACGAATAATGCACCGAATTACCCTGTAACTGACTGCTTGACGTGACATCCAGTTTATCCAATGTGGTTTTTAACCCCAACAAACTCAGGTTAAAATTGAAATAACCCACTTTAAAATACCCATTACTCAGGGCTAAATGGTGCGGGTTATGACTATCCGCCTGGAAGTGGAAAGCCATGTCTTGGACATCTATCTGATACCCCATCTTACCTGTTTTAAACTTAGGTAAATTAAAATCTAACCGCAGAGGCATGAAATCCTCATCAAATTCCCCCTGAAAGGTCAACCCTTTCTTATCAGACGCAAGAGGGAGAGTCTCTGTTTTGGCAGAGGACCGCGCTGATTCAGACAGCACTCTAATGGTTTCTGACAGAGATTGGATGGTTTCCGAGAGTGAACGAATCACCTCCAAATTAGAGGTTGACGCCGACGTCTCGGACGCTGCCTTTTTGGTTTCCGCCTGCGCTGGCAGACTAAAGTGGATTAACAGTAAAATAAAAACGAGTCGAAAAAGTTTCATAAGCATCATCATTTTGATAGAAAATGGAAAAAAGAAGTATATCATAATATCATTTTACGAATCTCTATTATCACTTATATTTACGGAGTCCAAAACCCGTTTTGGACGAAATGACGGAGTCCAAAACGGGTTTTGGACGCCAGCGATTAAATAGGGGATTCCTTAACAACAATTCGATACGGCCCGTGACCCAAATTGGGTCAGCCCGTGACCCGAGACGGGTCAGCCCGTGACCCAAATTGGGTCAGCCCGTGACCCGAGACGGGTCAGCCCGTGACCCGAGACGGGTCAGCCCGTGACCCGAGACGGGTCAGCCCGTGACCCGAGTTGGGTCAGCCCGTGACCCGAGACGGGTCAGCCCGTGACCCGAGACGGGTCAGCCCGTGACCCGAGACGGGTCAGCCCGTGACCCAAATTGGGTCAGCCCGTGACCCAAATTGGGTCAGCCCGTGACCCAAATTGGGTCAGCCATAAACCTATCCCCAACATGAAAACGGGGCCTGGTGGAGTGGAGGCTTTAGCCGCAATGCCATTAAGTTAAGAAATATCCAGCCAATGTAGGGTGGATTAAGCGTTAGCGTATCCACCAGTTTCGGGGATGGTGGATACGCTAACGCTTAATCCACCCTACCTTAACTTAATGGCATTGAGGCTTTAGCCGGTCGGCGGTCGGCAAACTCCCCTCTCAAAAATATGGGGAACGCCTACTGCCTGCCGGCTAAAGCCTCCACTCCACCATAGTTTTTCCACTATCCACTAAAACCACTATCCACTAAATGATGCCTACCACCAAAATTTTACTTGACGAATCTCACATACCCACTCATTGGTACAACGTCATTGCCGACATGCCCAATCCCCCCGCCCCCTATCTGGGGCCCGATGGCAAGCCGATTACCCCAGATATGATGACGAATATTTTTGCCCCAGATTTGGTGGCACAGGAAATGTCCACCGAACGTTGGATTCCAATACCACAAGAGGTACGTGATATTTACCACCTCTGGCGCCCCTCGCCCCTGTATCGCGCCCATCGGTTAGAAGCCGCACTAGGCACGCCCGCTAAAATTTATTACAAATACGAAGGCGTCAGTCCCGCAGGGTCGCATAAACCCAATTCTGCCGTGGCACAAGCCTATTACAACAAGATTGCTGGTATTAAACGCCTATCCACTGAAACAGGTGCAGGCCAATGGGGGTCTGCCTTGTCTTTGGCAGGGAGTATGTTTGGTTTAGAAGTGCGCGTCTATATGGTCAAAGTGAGTTATCAACAAAAACCCTTTCGTCGATCCATGATGGAAACCTGGGGCGCGGAAGTGTTGGCCAGTCCCACCACATTAACGCAATCAGGACGGCAGGCCCTGGCTAAAGACCCAGAGTGCCCAGGGTCCTTAGGCATTGCCATTTCGGAAGCCGTGGAAGAAGCCGCGTCGCGTAAAGACACTAACTACACATTAGGGTCAGTTTTAAACCATGTCCTCCTCCATCAAACCATTATTGGACAAGAGACCCGTAAGCAACTCGAACTCGTCGGTGACTACCCCGACGTGGTCTTTGCCCCTTGTGGCGGCGGTTCCAATGTCGGCGGCATCATGTTCCCCTTCTTAGCTGACAAGGCCGCGGGGAAACAGATTCGTTTGGTGCCAGTCGAACCGACCTCTTGTCCCACTCTCACTCGTGGTCACTATGCTTATGACTATGGAGATTCCGTAGGACTGACGCCGTTGATGTTGATGTACACTTTGGGGCATGATTTTGTCCCCCCTAGCATTCATGCTGGCGGATTACGCTATCATGGAGACTCAGCTTTAGTGTCACAATTGTGTAAAGAGGGAATATTAGAAGCGATGGCGGTGCCGCAATTGGCCACTTTTAAAGCAGGCATCTTGTTTGCTAAAGCGGAAGGCATTGTTCCCGCCCCAGAATCCAATCATGCGATTCAAGCGGTCATTGATGAAGCGTTACTGTGCAAAACCACGGGGGAACCCAAAACGATTTTGTTCACGCTATCGGGGCACGGCCACTTTGATATGGTGGCGTATGATAAATATTTGAATGGGGAATTGACGGACCAAGACTATCCGGAGGCGGATTTGCAAGCGGCGTTGCATAATTTGCCAAAGGTGGAAGGCGTCGCAACAAGGAATTAATTTACAATTGGTATTGGGGGGACGGTCCCCGGCTAAAGCCTCCACTCCAGCGGTGGAGTGGAGGCTTACGCCTCCATGCTATTAAGTTAAGAAATAAAGTCCCCCGAAATTAATCGACAGGTGGACTAGAGGCTTTAGCCGGTGGGCGCGGAACAGAATTGAAATTGCGGGGCCCCGCCCTCCGGCTAAAGCCTCTAGTCCACCACTCCTTAATTAACCGACAGGTGGACTAGAGGCTTTAGCCGGCGGACCGTCCGCCGTGTACCACTCCCCCCCGTGTACGGGGGGGCTGGGGGGGGGTACAAGAATAAGTGAATATCACTATATCAAATCACCATCAACATTTACTATTGCAATTTCTCTACTGCAACTTCTTCAACTCTTCCTTGACCACCTTGTCAGGCACAGGCACATAGCCATCCTTGACCACTACCTCTTGTCCCTGTTTGGACAACACCATCTTGAGAAACTCCATCTCCAAAGGAGGCAATGATTTATTCGGCGCCTTGTTGACGTAAATATAGAGGAATCTCGCCAGCGGATACTTACCCGTTAGGGCATTCTGTTCCGTCGCCGCCACCGGTGTTTCACCATTCTTCGTAGCAATGGCGACCGCTTTCACGCCTGACGTTTTGTAACCAATCCCCGAATAGCCAATGCCATTGACCGACGTGCTAACCGATTGCACCACGGAGGCAGACCCTGGCTGTTCATTCACGCCATTTTTAAAATCCCCCTTGCATAACGCATGTTCTTTAAAGTAACCATACGTCCCAGAGACCGAGTTACGGCCAAACAACTGCATGGGGCGACTAGCCCACGTCCCCGTCAAACCCAATTCACCCCAATTGGTCATATCTTTCTCGTAACCACATTTACGAGTGGCCGAGAAAATCGCATCCACTTGAGGCAGGGTAAGGCTTTGGATGGGATTGTCTTTATGGACATACACGGCCAAGGCATCCACGGCCACGCGGATATAGATGGGCGGATAACCGTGTTTTTTCTCAAACGCCTCCACCTCCCCGTCTTTCATTTTCCGACTCATGGGACCCACGTTACTGGTCCCTTCCGTCAAAGCGGGTGGGGCGGTGGAAGAACCAGCCGCTTGCACTTGGATGTTCACATTGGGATAAAAGCGTTTAAAGGCTTCCGTCCACAGTGCCATCATGTTCGCCAACGTATCGGAACCGACGCTGGACAAATTGCCAGACACGCCTTCCACTTTTTGATAGTCAGGTAATTGGGCAAAAGCGGGGCTGACCAGGAAAGTCGTGGTTAGGAAAGTCGTGGTTGTCAGTAATTTCTTCATGGAAAAGATACCTATATTTGATTAAAGAGATTCTCAAGATAATTGAGAAATGTGACAACTTGGTGACAATGTTGAAAAGATTTTCTGGTAGGACTTACGCAACGGTTTTGGTAACTCGTTGAGTTGACACCCCCCCTAGCCCCCCCGCACGCGGGGGGGAATGATTCCCACCGCACGCGGGGGGTATGATTCCCACCGCACGCGGGGGGGAATGATTCCCACCGCACGCGGGGGGAAATGACTCCCTCCCTGTGTGCGGGGAGGGTTGGGGTGGGGTGAGGGCGTCAGTCCTAAACTAAAAAAAATTGACAAGTATTCACTCACTCCCTCTTTTATGGCAAAATAAAAAAACTCAAGTTTTCATTTTAGGAGTGTCTATGAAATTAACCCATAACAACATGTTTTATTACAGTCTCCCACTGATTGTCCCACTGTGGCTACCCGCGGTCATGGCTACCCCGACTGAGGAGAGGGTTAAACAAGCCAAAGCGTATGATGAAAAAGGCGACTCTCTGAATGCCTCAAAAACATATTTGGAGGCGGCCCAACAGGGTGATGCGGTTGCCCAAAATTCTTTAGGGGAAATGTATGAGGCGGGGCGGGGAGTCACACAAGATTTTGTGGAGGCATTCAATTGGTATCAAAAAGCCGCTACTCAGGGAATGGCGTTGGCCCAATATAATGTGGGACGGTTGTACCGTGACCATAAGGGGATTGAACAAGATTTTGCGACAGCCGCAACGTGGTTACAAAAAGCGGCGGAACAGGGTCTTGCACAAGCGCAATTTGCGTTGGGGATGTTGTACAATTATCAGCACCCGGTCAAAAACCGTACCGACCTGGCCGAGGAATGGTTACGCAAAGCGGCGGCCCAGGGAGTGGCCAGTGCCCAACAACAACTGTTGGTCATGTACCAAGATGGGCGAGGCACCAAAGATTTTGCAACGCTAGTGGAATGGTTACGCAAAGCTGCCGACCAAGGTGAAATGGTTGCCCTACAAACGTTGGCATTGATGTATTATAAAGGAGAAGGAGTGCCTAAAGACTTTTCCCAAGCCGCCCAGTGGTATCGCAAAGCCGCAGAACGGGGGGACTTCACTTCACAATATAATCTGGCCATGATGTATGAAATGGGCGAAGGCGTTTCTCAAGATTTAGTGAAGGCTTACCAATGGTATTCGTTGGCAGTTCTGAATAAATATGAAGAAGCGACGGCAGACCAGGATCGGGTGAAGGCGAAACTGTCTAAGGACCAGTTGAAGCAAATAGAAAGTGGGAAGTGGAAACAGGAACAGGGGAAGTGGGTTTGGGGGGAAGGGGGGAAAAAATAGGTGCGGTGGAGTCCAAAACATGTTTTGGACTCCGTGTTGTTCATATCGAAACCATTATCCACTATTCACTATGTTAATTCAACGTCTGACCATTATTGGACTAGGTCTCATCGGCGGTTCTCTCGCCCGTGCCCTCAAACGCGCTGGCCAATGTGGCGAAGTCATTGGCTGTGGGCGTAACACCGCCAATTTGCAATTGGGGGTAGAATTGGGTGTGATAGACCGCTATACTCAGCATCCTGCCGAAGCCGTTTTGGGGGCCGATATGGTCGTTGTCGCAGTCCCTCTTGGCACCATGGCCACCATCTTTAGCGCGATTCGTGACTCTTTGTCACCTCATGCGATTATCACCGATGTGGGCAGTGCCAAAGCCACCGTGGTAGAAGATGCACGACAACAGTTGGGGAATCATGTCTCGCGCTTTGTCCCAGGGCATCCCATTGCGGGGACTGAGAAAACGGGAGTGGCCGCTTCGTATGCAGAATTGTTTGAAAATCGGCGAGTCATTCTCACCCCTTTGTCTGACACAGACCGCCAGGCGACGAACACGGTGAAAACCATGTGGACCTACGCGGGGGCGGCAGTGGAAGAGTTGTCTGTGGAACACCATGACGAGGTTCTAGCAGCCACCAGTCATTTGCCACATGTGTTAGCCTATACCTTGGTTGACACCTTGGCTAAACTGGAGGACCGCACTGAAATATTTCGCTTTGCCGCCGGTGGCTTTCGAGATTTTACGCGGATTGCTGGCAGTGACCCAACGATGTGGCATGACATCTGTTTGGCAAATCAGGAAGCGATTCTAAAGATGATCAAGCAGTTTTCACGAGAACTCGACCAGTTAGCAGAGGCGATTTCTCGAAGTGACAGTGAGTATCTTTACCAGGTCTTTACACGCGCCAAGACGGCGCGAGATAAATTTGCTGGTTAAGGTGGAAATTTCGGTAGTGATGTAATCTGAGTGATGAAATATCGTGCGGTTTCTCTTCGTCTTGAACTGTGATTGATGTGATTAAATGAGGGCTATGACAGGAGGCTTGACTAATCATAGTCCATCTGAAAATCATTCTAATCATAGTTCAGACAGTACACCCATATTGCATCGCTACCAAAATTTCATCTAATCATCTAATCCAGGAATCATTTAATCCAGGAGTCCAAAGAATTTAATCCAGGAGGAAACAGCGTAGCTTTGTCACGTATAGTAATATTCCTCATCACTTGTACCCCCCTGCCCCCTGTGTACGGGGGAGTGACTCCCCCCCGCGTGCGGGGGGGGTGGGGGGGGTACAAATGAGAAATATTATTATACTAAAGCGACGCTTTTGCCGCCTGGACACCCTCTCATTTCAATAACATTGGAGAACACAAAATGTCTGCACCAAAGTACCGCTTAGTGACTCGAAGTGATTTCGACGGCCTCATTTGCGCCGTCTTGCTGAAAGAACTTGACCTTATCGACACCATCAAGTTTGTGCATCCTAAAGATATGCAGGATGGCAAAATTGACATCACTCGTCGAGATATTACCACAAACTTGCCTTATGTGGCCAGTGCCCACTTGGTTTTTGACCATCATCTTAGCGAGACCATACGGGTTAAAGAACGTCCGGATAACTATATCATTGACCCTAACGCGCCTTCGGCGGCCCGCCTGGTGTATAACTATTATGGCGGTCAAACCGCTTTTCCTAACGTCAGCGTGGAGATGATAGAAGCGGTTGACAAGGCCGATTCAGCGCAGTTCAGCCGTGAAGACATCCTCACTCCCAAAAATTGGGTTCTCCTCAATTACTTGATGGATCCGCGCAGTGGTTTAGGACGTTTCAAACATTTTCGGATTTCCAATTATGACCTGATGATGGTTCTAATTGACTACTGCAAGAAACACACGATTGATGAAATTTTAGAACTTCCTGATGTTAAGGAACGGGTGGACCTGTATAGGGAACATCAAAAGGCAGCTATGGAACAAATTGAAAAATGTGCCAGAGTCCACAAAAACGTCATCGTGCTAGACCTGCGCAATGAGGATGAAATCTTCACGGCGAATCGGTTTATCATCTATGCCATGTATCCTGAATGCAACATCTCTATCCATGTGTTATGGGGGTTGCAGAAGCAAAACACGGTGCTGGCCGTTGGCAAATCGATTATTGACCGTGGTTCGAAAACCAATGTCGGGGAACTGATGTTAAAGTATAGCGGCGGCGGGCATGAGAAAGCGGGAACGTGTCAAGTGCCCAATGAACAAGCGGATCAGGTGTTGCGGGAGGTGATTCAGAAACTGAATGCGGATGGGTAACGTTTGAGGTGCTGACAACGTTGGAGTAGAGGCTTTAGCCGGTGGGTATGCCCCGACTCCCAGGTGCTGACAACGTTGGAGTAGAGGCTTTAGCAACGTTGGAGTAGAGGCTTTAGCCGGTGGGTATGCCCCGACATTTAATTGGGTGCCCACTCCCACAGGCGTTAGCCTCTACTCTGGCGGTTTCGTTAATTTCAACTTTGGAATCATTCTATGTATCGACATCTTCTTTTCATTCTCTTACTTTCCTTTCTCACTCCCGCCTACGCAGGTGGACAGACGGCGGTTCTCGTGCATGGCTATTTAAGTGATGGCCTCATTTGGCGCGACACTGGGGTGAGTTATATTCTCCACCAAGCCGGTTGGCAAGATGCGGGGGACCTGTTTCCTGCGGGGCCCGTGCCTGCCGTGTTACCCCCTGCGAATCCGAAGGGACGTTATGTATACACCGTCACTTTGCCTTCGGAAGCCCCCTTGCCAGTGCAAGCGCATTGGTTAGATTTTTACCTACGAGAGTTGCAACGCCGACATCCGGAGAATCAATTGATTCTCATTGGCCATTCCGCAGGTGGTGTGGTAGCGCGGCTGGTGATGGTTACGAATCGTTTTCCCATTGCGGGTCTGATTACCATTGCCACTCCTCATCTGGGCACCAGTGCCGCAGAAGACGGTCTGCTATTAAGTAACAGTCCCGTCGGTTGGGTGGCACCCTTCTTGGGATTAGGAACGTTGACTCGTTCGGAAGACTTGTACCGTGATTTGACTAGAGAATATCCCGCCATGCCCCTGTTTTGGTTAAATCGTACCCCGCACCCACCGCAAGCCTTCTATCTGTCTATCATTAGGTTAGCAGGTGATGACTGGGTACCTCCTTACAGTCAAGATATGAACAATGTCCCCGCTTTGACAGGCAAGGCTATGGTTGCGACGACTCGTGGCGAACATGGTCTGCATCCTGGCGATGGTTACTTATTAGTGACTTGGTTAGAAAAATTGGGGGAGGTGCAAAAGTAATAGTAAAAAACCAAACGCCGTTGGACTAGAGGCTTCAGCCGGTGGTTTTGGAGTGGAGGCTTTAGCCGGTTGGCAGTAGGCATCACCCCCCCACTCAAATTGCGGATCGCCTACCGCCGGCAGGCGTTAGCCTCCACTCCAACGGTATCTTTAGTACACCGCCACCACTTCATAACCTCGTGCTTCCAACAATTTCAGGAGACCTGTGTCACCGGGTAAATGTAACGCCCCTACGGCGATAAACGTGTTGCCTCGTTGCAGGTTGGGCAACATCCGTTCTAACATGTTAGGGTGACGATCTGCCAAGATTCGTTTAAAAAACATTTGAGTCAATTCTGGGTGCTGACTCCATTCCTCAAGATACTTTTCACAGGCCACCATCAAAGCTGTCAAATCGCGGCGCAAATACAGTTCCTGTAGATTTGCAAACATCTGTGGCAACTCGTCAAGGTGGGCAACCAGGTCTGTTAGTAACCTCACTTGTGCTGCGAACGATAACGAATCTAAAATGCGTATTTGTTCTTCCACGGTCTCTAAACCGTAAGGCGGTATTTCCAATTCCAGCACCTGCCGGTAGAGTCGCAAATCTAAATACTCACCCGTCTTCGGCAACGGCAGATTGAGAGTGCTGAACACCGCCCAGGGTTTCATACGTTGCACCAGAGATTCTGGGAGGTTATAAGGACGTAACGCCTCCACAACACGACGATATAGAGGTGACTCAAGCACTTGATCTAACGTTAGCCCCTCACTGATAAATTTAGCATTGGCCGACTTTCGGATAGTTGGAACATCCATCAGCAGTTCCAACCCAACCGTGTCGGCGTGTTCAAGACGGTTTTGCACCAGAGGAGGTAACTGAGTCACCCGCGGGTCATCCGAATGAATGGTTGCAAATAGATAACTGGGGGAGAGTCCGGGTTTATTAATTTGCCAGAGTAATCCCGTTTGTGAAGCTGTATTGTCGGCGTAGGTGTGGTTAAGGAGAGTGAACATGAGATAAAAAATGGGAATGAATTTTTTCATTGGAACTGTGATATTAGTGGAGAGTGGAGAGTGGTTTTAGTGGAGAGTGGAGAGTGGAGAGTGGAGAGTGGAGAGTGGGTGAAAATCAATAGTGATACATTTGATATATGATGGAACTGTGATTTGTATGATAAGTAGTGAAGCAGAAATTTTCTGGTATAATGACGCCCTTACCCTCACCCCCGGCCCCTCTCCCAGAAGGAGAGGGGAGAAAACCACTGGTGTTGCCTGTCTCCCCACGCCCGTAGGGAGAGGGGCCATGGGTGAGGGCGACGATTGAAAGTACGGTAAAATTTTTGCTTCGGTACTTATATGTGATAAGTGTGATGTATGATGAATGGTTTGATTTTGGGTAGAGATGCAATCTGGGTGAGATATCGAGAAGTTTCTCTTTGGTCTTGAACTGTGATTTATATGATTAAATGAGGACTCTGAAAGGCGGCTTGACGAATCATAGTCCATCTGAAAATCATTCTAATCAGAGTTCAGACAGTACACCCACCTTGCCTCACTACCTGATTTTGGGAGACAGATTAGAACGGATTTTCACTCACTATCCGCTATCCACTATCCACTATCCACTATCCACTAAAACCACTATCCACTAAATTAACACCTTAACCCAAGTCGCCTTCAATTTACCGTCGATTTTAGAAGCTTCATAAGCCACCCGTTGCCCCTTGGTTAACTTCTTGACGGGGCCATCAATGGCACTGAAATGGACAAACACATCCTCCCCGCCGCTGTCTGGAGTAATATACCCAAAGCCAGCCCCTGTGTTAAACCATTTGACAGAACCCGTGTGGGCCGCTGCAACGTTATGGAAATATCCGATGCCACAGCAAAAAATTGACAGAAATAGGAAGTTACGAATGGAAATTTTCATTTATTTGCACTCATTGATGATTCAATCATCAAGTTGTTTCTTTGGAGAAAACCGGATTAAACTAGCTTTCCTAAACCTTGAAGATTTAAGAAGCACTACCTGTTGCAAAAACCAGATGGAGACTATTTGGTAACAAAATATCTCAAATCTTGACAACATAGCAACACCCTGCTGGGGGCGTTGACTACTATTATTGGTATTTAAGAGAGTTAACTCAAGCATCCAAGTCATTAATCCAATTCCTTGACATTGTTTTCCACTTCTGTCAACATACTGATGGTCTTTAAAATGGGGGTAAGTGCTTGTCGTTTAGCAACTTTTTATGAAATACAGGACTTACGCAACCACTTTTGTAATTCGTTGATTTGACACCCCCCTATCCCCCCTGTGTACGGGGCGGAATTCCTCCCTCCCTGCGGTTGGGGTGGGGTGACTGCGTAAGTCCTGAAATACTGATTTTCTACGCCGTTTGGCATCAAACACGAGGAAAAATTAACATGACCGATTCATCTCAAAAAATTGGTAAAGGGATGATTTATGCCGCTTGGATAGTGCTATTAATTCTCTTGACTGGACTATTTGGTTATTTTTCTAACCAGCAGTATAACCCAAATCAAGAATTAGGGGTTCAAACTTCTGCCACAGGCGTTCGGGAAGTGACCTTACAACGTAATCGGTTTGGGCATTACGTGGCCACTGGCACCTTAAATGGTGAACCCATCGTATTCTTACTAGACACGGGTGCCACCACATTATCGATTCCCGAACCAGTGGCACGTCGTCTGAATTTAGTACGTGGCGCCCCCATGCAAGTGACGACGGCGAACGGTGTTATCACCACGTACAGCACCACTGTGGAGACGGTGGCATTAGGTTCCATTGAATTACATCAAGTCAGGGCCAATATTAACCCGCAAGTTCAAGATGAAGAAGTGCTGTTAGGCATGAGTTTCCTGAAACAGTTAGAATTTACGCAACGCGGCGAATCTTTGATCATTCGTCAATCTCCTTAATCAATTTCTTCAACCAATCTCCTTAACCAATCTCTTAACCAGAAGTTCAAAGCTATCCTGGTTAAGAAATTGGAGAAGGAGAAATTGAATAAATTCAGGACTTACGCAACCGTGTTTATCACTCTTTGAGTTGATACCCCCCTATCCCCCCCGCACGCGGGGGGGGAATCACTTCCCCCCGCACGCGGGGGGGAATCACTCTCCCCATGGACGGGGTCACTCCCCCCCGTGTACGAGGGGGCAGGGCGGGGTCACTCCCCCCCGTGTACGGGGGGGCAGGGGGGGTATAAATGAGAAAGAATATTACTATAAATTGTTTAGAAACGTCTATGATGAACATATTACAATTACCCAACGACATTGCCCAAGTGGTACAACGTGCCCTAGCAGAAGATGTGGGAAGTGGTGACATCACTGCACAATTGATTCTTCCCAATGCCTCTGCCAAAGCGCAAGTCATTACTCGCGAATCAGCCATATTATGTGGCATTGCTTGGTTCAATGAAGTCTTTCAACAACTGGATAACACGATAGAAATCACTTGGCATACTCAAGATGGAGAAGCCATCGTTCCCAATCAAGTGTTATGTCACCTCCAAGGTCCCACTCGTCCATTACTGACAGGGGAACGTACCGCTTTGAATTTTTTGCAACTATTATCTGGCACCGCCACTGAGGTGCAACGATATGTGAAAGCCGTGAATGGAACGCAAACGCAAATTTTGGATACTCGCAAAACGTTACCAGGCTTGCGTCAAGCCCAAAAATATGCAGTACGTTGCGGAGGAGGGAAAAACCACCGCCTGGGATTATATGATGCCTTTTTGATTAAAGAGAATCATATTTCGGCAGCAGGTTCCATCTCCCAAGCAGTGGCTACCGCCCGTCAATCAGCACCACATTTGCCAGTGGAAGTAGAAGTCGAATCGTTGTCACAAGTTGAGGAGGCGTTGCAGGCTAGGGCCGAGATTTTATTGTTAGACAATTTCAATTTAAGTATGCTACATGAAGCCGTTGCCCTAGTGCAAAGCCGGGCAAAACTAGAAGCTTCTGGCGGAGTCACTTTAGAAATGATTCGGGCCGTGGCGGAAACGGGGATAGATTTTATCTCCGTAGGCGCCATGACGAAAAATGTGCGGGCTGTGGATTTGTCGATGCGGATGTTATAGCCAGCAGTAGCGGTGGACTAGAGGCTTACGCCTCCATGCCATCAAGTTAAGGTAGCTAAGGTAGGGTGGATACGCTTCGCTTAATCCACCCTACATTGAAGAAAAATTCCTCAACTGAAAGATATTATAAAGCCTCTAGTCCACCGGTACCGCTTTTCATTTACTTTAGGGCAAGTTCATTATTCTATGGTACACTCAACCATCAAAACCAAGGTAGTGATGCAATCTGGGTGAAATATCGTGCGGTTTCTCTTCGTCTTGAACTGTGATTGATATGATTAAATGATGGCTATGAAAGGAGGCTTGACTAATCATAGTCCATCTGAAAATCATTCTAATCAGAGTTCAGACAGTACACCCACATTGCCTCACTACCAAAACCAATTTGATTTAAACGTCCCCCCATGAACACCATTCGCTTACGCGGTGTACGCACCCATAATCTAAAAAACCTTGACCTCGATTTACCGCGTGACCAACTGATTGTCATCACTGGTCTTTCTGGGTCTGGCAAATCCTCTCTGGCCTTTGACACTCTCTATGCCGAAGGACAACGTCGCTATGTCGAATCCCTATCTGCTTACGCCCGACAATTTCTGTCCTTGATGGAAAAGCCAGATGTGGAACATATTGAAGGACTCTCCCCAGCCATTTCCATTGAACAAAAATCCACTTCCCATAATCCCCGTTCTACCGTGGGCACCGTCACCGAAATTTATGACTATCTACGCCTCCTCTTTGCACGAGTGGGAGAACCACAGTGCCCTGACCATGGCACCTCTCTAACCGTCCAAACCATTAGCGAAATGGTGGATCAAGTGCTGGCTTTACCCGAAGGCACTTCACTGATGTTACTCGCCACCGTTGTCAAAGAACGCAAGGGTGAACATCTGCAATTGTTAGATTCTTTGAAACAACAAGGCTTCCTACGGGCTAGAATCGATGGGGAGGTGGTGATGTTAGACGATGCACCCCAACTCGACCTATATAAAAAGCATACCATTGAAATCGTGGTGGACCGTTTCAAAGTCCGTCCCGACCACCGCTTGCGCCTCACCGAATCCTTTGAAACGGCCCTGAAACTAGGCAACGGGTTTGCCCAAATCACTTCTTTACCTACCACCTCCTCCACTCTTACTCCAGGAGTCCAAAGCGTAGCTTTGTCTTTCTCCGCCAACTTCGCTTGCCCCGAATGCGGCTACAGTCTTCGCGAATTAGAACCGCGCCTCTTTTCCTTCAATAACCCCGTCGGGGCTTGCCCCGTCTGTGATGGTCTAGGCGTCAAACAATTTATTGACCCTGCCAAAGTCGTCGTTGATCCCTCTCTCAGTTTATCCGATGGCGCCATCCCAGGGTGGGACAGTGACAATCCTTTCTACTTCCAAATGCTAGAATCCCTGCAAGCCCATTATCAATTTGACTTGCAACGGCCCTTTGCTAAACTGCCCCAATCGATTCAACATATTATCTTATACGGCAGTGACACCACTGACATCGAATTAGTGAACTATTCCGATAAGGGAACTACTTTCGCCCGGCGCAAGCCATTTGAAGGAATCATTCCCAACTATGAACGTCGCTATCGTGAGACCCAATCCACTTCCGTGCGGGAAGAGTTATTAAAATACCTCCGTCAACAACCTTGCGCCGACTGTCAAGGGACTCGTTTAACCAAAGCAGCCCGCCATGTGTTTATCGCAAGTCACACGTTACCTCAATTAACGGCGTTGCCTGTCAAGCAAGCGTTAACCTTCTTTCAAGAGTTACAGTTACCTGGCAAACGCGGGGAGATAGCGGCTAAGATTCTGAAAGAAGTGAACCAACGGTTGCAATTTCTGGTCAACGTGGGGTTAGAATATCTCACGTTAGATCGCAGTGCCGACACTTTATCGGGAGGAGAAGCGCAACGGATTCGGCTGGCCAGTCAAATTGGGGCAGGGTTAGTGGGGGTCATGTACATTTTGGATGAACCTTCTATCGGTCTCCATCAACGCGATAATCAACGTCTGTTAGATACCTTGACGCAGTTACGTGACTTGGGCAATACCGTGATTGTAGTCGAACATGATGAGGAAGCGATTCGGGCGGCTGACCACATTGTGGATTTAGGCCCAGGCGCGGGTGTACATGGCGGACAAGTGGTTGCCCAAGGGTCGCTAAAGAAGATTATGCAAACGTCGAAGTCTCTCACGGGACAATTTTTAGCGAAGAAACGTTCGATTGCCGTTCCCAAGAAACGTCATCCAGTGGATAAACAGAAGATGTTACGGTTACGAGGGGCGACGGGTAACAATCTTAAATCGGTGACATTAGAAATTCCATTAGGGTTGCTAACGTGCATCACAGGCGTATCTGGGTCTGGCAAATCGACCTTGATTAATGACACCTTGTATCCCGTCGTGGCCAATCCTCTCAATGGTACGCACCTGACGCCGGCGCCTTATGAAGAGATAGAAGGGTTGGAATGGTTAGACAAAGTGGTGGACATTGACCAAAGTCCGATAGGTCGCACTCCGCGTTCCAATCCAGCAACGTATACCGGTCTGTTCACTCCTATTCGAGAACTGTTTGCGGCCACCCCTGAAGCGCGTTCGCGTGGTTATCAACTGGGACGTTTCAGTTTCAATGTCAAAGGAGGACGCTGTGAAGCCTGTCAAGGAGATGGTGTGATCAAAGTGGAAATGCACTTCTTGCCAGATATTTACGTCACCTGTGATGCCTGCAAAGGACAACGTTATAATCGGGAAACGTTGGAGATAACGTATAAGGGGAAAAATATTTACGCGGTGCTATCCATGACGGTGGAGGAGGCGCGGGCATTTTTTGACCCAGTGCCGGTGTTAGCCAGAAAATTACAGACGTTAATGGATGTGGGACTGTCTTATCTGACGCTAGGTCAAAATGCAGTCACACTGTCTGGCGGGGAAGCGCAACGAATTAAGTTAGCTAAGGAGTTGTCCAAACGTGAAACAGGGAAGACGTTGTATATTTTGGATGAACCGACCACGGGGTTGCATTTCCATGACGTTGAACAGTTGTTGACTGTCTTACAACGATTACGAGACCATGGCAATACGGTGGTCGTGATTGAACATAATTTGGATGTGATCAAGACTGCCGATTGGATTATAGACTTAGGTCCCGAAGGCGGAGAGGGAGGAGGTGAAATTATTGCGACAGGAACGCCGGAGAGTGTGGCAAAATTGGGGCATTCTTATACGGGGAAGTTTTTGAGGGGGAAGTTGAAGAAGTGAAAAAAATTCAGGAGTCCAAAGCGTCGCTTTGTAAGGCACCCAGCCCCGGCTAAATCCTCTGGATAATTTATTTATTTGAAGTTCCTAAACCCTTGGCAAAATTTTGAACACATGGCAAAATTATGATATGATGACATTAAACACAATCATCACAAAAAAAGGAGAACTACATGACTACAAATCAATCTCAACAATTGACAATTAGCTTCAACACCGATTCTGAGGCCGAGGCCAGTGCTTTAGCCGCAGAATTACAAGATGTTTTGCAGGCGGAAATATTCCCGTAGAACGACGGAGACAAGACCCTAATGCGTTGGATGCGGGGAGTATGTTATTCATCGAACACCTGGCTATTACAATCCCAGCCGTCGTTATTGCACATACCCTTGTGGATTTTGCTTTACGTTGGAAAGCCGAGATTGTTATAAAATGTTCTGAATTGATGCAGATCGGTTTCTCACTTCTTTGGACCCGACTCTGGCTAATACCAAATATTGGTTCAAACAACAGGTGGTTCAGGAGACCACAAACGGTTGTCCTTCTATTCCATTAGGTCCGGTGTTTGACAGTCTCACTTCCACACGAGGCTGGTGTGGCAATATGCTTAGTGGTTGCGTTGCCAACCGGGAGATTATCAACGATAATATTCTCAACCAAACTCCCAAGTGGTTTGGGAAGCACTCCAAATTTATGAAAACTCCACGGCGGATTTCTCTGATATACTCTTGATGAGGGTGAATCAATTAAATGGCTGTGAGTATACGGTTAGTTTTGATGCCAAGGCCGCTAAATTGCCATGAATAGTAAAACTTGACCAATGAGGCATCTGGTGTGTTAGTTGCGTTTATTTGCACCGTCACGCCCCTCCTTTGGTTAAACCACCCCTAACCACTCCTTGAAAAGGAGGGGAATTAGTCTCTTGCTTCTTTCTCCCCTCCTTGAAAAGGAGGGGGAATTAATCTCTAGCCTCTTTACTCCCCTCCTTATTAAGGAGGGGTCGGGGGGTGGTTAATTCTCACTGTTATCTTTTGCAATGGTAATCAGAATTGGAAGACATTAGAGAATAAACCAAATTAATTTGACAACCCCTGTCTTCCGATTCTAAAATTCGGCAAATTCTGATTCAGACAACCATTCAATCAGAATTTACAGAATTAAAGAATGGGTCGTGTTGTACAAATAATGGTATAGCAGTTTTGGAGTACGGAATTAATTCCGTTGGAGTACGGAATTGATTCCGTTGGAGTACGGAATTGATTCCGTTGGAGTACGGAATTGATTCCGTACTCCAAAACCCTGTTGCCCACCCTACCCAACTACCCAACTTAGCGCAATCGCTTAGGGAACCGATGCTGGTGGAAGACCGGCGTCAAACCATAGCGGTCGTCATTTCTGCGGAAATGTATGAACGCTGGCAAGAAATGGAAGATGCTTTTTGGTTAATGAAGACCCAGCAAGCGGCTGACAGTGGCTTTGTGGGCACGGACCAGGCACTGGAATTGTTGAAACAGGTTTCACCAGAGAAAGGGATTTCTTGGGAGGAGATTCGGTAGTGTGGTAGAAGTAATGGTATGAGGCGATTTGTAACCACGAGTACCACGAATTTAGAAATCAACGAATGGGATAAAATTAAATCAATTCGTTGATTTCTAAATTCGTGGTACTCGATGGAAACATACCATACCATTATTCCTGTAATACCACCGAAGATTCTATTATAGGCGAAATGGTGGGCAACGAGACAGCGGTTGCCCACCCTATCCAACTAACAGGAGATAAAAAATGAATTATCGTACTCGAATCACCGCAGATGCCAAAGTGATGTTGGGAAAACCGGTAATTAAGGGCACCCGAATCACGGTCGCTTTGATTTTACAAAAATTGTCCGAAGGGATGACTGTAGAAGAACTTTTAGAAGGTTATCCGCAACTTGGCAGAGAAGATATTTTAGCCGTGTTGTCATATTGTGCCGCAGTGATTTCACGGGAGGAAATGATTGAAATTGCTTCTCTTAGCTGATGAAAGTGTTAATCTGAAAATTGTTAAAGTTCTTAGAAATCAGGATATTGAAGTGTTAGCGGTGGCAGAAATGCGGCCAGGTATTTCAGATGCCGCGGTGTTACAATTATCATTTGAATCTCAGGCACTTTTATTAACCGAAGACCGTGATTTTGGTGAATGGGTATTTGCGCATCAAGCTGCAACCCCTGGCGTGATATATCTGAGGTATCGGGTCAAAGAGTTAATTGACATCCTGGCATCTTTAACCAAGGTTTTATCTGCTTATCACAATTCCTTGTATGGCAAATTTGTGGTTATCACGGCTAACAAAATTAGGATTCGGGAAATTCTTTAAGTGTTTGTGCCTAAGTCGAGATGACCTGTGGTAAATTTTGCTAATCTTGATTCAGACAAACAACCTAATTTCTTCTAAAACTTGCTGCTTATCGATCAGAATCAGAATTTTCAGAATGAAAAAATGAACCGAACTATTTGACCACCCCTTCTGCAAATTCTGATTCAGACAACCACTTAATCAGAATCAGAATTGACAGAATGACAGAATGAACCGAATTAATTTGACAACCCCTGTCTTCCAATTCTAAAATGTCTTTCAATTCTGATTCAGACCACTAGAGAATGAACCGAATGATTTGACAATCCCTGTTATCCCCAAAATCTATGCCATGAGAAAACTAGACTTTACTAAAGAGGTGTTAAAATTTCTTCAATTATTACCTCCCAAACAACATAAACAAGTGGTTCAAGCCATCTTTGAGTTGCTGAAAAATCCCAGACCTCACGATTCACAGCAATTGAGAAAATCTGATAACTTCTTTAGGAAGGACATAGGTGAATACCGAATCATCTATCAATTCGATAATGAGGTGATTTTTATTTACTTGGTGGGAAAGCGAAATGATGATGAAGTTTATCAGAAATTCAAGCAACTCGATTAATTTGGGGAATCACTTTCATAGAGGAAAATCGATATGATGCGTGTTACCGCGACGGAATTAAAAAATCAACTTGGACAATACTTAGCGCAATCGCTTAGGGAACCGGTGCTGGTGGAAGACCGGCGTCAAACCATAGCGGTCGTCATTTCTGCGGAAATGTATGAACGCTGGCAAGAAATGGAAGACGCTTTTTGGTTAATGAAGGCCCAGCAAGCCGCTGACAGTGGCTTTGTGGGCACGGACCAGGCACTGGAATTGTTGAAACAGGTTTCACAAGAGAAAGGGATTTCTTGGGAGGAGATTCAGACTGGCGAACTGGCGGACAACGAGAAAGCGGTTGTCCACCCTAATTTAACTACTTGATTACTTATCTGTCAGAATCAGAATTTTCAGAATTAGAGAATTGACAGAATGAAAGAATAAACTAAATTAATTTGACCACCCATTCTGAAAATTCTAAAATTCTGTAAATTCTGATTCAGACAACCATTCAAAAGGAGAAATTTTTATGTCTCAATCCATTGTTTTAAATTGGCCAGAGTTACACAGTGTTTTAGAACCGTTCATTCGACAAATCGTGCAAGACGAGTTAACTAAGTTAGTCAAGACCGCTACTTCACCAGATAAACTGGCGAGAAAACGTATCTTGCTAAATACTTCGGTATGGACCGCAGAAGAGGTATCAGCGATTGAACAAGTGCAACAGGGGTTGAATGAATGGGCCATCGAAAAGTTTTAGTGGATACTTCCATCATCATTGAACATTTGCGCAAACAACAGAAATCTCAAAGTCTTTTGTTTCGATTAGAAAACAGGCAGATTCTGTATACCTCAACGGTGGTCGCCTTTGAATTATGGGCGGGTGCCACACCATTTTCTAAGCAACAGGAAGTGCAAGAGTTGTTAAAGCTATTTACCATTTTGCCCTTTCATTTGGAAATTGCCAAACAAGCTGCCAACATTTACCGAGACCTAAAAGGTAAGAATCAGGTTATAGAAATACGTGACGTATTTATTGCTGCCACTGCTATGGTATATGAATTGCCATTGGCGACTTTGAATGTTAAACATTTCAATCGAGTGACGGGTTTGACATTGTTTCAGTTAGATGAGTTGACTTGACCCACATTAAGCAACCCTCTTAAATGAAGCAGATGACCACGAATGATGCAGATAACTCCTCCCCTTTCTTCCGCTTAATCCGCCTCATCTGTGGCAATCTGCGATTCAGACTAAACTTAATCTGTCAGAATCAGAATTTTCAGAATTAGAGAATTTTCAGAATGAAAGAATAAACCAAATTAATTTGACAACCCATGTCTTCCAATTCTAAAATGTCTTTCAATTCTGATTCAGACCTCTAAAAGAGACCCAACCATGAGTTATTTAACGATTGACAAAAAGATTGTCACGGATGACCAACAATGGCCAATAGCCGTGCAAATTGACTATCGAGATTGGTTGAAGATTGAACAACTGTTAAATCTCAAGCCCTCACCACAGACCGTCGATTTCTTTGCCACTCATGCGCCGTTGAAAAGTTTTGAGGGCACTGACCAGGAAACTCCCGGCCAGGTCCAGAAACGCCAAATAAGTGATATTTTTCCGCGTCAATTGGAGAATATCAAACCGTTTTCACGAGAGGAAGTCTATGAATAACTGTGGTTTTATAGATTCCAATCTCTGGATTTATGCCGCGATTGCTGATGGTAGCGATAAATCCGAACGGGCACGTAAGTTGATTGAAAATGAAGAGGTGGTTATCAGTACGCAGGTGATTAACGAAGTCAGTTTCAATCTGTGGCGGAAATATCATTATACTGAGGATGAAATTACGGTGTTTATTCGTCAAATTTCGGCAACTTGTCAGGTTCAGCAGTTGACGGTGGCAACTTGCTTGACAGCCTCAAACCTGCGCCAACATTATCGGTTATCATTTTGGGATAGTCTGATGGTGGCGACGGCACTCGATAGTCATTGTGCTATTCTGTATTCCGAGGATATGCAAGGGGGGGCAACGAATTGAAAACCGGTTAGCTATCTGCAACCCATTTTCCTGAATGAAAAGCGGTCATATTGGTTCGATAACATTCTGAAATCCCGCAAATTCTGATTCAGACACCATTCAATCAGAGTTGACAGAATTAAAAAATTAACAGAATGATTTGACACTCCATGTCTTCCAATTCTAATTCAGACCACCACTCAACCCGAAAGGAAATTTTTATGTCTCAATCCGTTGTTTTAAACTGGTCCGAATCATCAAGTGTGTTAGAACCATTGATTCGACAAATTGTGCAAGAAGAATTGGCAAAGTTAGCCAAGGCACCCACCCAAGTGGATAAACTGGTGAAAACACACATTTTGCCTAAAACTGCCTCCCCATCTCTCAAACGTTCCGAACAACCACTAATTGGTCTTTGGAAAGACCGAGAGGAGATGCAAGACGTTGAAAATTATGTACGACAACTAAGGAAGCCACGTTACTGATGTTATTAGACACGGACTTTTTAATCTGGTGTATCCGCGGCAATCCTAATGCTTTGGTTTGGTTAGATGGGTTTGAGGACATTTCTTTGTCGGCGATTACTTATATCGAGTTAATCCAAGGTACTAGAAACAAAAAAGAACTGGTTATCTTGAATGAGACTTTAACAGCGTGGAACGCACAAATATTACAGGTTAACGAGATAATTTCTACGCAAGCGACACAATTGGTTGAACATTATTATCATAGCCATTCACTCACCCTGGCGGATGCGTTAATCGGGTCAACGGCGTTATGGCATGGTCTCCCCCTGGTAACCGCGAATGTCAAACATTTTCAGGTGATTGACGGGTTAAAAATTATCTCGTTTGTTCCGAGTTGAAGATAATCCAATTCCATCAGCCGTTTTGGAAACACTTTCTGAGTAGGAGGAGGAAAGAGGAAACTTGAGTTTTTCCTCCCCTTTAGTTATTCTAAGCCCCTGACTAAACTTATCTGTCAGAATCAGAATGAAAGAATGAACCGAAACTATTTGACAACTCATTCTGAAAATTCTAAAATTCTGCAAATTCTGATTCAGACCACAAAAAGGAACTACTCATGTCCAACGATTTAGACATCATTGCACAACTTGAAAAACGCATTGGTGAAAAACTGTTGCGATTAGACAAAATCGGTGAGTTTTCTGTTGGCTATCAAGTTGATAATAGGGGACAAGTGATTGGCTTAGGGTCACATGAATGCCAGTTGACTGAATTGCCTAAGGAACTTGTCCAACTACAAAATTTGCAGAGATTGCGGTTGAGAGATAATCAATTGACTCAGTTGCCTAAAGAAATTGGCCAATTGCAAAATTTGCAGGTATTGAGTTTGTTGGAAAATCAATTGACCCAGTTACCTAAAGAAATTGGCCAACTGCAAAATTTGCAAACATTGGGTTTAGCTGCCAATCAATTGACCCAGTTGCCTGAAGAAATTGGGCAACTACAAAATTTGCGGGTATTAGACTTAGGCAACACTCAATTGACCCAGTTGCCTAAAGAAATTGGCCAACTGCAAAACTTGCAAATACTAGATTTAGACAACAATCGCTTGACCCAGTTGCCCAGAGAAATTGGCCAACTACACTTGCAAAAATTCTATTTGGGTCGCAATCAATTAACCCACCTTTCTAAGGAACTCCTTCAGCTAAATTTGGAGATCAAATGGGGTCTTGGTATTTTGGAGGAAGGTCTTTCTGTTGTAGACAACCCGTTCCAAACTCCCCCAATAGAAATCGTCAAACAAGGCCGACAAGCCATTATTGATTACTACAATGCGCTTGAATTTCAACAAGATCGCCCCCTCAACGAACTCAAACTCCTCCTGATAGGCGATGGTGGCGCGGGCAAAACTTCCCTACTCAAACGTTTATTAGGACAAGCCTTTGACCCCAACGAATCACAAACGCATGGAATCAACCTCAATACCCTAGACCTGCCACTCCCTGCCAGTCCCCATTTATCAGGAGGCACGGTGAAACTCCATTGCTGGGACTTTGGCGGACAAGAAATTATCACGCCACCCATCAATTCTTTCTCTCCAAACGCAGCCTCTACGTGCTGGTGCTAGACAGTCGCCGCGAAGCGAAAACCGATTATTGGCTAAAACATATCCAAAGTTTTGGCGATAAGTCCCCCATCATCCTCGTTATCAACAAAATTGACGAAAATCCCAGCTTTGACTTACCGCGTCAACCTTTGCAGAAATACAATATTGCCCATTTCTGTCGTCTCTCCTGTCGCACGGGCGAAGGACTCGACGCGCTAACACAGGCCATTCAACAAACCCTTCCCCAAGTCGAATTGGTCCAAACTCACTTCCCTCCGCGCTGGTGGCAAGTCAAAACAGCCTTGGAACAATTCAGCACCCAAGGTCGAGATTTTCTCAGTTATGACCATTACCTGGACCTCTGTCGTCAGCATGAAATCACCAGTGAAAGTGAACAACAAACCCTCATTGACTTCCTACACGACTTAGGTTTAGTCATTCACTTTGACCAAAAAGTGCTACGCGAAACCAATGTCATCAATCCGAAATGGTTGACCGAAGCGGTCTATAAACTTATCACTGCGCCTCAAGTGATTCAACAACAAGGGACGCTATTTACTCGTCAACTCAAAGACTTACTGGATACTCGCCTCTATCCTAGCCATAAACACGACTATTTACTGGAACTCCTGAAAAAATTTGAACTCGGCTATGCCGTCGGTGCGGACCAATTCCTCCTGCCCAATGTGTTCCCCGTGCAAGAACCCACGTTCTCCTTTGACTATACCCACGCCTTGCATTTTGTCCTAGACTATGACTTCCTCCCCAAAGCCGTGATGTCACGGTTTATCGTGCGAATGCACCAAGACATCCAAAACAACTTACGCTGGCGCACGGGTGTGGTGATTCACGACCAAAAGTTTGACACTACCGCCCTCATTCAAGCCACTGACAGTAGCAAACGTCTCCATATTTACGTCACGGGCCAACAGCGACGAGACTACTTAGCTATCATTCTTTTTGTGTTACGAGACATTCACCACAGTTTTGCCAAACTCACGGTCAAAGAGAAGATTTGCCTGCCCGATAATCCCGAAGTCACCGTCAGTTACACCCATTTATTGAACTTGGAAAAACAAGGTATCGCCACTTACACGCCCGAAGACAGCGACACCGTTTATCACGTCAAGGATTTGCTAGGCACGATTCATAATCCCCAGGCCAATGAGGCCGAGATGCTGTTGATTTTGCGCAAAATTGAAAGTGTGCTAGGAGACAAAACGGAGGAGAGTGTCTTGCAAAACGTCAACGATGTGATTAAAATCAATCCGAACTTCTTTGGGATAGAAGTGGATGTGAATGCGTTGATAAGGAAGTTGTGGGGGAGACGTAATAACCAACGGTCCAAAGCATAATAACCAGGAATCCAAGGCGTGGCTTTGCTACTGTTGGAATGAAGACGGTGGAGTGGGGGGCTTTGGCCGGCACCGGCTGAAGCCTCTAGTCCACCAGGGTGGTGGCGTCGAACTGTTTCTATTCGGGCAAGTTGAACAATTTAGCAATATGTGGCATAAACATTTTTTCATTAACCACGGTAATGTCAAACATACTGGTCATCCCTTGGGCATCTTTGTCCGAAATACCTAGAACAATCAATAACAAGTTGTCTTTGCGGAGTCCTAATTTAGCGCGAATTTTGGAATACTTTTCGATGTCTTTCCGAAATTCACCGGATTTGCATTCTATCCACAGGGGCACGTTTTTGAAGAGTAAAAAAACATCCGCTTCAAACTTGCCTTCGTGGTTGGGGAAGATGGTGAGGAAACTGCGCAAACAGGCGTATTTCGCCGATTGTTTGGAAAACAAGGAGATGAGTTTGGCAAAAACATATTGTTCTAACCAGGCGCCGGTAAAAAATCGGTTGATTTTAGGCGCGTTTTGGAGATGTAACACGACCTTGGCGTTACCCGGATAGCGTGGTCTTTCAGTGAGAAAAGCACGTTGATATAATTCTTGACAAAATTGTCGAAGGATGTCGACTCTGGGTGGTGGTTCAGAAGAAAAGTTTATCGTAGCTTTACCATTGGATTGTTTGCGATTGGTCAAACTCCAGCGAATTTGTTTGATTAGTTTCTCCAATGCTTCATAATGGTCGCCTAGTTGCAGTGCCACTTCAAAAAAGTAGGCGTTATCTCTGTCGGCTTCGACAACTTCTAGTTTGACACCTTTGTTATAAAACCACTTCACCAGAGGTTCTATGTCGTTGATAGCTTCTTCTGTCACAGGAACAGGTGGCGAAGGTTCTGCTGAAGGTGGCGGTGTCGATTTAGCTTTTGCAGGTTTGGGTGGAGAAGTGGTAGCAGACGGTTTCGGTGGCGTCGTCGTTGCCTCCTCTGCGGGTGGACTAGACAATTGAGTCAATGATTCAGCAAATTGGGAAGTTTTTTGGTTGAACATGGATAACCAATTGTCAATATGACTGGCTATCCCAGCAAAATTGTCAGACGTGGTTTGACGAGAAGGTTGCACATTGTTCTCCGTGGTTTGAGTCTTGCGACTCACAGTTGCCACTTGGTTAAGGTAGTCTGCAAATGATATATTTGACGATGGCGAAGGAAGTGTTGATGAAGTGGGTGGCGTAGAAGTCTCCTTTTTCACTTTCGTTGGCGTCGTTGTAGGTGAAGATGGCAATGTTTTTTGTGTACCTGCTTGAATCAAGCCCAAAGTTTGACATTTTGGACATTTGGCTTTTTTGCCCAACAATTTGTCAGAAACATTTTGTGAATGGCCGCAGTTGTCACATTTAAAAATAGCCGTTTTGGTTATTTTCTCGGCGCTAGAAGAATTGGGTTTAGATGGAACGGAAGCAGACGTAGTGGCCGAACCTTGTGGTTTGAATGCGGAAGGGAGGTCATTGAATAGACCTGATGGCTTTGCTTTGATTATGCCCACGGTTTGACATTTGGGACATTTGCCTTTTTTACCGAGATGTTTATCTGGAACGTTTTGTTGCGAATGGTCGCAGTTGTCACATTTGAAAATGGCCATGTTTATTACACCGCTGTTTGTGAGTTTTTGAGGTTTTTAAATTGTTTACTAAAATGACATTTTTAAAATGGTACTTTGCAGTTATTTTAGCACACTTTAGATTTAGGGGTCAATTAGATAATTAGACTCCATGAGTCCAAAGCTACGCTTTGGATTCCTGGACATCTGGATTTTGTTTTGTAGGGTTGTATGTTGGGTAACTTATCATATATAGTAGATAGGCTGGCATTTATTCATAAAATTATATTCATCAATGAAAGATTCAATTCGTACCAAATTAGAAAATCTCACGGACCGTTTAGAAGAACTGAATGCGTTGTTGGCAGACCCTGGGGTGATTGCCAATCAAGAAAAATTTCGTAACTTGTCCAAAGAATATGCAGATATTCAACCGGTGGTGGAATGTTTTCAGAGGTATCGCAAAAATTTGGATGTTATCGCTTCTGCAAAACCGATGTTGTCGGATGAAGATGCCGAATTGCGGGCACTGGCAGAGGAGGAGTTGAAACAAGCCCAGACGGAGGAGGGACGTTTAGAACAGGAATTGCAGTTGTTATTGTTGCCTCAAGACCCAGATGATAACAATAACACTTTTTTAGAAATTCGGGCGGGGACAGGAGGAGATGAGGCGGCTTTATTTGCAGGCGATTTGGCCCGTATGTATGGTCGTTATGCCGAACAGCAGAGGTGGCAAGTGGAGATTCTCAGTGAAAATCAAGGCGAACATGGAGGTTACAAGGAAATCATTATGCGTATCAGTGGGCAAGGGGTTTATTCGCGGTTCAAATTTGAGTCAGGCGGACATCGGGTGCAACGGGTGCCTGAAACGGAAGCACAGGGTCGTATTCATACCTCTGCCTGTACTGTTGCGATCCTTCCAGAAGTTTCCTTAGTCAATGAGATCATCATTAATCCTGCCGATTTGAAAGTAGATACTTATCGTTCTTCAGGGGCTGGTGGGCAACATGTGAATAAGACGGAATCGGCGATTCGGATTACGCATTTACCATCTGGTATTGTGGTGGAGTGTCAAGATGAACGTTCTCAACATAAGAACCGGGCGCGGGCGATGGGATTGTTACAGTCGCGTTTGTTGAAAGCGGAACGTGATCGTCAGGAGGCGGAACAAGCGGCTACGCGGCGGAATTTGGTAGGCAGTGGGGACCGTTCGGAGAGAATTAGGACGTATAATTTTCCGCAAGGGCGCGTGACTGATCATCGAATTAATTTGACTTTGTATAAACTCGCTGGGGTGTTAGAAGGAGATTTGAATGGTTTGATTGAACCTCTGAGACATGAACATCAGATGGATTTGTTGGCGAAGTTGGGGGAGTAGGTGTTTGGTAGGTGAGAGAAACTCCGTTTCTGGAACTCCTCTCAGAAATATCTTGGTGGACTAGAGGCTTTAGCCGGTGGGCAGGCCCGTGATTTCAATTTGGTTCCGTCCCCCACCGGCTGAAGCCTCTAGTCCACCTGGCGATTCATTTCAGGGGCTGTTTTCCTTAACTGAATAGCATTGCGGCTGAAGCCTCTAGTCCATCATACAAATTTATGGGAATTGGAGTCTTGATTGGTGGTGATATTTTCGTATTTTATTATTGTTTCTTCATTATTCCTCATTTTTTAGGATTATGATATTACTAATAGACATTGGCAACAGTTGTATTAAGTGGGCCACTTTAGAACGGGGCCAATTGGGGCCACAGGGGCGATTTTTTTATAAGAGGGATGATAAGGGGCCAAACCTGACGGGGCTGCGAGACCTGTCAGGTTTAGACATAACCGCAGTGTGGGTAGCCAATGTAGCAGGGCCGCAATGGGCCAACACATTAATTGATTGGACCAAAGAATGCTGGGGATTCATGCCCATTTTTGTAGAAACGTCAGACTCTGAATGTGGTGTGAAAAATGGGTATAAAAATCCTAAGCAGTTGGGCGTGGATCGATGGTTAGCGATGGTAGGCGCCTATCATTTGGAAAAAGCATGGCTTTGTGTGGCGGATTGTGGCACAGCGTTAACGTTAGATATAATATCAGATATGGGGGTACATCAAGGTGGGGTGATTATGCCGGGAGTGACGACTATGCGTCATGCTTTATTGAAGGATACTTATGCGTTAGCACAGTTGACAAAAGGGGTAAATCAAGTTGATAATGGTAACCTGTTGGCTTATGATACTCAGTCAGGTATTGCATTAGGTTCTTTATATGCTGTTGCAGGTGGGATAGAATATGTGATACGGGAATGGGAAAAGAAAGGGCAGGCAATTTCCTTAATTTTGACAGGTGGTCATGCGCCAGCCATGGTGCCGTTCTTGTCAATCCCCTGTCGACAAATTCCTGATTTGGTGTTACAAGGTTTGGCGGTAATGGTAGAGAGGGTGGCACGGTGAGAAGTTTGGCATTATTATTGTTATTGGCAAATATCGTATTTTTGGGGTGGCAGTTATCCTGGTTGCCGTCGTGGTTGCCTTGGCAACCATCAGATTTTATCAAAGACGTGCCATCTGAGGAACCGCCTGTGTCAGACTTGCCACATTTGGTATTGTTAAATGAATCCCATTCGGTTAATAATGTTGCATCTGCTTCGGCAAGTGATAAAATAAGTCATGGGCAGGTGTCAACGGATAACCCTTCTAAGACAAATGCCCTTGCCCCAGTGGAGGCGGTAGAAATTAAGGAGGGTGATGAAAAACCGATGGCAACGGAGGGTAAAGAGTTGTTGACGGGAAAAATGACTTCTGTGTATAATAATGATACGAATGTCTCAGAAAAACATGGATCATTTGAAAATAGTGGCGCCCTCCGTGAAAGTGCTGACACACATCAGAACCGTCAAGACGTTAACCATGGAAAAAACGTTGGTAAAGTGTCAACGGATTCCACCACTGGGGCCACGCATACCGTAGTGGCTTCGTCGAGTCCACCGGCGCCGGTATTAGAAAATACTTCAAAGCCTAAAAATTCGCCCTTGGCAGAAGAAGTTAAAGTGGCCCCGGCGGCACAAGCACCGATAAAAGCGGTACAGGCGCCGGTAAAAAAAGCCAGTTCAATGACTTGTTTTAAAGCAGGCCCCTATCTGCCATTGGCAGAAGCGAAAAAAGTGGCAGACTGGTTGAAAAATCAAGAAAAAGTCAGTGTGGAGGTAAAAAATCGGGAAATTCCTGTACCCACAAAGACATGGGTGTATTTGCCTTCGTTAGCGAGTCGACAAGCGGCCACTCGTGTGGTACAACGTCTTACCCAGCAGGGTGTCACGGGTCAAGCGATAGAACCAAATAATGCAATTTCATTGGGCGTATTTGAAAATAAGGAAAATGTGGTACGTCGTGTCAAAGAACTACAGGCAAAAGGTTATAATGAGGTGAAAACGGAAGAACACCATGAAAATAAGACAACGTATTGGTTAAGTGTTAAAATAGCCGACAATCCAAAGTCTATACTAAGTGCGTTTGGAAAACGCTTTAAAGAAGGGCCCGTACCTGAAGAGGGGACTTGTGAATGAAGATTGTTTGGTGTTAGAGTGTTTCTATATTTTTGACAATTTTTGACTTGGGTAATGGCCACTAAGAAACTCCGTTTCTTGAAACATATTGACATAGGCGTCAGTTTTGGACAAACATATAAAGTATATGCCCCGATAGTTTAATGGTAAAACTGGTGATTTGTAATCACCTGATGGGGGTTCGATTCCCTCTCGGGGCTAATGATTTTGGTGACAACAGACGGGCATAATTCTTAATTAATTATCTCGCAATAACTCTACATGAAAGATAAAGTGCCAACCATTGTGGTTGTGGATGATAGCGCAACTTCCATTTCGTTGTATCAACTTAGCATGGAGCCTCTGGCGGTTAACTTTATTGGTTTCAAGTCACCTGCCGAAGCATTCCCTTATTTGCAAGAACATCAGCCTGATTTATTGTTTTTAGATATAATTATGCCGGGCATGGATGGTCTGACTTTTCTGCGCCAGTTACGTGAACTTTCCCATCAAAAGGATACTCGTGTGATTATGGTCACTTCGAAAGATTATGCCCAAGACCGTTCCATTGCCAAACAATTGGGGGCCTTAGATTTTCTGATTAAGCCATTACGCTTTAAGGAAATTCGTGACATTGTCTGTCAACATGTTAACATTAAACCTGTGCCGTCTAATTAAATGGATCCTTCACAGACAAAGTTTTCATGATTAAGATGATTAAGCTAAAAAAACCAATAATTTTGCCCACTTTTTAAAATTCGTGGTTTCCACAAACAAGAGTATTATATATTTTTCGCGGTTTGTTTAAAACTTGGTATAAATCGTGCGTTTACTGAAGAAATGTTTACCCCTGAGTAACTAAACATTTACACGAATGTACTTTAAAATAAAATGATGTCGAACTGGGTCTAAACGAGTTTTCCAACATGAAAATAATAGCAATCGGTGTCAATGCGGCATTTTCAACTGGGGAGTATGAGGTCGTCATTCCCGAAGAAAAGGCGTATGAACTGATCTTAGAAATCCAAAATACGCCGAATCTGTCCAAAGAAGAGATTAAAGCCAAAATCAGTCAGCTAACGAAACGCTGTTACAATCCCAAATGGCACTCTAACTTCCTCATTGAATTTGATATGCCCAATAAACGAGATGGGAAACGTCCCTATCGCCTACTGATAGACATTGGAGGAGATGTGAGACATGCTTTAAAAGCCATTGGACTCTCTTCCAGTCAAATTGACGGCATTTATATCTCTCATCCGCATAATGACCATATTGGAGGAATTGAATACATGGGACTGACAACCTTATTTAATCCCTTCTATACTAAAGCCAAAAAAGAATGGTTAGGGGATGAATTTATTGCAAATAAATTATTTCACGAAGAAAAAACCTGGACTGACCCCCCACGCGATACCAAACCTGACCTCTATATCCATAAAAAAGTTCTTGAACCTTTGAGACGGGCCGTTGGACCTGGCCTGGACACTGTGCAAGGTGTCCCAGATGTACATTTGGAGACCTATTTTGACATCCATCTGGTCGGCAAACAGGAAGATGGCACAACCGTCACTCATTCCTTTCAAGATGGCGATGACTCGTGGAAAATGAAACCTATTTTTGCTATGCACGTCTTCTCCAGTTCTGAAGAAATGCCTAGCTACGGCGTGAGTTTGCAACACACGAGTGGCTATACGGTACTGATGCCCACAGACATCCAGTATATGATACCGCCCCAATTGGAAATGCACTATCGAAAGGCGAATCGAATTTATATGGATTGTGAGACCTCTCCCTTTCCTTCCGGTGTCCATCCCCACATCTCTGACCTCATTAACCACCTTGCCCCGGACATTCAGAAAAGATGTCTTCTCTATCACTACGATGGTGTTCCAGAAGTGCCAGAGGGAATGTTTTATGGAGTGTTGAAGGCAGGTGATTGGCACATTTATCCGGACTGCGGATAGTGGACTTAGTGGATAGTGGATAGTGGATAGTGGGACTAGAGGCTTTAGCCGCAATGCCATTTAGTTAAGGAAATTCATATCCAAAGTAGGGTGGATTAAGCGAAGCGTATCCACCGTTTTCGAAACTCTGGTGGATACGCTTCGCTTAATCCACCTTAACTTAATGGCATTGAGGCTTCAGCCGGTGACGTGCCACGACTTCCGGCTGAAGCCTCTAGTCCCGCATATTGTAACTATCCACTATCCACTATCCACCACTATCCGCTAAGACAACATGAGTGGCACACTAAACTACATCCGCTTCTGGGGCGTGCGCGGTTCCTACCCTGCCCCCTTCGGAAGCCACTTGCGCGTAGGAGGTAACACCTCCTGCGTAGAATTACGAGTGGATAACCATATCCTCGTCTGCGACGGCGGGACTGGTATTATTCCACTCGGTAACTCCTTAATGACACAAACAGATATTAAGGAACTTACCATTATCATCACCCACTACCATTGGGACCACATTTCGGGACTACCCTTTTTCGTTCCCGCCTTCGTCCCCGGCTGGAAAGTCAACCTATTTGGACCTGGTGACAGTCGTCAAGAAATCGAAAAACGAATTGCAGGTCAAATGATTGACCCCTACTTTCCCGTCGAAGTAGAAATGTGGTTAGCAGATATTAACTATCTGATAACTCACAACAATCAACTTTCCTACGGCCCCTTCCGAATTGAAACCTTTAATGTTCATCACCCCGGTTCCACTTTTGGCTATCGAATTTTCGTGCATGATAAACTGATTGTCTATGTTTCCGACAATGAATTATCCTTTATAGACAAATTCATCACATTACGAGAACCCGAATTAGACAAAAAAGAATTAGAACTCATTAGACACATGCAAACCGAAGAACGCAATAAAGCGTTAGATTCTTTTCGCAATGCGCATGTCGTCATCCATGATGCCCAATATACTCCCGAAGACTACGCTAAAAAACGCGGTTGGGGCCACTCTTGCTACCTAGATACCGCCCAATTTGCCATGGATGCCAATGTGAAACATTTATATTTGTATCATGTCGACCCCGGCTATAACGACTCCAAAGTAGAAGACTTACATCGTGCCACCGCAAAACTGGTCCATGAACAAAATTCGTCTTTGGAATGTCATATTGCTAGAGAAGGATTGATTATAGATATTGATAAACTGTAATCACCAATGAATAACAATGGGTGAAGTCCCAAAATACGTTTTGGGACAACAGGTGGGGTCCCAAAACATGTTTTGGGACTCCAAATATTCTTATCAACCTAGACATTAAACCTAAAAAACATCACATCCCCATCTTGTACCACATATTCCTTCCCTTCTAACCGCCACTTCCCCGCTTCCTTCGCCCCTGTTTCGCCTTGGTACTTGACAAAATCCGCATAAGAAATGACTTCTGCCCGAATAAATCCTTTCTCAAAATCCGTATGAATCACCGCCGCCGCTTTAGGTGCAGTGGCACCAATGGGGACCGTCCAAGCCCGAACCTCTTTAGGACCCGCGGTAAAAAAAGTTTGCAGACCCAATAACCGATAACCAGCATGAATCACACGATGTAAACCTGGTTCTGTCAAACCTAAATCGGTTAAATATTCTTGTCGTTCCGCGGGGGCTAATGCTACCAATTCCGCTTCTATTTTGGCACACACAGGGACCACTTCCGCTTTTTCACGTAGCGCAACCTCTCGGACCTGGTCCAGATAGGGATTGTTCTCAAAACCGTCTTCAGCTACGTTGGCTAGGTAGAGAGTCGGTTTCACGGTGAGGAGATGCAGGTCGCGTAGCCATTGTTGTTCAATGCTATTGAGGTCCAACGACCGCACCAGTTGACCTTGGTCAAGATGTGCATGGACTTGTTCAAAACACTGTTTTTGCGCTACGGCTTCTTTGTTACCACTTTTGGCATTTTTAGCGGTCCGTTGAATGGCACGGTGAACGGTATCTAAATCGGCTAACGCCAATTCAGTGTGTATCACTTCAATGTCGCTTAATGGATTAATTTTACCAGCAACGTGAATCACGTCGTCATTTTGAAAGCACCGGACGACATGGGCAATGGCTTGCGTTTCGCGAATGTTCGCTAAAAATTTATTGCCCAATCCCTCGCCTTTGGAAGCACCGGCGACGAGACCCGCAATGTCAACAAATTCCATGCTAGTGGCCACCACTTTTTGAGGTTTAACTAAGTTAGCAATGGTGTCTAAGCGAACATCTGGCATGGCGACCACGCCCACATTAGGGTCGATGGTACAAAAAGGATAATTTTCGGCCGCAATGTTAGCATTGGTCAGTGCATTAAAGAGGGTGGATTTTCCAACGTTGGGGAGGCCAACGATTCCGCATTTGAAGCCCATAGTTTCGTGATAATTGAATGTAAGTTTGAAAAAAGTGAATATTCGGACAAATGTTTATGCGCAAGGAACAATAGTTCGGACCGTTTTTATAGACATCAACCCAAGCACTGTAACAGCTTGAGTTGACGCTATTCAATTAAATATTACTTAGCTGACTGCCAATAGTTCGGACAGTTTTTATGAAAAAGTCGCTTGTAAAAATATAACTAATTGAAAATAAAGATAATTTATATTCTGAAGTATTTTAAATAAATACTTTATAATCAATTTGTTACAAAAACTATCCGAAGTATTATGACTGCCAGAGTTCAATTTAATTCAGTTTGGTGAAATCAACAGATTGTCATGTCTCATTTAACCTAATTAAAAACGGTCCGAACTATTGTTTAGGCTCTGGTAGATGAATAATAGTGACTCAAGTTAACCCTTTTTCAAAATTTGGTCAACCCTTTTTTAAAGTAAATATCAAGCTCTTAGCTTGACCACTCAATTGAATTATCCGTTCTTGACCCCCTTGAAAAGCTGAAAAGGCAACAGTGGACGCCAGAACGAGACTCGTTCTAACACCGCTTCCAATTTTGCCCCATCAGGATGATTCACAATGACCGGTGGGAAAAAACCAAATTGCACGACTTCCAGTTTCGACAAACCAGCAGCCTGCATGGCATTAAAGATAAATGATTTGCGCATGTTAAAAATCCCACGTTCACCACGAAAGGTCATCCTGGCAGTGAAAAGAATTTGAAGATAATACAAAGGGTTATATGGATTCGGTTCCAAAAACACGATTCGTCCCCCCGGTTTGACCATTTGTTCCATAGCACGATAACAAGCTGGAATGTTATGCAGATGATGAAGCGTAAAAAAACCGATGACGGCGTCAAACCGGTTCTTCAAGTCTGGTGGATATTCAAGCACATCCGCACAGTGCAATGGAATGTTGTACCTTCCACCATCCGTAGCACGTAGTTTATCTAACAGTGCCGGTGTCAGGTCCATTCCTTCTATTTGAATGCCTGTGTGGGCGAGGAGAAATGTATAACGACCCATTCCGCACCCCACTTCCAACACTCGTTCGCCAGTAACCAAGTTCGCTACCCGCAACATTTCCGCTACCTGTCGTCGGAGGTAAAGAGAATCTGTAGGTATCATTGTCGGTTTGGTCGTTTGACTGAAGTATTCTTGTTGATGACGATTGTGTTCCTGGTAAAATTCTAGTTGAGATAGTGATTTCATAGCGGATAGTGGATAGTGGATAGTGGATAGTGACCTGGTATATTAAGGAAGAGGTAGAAGCTTTGAAATGTTGGAGTAGAGGCTTTAGCCGGAACCGGTGGATATGCCCCCTGAGAACCGTTTTCCAATCGTTGCCTTGATTTTGACAGGATCGGCAGAAACAGTCCAATGTCGCAAAACCTTTTGAAATCTCTGGGGAAAATATTTAAATGCCATCACTCCAATGATAGCCCGGCAACCACTGGCAAAACGTTTCCTAAAATTGTACGAAGAATGCCCTCTTGGGCGACGTTCTCGGCAGACGGGAATTGAGGTGATAGGAAGGTTCATACCACCAATCATGGCCACCACCGAAGGTTTGATTGGCCAATGACAGGCTAACAATCGGGTTCTTAGTTGCGCACTGATTGCCACAAACATTCCTGCATCTTTGGGCACCGCGCCGAGGCAGTGTAACAGATTCTTAAACAGCCTTGAAGTCAACAAACGTCCCCAAGATTCATAGCGTCCCCGGCGGCCCAACCCTCTTGCAATTTGGTTAACAGAACTGGAATGGCGGCCGGCGGATCCTGAAGGTCGGCATCCATAATGATAACCGATTCTCCTCTGGAATACGCAAGACCGGTGAGGACCGCTTGATGTTGACCCACATTGCATTCTAAGGCCACCACCGCCACATTCCCATCTCGTTGCGCGAGTTCCTCAAGCACCGCCAGGGAATTGGCCGGACAAGCATCGTCCACAAACAGCAGTTCATACGGTTGCCAGGGTTCTAGCACTAGGCACAATTGTTGATGAAGCCCTTCCAGTGTTTCCGCATTTTGGTACACCGGTAGGATGACACTTATCGTTGGATATTGACACATTATGTTATTTTTCTCAGCCGGTGGCGTTGTTGGAGTAGAGGCTTTAGCCGCACTGCCATTAAGTTAAGGAAAATACCGGTGGAGTGGAGGCTTTAGCCGGCCGGCCGTAGGCATCACCCCCCCACTCAAATTGCGGGGCGCCTACCGAAGGCAGGCGTTAGCCTCCACTCCACCGTACCTTAACTTAATGGCATTGAGGCTTTAGCCGGTGGCTTTTCCCCTGAGTTTAACTCAGCACCCGCGCCCACCGGCTAAAGCCTCCACTCCAGCATATTCTAATTGGTTTACCATTAACTATTAATACCCAATTTCTTTATCCACCACATTAAGAAGTTCTTGACCATTCACAAACCGGTGTAAATTTTCCTCAAACAAAGGTTGCCATGAAAAAGATGAAGTTTCAAAACTTCTCGCCCAGTGGGGGGTGAGAAGTAATCTATCAGCGGTCCACATCCAATGGTGTTCTGGTAACGGTTCTTCTTCAAATACATCCAGGGCTACGCCACCTAATTTACCTGTTTGTAAAACTTTATGCAAATCGTTTTCATTTAAAGTACCTCCTCTGCCAACATTGACCACATACGAGTTTGGTGGAAGTGCGGTCAATTCCTGAAAGGCGACTAGATGAGTGGTCTCTGTCGTTTTCGGCAAAGCTAACACTAAAATGTCAGTCTGTGGGAGAACGGCTTGCCACTGGGTGGGACCTCTGATTAGAAATCCAAGTTTATCTGGTGACGGTTCTCCAAGGTGTCGACGCCGAACACCTTCTACCTGGACCCCAAAGGCTTGTAAACGATACGCAATGCTTTTACCAACGCCTCCCCATCCTAAAATAAGGGCGCGTTTTCCAGTTAGGGAAGGTAACGAAAAGCGTTTCCAGTGCCGTTTGGATTGATTATCGCAAGCCCAATGAATCTTACGAAATAGGCTAAGAATCAAGGCCAAGGCATGGTCTGCAATTTCGTTATCATAGACGCCACGACAGCAGGTGAGGATAATATTATCTAATGCCGTTCCCCCTTTTTCAAGAATGAGTTCAACTCCCACCGAATTGGATTGCATCCATTGAAGTTGTCGCGCATACGGTAGAGATTGTAAAAAATACCGGTTACCCAACACGACTTCGGCTTTCTCAATTTGCTGGATGGCAATCGTTTCACTGGTGGCTATGTAAAAAGAGGCGTTCGGGGCAATGTTTTGGAGATTTTGGAGATGCGATGGTGATGGTTCATACATCATTAGTACATTCATAGGTTGTTAATTAACGTAGGGTGGATTAAGCGAAGCGTATCCACCAAAATTCATAAATATCTAAGCAGAAATTTTACCGTATTTTCAATCGTCGCCCTCACCCCCGGCCCCTCTCCCCCTGGGAGAGGGGCCGGGGGTGAGGGTAAAAATAAAGTTCCTTACCACCTTACCAAAAAAACGAACTATTTTGTATCACCCTCTTCAGTTGGTCACGATGTTCCACTAGGGTAGTTTGAGGAAGTTGAAACGCTTGTTGGATAAATTGCCGCATTTGCGGTATTTCCACAAACAGATTTTTGCCGTGAGTATCTCTTAAAAATGAACGTCTCAGAAAGGTGAATGAACATTGCAGTCGGGCCATTTCACTGTAAAGCAGAGACGCGGGAATGGGATAACCACCGTCAGGCAACGTCAATCCCGCAAAACCGAAGGGCACGGTAATATACTGTCGGATTTTCTCCACCGTACCATCCGCTACCGCGGCGAAAATATTACGTTGATTTCGGTCAATCGCCAAGTCGTTCAGTCCCACATAGACTCTACTTAATGGCATCTTTCCAAACTCCTTGGCAAGTTTTACCGCATCTTGTGTTTCAATCAACACTCCGACACCGCAGCGTCCCTGGACATAGTTCAAAACAGCCTCAACTTCTGCGACGGTTTTCACCATGGGCAACAGAATCTCATTCGCACCTCCCTGTAGTGCCATGGTAATTTCTTCTCGACCTGCTTGAATATCACCCACTCTATTCAACCGGCAAATAATTAAGGCATCGGTCTGCGTCCTTACTCGGTATAACGTATCTGGAGTATCCTGGTTGATTTGTGTATCAAAGCCTGTTTGTCGTTCTTCTTTTCCCTTGTTTTCCCAATCAATGATAAGACCTGAAATACCGGCGGAAAGGCTTGGGAAAATAATATGTGGTTCGGTGGCGAACAGAAGAAATTGAAAGTTTTGTGAAATCATGGTCAGTATGGAGGTCAAGGTTTTCGGGCAACGATAAGGCAACTGCTATAGCAATTCTCACTTGAATAAGTATCACTAAAGACAATGTCTAAACCAGGCCAGAGAGTCCTCTTTAGTAATCTGTGCCAAAGCTTCTTGAAGTGATTGAAATAGCGTCTCCTTCGTCCTAGCTTGAGCACTTTTGAGGAAGTTCTTCACCTTCGACCAGCATAATTCAATAGGGTTTAGATGTGGAGAATAAGGTGGCAAGTAAATGACTGCCACCCCTATCTCATTGAGCAAAGTAGTCACGGTAGCTTGGCAATGTGGTGAGGCATTGTCAAGAATAACTGCTTGCCCAGGCTTCAAAATGGGTAACAAGAACTGAGTTAAGAACGCCAGGAAAACAGCACTGGTCAAGGTCCCTTCGAAACACATAGTAGT
>JAABRD010000068.1 GCA_011391085.1 Thiotrichaceae bacterium | reverse complement strand
CGGACATATCTATTACCATATTAATTATATATTTAACGGGGGAGTCTTAACCTTAGTTTGGCTATTTTAACACACCTCCATTAAATTGCAAGGACTACCTGAAAATGCAAGAAGGGGGAGGGTGAAAACTGGATGGTGAGGCAATGTGAGGGACTTTTTGGTAGGGGCAACCCTTGTGGTTGCCATCGAAAAGGTCTGGCAATCCTTTAAGGACTGCCAGACCTGATATTTCTATCACCCACATTACCTCACTACCCAGATTTTACATGTAGAAAGATGCCTCCTCGCCAACACTCCAACCTACTCCCGATACTCCAACATCACTGCCCGAATCGCTTCTAACCACAGTCCCCATCCCGGTGAACTGCTTGCTTCTTTTACCAACGGTTGATTTTCTAGCAATCTTACCGCCTCTTCTGGTGTTCCTCGATATTTTGAAAACGTTGTGGGCAAAAATTCTCCTGAGAGGGACCGCCCTAGACTGACGACTTGACGCACTACTTCGGAAAACAGTTCTATCCCTGAGTTCCCGGCCGTTCTTGGCCCCACTTCAAACTGTTTCCCTTCTCTTTCGAGTTTCACCCTAAAACCTTCCAAAGTGACTCTACCCGTTACCAAATCCATCAAGAAACCGTGAAAATTCTGCGGTTCTCGCAACGCACTGACTATTTTTGGATTAGTCCAAAAACTCAGGTTAACTCCTAACAAATTCCGCATCTTTTCCGCCAGCCGCAATGCGTTTGCCTCCTCAGGCCAAGCATAAATGGTTGCACGAGTGTCTGGCAACAGGTGAAATGCACTCGTCAAAGATTTGGAATTGACCGAAAACGCCGAAACCACCCATGGATCTGCTGTATTGATAACTTGAGTCACTCTTGGAAAAGCATGTTGAGAAAACTGACCCAGCCGTAGCAGTTGTGACACTTCACCAAAGTCAGTCCCCGCATTTTCTACCCATTCCTCGGTGGGCCATTGCCAGACAACGCTTTGATATTTATCCAAGACGTTCCGCAAGACAGTTGCCAATTGATCCGATTCAGAAGTGGTTAATCGCTGATCGGCAAACCGCAATTGTACTTCCAGATGTTGATTGACAGAAGTCACTTCGAAACGCAACTGGTTTAACAAATTTTGACCATAGTCATCCAACCACTTCTGATAGAGTGGTTCCAACCAATTCTTGTCCAATATTCTCTTGTTAATAAGTCGCAAGTGGCGGTCACTCACCTCTTGTTGCTTCTCCAAATCCAAACACACCGGCACAAAATTTTGCGGCAATGGGTTTATCCGTAATGTTGGTTGCCATCCCACCAACCTTGCCAACCAATTTTCTAGGTGCAACCTTAATCCACTTACGATCACCCGATAATCCAAATAGATAGAGGTAATCAAACGCGCTTTTTGCCCTAACATTGGATTGCTTGTTGATTTATTGGCTTCCCCAATTAGCTTTTCCAAAGACTCCTCGATCTGGCGCACTCCAGCCAGGATTAACAGCAATCCACTGCGATTCTGAACCGTTTCTGCTGCCAAAGTCTGCTGGCACCAGGTTACCAAATAATCTGTACACTGGTGCCGTTGTCGGTCACAAAAAATTTGTTGTTCATGGTAGGGACGTTCCAAAGGCATATCCTCCACTTCCCCCAACATTAGCCATAAGTTTTTGTTCTGACGTAACAACGCCATAGATTTTCTCAACAACTCTGGCAACCGACTATCCTGCCAAAACAGTTCCACACATTTTTCAAGATGTTGTGGACTGGCAGACGGGATACTCACCTGACGACCCTCTACTGTGACTTTCAACCATTGAACATTGATCAAATCTCGCAACGTCCGGTCTCTCACCCATTCCCATAAACTTCTTTGAGGGAGAATTTGCCCGGTCAGGGATAGCCAGTAGCAATCCTCACCATTGATGGGAGGGAGGTATGTTTTCAATATTTCTGGGTAAGCCAACATATTCCATAACGATAAGGCTACCCTTTCGGCATTCATTTCTTTTTGCGAAGACTCTTGAATGACCACTACCCGATCAAATAACCGAGTGGCGCTGACCGACTGACCACCACGATCTGACATGATTGATTCCCCGCGCATGACTAACATTCTTTCTAATTCACGTACCATCCCCACAGTTGCGGGAGAGGGGGTGGATTGCCCTGGAGAAAGTAACACGGCGGTCACACTTGCCTCATGAGTGGCACAAATATGTGCAATTTCGGTCAACATCCCCGACCCGATTGCTTCTTCGGGGTGTGCCACCACAAACACGATACCTTCCTGTTGACGCAGTTGTGTCACACTGGCCTTTAGCCGGTGTTCTATCTCATCTGGTTGCAATAACAATGCTAATCGGGCCTTCCGACGATCTCCTTCAAAGGTGGTGAGAGGACGACTATCGGCTAACCATTCGTTTACCGGAACCCAGGACCGTGATTCAGGCACTTTGTTCTGACGTAGGGTCTCTAAATAAGGACGAAAATCTTGTTGGAAGATGACACGTTCTGATTCCGTCAGAACACCACCGTGGCTTTCCACCGGCGGGCGATTAGACACGCTAGTCTCTTGAATAACTAGCAACTCTACCTTGTCCTCCGGTACACAGTGGTTCCACAATTGCCACCGTAACTGGGTGACGGCAGCCTCTCCCAGTTCACCTAGACCAATCACTAAAGCTGGATGTAACGCCGGACTATACCTCGTATAACTTGGAATAGTCAGTGGTTTAAGTGGGATCGGTGACGGCGTTTCTGCGACACTCTCGGTAACATTAGCTATTTCCGATGAACCGCCTGAACGACACTTTAGTAGTTTGCCAAAAGTTAGCCAAAACAATGGGTTCAACACGGGAGATGCCCAGGTCAACGCGGCTGGCAACACCAACACCTTAGGTCCTGCCACACTACTACTGCGTTTGAGTAAACTGTTATCGGTGTGTTTCCAACACACTTCCGCTTCTGCTGGGGCAATCGAATGCCATCCACTACATTCAGAAGACAGAGTGTATGATAACGATATGCCTTCCGAAAATTGCGATGACAATGACATAAACCAAGACACTTGCGTATATTTTTCCTGGGCCGGCGAAGTGAGAACCTGAACGTGTAAGGGTGTCCACTCGCCAGTATGTTCCAGACGAAATGGCAAGGGGGCCCACAACCGTTCTGTCACCACGCCACTGAGAGTGGTTTCCCCCCCAACCACTTGTGCCAACAACTCAAACAAGGGCAATAAATGACTCGCTGTTTCAATATGCACATAATTGTCATCGCGTCCCGCCACGCTTTTCAACAAAGCGGCATCCACATACGCCCCCAAACCGACACAAATCACTTGTGGCTTGGTTGGATGACTGCGTAACTCGGTGGCCGATTTATCCGCCATCTTTCTGTCGCTACCTCCGTCGGATAACAAAATCACCGTTTTTTTCACGTCGGGGCGACTGTCTGCCAAAGTTTCTCGACCTTTATCCAATGCCAGATGTAACTGCGTACCTCCTCCTGGATAAACTGTTTTTAACGCATTTTGAATCTCATCCAGGTGACTACCAAAGTGACACAGCAATTGCGCCTCATGGTCAAATATTATCAGTCCCACTTGACAAGAGGGTGGCAACTGGCGCACAAAATTCCGCATTGCCCGGACCGCCACCTGTAACGGACTGCCTGGGGCCGCCCCCATACTCATGGAATGGTCAAGTATCAACAAAATATCCTGATCATTTTCCAATCTCTGATGACCGTCTGGAAGAGTTAATCGCACTGTGACATTAATTTTTTCCGAACCACTATATACCCGTTTTTCCACGGAACGCTGATACTCTTTCCTTCCTACGGGCCGACCTTGGAGGTACAGCAATATCATACCAATGCCTACCCACAATAACGACAAAAACGACAAAATTACCAAGAATGACATCATAAATAGGTTACTCCTCAAATGTAGTTAGAAACTAAGTTTCAAGGTTAAATTGAGTAGTGTTGTACAAGTAATGATATAGCAGTTTTGGAGTCCGGAATTCATTCCGTTGGAGTCCGGAATTCATTCCGTTGGAGTCCGGAATTCATTCCGTTGGAGTCCGGAATTCATTCCGTTGGAGTCCGGAATTCATTCCGCTTGAAACGGAATGAATTCCGGACTCCAAAACCCATAACCATTACCTTTGCAACACTACCTTAAATTGTATTACCAAAACTTAGTTTCTATCAGTGGCCTCCACCACCTGAATGGCAATCAATACGGACACCTCCGCGCTAGGTACGCCTCCATTTCGTTTCCAGAGTTCCAACTTCGAAAAATCTCCCGGTGTTTCCCCAACTTGAAAAGTCTCCGGCAGAGACTTCACTAGATAAACATAATTCGCAGCGGCCACGGCCAACGAGTTATCTCTTCTAAAGGTTAAAAATTCCCCCGTGTCACTATACCACCATTGTGTCACGCCCATCAAATCTTGCTTTCGCACAATATGGCCAGTTTGATAAGCACGACCGAAGGAACGAAACGCCACTGGTTGACTCAATGCCAGTCGCAACGCTGGCGGAAAAATGGGAATTTGCATCTCAAATTGTCTCTCCGCCTGTTGCCGAATCTTGTCGGCAATTTGTTCTGCGGTCTGGACGAAAGGCAAGTTATCCATCATCATCTCCGCATCCGGTAATTCTGTCTGATACACTTCCAGACGTCTCACCACCGACAAATCTTCTCCCACACAATGGTCAGGTAGTACCTGTCCTGTGGGTTCTGGCATTGCCTGGCGAAAACGCCGCATAGCCTCTCGTGCCGTCTCTGCTTCCCTGGAGACGTTGGGCATCATCATCAACACTTGTTCTGTCTGTCGTTCAGCATTCACCAGCGTTTTGGCTAATTCTTTTACTGGTGCCTCTTGTGACGCGGCCAAAGCACCCGCAATACGCAACGTGGGCACCTGTTGCGTAGCGTGGTCTGCATAACGTTCTAAAGTGGCTACCGCAGGTGCAACACTGAAAAACTCTTGTCGTTCTTCCACATACAGCAACAACGTAATCGCCAACGTCTCCTGTTCGGCACGGGCTGCAAAAAAGAGATGTTCACCCAAAACTGCGGTCACCTCAACACTGCCCACCCAACCTTGCAAAGCCTTTTGTACAGACTGGGGGGAGTTCAAATTCTTATCCAAATACATCTTATCCAAATACATCTGACTCTTCACCGCCTTGAAAAATTCAGATTGTTGCAAGAGTGCTTGTTGACGTTCTCCTAACTTCTCACACAATGGAATAAATTCCTCCAACCAACGTTGTAACTGAGTGGCGGCCTGTTTTGCTAGTTCTGCCACATAAACCAAAATATCTGCCAACTTCCCAGTTGCCGCCGGTTTCACTTGAGTTTCTAATCGATTCGCTAACAGTCGTAACACGGCTACGGCCTCTCCTGGTAACCAGCGTCCTGTCGCCCTTGAACCGCGTAACTGGCGTGATAAAGAATCCACGAAGGCACGTTGAAACCACACTCGTTCAGGGTGACCACGTTCTGCTACTATAGTTAGTAACAACCGCAGGCTATCTTGATTGAGAGTGGCATTTAACAACAATTGCCAAGGGGTACCCTTGGGTTCACTGGCAACCCATTGACTCAACAATTTTTCCACTTGATTCTCTGACAGTGAGACCACCTCCCATTGTGTTTTTGCCGCCGTAGTGGGTTGCAAATCTAACAACACCTCTGGCCCCAATATTTGCCATAAAATTTCATGCTTGACCCACTGATAATTCCACAGCGGCATCACTCGAACACTGTTAGCCTGTGCTGATAGTAGTTGACCTTGATTCAACCGGTGATGTAACAATGTCCAACGCGGCAATCGTTCGACTAAAACGGCACTCAATTCGGCACTTTGCATGGCCATCTCTTCTAGGCTTGAACCTGAGACAGAAAATAACCAGTTAAACGGACTTTCGTGATCTACCCGATCTAACCAGTCGTCGGTTCCATTCGAATAAGCCACCCGCTGCGGAAATGCGCCAACTTTCTGGGCCGTCTCCAATTCCTTTAATAGGGCTTGCGAGTTTCGTTGTTGCTGAAGTGTGGGGCGCGACCCGCTGTTACCACACAACACACCGACAATCTCAGACACCAAATTCCGCAGGTTCTCCAAAACCGTTGGAGTTTCTAAAATGGTTGGTCGAGTCAAGCGCCGTAATAACCTCGCTATGTCTATCATCCATCCACTTCCTACACCACCTGCACGATCTGCTAACAAGACGATTTGGCGTTGCCCATCCACAGACTCGTATTTCAATAAGGCTTCCATTTCTTCTTTCAGAACATTCCCCAACTCGGAAGAGGTTGATAACCACTGAAATAATGCCAATCGTGCCAAGGCCCGACGTCCTCCCGACCCTCTGGATAAGTCTAACGTAGCCCGTGGTGCATCCAAATACTCCTGGGGGTTAAACCAGGTCAGATGGTCAGGTAACGGTTGCTGGACCGTGGGAAGATACTGGGCCACTTGACGAATGGTCATGGGGGCCACCATCTCCCGGATCGGGATTAGATTTTCTGCCTCCATAAAGGGCATTTTGCTTTCTTGTTCACCAACACCCACATCCAACCACAGAAATCGTATCTGGGGCCCCAACGCAGAAGTGTTGTCAGCGTGGTGTGCCAGAGTGTTCCTGATGGTGTACAGTGCCTGTCGTCCTGTTCCCCCTAAGCCAATAAACAAGGTCGGCACGAGGATGCTTCTGGTCGGCGGCAGAACCGGGGCCGGCAAAGGCGCGGGTGATGACATCGGATAAATGGGTGGGGCCAGATATTCTCGTTTGGCCACTGTGATTTTGCGAAGCAGTTGAAACACATAGTATAGCAACCAGAACAGTGCTGGTAACCAAAATAAAAATAGCCAGGGACTGAGGACCAATAACAACGGACGACGTTCACATTTTTCCGTCTGGGTCTGGTTTTGCAAGGAGGTATAAACCATCTCTGGGGGCGCCAACCCTACTTCCCAAAGACCCGTACTATGAGGTATGAGAGTGTGTTTATAGTCATCCCGTTTAAACGGTAAGTAACACAAGTGTTGTTTGAACACTGCCACTGGTTGGGTAGCGCCGGCGGGGTTCTCAATTTGCCAGGTGGAATTAATTTCTCCCACGGTGTTTTGATTGGGGACCGAGAAGTTCTTACCATCTAAACGATGTTCGATGTCGGCCCCTCCTGCGTAGGTCCCAATAGCCGTTTCGGCCACCGCTTGGAACCGTTTTTCTAGTTGATGTTCTAAATTTTGCCGACCTTCCAAACGAAATACTTGATTGGAATCACCTGTCAACAGTACCATACTGTCGGCAGCATCGAAACCTTGGGATTGAGGAGGCATGAGAACGAATATTTTGATGTCTTGATTACGCAACGCTTCGGCATTGTCTGCTATGGAATGGTCTTCACTACTATGAATGTCACCTTCACTTGGCGAGTGGCCAAGGCTTGGCGAAGTGTGCAGTTTATCATCTTGAAAAATAATGCCATCGGTGTAAAATACTATGACCTTATTTGCATCGGGCTGGGCCGCGGTCAACAATTCATCAAGATAGGGAAACACAGATCTGCCATCGGTGCCACTGCCACTTACTACCTGGAGTTCACTTAAACCTTTATATAGTGCGTTTGGATCCGTGGTCCACGACACTTTAATGTCGGCATCTTGATGAAAAGAAATCAATGCGAAACGCACATTATTAGGTTGCATATTCTTGGCCACCGTTTGGGCCGCAGTTGCCATATCAGGGAAAATTTGACCCATTGAAGGAGACACATCCACCACGAAAATCATATCCAAAGGTTTGAGGGGCAAGTTGGCTGGCCGAGAGAGTGTGTCTCCTAAAAAAGTCATTGTATAAGTGGTTGGTTCCTCAGTCCATACCATTTCTGGGGCCACGGCACACTGCAACAATCCCTTTTGCGGTTGTTGGTTGTGCCAATGTGTATAAGCCCAAAAACCACCCACCACCAGTAAAGGGGTAACAAGTAAAATCAGCAATCCAATTAAAAAAGTTTTGAAGTTCATAGTTAAGTTCCTGTCTGTTTTAGAACATTAGAGGAAATGCTAAAGTAGGGTGCCTCCTACGCACCATCTGTGGAACCGCATGATACCAGGATGGTGCGTGTGACGCACTCTACTCATTGTGCTTAATCCAACGTCTCTACCTCCAAATCTATTAGGGCAACTCCATTCGATCCCCCAAATGTGTTCGTCTCTTGCGGTCCCCATAAAACTGGAATATCATCTTCAAGTTTTGTTTTTCGCGTTCGGCTAATTCCAATGGACTGCCGTCATCCTTGAACTGTCTGAAATACTCATTGTTATCCAAAAAGTCATCCAATGGTGTGCGTTCCACACTATTGATTTTACCGACAAAGGCTTCTACCAAGTCATCTCGGTTCTTGCCTTCTCGTTGTGCGGCACTGGTGACACTTTGCATGGCATGGTCGAAGGTGATCTTCACCATGCTACGCGGCTTCCCTTCTTGCTGACGCAATATAAACACCACCGCCGCCCGGACCACATCCGCAGTGGCTTCTTCGGTGGTTGTCAGTTCGAGGTCTTTATTCAACACAGCATTATGAAACACCCAAATTTGCCGTTGTTGATCTTTTTCCACCACCTGAGTGGCAATGCAATAAACAAAAGCCTGCATCATGTCAGGATGTTCTAGTAATCGAGTCAATTTGGGCGAGATTTGGTCCTCTGGTTTGAGGGTCTGACTTAACCAATGGGCTTGCCGACGTTCCATATACCACGCTTCCAATTCGGCACGGAATGGATGATAGACCTGGGCCCGATATAACGCTTCATCACGTTTGAAATTGCCCGATACCATTTCTATCTGTTCTTTCATGTAGGCATCTCGGCATTGGTTGATATTGATAACTTCAGCCGGTGCAGGTTTGGCGATTTTAAGAAGCGTCAATGACTGGCGATCAGAATAAATGTTCTTCTCACTCTGATCCGTTTTAGGATGAATTTTGGTTAATTCCACCCCCAAACTGGTAATCAAATTCGTTTTGAGAGGGTCTTTGGGGTTGTTATACACCCAAGATACCGTGGGTACAGTGCCAGTGGTTTGCAATAACACTGCACAGGCACCATCCAGTAATCTAGCAATATGGGCCGATGACACATTCCGTTGGTTTTGGGCATACAACAAGTAATCAAAAATGTCTCGTTTCCCCATTTCATTATCAACAAAGCGGCGGAAGTGATCATGTAATTCTTGATGTAGCAGACGGAGACTTTGACCACTGCTAAACGTGCGTTCCGTCTGGCCCATTTTCATTACCAATTCCACCTGGGGGATGCCACGGGGACGCTGAAGTTGCCAGTGGGTTTCGACTAACAACTGGTAAGCCAACCGCTTCTCTCTTTCTCCTACGGCATAACGGCGCAATTCTTCACGATAGCCTTGCATGGTTTCATCACGTCCGCCGCCAGGGAGTTCTGGTTCGCAACTGATTAACGCACTCCGATTTCTGGCCAATCGATAGAGACGACCTTGCAAGCGAGTGAGATGTTGTAAATTTACTGTTTCTAGGGCTGACAGGCGGCCTGGAACACTTAAAGCTAAATCTTCCAGGGCCCGACGAAATGCTTCGGCCCAATCGGCGAACCGTTGTTGGACCTGTTTAATCAACCCTTGCAGGTCCTTGAAGAGGCCGCGTTTTTGATACCATTGAATGTATTTTGCACATTCTTCGCGGGCCCGCACCTGTGGTTCCTCTACCCAAGTTCCCCACTTATCCATGAAGGTTGGATTACGATTGCGCAACGTATTGACTTCATTGGTGACTTGATGGCTACGCAGATTTTCTTCGGTATCAAGGGCATTCAAAAACGTGGTGAGGATGGCCGAAATGGTCTCTAATGGTCCTCCAGGGGTAATGATTTCCCGCAATTCTTGATAAAGACGGGTCATCACCGTTCCAGTGGCGGGAGTGGCAGTGTCCCAGGCTACTTGAGGGAAACGGTCGAACTCTTCTTGAATCAGCGTATCTATTTTGCCAGCCAGATGGTCAGACAACGTCTTCAAAATAAATTGACGACCTTCCTCAAACGTGCCTTGTCCAGTCTGTTTATACCGTTCGGTCCGGTGTCCCAACTCTTGGGCGAAGCGATCCCGTGAAGCCGTTTGGTCTTCTTTAGCATGACCTGCTTTTTGAGATTCTTTATAGGTTTTCACCTCAATATTTGTGATGGTCACGCGATCACGATTGGCTTCTCGGAGAGAAAAATACGGATTGGTATAGGCCAAGACGGCTTTTTGTCGTTCGGCAGGCGAGAGATGCACGTCGACAATTCCCACTGCCCCCAACTGATACCATTGGTTGACGATAGTTTGTGGTTCTAACGTCTGTTTGGCAAAACCAATCATTTGTTCTGGTGTTTTGCCTTTCAACTCTAACAGTTTCTCAAACAATGGCAACAAATTCTTCACCTTGGTGATTGCCCCAGTTTGACGATCGGCCTTCTCTCCCGCATAGACGTCCGTGACTTGTTTGCCCTCTTCTTTAGGGGCGGTCAGGGCCATCAGAAATTCACGTACCTCTTCCCAAGCAAATAATTCTGCATACGTTTCTTGAGGCACATATAAACGGGCGGCCCCGAAGGAGGCGGCGGCAAAGCCAATTTCGTTGATCGAATTTTGTAGCAACTCACGTCCTTGTCCTTCGTCCAAATAGGGGTCTAATGCGTTGGCCACAGAACTAAAAAAGGCTTCGCGATCATTGTCATTTCGGCAAGCAGTGCCCAAGTAAAATAAATTGTCAAATAACTTTGCTTCCACCATGGCCCGATGTTGGCTGGTGGCATCGTAACTCACTTCAGAAGAGACTTGACGATTGTTGACCAGGTAACGGTCTTGAGTGCGAATTTCCACTTCTTGAAGACGGTCTAATTCCCGAAATAGACTATAGGCGCGGGCATCACTGATACCTGGTTTTTCTGCATAAATGCTGGGCAAGACGATGACTCCGCTGACTTGAATGCCGATGCCGAGACGGGCCGCCACTAACCGGGTCATAAAGGCCGCATCCAGTAAAGACCCAGCCCCTGTTCCACCTGCCGATGAACCAATCAACCACACGCTGACGGTAGCACCGTGGGCTTGATTTTGTAATTCGTGTAGGGCACGTTCCAGGTGACTGACTATCGCTTGCACATTTTGAAACATCGCAAACCGTCCAATTTGTCGTTGTTGGGCCGCGCCATCTTTGACATTTAAACGGTCTTTGGGAATGCGTTGACCTAGCCAGGGAGTGTGTAACCAGTCTTTCAAATGAGGATAGTCATTCACACTGGTAGCCCCTTCCGCCAACAGTTGATAAACATAGTCATGTAGCGTGGGATGTTGGTCTTGCAAATAAAAATATTCGCTGACATTATCTAACGACGTCCCTTCTTCATGACCTTCTGCTAGGGTTTCTTCTCCTACACCACCGATAATTTGCACCGTTTTGCCTGGTGCCCAACCTGCAATGGTGTCAAACAGCAGGAATTTGAGACTGTCTGGTTTCTTACCGTGTTTCAGGACGGCGATTTCTTTTAAGTAAGTCAGAATATGGGCGCCAGTACCACCGAAGCCCATGACGAGTGCTTGAATTGCCATGTTTGAGTTCCTTGGTTAAAATAAACGACAGTGATGCAATGTGGGTGATATGTTTCCCCTCACCCCCGGCCCCACGCCCGTAGGCGTGGGGAGAAAACCATTGGTGCCGCCCTCCTCCCCACGCCCTCCAGGCGTGGAACCGGGGGTGAGGGCAACCTGAATATCACAAAGAATTGCATCACTACCCAAAAAGCCATAGAAACTAGGTTTCTGGAAGAAACTTAGACTCTCATGACCAGATAAAGTGAATTACTAGGTAGTGATGCAATGTGGGTGATATGTTTACCATAACCCCCGGCCCCTCTCCCTCCGGGTGCGGGGAGAAAACCACGGATTACGCCGTTCTCCCCTCTCCCTTTGGGGGAGGGGCCGGGGGGAAGTGTCTATCACCCAGATTGCATCACTACCAATTACTAATACTCTAACGCCACCATATAATTCCCTTCTGATAACCCCTCTAAAGTTTTGGGGGCATTCCCGATCAGATGAGTTTCATGCGTAACTTCTTTTTTCTCCCCTGCCCAACGGTACCGTAACACGACAAGAGGAGAACCTTCGTTGGGACGACGTTGGATATGAAAATATTCAGCCGTTTTTGACCACATCCCCCCACCGGACAGTTCTCGCCCATCTAGTGAAACAGAACGTTGCCCTGTAATGGGCTGTTTAACCGCGGGCAATGTCATGCCGGGGTCTTCAACGCCATCATAAATCAATAGGGACACTGGACGATCGCGGTCTTCTCCACGAATACTGACCCAGGGAAAGACTAAATAAAACACGCCAAAGAGGACGGCACCTCCTATCAATAAAAACACCAAAACCAGGAACACCGAGAACAGCCACCCCCCAATTTGCCAGATTTCAATGTCTGCCACGGTCATGGGATTTCCCGCAATCCGATGTGTTTCAACTTCGGGCGGCAGGAAAATGCCTTCTAAGGTTCGCCCTTCCGGCAGTTGTTTAGTAAACTCAATAATTTTAAAATGTAAGGTGTCCAGGGCTTTCTGACCTTTTTTCGTATCGTCTGTTTTGATGGTTAACGGCACCTCGGCTACCCATTTGCCAGCTTCAGTGGGTTTTATGGGAATCTTTGCTTCTGGGTCAAATGGGACCCCCGATTTGTCCATGACTTGTAGAGTTAACCAAAGGGCTGGATCATTGACCAGTTTTTTGAGATCAGTAACAGGGTTTTCACCTTCATAGAGAGATAGTTGAATGGGCGTCGTTTCACCTCCCCAATTGGAAATACTAAGTTCTTTTTGAGGTACCGGATCCTCCAAATGTAGCCAAAGCGAATCAGGTGGAACGACAGAAGTTGGTCCAGGTCCAGGCGTGTAGGGCAATACCGTGACTTTACCACTGGCCTCGTTCTTGTTCACTAAGTCATACAGTTGTTTCGTGCCTTTGTCATCTACTTGCACTTCAAATTGTCCTTCAAAATCCATCTTATAATCTCCTACCTCGGTGGGGGTCCAGGCAACGGCAACGGTGCCATCGTTTTCAACTTTAACCGCATCTGGTAACTTTTCGTCCTTGCCAGAAGGTGTAGTAATTTTAATTTTGGCAGTTATCGGCCAGTTGGACGATACTGCCAACGGTTGTCCTTCTTGCCTCACTTGAAAAACGATGCGATTGGCCACCCCTTGGTTAACGCTACCTACAGGGGCAATAAGTTGGGCTGTGGGTAATTCCTCTTCCACTGTTATGGAGGTTGACCGAGGTCCATCGATTTTGTAAGTCCCCGGCAGGGGATTGGGGATAATCGACGGTACCGTACGACCTCCTGGGGAACCATCTGGTTCTGGTACCACTGGTTTAAACTGACCATCAGGATAAGTGATCTTAACCTCGGAACCTGTCGTCTGAAATTTCACATTGAAGGTAATTCGTTTTAGGTAAGGACGAATGTGATGTTCTGTGCCGACCACGGAAGCTGTTTTAGCCTCTAACCATTCGTCAACAATGTCCTTCACCCGCTTTTCCATATCAGAAGCCTGCAAGGCGAGACGGGCCTTCGGAAGTCCTGCGCGGTCACGGCCACCGACCTCTTCGGTCAACTGTTCCCAAAAGTCACCGTCACCGGTATCCCAGTAATTTGTGGTATCGTAGAGACCGATAACCCACACATCTATGCCTATGCCCAATTGTTTCATGTCGTTAGCATATTTTTTAATCTCGTTACGCAACGTTTCCAAATTCATTCCTTGTTTGTCAGGACGACCATCAGTGATGAGTAATAATTTCGTTTGTGCAGAGGTGCCCTTGGTTTTCAGTTTCTGAAATTCTGCCAAAGTGGCTTTCAACGCCAGATGAGTATGTGTATCGTTTAAATGTTTGGCCTGCAAACGTTCTACTTCTCTGCACGAACCCACCTTGGGAAGGGTTTGACCAGGGTGATGGGGGTCATATTGTAATTCACAATTTGACACCACCACAGAAATATCTCGTTTTCCCCGTTTAGCATCGCCACCAAATTCGATGACCGAGACATGGTGTATCATGGTGGTTCCTCGCACTTGTTTAGCTAGACGCTTAATCGCTTCTTGAACGATGGAAATTCTTATTCCTTTCGGGTCATTGGCTAAAGCGTGATTCGTATCCACTCCGTACATACTACCCGATTGATCAATCAGAAAAACCACGTTCAAGTTGACCTCTTCACCGAACACTTGAGGCATTGAGAGGTAACACATCATCAATAGTAAAAGTCGTAGTAACATAAAAAATCCTCTTTGTTTAGTTATTCTTAAAGTAGAACACGTCTCGTACACGATTTGGAAAAATATCCACCCTTTAAAAAAGCGGCGCGTAACATACGCACTATTTCAGTAAAGAAACCTTATCTTTTGCCCAAGACGGCACACAGTTTATACTCTGTTTTTGTTTCAGTAAAGTCGCCTGTGGTTCTTGATGTATGGCTTGATCAAAGAAACGATCACATTTTCTGGTTGTCGGTGCCTTTTCTGGAAAGGTGGCAAAAAACGGCTGGTAGCGGGATTGACTGACATCCAAGCCCACACTGCCAGATGCAACACGAGTCTTTAAAGCCTCTTGGTACAGTTCAGCCAATTGTTGAACAAATTGTTTCTCTTCTTGTACCAGTGTGGTCAACGCTTCTCGTAATGCCCGTAAATCTGGCGAGTCAGGCATAGGTAAGAATATGCCACCCTCTTTACAGGCCAACTGCCAACAGTCTTTAGATAGTTGTTGCCACAGACCGCGTCCAACAAAGCCAGTTTGTTCAAACTGTTGGATTAGGTCACTGACATATTTTTGCATGTCAGTCAGTTTAGAAGAAAAATAGTCAATGTCCTCCTGCCCAAAAGACAGGGCCGCCTTCTTAAATTGTGAGAAGGGAAAATTTACCCCCTTCAAACGTTCCAACCTTTCCAAACGGTTTCGCCACGGCGTTTCGACTGCAAACCCCTTGAGATGCTTGATAAGCAGATGGCGTACTCCTAATAGTTGACTTTGGTATTTATCCTCACGTAAATCTGCATCTTCTAACTTTGCCAGGTCGCTTTTCACTTGGGCTAACTTGTCTATTAGCAGGTTCAGAGAACGCAATTGCCCAACCGGTTGAATCGAAGGCCTGGGTATGGAAAACGGTAACAAGTCAAAATAACCTTGGAGTCTTTGCCATTGGTCTTGTTCTGTACGAATACGGTTCTGCATGGCAACCCATTCGGTTTCCTCAAAATCGACACTAGAACGAAGAGAGTCTTCTATCTGTTTAACCTGCTGGATGCTTTTGTTTGACAGTTGTTCCAGTGGATCTGTCGCTTCTCTAAATAAAGGCGGTTGCACTTGTTGACTGGCGTGATAAAACCAGGCAAACAAGAACTGTTGGTCTGGAGACTGTTGCCATTGTTTGACCAGTCGTTGAACCGGCTGCCGCAGACTATCGCGTATTTGTCGCCCTTCTTGAGTAAATACCAATTTTACCAAATTCAAAAGGTCCGTGGAAGTCATTTCTTTGGCCAAATTGCTTTCTATTGTCAACCAATTTATCCATACCTTCAAGGTTTCCGAACGTTGTGTAACGGGCAGACGTTGGCTTAATTCTAACAATTTGGATAATTTCCCATCCTCTTGAATTTGCCAACTGTGTTGAATCGCAATCTCTAATAATTCACATATTTGTTGCCCGTGCAAAGTATCAACCACAAGAAACCATTGTTGCCAAAGAAGGTCTGCCAAGTTGGCGGGTGCCTCGACTTCGGCTTGTTTGAGTTCCAAGACCAGTGAGAGTTGATCAAATTGGGCACGGGCGCCTCCCAATTCAACAAATTCGGTCAGGGCCTCTTTAGCCGGTTGCCATTGTCGCATAGTTATCTGTTCTTTGGCAAATAAGTAGCAAGCCCGACGGTGGAAATCTTGAAAATATTTGCGCAATGACATGTTTGTATCTTGCCAAATTTCCAGGGAGATTGCAATATCTTGACATTCTGAATGAGTCAGAGAGTCCTCTGCAAGTTTTTGGTCTAGGAGGGCGAACCATTGTTGTTGACGGATAGCCGCAATTTGAGTCAATTGTTCGGTAAAACTTGGCAATTGTTCAAGGGCCTGAGGAGGTAAATCGGCCTCCGTCAACTGCCACTGTTTCCACCAAGTTGCCGCTTGTTGAAAACCATTAAAAGGGGGCCGCGTGGCGAGGAAAGCCAGTTCTTTTAGGGTATCAGAATGTTTTACCAAGGTCCCGTAATAACCCGGCATAGTGGATTGAGTGGCTTGGGCTTGGGTATATAGATGCAAAAATTTGTCAATATCCCAGTGTTGGATGGCCTCCTCAAATTGTTGCAACAATGTTTGATGTTGCTGAATGGCCAGTGCCAGTGCAGTGGGCACCAGCGACGCCTCCAGAGGCCTGGTTTCCATCACGTAAGCACCCGTGACCATGGCTTCCCAGGATGCAATCAGACGAGAAATGTCCTTGGCCCGTTTTTGCAATTTGATGGCTAACCATTCAGGCAGACCATTCGTTTCGACCAACACATTGTCATGCAATTGTTTTAATTGTGCTACGGAAGAGACTGTGAGTAATTGTTTGTCATGGTCCGTTTGATACGTTTCCCAGGCTGGTTTAAACCAATTGGAATCTGGTTCATACGCGGGCCAAAGGGCAACCACAAGGGCACCTATCTGGTCAAATTGTTGGTAAAATTCTCGCACCGCGGCTAAAGTTTGACAAGCTTCAGCACGTTGCTGGAGAAAATTCTTGAGTTGTGTTTGCCGTTGTTGCCACCGGTCTGCAATATTTACCTGCCACGCAAGAGGCGGAGGATATTGGATATTTGGAACAGAGTTGACCACTTGCAAGGGTTCAGCAGGGGTTGTCAAAAAGGGTACTAACTTCTGTTGACGTTCCAATAAAATCGCTATTTGTGACCAGTTATCAGGTTTAGGAATCTCTTCCCAAAGCGTCTCTAAACGTGTTTTCGTTTCTCGAACTTCATCAATTTCATGTTGTAAATCGAGTGCAGGCGGCCAATTTTTACCCTGACAAATCTCAGTTAACCATGATTGTGCCTGGTCCACTTCCCAGTTACGGAGGACTTCACGAATTTTAGTGGCCACTTTCTCAAATTGTTGAGTAAACATTGCCATTTGCCACTTGTCTAAGGCAGGTTGCAGGGCTTGTTGAAAATCGGGATGGTTATGAATGGCGTTGACCCATTCAATGACAGGTTCATTCATCCTGTCTCTTGTTGAAGGTTCCGCTTCCATGAGAAGCTCATTCATCCAGTTCTCCAGTTTTTGAATCACTTCCTTACGCAACCGAGACAGGGTGTGCCCAGCAGACAAGGTGACTGCAAATACTTTTTCAATGAAACTGGTCAATTGGGCATGTCGTAAAGAATGAATACTAGCCCACTGCGTTTGCAATTCAGTCGCAATTTTCGTATCTTCCAGTGGCCGTGGGGCAACACATCTGCCTGCTGGTGATTCGGTCAAAAGACAACGTGCTTCCACAGCAGACTGACTGCCAGAGGCTTGTTGAATAATCTCATTGAGTAACACTTTAGCCCGGTTTTGTTTGTCGTAATTACCGGTGTCTATCAACACCCTGGCTTTTTGAAGTTGTTGGTTTAGTTCATTGTCGGTCATAGTTTTGAGTTAAATTAACTTTCCTAATCTTTAACAGGGTTAGAAAAGTTGGTAGTGAGGCAATGTGGGTTCATTGTCTGAACTCTGATTAGAATGATTTTCAGATGGACTCTGATTCGTCAAGCCTCCTTTCATAGCCCTCATTTAATCATATAAATCACAGTTCCAGACCGAAGAGAAACCTCACGATATTTTACCCAGATTGCATCACTACCGAAAAGTTGAAATGGTTATCATGCTGGAACGCAATAAGAATTATTGCGCTTCGCGCCGTCGCAATAATTCTTATTGCGCTCCAGTGGGAATCGTACCAGTTTAGGGGAATATTACTCTATTCTTTATTCACCACCACTTGCGGTCCACTATAGATAACATAACTGGTTACTCCCTTTTTGCTGGTCTTTTTGTCGGCCACGGTTTCAAAGTATAACCGTAACCGATAGGTGCCAGGTTCGATCTTGATTTGTGTGTCAGTGATGTCAAGCGGCGCTTTGGCAGCGACCCCTTTGTCAGATAACCAATATTCATATTTGACAGGCGGCGTTTTTTGTAACTCGGGCCTGGTGGCCAGCGACGAAAATTTTCCCCCTTGCTTTATATCATCTAAGGGCAGGGCCTCTTGAAACCATGCCTGAACAGAGGCAAAATTTTGGGTGATTCGAATGAGGTCCCCCTTGCTGGCCACTCCGACACCAATATGGGTGTAATTGTCACGGAGGAGGTTATCACGGTGGCCTGGGCTTCCTAACCAATCCTTTACCACCTTTCCGGTTAATTGTTTGGCGTCGTTTTGCTGGAATCCTTGGCCTGACCAAATATTTTCTCCCACTGTGCCAATGAGGGTGCGGTGGATAATTGCAATTCGGTCAAATGGCGTGTAGCCATCGGGACTGGTATGGTCAAAGAAGTCACGTTCTAGCATATCCACACTGTGGCTTCGGGCGGCTGTTCGTAATGAAGTATCTAGCTGTAATTCGGGCAATTTCTTGTTCTGACGTTGTTCATTTGTCAAATTGACAATGAGTTGTTCTACCTCTTCTAAGAAAGAAATACCGGTGGGGGGTGTTGTCGTGTAGTTTTCAGTCGTTTGATCATACCTCCCCACCATATCAGCGGCAGTGAGGTTGCGATGAATTATTATCGGGGGTCCGTCAGTTTCAGGCTTTTTGACAATCTCGACTGAAGTGTCGCGTCCGCCGGCAGACCACCAGGGGTTGAGAATCAGTATGGCGGTCAAGAGGATAGCTTGCAAGAGGGCTAGAGTATAAGTAAGACGTATAGTCATAGTGTGTTGACTCCAAAAGTTTTGGTTGAGGTGGTGATGGTGTAGTTTGTTAGTAGTCTGGAGGCTTCAGCCGGCCCAATGCCGGACTAGAGGCTTCAGCCGGGGGACAGGCCCGACTCTGGTGGAGTGGAGGCTTTAGCCGGTAGGCCCGACTCTGGTGGAGTGGAGGCTTTAGCCGGCTGGCCCGACTCTGGTGGAGTGGAGGCTTTAGCCGGCTGGCAGTAGGCGTCCCCATACTCTTGAACTTTGGAGTGTGCCTACCGCCAGCCGGCGGAAGCCTCTAGTCCACCGGCGGAAGCCTCTAGTCCACCGGCTGAAGCCTTTAGTCCACCGGCGGAAGCCTCCACTCCACCGGCGGAAGCCTCTAGTCCACCGGCTAAAGCCTCTAGTCCACCGGCTGAAGCCTCCACTCCACCGGCTGAAGCCTCTCGTCCACCGGCGTTAGTCTCTCGTCCAATTGTTACCACTCGGCTTGACTAAATACCACTACTCGTATTTCAGGTTGTAAATTCTCGGCGGTGATAAAGCCATACGCCTCGATGTCAACTATCAAGTGGGGGGCCGTTTTGGCTTTTTCGACTACTTTCGATTTGACCAGTTTTTTAAGTAGGGGAGAAGGGACATAGTTCCTGGACTTATCTGGAATGTCGTTGGGTACATTTTCTAACAATTTAGGCGGTTCCCGAAGGCGTATTCCCATTTCTGTTAGAACCAGAGTGAGAAGACCTTTAGTCGTAGTCAACCCCTGGGCCAGTTCACGCAACTGCGGTTTGTCAGTAAAGTAAGTGTGTAGCAAGTCCGTTGTACGGAAGAGACGATTAAGCCATTTGCCACCGTCCAAAGTTCGTAAGAAATTCCACATCTGCGCGTGGCTGTCGAAGTTTTGAGAAGTTAAGGTCTCCCAGTGGGTGAGGAACTGTTGGTCTTTCTCAAATAACAAGGTCAAAATTTCTTGAATATCGGCTGCCACTTCTCGTTGTCGAAGTTGTTGGAGAAGGTCGCGGCAAATCGCCAATTGTTGCCATAAGGAGGTTTGTGACCAACTCCAGGTCCTGGGCTGTGTTGCCCAGGTGGTAGCAATCTGTGACACCTTGGACGGGTCAAGGTTGAGGAAACCAAATCGCTTGTTAAGCATGGTCAATAGCGCGTCGCGGTCTCGTTCCAGGGCCTCTCGACGAGATTTTTCGGCTTCATGTTGTTTATAAAAATCCAGGGTGGTCTCGATGAACCCTTTCACGGGTTTTAACACAGCCGCTTCCCATAATTTTGGCGATTTTAGCCTGTCATCAATCTCTACCACTTTTTTACTTAGAGATTCCAGAGATTGTGTCATCCAAGTTTGTTGCTGTGTTTGAGACTCTGTGATGAATCCTTTCACAGGGGTTAACACGGCCTCTTCCCATGATTTTTTCGACTTTAGCAATTTGTCAATCTCTGCTACTTTTTCATCTAGTGGTTCCAGAGATTGCACCATCTGATTTTGAGACGCTGTCAAAGCCGTCTTCAGTTCCTCTCTGGTATCAACCAAAGATTGAGTTAACCCGTTCAAAGTCACAGGGACAGTCAAGAGTGTCTGGAGATCATTCGCCACTTGCGAGATTGTCTGTGACGATTTCTCTAGCAGGGGCCAAAGTGATTCGGCAGGCAATCGGCTGAGAATGTCCTGACTTTGTTGACGCAGGAAATTCAGATGTTCCGTTATCTCAACATATTGTTTTTCCAATTGATAATTAGTCAGGGCCATCTTGAAGAGATTGATCTGTTCTAACATCCCCAATGCAAACATTTGTTGGGTTGCCAAAAGAGATTGTTGTTGAGTTTGGTAATGAACCAATGCAGTCACCTTGTCAGACACTTCCAACAACAAGGTTTGTTCGGCAGTAACCAGTTGAGGTTGCGGTGGTTGACACGGGGCCACCGCGTCTGTTGGCGCATTGACAGCCAGGGGTTGAATTTTGGAAGTGTCGCCTATTCCAGTCTCCTCTCCTCCTGGAAGATTTGGGGGGGGACTCTCAGGTGTCGTCTTCTGAGTGGCTAGAAGACTCAGAATTTTTCTTATTTGTTCTGGTGTGTTCTTGAGTTTAGAATTAAACTCAGATTGTGCCTTGTTGAGTTCAACAAATTTACTACGAATGATTGAATCTTCATCAATCAGTACACCCTTCCATTGGTAGTGTTCATATATCCAAAAGAATCCTAGTAGGACAACTATCACTGAAAAAACAACAACAATGGCCAGAATAATTTGTGATTCTGGAAGTGTTTCAAAAGTGGGTGGTGATTTTGGAGATGTTTCATGAGAAGCCTTATTAAGGGCCTCAAGTTTATCTTCCAGTGGGGTCAATTTCTCGGCAAAGGTATTCGAAACTCCATCGACAATGGATTTTGGCAAAGTTTCTGACGATAATCCCTTCTTAGCATTCTCTAGCAATGTTTGCGTCGCCTTTAATATTTCCTGGTTGCTTGAAAGCAGAGTCTTAATTTCCGAGTATTTCTCTATAGCCTCGTTAATTTTTTTGGGAAACTCTTTGTCAACCAAAGCCTTCACCACTTCAGGATTTTTAAGAAGATTCACCACCTCGTCCTTTTTCAATTGTTCGAGGACATCTGGTTTTCCCAGAATTTCCAAAGTTTTTGGGAGAGTTGAATTTTTTGTGGTATCCGGGTTGAAAAGGGCAAGAAAACCATCGTTGCTTTTTACTGATTCCAAAAATGTTCGAACTTTTTCATCATTCAACAGCTTGACCATCTCAGGATTTTGTAACAATGGCAAGATCCGTCCGTCCAGGAAGACCAGGGCGGTAGCTGGATTACTATCACAAAAGTCTTTGATGAGAGATGGGGTAGTTGGTTTTTGTATCAAATCATGGACGAAGAGGGCGAAGGCTTCGTAGGTGATTAAGGGGGCAACGGTGTTGTATTTGGTTTGGCATGATGCTTCAACCAATGTTGGTGTTTGCATCGTCTTAAATAGAGTCACATCGATGTTTACTTCGCCGCGTTCAAAAGCGGCAAATTGTTCTGAAATATCTTTTATCGTAGGAGATTCTTGATTGGGGTTGACTTTTTGTAGCCAGGCACTGACCTTCTCCGCTACATCAGTAACCTTTTCATTATTCTTTTTTGCCTTTTCTGCCTTTGTTGTTGGCACCAGTTTACCAGTGTCACTATCAAAAATTTTAGTAGGATCATTGGCATTGTCCCGGTATTTGTTGTCATACATACAGAAAATATTTTTCTCTTGGACAACAAGACAAATAGCCGTTTTCGGGGGGGTAGCGCCGTCTTCGATCTTGAAAATTTTCAGTGGGGAATTGACAGGAGATGTCTCCGCAAAGACAACGTTACTGATTCCCATCAACAAAAATAAGCCAAAGCAAATAAGAGTGGTTAAGATGGATGTGTGTTGATATTTCATAGTCAATGTTCCTTCTTTCTTTAACAGTATGGATGTGTTTTGATTATATTAAAAGTTTGTGGTAGAGACCTTTGAAGTCTTGAAGACTTCAAGGGTCTGTTCTTAAGCTGGTCACAGGAGTATTTTTATTTCCCGTTTTTCTACCCACCTTGATACTGGTCGCACGGGTTTTTATAGACGTTCCCATTCGTCTTTGTCTATACCTGCTTGTCGCAATATCTTATTTAACAGAGACCTGCTAATGTCTTCAGAATGCGGATTAGGAATGACCAATTTCAGTGAACCCTTAACCAGGTATTGGTGGTTGCCTCCGGAATATGGACCTTGAAAACCTAATTTTTTGAGAAATTGAATTAATTTTCGTCTCGTAATAGGTGTGAAAGGAGGCATTATAGGGTCTCCTCGGTAACGAGGTCTATTCTAAGACCACCCACTTCTGGTAAGTGGTGACCCAGACGCAACCCAAGTATAAGCCAACCTTCTAGCACTTCTTGAAGTTGTTCCCGACATCCTTCGAGAGTGTTGGCATTGGCATAAACGCCTTGGAAACCGGGGATATCTCCATAATATGTGCGATCTTCAAGAATTTCATAATGGGCATGACGTAAAGCGGCATGAATGTATTTGGTTAGCATCTTTAATCTCCTCTTTAGTCTGTCAAATCATATTACGCAAAATAGTTGGCATAAACCTGACAGGTCTAAAAGATCTGTCAGGTTTAAATCACTACTACCCTTCTTTGAAAGTTATGGTTGTGTGTTGATTGTGTGAATATGTGACAGAAACCTTTGAGGTCTTGAAGATTTCAAAGGTTTCTCTGCGAGTTTGAGTTCCTTATTTAGGCAAGATTTTATCTATCAACTGAGGAAGCCCCAGCCGTTTCCCATCCATTAGGGAAAAGCAACTGACAAAATCGTAAGTCTCGTAACTACTGAAGTTGCGACTTTCTTGGCGGAAGAAACTGATTAACTCATGAAACAGTTCCTCAGTAATACGACGCTTTCCAATCTCAAAGGCCGTCTTGTCAATTTCGGTGATTTGTTCGATTGGTACCGGCTTACCAAAACCCAATTGCATGAGTTTTTTAATGACTGCATCATCTGTGGCCACGCTGGACGTCACATTAAATAAATCAGCCTTGGTAAAAATCAAAAAAAGCGGTTTATTGGGAAGGTCAGCCTCTCCCTCGGTATGATAGGCTTTCAGCTTGTTCCATGCAATCTGGAAGGCTTGGGTCATTTGTTCAACATAGGAGTTCACCGCCTCCTTATCATCCCCATTCTTATCTTGAATCAGGGTCCAAGTCGAGTCTATCACGAAAACAAAAGCATCTGCCTCCATCACCCATCTAAAGAAAGGGGTCTCATAAAACAACGGCTTTCCCCGTCCTCTGGTAAACCCATCGCTGTCTTCGCCTGGAAAGTCCCCAATTTCAACTTTGTAGCGACGCTTGTAGCCAAAGAAATTGGTGCGGATAATATCGGTACGATAAGCGAATAAATCTTGATCCGTGGTAGGCCCCAGACTTTCACCTATTTCAAGTCTCTTGATGTCGGCCAAAACCCGGTCAGCAGTCGTTTTTCCACGCGGTTCTGCCGAAAGACCGGGTAGCGTCCCAGCAAAAATTTGCTGAAATATTAGTGTCAAGAGAGTCGTTTTTCCCGAGGCGGGGAAACCCACGATAGCAACCCTATAAAGGGGTGGAAACAGTTCCCTCAAAAGGGCCACAGAAATGAGTTGGGTTATCACCAAAATGGCAAATAACAACACTGTTTTCCAAACCGTGATGTTTTCGGTTAGATATGTTACAAGCAAGGCACCAATGACACTGGTTGCAACAATTAAGAGCGTAATGGTCGCCAAAAATTTTGTCCGGTTCATATTTTAACCTTCAATTTGTAGGTACGTTGTGCCATGATAGCGGCAGTGATGGGCAACAGTGAAAAAACAAGCACAAGACTCTTAAAGAAGTCTTGTACCTCTTGGTCCACTCTAATTTTGGGACTGTTTGTCGTCAAAACAACCATGAGGGTAAAGAAGAGAAGACAGAACACCGCAAATACGAAAAACACCATAATGACACCACCAGGCCTCTCACACGGTTTCTCATTCTCCAGTGAACAATGACAGACCAGTGTTTGATGAACAAACAGGCAAATAAATCCCACGGTAGCCACCAACGTCGTGATGTTGAAGGTATCGAAGGTGAATTGGCCGAACGATACAAGTCGAATAAGACTCTCAAACATAAATGGAAGCATTGGGAGGCCAATATAGAAACTCGTCCAAATCGGCGTGGAAGGTTGTTGTTGCTGTTTATTGGGAAGTTTGTCTGGCATAGCGTACGATTGCTGTTGCTGTTTACTAAAAAGTTCGTCTAGCATCACAAAAGCAAAAGCAGCCGCGTGGCGGGCCGCAATCTCTCGCTTGCCTTGGGCCTTTGCTTTAGCTTGATCAATTCCATAATCAGATATTCCCCGAATGACGATACCCTCTACAATTCGTGCTTTTCCATCAAGCGCTTTCAAAAAACCAAAACCCTCCATTTCTGTTGCCAACGCATCAGGGTAAGTTTTCTGTAATTTCTTTAAAAAATCTTGCGCGGCCACCAATTTTTCACCAGAAATAATCGGACCAACCAGGACTTTACAAGGGTGTTGTTGATCTCTGCAAAATTCTTTTAAACGTTGGGGATCAGCGACAACAGTTTCTGCCAATTTTTTCAGGTCAGGAGATGAATGTTTTTTTGTCCCCCGCGCCTCCCAACCTTTCTCTTCTTTCTTACCAGATTCATAGTCATCCACAGAATCTGCAACCACAACATCACCGAACTGAACATCTTTTAGACCACATGCAATACCGACAAAGAACATATACGTTGGAGAAAATTTTTCTATGGCCTGCAACGTTTCATGAATGGCGTTATAATTGCCCTTCTCAGACAGACGATAAACAACTACTTTACAATGTGTTTCATTGGGCATGACATACTCAATCTCGTAGATCGAGCCGGTTTCCTTCTCGATTTCCTTTTTCACCATCGGCCGCGGTTCCAAACAATCAACGACCGCCTCATATTCTAAGGGCAGGGCGGTAAGGATAACGATTGTGTGTTGATTACTCATAAGAATATGTTCTCTACATGAATTTGGGTAGTGTTATAGAGGTAATGGTAATGGGTTTTGGAGTACGGAATTTATTCCGTTTCAAGCGGAATTAATTCCGTACTCTAACGGAATTAATTCCGTACTCCAGCGGAATTAATTCCGTACTCCAGCGGAATTAATTCCGTACTCCAGCGGAATTAATTCCGTACTCCAGCGGAATTAATTCCGTACTCCAGCGGAATTAATTCCGTACTCCAGCGGAATTAATTCCGTACTCCAGCGGAATTAATTCCGTACTCCAGCGGAATTAATTCCGTACTCCAAAACTGCTATACCATTACTTGTACAACACTACCTGAATTTGATAGTGTAATTAATGTGTTTTCATACTGTGCTACGTTGGAGTCCCAAAACGGGTTTTGGGGTAGCGATACAATGTGGGTGACCAGTTGGAACTATGATGTATGTGATGAGTGTGATGAGAAAAAGAGACGTCGCGGGGGATCAATACACGTTGTTTCTCTCATTCTGTTACTCACATACATCATATACATCACCGTTCAAATATAGTAGTATTCCTGTTCTCTTGTACCCCCCCAACCCCCCCCGCACGCGGGGGGAGTCATCCACGCCGCGGGGGGAGTCATCCACGCCGCGGGGGGGAGTCATCCACGCCGCGGGGGGAGTCACC